>JAXLWN010000007.1:0-170757 GCA_046328475.1 Chloroflexia bacterium | reverse complement strand
GAATCAGCCATTCGGCCGCCCGTGCGTCCCCCGCCTGCCGGAAATGATAGGCGACAGTGTCAGGGTCAGGGGCCGACGCGACTTTGATGGCCTCTGCGACGCGCCGATGCAGCACCCGCCGCCGCAACGGCAAGATCCCCTCATACAGCGCCTCACGGATGAGCGCGTGGGCAAAGCGCATCCCTTCAGCCGTCGGCTCCAGCAGCCGCGCCTCGGCAGCCCGCTCGCTCAGGCTAAACAGCGCATCCTCCCCTACCCCGGAGACAGCAGCCCAAACGGCGAGCGGCACCTCCTGCCCGATCACCGCCGCGACCGCCAGCAGCCCCCGCACCTCCTCGCCCAGCCGATCAATCCGCGCATCGATCACCTGCCGCAGCAGTGTCGGCACCCCTACCGCCGCGAGGTCGCCCAGCATCCAGTCATCGCCTTCGCGGGCGAGAATCCCGGCCTCCGCTACCGCGCGCAGCACCTCCCCCGCATAGAATGGGTTCCCCTCGGACCGCCCTACTAGATAACCAGCCAGGCGCACATTAGCATCCGCAGGCAGCGTATAGCGTCCTCGCACCAGTTCCAGCAGTCCCTCCTGGTCGAGCGGACGCAGATCGAGCCTGATCGCCCGCGCCTCGCGCACCAGGATAGGCAGGAGTTGGTAGAGGGGATGTCGCCGGGTCAATTCATCGCTGCGATAAGTGGTGAGAAGCAACAATGGCAGATCCGCCAGGCCACGCGCGAGGGTGCGCAGCAGATCGAACGACGCCGGATCGGCCCAGTGCAAGTCATCGAGCAGCAGCACCACTGGACGGGCGGCAGCGAGCGCGGCGACATAGTCCCGCACGCGGGTCAGCAGCGCATCCTGGCTCGCCAGCACCTCACCGCCCCGCTCCGGCGACAACACCGCCATCGGCAAGACCGGCAGCCCATCATCGCGCGGAGCGCGGTCGAACACCTCACGCCACGGCCCATACGGCGGCGTCTCCGTCAGGTCGTAGCACCGCCCGACAAGGACCAACGCGCCCTGCTGAGTGGCATCGGCACAAATCGCCTCGGCGAGCGCCGACTTGCCGATACCCGCCTCGCCGCCAATCAGCACCAGACCGCCACGCCCGGCCAGCGCAGCGGCGAGAGCGCCGCGCAGCACACCCAACTCGCGCCCACGCCCAACAAGCGCCAACGCGTCAGGCGCGGGAACATGGTGGCGTCCAGTCTGGTCGGCCATCGGCGGCCTCCCGGTGGGGCAAATGATGAATGCGCCACCGAGTATAGCACGCCCACCTCCCGCGCACCGGGAATCAGAGCAAGCGGGAGAATAAGCACCTTGCTCTGACAACCACCGTTGTCGCATGAGTCATCCCCTCTCCTCGCGGCGGGTACCCACCGCAGTGGGTGCGGGGCCGGGGGGTGCGGTCCACCCCACTGAGCACTGAGCACTCAGCACTCAGCACTCAGCACTCAGCACTACTCATCGAGCGTCAACCCGATCATCTCCATCAACTTCAGCGCATTCGTCGAAGTCGCGATCCCCGGCCACAGATGGTAATCGAACGTCATCGTCGTCCCCTCCGGTCCGCTCGCGAACTGCTCGGTGAAGTGGACCGCCCGCGCCGCCTCTGCCAGCGGCGACGCATCCGCCAGATTGAGATCGTGCGTCGAGACCGCCCCGATCGCCCCGCAGCGCACCAGATGGCCGATGATCCGGCGCGCGGCGATCTGCCGCTCGGCCGTATTCGTCCCTTGCAACATCTCATCGAGCAGATAGCAGAGGCGCGGCCCATCCTCCGACAGCGTCGCCCGCGCCGCGTCCACGATCGCCTTCAGTCGCCGCAGCTCCGCCAGATAGTACGACACCCCCTGCGCCAGCGAATCCTCGATCCGCATGCTCGTCCAGAGCGCCACCGGCGGCAGCCGCAACGCCGCCGCGCAGACCGGCCCCCCGGCCCCCGCCAGCACCAGATTCGTCCCGATCGCGCGCAGCAGCGTGCTCTTTCCCGACATGTTCGAGCCGGTGACGAGCAGAAAACTCCCCGGCGGCCCCACCGCCACATCGTTCGCCACCCGCGCCTCGTCCGCCAGCAGCGGATGCCCCAGCGCGGTCGCCGTCACCGACCCCGCCGCCGGGTCAATCTCCGGCATCACCCACTCGGGCTGCGCGTGGGCCAGCCCCGCCAGTGCCGCCAGCGCCTCGATCTCCCCCAGCGCCTCCAGCCAGCGCCGAGCGCGCTTGCCCGCATCCCGCTGCCACCGCTCCAACCCCGCCAGCGTGTGCAAATCCCACAGACACAGCCGCTGCAACAGCCCGTGCGACCCCGATTCCGGCGGGATCACGAACTGCCCGAGCCACGCCAGCCGCTGCATCTGCCGATACGCCGACATCCCCTCAGCCGAGAGGTCAGCCTGCAACCGCGCCAGCAGCGGCGCGTCGAACCCCACCCCATCCAACACCGCGAACGACGCGGCAAAATGCTGCAAACTCCGCTGCTGCGCCGAGACGGTTGCCAGCAACGCCATCGTGCGCTTGCCATGCACGCGCCAGATAATCTCGATCAGCAGCAGGCAGACCAGATAGAGCGGAAACGTCACCGTCCCGGTCAACCAGAGCCCCAGGCAGACCCAGAAGAGCGGCGGCATGATCCGCGCCGCCCAGAGCCATGCCGTGCGTCGCAGCAGCCACGGCTCCCCTCCGCCCAGCGCAGGAACAGCGCGGGATCCGGCGGCGGCCCCTCTGTCAGCCGCCCACTCGCGACGAGGTCATCCCGCAGATCGATGCGCGGCGCAAGCTCCGCGACTGCCCGCTGCCGCTCGCGCGCCATCCCGGCGCAGCCGCCGCCAGCAACCACTCGCGCAGCGTCCGCTCACCAAGCGCCGTCCCACCGGGATAGAGCAGGTGAAAGAGCGAAGCCCGCCCGAACACATCCAGATCCGCCGCGTAGGGATGCTCCCCCCCGGCGCGATACGCGCTCCGCAGCGGCAGCGCCTCCCAATCGCGCCGCCGCCGCGCCGCCGCCTCAACCGCAATCGCCACGAACTCCAGCGCCCGCCGCCGCGCCCGCCCGAGCATCACATGGTGGCGCACCAGCACCAGAAAGGCGACCAGCAGCAGCCCCCCCACCCCAACCAGCGGCCACAAGCGCACGCGAACGCCCCACCCCAGGCACGCAACCGCCACCAGGAACGCCGCCAGCCGCAGATTCGCCACCCGATTCCACCGCGCCTCCAGCGCCGCCGCCTCGCGCGCGAATCGCTCCCGCCGCCCGGCATAGATCGCATCCGGCGTCTGCTCGTCTCCTGTCATCACCCCATCAATCTGCCATAATGGTCCACAAACATCGGTCGCCCCCCCTCCCCTCTCCTCGCGGGAGAGGGGTGCCGCCGCAGCGGCGGGGTGAGGTCCGTTCTCATTCGTCATTCGTCATTCGTCATTCGTACTTCACTCACGACTCACGACTCACGACTCAGCACTCGGAGGCCCCATGCCCCGCCGCGCCATCCCCCCCCACGTCCGCGACGCCTGGCAGGACCGCAGCATCGCGCGCCTGCGCGAAGGACTCGCCGAGGCCACCGCCGCGCCGGTCGCCGCGCTCGTCTTCGACGCCTACGGCACCCTCTTCGACGTCCGCTCGGTCGAGGCCGCCTGCGCCACCATCTCGCTCGACCCACCCGCGTTCGTCGCCCACTGGCGGGCCAAGCAACTCGAGTATAGCTGGCAGCGCAGCCTGATGGGCCGCTACGCCGACTTCGCCACCGTCACCGCCGAGGCGCTGGAGCAGACCCTCAGGCGCTTCCGCACCCACATCGACGACGAGATCTTCGCCGACCTGCTCGACGCCTGGCGCACCCTCGCACCCTTCCCCGAGGTCCGCGCCGCGCTCGACGCCCTCGCCCCGCGCCCGCTGGCGATCCTCTCCAACGGCAGCCCGGCGATGCTCGACGCCCTCCTGCGCCACACCCGCCTCACCGACCGCTTCGCCGCCGTCCTCAGCATCGATGCTGCGCAAACCTACCCGCCCGACCCGCGCGCCTACGCCCTCGCCACCGCCGCGCTCGACCTCCCGGCCGCGCGCATCCTCTTCGTCACCGCCAACGCCTGGGACGCCGTCGGAGCCAAAACCTTCGGCTTCCGCGTCGCCTGGTGCAACCGCCTCACCCTCCCCTTCGACCCCCACGGCCCCGCCCCCGACCTCGAAATCACCACCTTGGCCGAGCTCGCCAACACGCTGGAGGAGGATGTTGCAGGTTGACAGGTTACAGGTTGCAAGTTTCTCGTTCCAACAACCTGTAACCTGCCAACCTGCAACTTGCAACCGAAAAAACCCCGACCCGCGCCAGCCTCTCAGCACAGCGCGGGTCGGGAGCGCGAATGGCGAGGGCGCATGGGAGTCGAACCCACCACCGCCGGGCTACGACGGCCACCGGTTTTGAAGACCGGGGGACCCACCGGGACCCCTCCGCCCCCATACACGCGCCGCTAGTATACCCAAGCCCCCCCGCGCCCGCTACTGACGAGAGTTCAAGGTTTGAATGTTCGAAAGTTCAACAAGGTGGCTGCGAACCTGCGAACCTTCAAACCTTCAAACCTTCGAACCGTCCCCCTCCACTGTGCGATACTTCCCCCAGCGACCCCACACCCCCACGGAGGCCACCCCCAATGCCCACCAACCCCTTCCCCGTCGATCCCCCCTTCGCCCCGGAGCACTTCGCCCGCCTCGATCCCACCGACGACGCCAACTTCTACGACACCCCACGCCTCGTCACGCACATCGACGACACCGCCATCGCCATCATCGGCGAGATCCTCGCCGACCTGATCCCACCCGACGCCACCATCCTCGACCTGATGAGCAGCTGGAAATCGCACCTCCCGCCCGCACCCCGCCCGCGTCGTCGTCGGTCTCGGCATGAACGCCACCGAACTCGCCGCCAACACCCAACTCGACGCCTGGGTCGTCCACGACCTCAACACCATGCCCCTCCTCCCCTTCCCCGACGACGAATTCGACTCTCGCCATCATCACCGTCTCCATCCAATACGTCACCCGCCCCATCACCCTCTTCCAGGAAATCTGGCGCGTCCTCAAACCCGGCGCACCCCTCATCATCTTCTTCTCCAACCGCCTCTTCCCCACCAAAGCCGTCCGCATCTGGACCCAACTGGACGACGCCGGACACATCGCCCTCGTCCAGTCCTACTTCCCAACTTGCCGGCAACTACACCAACCTCCGCCTGATCGACCGCAGCCCCAACCCCAATTCACCACCCAAGGCTGGCACACCCCCACCCACGACCCCATCTACGCCGTCCTCGCCGAAAAATCGCCCACCCCCGAATAACACCCCATAGACCATCACCTTATCTTATGTCATCCTGAGCGCCAGCGAAGAACCCGCCCCTTCGCCCTTCTCCCTTCCGTCTTCGTCCCCTCTGTGTCCTCTGTGGTTAATCTCGTCCCTTCTTCGTTCCTCATCCGTCTCTGCGTCGTTCTCTGCGTCTCTGCGCCTCTGCGGTCTTCTCGTCTCCCTCTCCCTTCTCCCTTCTCTCCACTCTCCACTCTCCACTCTCCTCTCTCCTCACCCCGTCTCCTCGTCTCGGCGTCCTCTGCGACCTCTGCGGTAAACCGTCCTTTCCATCCTCTACCCTTGCCGCCACCTTCCCCTCATGCTACTGTACGTACATCAACCAGCGCCGCACCTCGCCCCCAAGAGGACCAATGCCCAACCTCTCCCAACGCATCGCCGAACTCAAGAAGCAGATCGAGCGCGAACGCTTCGCCGGGGGCGACCCGATCATCGAACTCCCGGCCAACCTCGCCCCCGCCGAGATCGCCGCGCGCACCCTCGCCGCCGAGCGCGCCCACGCCCTCCTCGCGCTCGATAACACGCCCCAAAACCCCGCTGAAGACCTCGCCGACGCCGCCCTGCGCGGCGCCATCGGCGCCCTCCGCGCCTGGGGCTTCGCCGCCGCCCGCGCCCGCCTGGACGAAGCCGCCGAGCGCAGCCACGATCCCGCCACGCAGCAGCGCATCACCCTTTTCAAGCAACTCACCCGTCACACCTCAGCCATCGTCTACACCCGCCTCGACGAAAAGCTCCGCCTCACCCTCGCCGACCTCGACGAGGCCACCCGCCCGCTCGATCTGCTCGACCCCACCGAACGCCTGCACTACCGCGACGAGATCGACCGCCTCCTCGCCCTGCGCGAAGCCGCCACCAAAGGCGACCCCTTCCTCGCCGTCGCCTGGAAACTCCTCCGCGCCCAGGTCGCCATGTCCGCAGGCCAGGACGAAGCCGCCCAACTCTGGCTGCTCCACCTCGCCACCGACCATCCCATCCCCCCGACCGACACCTACCTCGCCGACCTCGTCACCCGCACTCGCTCCACCCTCGCCACCATGATCGGCCTCCCCGACCCCGCCCCGACCGACGACCCCAGGAAGGCCGACCCCATCCGCCCGCGCGAACTCTTCAACGCCCTCGTCGCTCGCCTCACCGCCGACCTCGGCCGCGACGCCGTCCAGGGCATGAACCAATTCACCATCACCGAATGGATCGCGCCGGATATGGCGGATGAGAGGAGCGAGGCTTCCGCAGCAAAACGCCCACCACGCCAGCGAAAGTAGGCCCACCGTTCGCGTACAATCTCATCCATAATGCGGTGAGCGTCCTGGCAAGTCATAAGGTGATCATGATGCAGCCGAACCTGACGATCGAACGCGAACAACTGAAGGTCTTCTGCCGCCGCTGGGGCATTAATGAACTGTCGCTCTTCGGCTCGATCTTGCGCGACGATTTCCGGCAAGATAGCGATGTTGATGTGCTTGTCGCATTCACGCCAGAATCGAAGCCAAGCCTCTTCGATCTAGTGACCCTGAAGGAGGAATTGGAGCAGCTATTCGGACGCCGGGTCGATCTGGTCACCAGGCAAGGGATCGAGTCCAGCCCGAACTGGATTCGCCGCGCGGCAATCCTCGACACTGCCGAGCGGATTGTCTGATGTCGGCCCGCGACGACGCGTCCTTGCTCGATATCCTTAACGCCGCCCGGCTGGTTGTCGAATGGGCCGGCGGACTGGCGAAGAACGCCTTTCTGGCCGATCGCAAGACACAATCTGCCGTGGAGCGCCAACTCGATATTCTCGGCGAGGCAACCAAGCGCCTATCCATGGACTTTCGCGAACAGCACCCGCAGATCCCTTGGCGACAGATCGCGGGACTGCGCGATGTCCTGATCCACCGCTACGACGACGTCAACCCCGACATCCTCTGGGAAACCGTCGCCGTTGCCATCCCGGCGCTCCTCATCTCCCTCGAAGGGCTCCTGCCACCCCGACCAACTCTCGACGAAGGATAAGGACCGTGGCAACCGCCGCCCAATCCCCCGCCGCCGCCCTCGCCAACCTCCGCGCCAACGTCGGCGTCCCCCAACGCCTCGACATCCCGGTGATCGCCGAGCGCGACATCGAATGGACCTCGCGCAGCCGTATCGCCCTCCAACTCACCGCCGAGGATGGCCACCCGCTCGGCCGCGCCTACGTCTTCAACGGCGAGTGGTACCCTGGCTGCACCCAGAGCACCGCCTTCTCGCACTACTTCCCCGCCCTGGCGCGCACCTTCGACGGCCTCGAACAGGCCGAGCGTCCCAACCGCCTCCGCCTGCAACTCCTCAAAGCCGTCGCCGCCGAAACCAGCAAGGGCGGCACGATCATCGTGCTCCTCAAATTCATCCTCGCCCCCGAATGGACCCTCAGCGGCGGCCAGCTCGAAACCGTCTACGGCTGCCCGATCGCCAGCTTCTACGGCGGCTTCGTCGGCGTGGACCGCGACCCGCTGCGCGACGCCACCAGCCCGACCTTCACCGTCGGCAACGCCATCCACGCCGGGTATCGCCACGCCGCCGCCGCCCGCACCGCCGGTGCCGACGACGAAACCGCCGCCCGCGCCTACCACGACGCCGTCGCGCGCACCTGGGCCGACGACTTCGCCCACCTGCTCCTCGACCGCCCCTCCGGTCGCCCCAAAGCCCTCCACCGCCGCCCGCTCGCCGCGCGCGAGATGATCATGGAGCGCCTGACCGCCTTCGACGGCCACGACGAAGCCGAGCGCGCCCTGCTGCAAGAGCGCCTCTTCTTCGCGCCCGGTCGCGGCATCAGCGGTCGCGCCGACCGCCTCGTCTACCGCCACGGCGGCGACGACGCAGACGGCGCGGTCGAATCGCTGCACGAAATTAAGACCGGCGGCGGCTTCGGGGCCGAGAAAGACCCCCTCACCGGCATCCCCCGCCCCGGCGGCCTGCAAGCCCTCGCCTACCGCGAGATCGTCCGCGCGCTCGGCGCTGGCGACCCTGAGACCTATGTCGAAGCCATCGAGGACGACCTCGCCCACGAATTACCCCTGGAGGACCACCCGATCGTCCGCCGCGCCCGCGCCCGCATCGCCGACGGCGGCAACGACCGCGCGCTCGACCTCCTGGCGCAGTCGCGCAACATCGGCTTCCTCGCCACCTCCGGCCTCCTCACCGGCTACGACCGCTACCGCATCGACACGATCGCCGGGATCGGCCGCCGCATTCGCGGCCTCGGCGGCGACTGGTCGCTCCAGGCTTCCTCCACCCCCTGCCAGATCTGCGTCGCCTCGGCGCGCAACATCTGCGAATCGGCGCGCACCACCAGGGCCCCGATCGCCAACTTCTTCCGCCACCTGCCCCAAGAGCTCTACATCTACTGGGTCTGGCTCCACCGCCAGCTCCAGGACGAGGAGCGCACCGGCCGCGAAGCCCTCTACCACCTCACCGCCACGCCCCTCGCCACCCTCGAAGGCCAGGAGGGGATCAGCATCGGCAACCTCGCCCCGCGCGGCCACATCCCTCCCGGGGCCGGACTCCTCACCCTGGCCCGCGACGAGCGCATCGAAACCCGCCTGCGCGAGGACGACCGCATCCTCGTCACCCCCGCCGACCGCGCCCCCGGCGAACTCCTCTCGGTCGAGGGCACGCTGCGCGCGGTCGGCGCGCACGAAGTCACCGTCGAACTGCGCGACAGCCTCCCGCCGAGCACATCCCGGCGCTACCGCCTCGATCAACTCCCCTTCCGCTCCCCCTGGCAGATCCAGGGCCTCACCGATTTCCTGATCGGCGCGATCCGTGGCGCGCTCGCCAGCGGCCGACAACTGCGCGTGGCCGAACTCCCGCACCTCGCGCGCCTCATCCTCGGCGCGGCCGAGCCCACCCCGCTCACCACCGACGACGCCAGTCTCACCACGCCCGACCTCAACGCCGACCAGCGCCGCGCCCTGATCGCCGCGCTCAATCTCGCCCCCGGCGATCTCCTCCTCCTCCAGGGACCGCCCGGCACCGGCAAGACGTCCACCATCGCCACCCTCGCCCACGCCATCGCCCGGCGCGACTTCTTCGCCGACCCCGACGACACCACCCGCCGCCCACTCCTCATCCTCGCCAACACCCACCGCGCCGCCGACGAGGTCACGCGCAAGATCGCCTCGGCCTACCCCGACCTCCGCCCCTACCTCATCCGCGTCGGCACCGCCCGCGCCGCCACCGAACCCGAGGTCCGCGCCCACATCCTCCCCGAGCGCCTGAAGGTCCGCGAAACCCTCGAATCGCTCGACCTCGACGACCCGGCCGGGCTCGAAGCCTGGGTGCGCCTCATCCGCGCCGGGGTCCTGATCCACGACCACGCCCAGATCTTCGTCGGCACCCTCGCCGCCGCCAACGCCCCGGAACTGCGTGGCCTCGCCTTCTCGACGGTGATCGTGGACGAAACCGGCCAGGCGACCGAACCCGCCGCCCTCCAATCGCTACGCCACCTCCCCCACGGCTACGCCGGCCGCCTCATCCTCGTCGGCGACCACCAGCAACTCCCCCCCGTCGTCCCCGACATCCCCGACGCCACGCCGCTCCCGCCGCTCCCGGCCACCCTCGCCGCCGCCGGCTTCCCCGACGGTCGCGGCCTGAAAATCTCCCTCTTCGAGCGCCTCGCCAACCGCTACCCCAGCGCCCTGATCACCCTCGCCGCCCAATACCGCATGAACGCCCCGATCAGCGCCCTCGTCAGCGACCTCTTCTACGACGGCGCCCTCCACCCCGGCACCCCCACCGTCGCCGCCGCCCGCCTCTCCAACTATCTATCACTGCCCGACTGCCCGACTGCCCGACTGCCCGACTCCCCCTGGAACGACACCCCCATCCTCTTCCTCGACACCAGCCGCGATCCCGCCGCGCGCGACACCGTCCGCCAGTGGTCCGCCGACGAATCGCGCGACAACCCGCGCGAGGCCACCCTGATCGCCGATCTCATTATTTCCCTCTTCCGCCAGGCCCCGCGCGACCGCTGGCCCGAACTCGCCACCGAAGTTGGCGTCATCTCCGCCTACCGCAAGCAGAACAATCGCCTGCGCGCCGAACTCACCGCGCGCGACCAAAGCATCGCCAGCCTCCCCGGCCTCCGCATCGACACCGTCGATCGTTTCCAGGGCGGCGAACGCCAGATCATCCTCGTCAGCCTCGTTAACTCGAACGACGGCAACACCATCGGCGCGCTCCACGCCGACCCCCGCCGCCTCAACGTCGCCATCTCCCGCGCCCGCACCAAGCTCATCCTCGTCGGCGACCGCGCCACCTTCACCGGCCCCGGCAAACCCGAAGAAGCCGCCGCCAAGGAACTCTACCGCCGCCTCTTCGCCCTCCTCGACGCCCAGGTCCAAGCCAACACCGCCCGCATCATCGGCACCGAGTCGCTGTAGTTCGCCACCGCTCGCTCTGCTATGATCACGCTCAGGAGACGACGATGAGCGCATCAATCGACTTCGACGGCCCCTGGAAAGCCGCGCTAGAGGAACTGCTAGAACCCTGCTTCGGCCTGCTCTTCACCGCTGCCCATCAGGCGATCGATTGGTCGGTGCCACCCCGTTTCCTCGACACGGTGTTGCAGCAGATCGCCCCCGGCGGCGGCAACTCGCCCCGCACCGTGGACAAGCTCGTCGAGGTGCGCCAGAGATCGGGCCTTCCGTCGTGGGTACTGGTTCACATCGAAGTCCAGAGCCAGGAGCAGCGCGAATTCGAGGCGCGGATGTTCGACTACCACGCCCGTATCTGGCTCCAATACCAGCGCCCTATTGTGAGTCTCGCGGTCCTGGGCGACGAACGGCCGACATGGCGACCACGCGAGTTCGGGTACAAACTCTGGGGCTGCGACCTGCGCCTGCGCTTTCCGACCGCCAAGCTCCACGACTACCGCGCCCGCATGGCCGAACTGGAGGCGAGCCGCAACCCTTTCGCGACGGTTGTGCTGGCACATCTCCTGGCGCAGGATACGCGCAACGATCCGTCAGCCCGTGCCCACTTCAAGCTCATGCTGACACGCCGCCTCTATCGTCTCGGCTATACTCGCACTCAGATACTTCAGCTCTACCACTTCATCGACTGGCTCTTGCAACTACCACCAGACCTGGAAGCACAGACCTTGCAGCAAATCAAAGCATTCGAGGAGGAAGAGCAAATGAACTACATCAGCTATGCGGAACGCATCGGATTGGAACAAGGCCGCATCGAAGGACTTATCCTCGCCCTGGAAGTGAAATTCGGCCCCCTTGCCGAACCGCTGCTTCCAGAAATCCGCCAACTCCACGACCTGGCGCAGATCGAAGCAGTCTATCAGGCCGTCCGCACAGCCAAGACCGTAGGCGACGTCCGCCGCGCCTACGCACAGCCCGAATCCGCGTCGCAATAGCCCCACTCAGAACGTCTCGCCACCCGTGGAGAGATAGCACTGCGGGTCGAAAAACGGCTCCTGCGCCGTCGAAACGAACGTATCAAAATCTGCAATCCGCAAGCCCGCATCGAGCAACGGCCGCAGCGCCGGGTGCGGCCCCGGCAGCGCCACCCGCACCGCCGACGCCCGCTCCCGCCCCCACCTCACCGCCGCCAGCGCGCAATCGCGCGCCTCCCCCGCCGACCGCGCGCCAATCGGCCCGAACGTCAGCGCCTCCGCGTGCCAGATGATGCTCGCGTTGAACCGCGCATAGCCATAGCCGATCACCACCCCACCGCGCCGGAACCAGAGCGGCACGCCCCCCTGCTCTCGCACCCAGAAACGATGATCCTGCGGCCGATAGCGCCCCGCAATTCTGCGATCCCAACGCAGCAACTCGCGATCATCTGGCGCTGCCTCGACCACCTCAACATCACCCGCCACAAGCCGTAGTTTCTCCGATTCACCCAATAGCCAATAATTCGGCCACTGCGGCACCATTCCGGCGCGGATATAGAGCGCCAGCGCGCGAGGATCGGACGAAGCAAGCGTACAAATAACCGCCACGTCACTTGGCAGAATCGCGCGCAGCAACGCCCGCCCGACACCGCCCGACTGCCCATCCGGCCGCACGAAGAGATCAGTCAAGAACGCCACACCGCTGCGCGTGGTCAACCCCGCGAAGCCAAGGAATACCCCTGCCCGCTCCGCCACCAGCAACTCGCCGGTCGCCAACGTATGCGCCAACCAGGGCGGCATCGCCGCCACGGGTGGCGGATCCGCCACCCCGTGCATCTCATTCTGATAGAAGATATCGAAGATATCCGGCAGTTCGCTCTCGGTAGCGCGACGAACCGTCACGTCGTTCATCGTACAAGCCCATACTTCTTGACGAAGTACGCAAAAGATTGATTCTGAGCGCATGCAGTCTCGGCGTTGTAACGTCTGAGAACTTCACCCATATAGACGAGGCCAGACCGAAACTGCGATGGACGGCGGGCATGGAATTGTTCTTTCGTCATCCCTTCGGTATCGCGTACATGCCGTAAGCCAAGCTGAACGCACGTCGCGGCATCAAGGCCAGCATAGTACCAACCCTCAATCTCCTTCTTCACGACGATTATCCGCTCCTGATCGAGACTCCCGAATCTCCTTACCAATGTATCTTTCTTACTGGTAACGCAAGGTGCATTATCAAGGTCCGCAATAAATATGTAATCCGCATGTGGTTGCGACGTGATGCTAGAGAGGAACCGTTGAACATACTCAGTTGTCATCCCTGCATAGCGTAAGATATGTGGGGGCTCAGAGTAGCCTTCGAGCCGAGGCAAGACAATCGACTTAAAGAACTCATCGTCGTCGGGTCCTTCAACCCAGATATACAAGAGCCGATAGAGAGACATGTCTCAGCTCGACTTTGGCCTTTGAGGGCGTGAAGGAGGTGGTAGGGAGGCTCGTCGACCACTCTTGCCGGAGGAGGAGACGATGCCGACCCTACCGCCCGCCATGCTACACCTGCTGACGCCGTTCGCGCCACTGTTTGCCCGCCGAGTCTGACCCGCGCGCTGGTGCTGGTCGCCGGGGCGCTCCTCACACCGGGGCGGCGCACCGTCTGCGCGGCCCTGCGGGTGATGGGCCTGGGGCAGACGCGGCGCTGGACGGCCTATCACCGCGTCCTCAACCGCGCGAAGTGGTCCAGCCTGGCGGTCAGCCGCGTGCTACTGGGCCTGCTGGTGGCGCAGTCTCGCCCCCGCCGGGCCGGTGGTCCTCGGCATCGACGAGACGATCGAGCGCCGCTGGGGGCTGATCGCGGCCAGGGGCCTCTATCGCGACGCGGTGCGCTCCAGCAAGGACTACTTCGTGAAGGTGAGCGGGCTGCGCTGGCTCTGCCTGATGCTGCTGGTGCTGCCCTGGGCCGGGCGCACCTGGGCGCTGCCCTTCCTCACCATCCTCGCCCCATCCGAGCGGCACGACCGCCAGCGCGGGCGGCGGCACAAGAAGCTCACCGACTGGGCGCGGCAGGCGCTGCTACTCCTGCGGCGCTGGCTCCCTGGCCGCGCGCTCGTCGTCGTCGCCGATAGCGGCTACGCGGCGATCGCGCTGCTGGCGCGCTGCGCCCGCCTCGCCAACCCCATCGCCGTCGTCACCCGGCTGCGGCTCGACGCCGCCCTGTACGAGCCGGCCCCGCCGCGCCGGGCGGGGCAAATGGGCCGCCCGCGCAAGAAGGGCCAGCGCCTGCCCACCCTCGCCGCGCGCCTCGCCGACCCGACGACGGCCTGGACCAGCGTCACCGTCGCCAACTGGTACGGGGAGGGGGCGCGCACGGTGGAGGTCGCCTCCGGCACGGCGGTGTGGTACCACACCGGCCTGCCGCCCGTGCCCATCCGCTGGGTGCTGGTCCGCGACCCGCAGGGGGGCTTCGACCCGCAGGCGCTGCTCTGCACCGACCTGGCCGCCGAGCCCGCGCAGACCCTCGCCTGGTTCGTGCTGCGCTGGCAACTGGAGGTCACCTTCGCGGAGGCCCGGCGACACCTCGGCGTCGAGACCCAGCGGCAGTGGTCCGACCGGGCGATTGTGCGGACGACCCCGGCGCTCTTCGGGCTGTTCTCCCTCGTGACGCTGTATGCCCACCCGCGCATGGGACCGACCGCCGACCGCGTACGGCAGGCCGCGTGGTACCACAAGCCTCTGCCGACCTTCTCCGACGCGCTCGCCTTGGTCCGCCGCGAACTCTGGCGGCAGGTGGCTTTTTGCATGTCTGAGCGCGAGGCCGATCTGGTGAAAGTCCCCCGCGCCCTCGTCGAACGCTTCGCCGATGCGCTCTGCTACGCCGCCTGACCGGCTACCAAGGGCCAAAGTCGAGCCCAGATACCAAGCAGATTCTGAGCAAAAAGGTCGGCAATGCCGGATCTCATTGTGTAAAAAGTGCTGCACCTCCTCACTCTTCGCAGGTTGCCGAATCGTCGAGAACCCTTCCTGATCGCGCGTGACGAGCAGTAGAGACCGCAAGTCAACATGTCGGACAAGCTCTGGATTCTGCGTCGTCACAATCACCGGCGTATTCTGAGCGGCATCCTTTAGTAATTCAGCAACTCGTGCCAGTAAGTACGGGTGGATATGTTTCTCGGGTTCTTCGATAGCAACCACTGATCGACGCGAGAAGTAGAGCGCGACGATCAGAGCCACGACATAGATAGTGCCGTCCGAAAGTAAGGAAGCGGGCAAAGCTTGCTCACCATACGACTCGCGCAACTTGAGCAATAAGAATCGATCGGCATACTGCTCCGTCTCAACGCCTGTGACGAAGGGGAGTACATAATGCAAGAGGCTGGTCAACATCTGCCGCTGACTCTCGTCTGCAAGGATGCGCCTGAGAACAATTGCCAGGTTGCTACCATCCTCCTCCAGATCCGACCGCGCATTGATCTGAACGACCTGCTTTGGCAACTTCACATTGAGGTCAAAGATCCCCATTCGGGGTAGTGCGTAGAGCCATTGCTGCGCGTCGAACGTGCTCGGCAAGAGAGAAGCAAGCCCAGGGCCAAACAAGGCTTCCGGGGCGGTGAACAAAACTGGAAAAAGCTCAGGATTGCCAAAGTAGAGGAAATCGCTCATGGTCGTAAAGACCTCGCTCACCTGCAAGTGAGCAGGCAGGCGAACTTGCCTCTCAACTTTCTCACCAACCTTGTGATACCTGATCCTCCCTTTGCCGAGAGACTCCAGCTCCTTCTCGTGCTGTCGAAAGACATCAAACGCTAAGGTTGCGTCATCCTTGATGACACGCATGTTGCCATTCGCGTTTGAAGCGCCCAAGATCAGATGATAATCGACGGAATTGAGCTGGAGACGAAAGTGATCAGTGGAGGTTGGCCGCTCCGGAATCCTCGAATCGGGGGTTAGGGTCATCTTCAACTCAAGATGATCACTGAGGGACAGGTTTGTCAAATAGCCAATGCCACCCTGAAGTGACACAGCATCTTCAAGCCCAAGGCTGGCCGCATCGCGAATGAAGCGCAGCAAAGAGAGCACATTTGACTTACCCGCCCCATTTGGGCCAACTAACACATTAAGATCATTGAGTTCAAGGCGTAGCGCTCGGAAGCTCTTGAAATTGCGAGCTTCGATTCGCTTCAAGGCCATACTACACCTACATCATTGTAAAGAATGCAGCCTCCACGCTGACGGTTCAACTCTTCGCCACCCGCCCCGCCTCCAGCCGCGCCAACTCCTCCTCGGCCACCTTCGCGTCCAGCTTGATGAACAGCGGCTCCGGCTGGCGCAGCGCCTGTCCCGCCGGAACCTCGCCGACCGCCCAATTCGCCGTCGCCTGCACCACAATCGTCCCCTGGTGGCCGCGACCGCTCCAGGTCCCGCGCCGCTCGTTCCCCTCGTCAAACCCAAGCATCGCGTGGATGCGCTCGGCCGCGAAGGGCAGGAAGGGCGTCGTCAGCACCTTGATCGCGTCGATCGCCTGAATCGCCACGAAGAGCGACCGCGCCGCCGCCTGCCGATCCTCGCGGATCGCCTTCCACGGCGCGGTCTCATCCAGATAGCGGTTCGTCGCCGAGGCCAGCGCCAGCGCCTCCTTCAGCGCGTCGCGCAGGTGGGCACCCGCCAGCAGATCCGTCACCCGCCCGAACGCCGCATCTCGCTCGGCCAGCAGCGCGCGGTCGATCTCGGTCAACTCGCCCGGCTCCGGCACCGTGCCGTCGAAGTTGCGATACGTGAACGAGAGCACGCGGTTGACCAGATTGCCCCAGGTCGCGACCAATTCGCTGTTGATCCGCGTGACGAAATCGCCCCAACTCCAATTGCTATCGCGCGTCTCGGGCGCGAGCGCGGTCAGGTAGTAGCGGATCGCATCCGGCTGATACCGCGTCTCGATATCGGGCAACCAGACGGCCCAGTTCCGACTGGTGCTCATCTGCTCCCCTTCCAGGTTCATGAACTCGGCGGCGGGCACGTCATACGGCAGGTTCAACCCGCCGTACCCGATCAGCATCGCCGGCCAGATGATCGTGTGGAACGGGATGTTGTCCTTGCCGAGGAAGTAATAGCTCCGCGACTCGGCCGCTACCGAATCGGTCGCGTCCCACCACCGCTTCCAGGCATCGGGGTCGCCGGATCGCGTCGCCCACTCCTTGCTCGCCGAGAGATAGCCGATCACCGCGTCGAACCAGACGTAGATCCGCTTGTCCTTGAACACATCGTCCGGCAGCGGCACCGGCACGCCCCAGTCGAGGTCGCGCGTGATCGCCCGCCCGTGCAACCCCTCGCGCAGCCAGTTCCGCGTGAATGAGACCGTGTTGTTGCGCCAGTAGGAGCGGTCGGCCCCATCCAGCCACGCGCGCAGCGCCGGTTCGAGCTTGCCGAGGTCGAGGAAGACGTGCTCCGTCTCCCGGAAGGTGATCGGCCCGCCGTCGAGCACGCTGTACGGGCTGATTAGTTGCTCGGGGTCGAGCAGCGTGCCGCAGTTGTCGCACTGGTCGCCGCGCGCCCGCGCGAATCCGCAGACGGGGCAGGTCCCCTCCACATAGCGGTCGGGCAAGAAACGCCCCTGCGTCTCGCTGTAGGAGCCCGTCATCCGGTCGCGGTAGAGGAACCCCTGCTCCAGCAGCCGCAGAAAAATATCCTGCGTCACCGCGTAGTGGTTCTCGGTGTAGGTCTTGGTGAAGAGATCGAACTCGATGCCGAGTTGATCGAACGTGTTCAAGAACGAGGCATGGTATCGCTCCACCACCGCCAGCGGCGTGACCCCCTCGCGCTCGGCCCGGATCGTGATCGGCGCACCGTGGCAGTCGCTGCCACTCACCATGATCACCTCGGAACCGCGCGCCCGCTCGAACCGCGCAAAGATATCGGCCGGCAAATAGACACCACTGACGTGGCCGACATGGAACGGCCCATTGGCATACGGCCAGGCAACACAGACGAGCACGCGAGCCATCGGCACCTCACACGGAATGGCGAATACAGAATGCAGAATGCGGAATCACCGCCACAGCCAGACAACCTTCGAGTGCCACCGGCCAAAAGTCCCCCAGCATGAGGGGGATTGAGGGGGCCTTTCCCCACTCCCCATATTGTACGCCCTTTTCCCCACCCCCCCCCCCCCCGCCCCCGCCGAGGGCCACCCGTGGGGCCGGGGGGGGGGGGGGGGGGGGGGGCCACCAATGGCCGTGCCAGCTCCGCGTCGGGTGCCTCCGAGAGAAAGACCAGCGCCAGCACCAGCACCGCATCCAACCGATACAGGCAATCCACCGCCGGGGGCAGCGCCGCAAACGGCTGCGCCTCGCCATAGCCCACCAGGAACTCGTCGCCCAGGTGCCCCCACTCCGCCATCCGCGCCAGTTCCAGCAGCGGGTCGCCGATCAGCGCATTCGCCCAGTCGGCGATCGCCACGATCCGCCCGCCCCTGGTGAACAGATTCTCCGGTCGCGCGTCCATGTGCAGCAGCGACCGCCGCGCCAGCCCCGTCTCCAGCAGTGCCGCCATCGTTTCGCTTGCCGGGAGATCGAGCACCCGCCCCGTCAACTGCCCAAAGATCGCCTCGCGCCGCGCGATCCGCGCCGCAATCGTCCGGTTGAACGGCTGATCGGTCTGCTCCACCAGCGGCACGGTCGGCGGCAGACACCCATGCACCGCCCGCATCAGCCGCCCGAACTCGCGCGCATCCGGCGCACTCCCATCCGCCACCACAAACTCCGACACCATGAAGTCGAAGCCATCGTCCCCGAGATGCAGCGCAAAAACCTGCGGCGCGGCGATCCCGTGCGCCACCACATGCGCCGCGACCCCCGCCTCCTGCTGGAGCAACTGCCGCGACGCGATCCCGTCGTCGTTGGCGCTCACGTAATGACCGACCCACGGCACCCGAATCGCCACCGTCCCGAACGGCACAGTCTCCGCCCGGCAGACCAGGAAACTCAGCCCCGCCCCCGCCTCGCGCAGCCCCGTCACCCCCACTCCGGATACTGCGCCGCCAGCTGCCGCCCCAACTCCCCCATCACCACCGACGCCCGCCGCTCCACATCCCCTCCCACCTATCCGCACATCCCACACCGGCAGGATCATCGCGGGCGACCCCCAACGCTGTCAATCTCCGAACAAACAACGACCCCGCCAACATTGGCGGGGTCGTGAATTTCTTGGTTTTACCGCGAACTACTTGCCCGTCACCCAGCGCAGACGCAAACCCTCGGGCGTCTTCACCCAGGTACCATGAATCACGCGCCGCTCGCCGCAGCGCACCGGCACCCGCACCTCGCGCTCCGTCGTCACCAACGCCGTCGCCATCGCATCCGCCCCTGCCCCATCGCCCTGCTGCCCCACCGTCCGCGTCGCCGCCCGCTTGCCATCCCACACCATCGTCGTCGCGCTCATCGAAACACCTCTTTCGCCGCATCGAAACCATGTCGCCGGGCGGTCCACCGTGGGCACCGCATCTCTCATACATCCACTTTACGCCCGACAGTAGGTATACCGATATGGTGGCAGTCACAAGCAAAGCGTGACCCCCATCACACACAAGAATATCCATTCAATCTTGGCTAACATCGTGGCCTGGTCAGTCCGCGCAGGCGGACTTTGCGGCGAGCGAAGCGAGCCTTCAGCCGGGATTTCAATCCAACGGCACTCCCAATCCACCGGCACCCACACGCCAACGACCCTCCCCACGCCCCAACACCTATCCCAATCCAATAATCTCCCGCAATCGCCCCATATCCAGATGCCCGCGCACATGATCCGCCAGCCGATCGAACGGATCGTGCCGCGCCGCACTCCCCCACGAAGCAACCGCCCCGATCCCCTTGCGCGCCGCCAGATTGCGCAACATCACCCCGCGCAACGCCGGGCTATCGAAAAACCCATGCAGATAGGTCCCCGCAAGCCACCCATCCCCAGCCATCGCCCCATCCGGCTCGTCCACCGCCCGCCCCTGCCGCTCCGCCAACCGCAGCACCGGCGGCAAATCCCCGACCGTCTCCCCCAGATGAATCTCATACCCCGCCGCCGCCAGCCCCGCCGCCCCGGCGAACAGCCCGCTCCCCGCCACGACCACGCCGCGCGCCCGCTCGGTCCGCTTCACCGGCGCAAAGACCGTCCGCAACGGCAGCAGCCCCAACCCCGCCACCTCGCGCACCTCCGACTCGACCCCATGCGGATCGGCCACCATCTCCCCGAGCATCTGGTACCCGCCACAGACCCCGAACAGCGGCGTCCCGCCCCGCGCCAGCGCCATGATCGCCCGGTCGAGCCCCCGCTCCCGCAGCGCGATCAAATCGGGAATCGTCGTCTTCGTCCCCGGAATGATGATCAGATCCGGCGATCCCAACTCGGCCGCGTCGCGCACAAAGCGCACGCGCACCCTCCTCGGCCGCCAGCGGCTCGAAATCATCGAAATTGCTGATGCGCGCCAACCGAATCACCGCAATATCGAGCAACACCTCACCATCGTCCCGCACCACCGGCCGATCCAGCACCACCGAATCCTCGGCCGCGATCCCCACATCCGGCAAATGCGGAATCACCCCCAACACCGGCACCCCTGTCCGCCCCGCGATGAAATCCAGCCCCGACCCCAGCAGCGCCACATCCCCCCGAAACTTGTTGATAACCAAACCCTTTACCCGCGCCCGCCTGTCCGGTTCCAGCAACTCCAGCGTCCCCAGCAGCGCCGCAAACACCCCGCCCCGGTCGATATCACCCACCAGCAGTACCGGCGCATCGGCCATCGCCGCGATCCGCATATTCACGATATCCCCGGCGCGCAGATTGATCTCCGCCGGACTCCCCGCCCCCTCGATCACGATCACGTCGTGCTC
Source organism: Chloroflexia bacterium (assembly GCA_046328475.1). Lineage (GTDB taxonomy): Bacteria > Chloroflexota > Chloroflexia > Thermomicrobiales > CADCWN01 > CADCWN01. The sequence goes on along the minus strand of JAXLWN010000007.1, from coordinate 150,177 downwards.
GCGCCGCAGCGTCGCCAGGCTCCCCGCGATCACCTCCAGCAACTCCGCGCGGTGCTGGTAATACTCGCGCCACGGCAGCGTGCGCCAGACCTGCCCCCGCACCACCACCTGCGAGCGCATCCCCGCCTCCGGCTTCAGCAGGATCGGATTCATCTCCACCGTTGGCTCGATCCCCGCCGCCCGCGCCTGCTCCGCCTGCGACCGCCCGATCTCCCCCCCATCGATCGTCACCGCCGCATTCAGCGCCATGTTCTGCGACTTAAACGGCGCGACCCGCAGCCCCTCCTGGCGCAAAATCCGGCACAACGCCGTCACCAAAACACTCTTCCCCACATCCGACGCCGTCCCCTGCACCATGATCGTCCGCGCCAACCGCTCCCCCATGCCGCCCCCGCCTCGTTCCCCGGTTTGGTAGTTCGAAGGTTCGAACGTTCGAAAGTTCGCCAGCAAGCCCAGAACCTTCAAACCTTCGAACCTTCGAACCGTCCCCCTCGAACTTTGAACTTTGAACTTTGAACCCGACTCAGCACTCAGCACTCAGCACTCCCCAGATAGAGTATCATCCCCCTCGCACTCAGCGCACTACCGCGCCAGCCACCGACGAGGAGAGCCGATGCCCGAGGGGAGCCAACCCGATCTCTTCAGCGGCCTGCCCATCTCCGAGGAGACGCAGCTCCGGGAGCGCCTGCGCCCGCGTCGCTTCGCGCCCGGTGCCACCATCCTCCTGCAAGGCCAACTCTCGGGCGAATTGCACATCATCCGCAGCGGCACCGTCAGCGTGCGCGCCTCCGACACCCTCGGGCGCTCCACCGAACTGGCGCGACTCGGCCCGGGCGAGATCGTCGGCGAAATGTCACTCCTCACCGCCGAGCCCCACTCCGCCACCGTCCTCGCCATCACCCCCACGGCCACCGATGTGCTCGGGCGCGACGATTTCCTCGCCCTCGTCGCCAGTTCGGCCCGGCTGGCCCAGAACCTCTCGCGCATCCTCAGCGAGCGCCTGCTGCGCACCAACCGCCGCCAGTCCGAGACCCGGCGCGTGACCACCGTCGCCGTCGCCTGCCCCACCCTGCCCGCCGCCGCGCCCGCCCTAGCGCTCAACCTCGCGGTCAGCCTCGCGCGCCAGTCGCGCAGCCGCGTCCTCCTCGCCACCGACACCGCCACGCTCGGCGGCCCGCTCGCGCCGCTGCGCCACCTCGCCCTGCCCGCCCTCACCGCCGTCGCGCGCGACCCGGCGGCGGAGGCCGCGCACCGCGAAGCCCCGCCCGGCCACCCCGCGCTGCACGGCGTCCAGCTCTGCGCGCTCGACGACGCCCCACCGTCGCCCACACCCTCCGCCAGCGCGGCGACCATCGCCACCGATCTGCTCGGCGAAGACTATGGCTTCGTCATCCTCGCCACCGGCAACCCCGACCTCGCCTGGGCGCGCGGCGCGGCGCGGCTCATCCTCGCCACCCCGCTCCACGCCCTCGCCGACGGCGACACGCGCGCGGCCCTCGCCGCCGCGCGCGACCTCGGCTCGCGCACCGACCTCGTCATCACCGACCTCCCGCGCCTGCCCTCGGTCGGCGAGGTGGCGAACTATCGCCAGATCGGCACCGCCCCGGTGCTGGTCGGCCTCCCCATCCCGCTGGCGACCCTCACCGACGACTACCTCCCGCCCCTGGTGCGCCGCGACCGCCGCGCGCTCGCCACGCTGGCGATCGACCGGCTCGCGCGCGATGTCGCCGGGCTGCGGGTCGGCCTGGCGCTCGGCGCGGGCTCGGCGCGCGGCTTCGCCCACATCGGCGTGCTGCGCGTCCTCGAGCGCGAGGGGGTGCCGGTGGACGCACTGGCCGGGACCAGTATCGGCGCGGTCGTCGGGGCCATGTGGGCCAGCGGCATGTCCGCCGAGCAGGTCGCCGACACCCTCACCAGCGCCGGGCGCGGCCTGCTGCGCTTCACCCTCCCCTACGCCTCGCTCTTCAGCAACCGCAGCCTCCAGCAATCGCTGCGCGGCGCGGTCGGCGACCGCCTGATCGAAGACCTCCCCGTCCCCTTCGCCGCCGTCGCGGTCGATCTCGCCACCCGCCTGCCGGTCGCGCTCCACCAGGGACCGCTCTGGCGCGCGGTCCTCGCCTCGGCCGCGATCCCCGGCATCTACCCGCCGGTCCTCTTCGAGGGCCGCACCCTGATCGACGGCGTCGTGCGCGACCCGCTCCCCACCAGCGTCGCCGCCGACCTCGGGGCCGACGTGATCATCGGCGTGCGCCTCTCGCCCGACGCCCGCGTCGGCCCCGAAATCGACCGGGCGGGCACCACCGCCCCCCACGGCCCCGAGCGCGCCACCCTCCTCACCGTCGTCTTCGCCATGCTCGACGTGATGCAAGAGGCCATCGAAAGCCACGGCACCCAGCGCGCCAACCTGATCATCCACCCGCCCGTGCCCAAGGTCAGCATCCGCCAGTTCTCCGAAGGCCAGACCCTCATCCGCCTCGGCCAGCAAGCCACCGAAGAAGCCCTCCCCACCCTCCGCCGCCTCCTCCCCTGGCTTACTTGACGGCACATCCCTTCACCAAGCACCACCCCATTCGTCGTTCGTACTTCGTACTTCGTTTTTTACTCACGACTCACGACTCGCCCTCCCCCGACACACCATCCTCACCCCATCCTTCGGCCGCAGCGTCGGGATCATCTCCGCCACCACCGAATGCCCCGGCACGCGCTCCAGCCGCCACCGCTGCGCGATCATGACCAGCACCAGGGTCGCCTCCATCGTCGCAAACGCGTGCCCGATGCAGAGGCGCGGCCCGCCCCCGAACGGGAAATAGGCGAAGCGCGGCAGCCGCTCGGCCAACCCATCGGCCCAGCGGTCCGGCCGAAACGCCTCCGGCTCCGCGAAGTAGCGCGGATCGCGGTGCATCACCCACTGGCTCATCAGGATATCGGTCCCCTTCGCCACCCGCCGCCCCCCGAGTTCAAACTCCTCCACCACCTCCCGCCCGAGCGCGGGCGCGGGCGGATAGAGCCGCAGCGTCTCGGCGATCACCATCCCCGCATAGCGCAGTCGCGGCACATCCCCGACCTCCGGCGTGCGCCCACCCAACACCCCATCAATCTCGTCCAGCAGCCGCGCCTCCACCTCGGGATGCCCCGCCAGCAGATGCCAGCACCAGGCCAGCAAATCGGCGGCCGTCTCATACCCCCCGACCAGGAACGTCATCACCTCGTCGCGCACCTGCCGGTCCGACAGCCGCGACCCATCCTCGAATTGCGCCCCCATCAGCATCGACAGCAGATCCCCGCGATCCTCCCCCGCCGCCCGGCGGTCCCCGATGATCCGGTAGACAACGCGGTCGATCCGCCGCCGCGCATCGCGCAGGCGCAGGTTCGTCGGCGTCGGCAGCGCCTCGGGCAGCAGCACCTGCACGCTCCGCACCCGCGCGCCCATGCACGCCAACGCAACATCCAGCGCCGCCGCAACCTCGTCCGCATCCCCCCACACGTCGCAGCCGAACAGCGTCTGCGCGACGATCGCCATCGTCACCCGGCTCATCTCCCGGTAGATATCGCGCTCCTCGCCATCCCGCCAGGGAGCGATCAATCGCTCGGCGCAGGCCACCATCGCCGCGCCATACCCGGCGATCCACTCGCGATGGAACGCCGGCTGCATCAACCGCCGCTGCCGCAGCCAGCTCTCCCCCTCGCCCAAAAACAGCCCATCCCCGATCAGCGCCCGATCCGCCCGCTGCGCCACATCTTTCGCTATCTTGCGCGAACACTTCACCAACACCTGCTCGATATAATCGGGGTGGTTCACGAACAGCAGCTTCTTCCAGAAATAGCGCAGCGGCACCAGATCGCCATACTCCCGCGCGCACCGCTGCAAAAACACCAACCCCTCCCGCGACAGCTCCCAGCCATCCCCCGCCAGCGACCACCGCACCGGGCGTTGCAACGACACAAATGCCGCCATCACCCACCCCCTCACAATTCCAGCCCTCAACCCAACTGCAATTCACAAATTTCAGATATTTCCGAAATTATTGTAGCACCCTATCCCAGCCCGTCAACCCTCCCCCATCCCCACCTCCCCACCCCATTTCTCACGACTCACGACTCACGACTCACGACTCCCCCCAGTAGACAGATCCCGCCCAACCCTCTACAATCCCCGTCCGTGGCGTCCGCAGCGGGCGCGCGTCGAGGGAACAGAGGGGACATGGCAGGCGCATCGCAGGAAACCAATCTCTGGCTGGCGCAGGTGCTCTACGACCTGGGTGGCATCACCTTCGGCGAGTTCACCATCGGGCGCTCAACCGTCAACTCGCCGATTTACGTCAACCCGCGCGTGCTGGTCAGCAACCCCGAAGCGCTGCGCCGCGTCGCCCGCCTGATCGACCGCGAGATCCAGGCCGGCATGTCGCGCAAGCGCGACCCGATCCAGCCCTTCGACCTCGTCGCGGGCGTCCCCATCGGCGGCCTGCACCTCGCCACCGCCTACTCCCTGATGACCAACACCCCGATGATCTACGTCCGCCCCGCCAGCAGCAGCGCCTCCGGTATCCTCAACGGCCACGGCATCGAGGGTCGCTTCACCACCGGCCAGCGCGTCCTGCTGATCGACGACCTGATCAGCGGCGGCGGCAGCGTCTTCGAGACGATCGCCACCCTCGAATCGGCGGGCCTCACCGTTAAGGAAGTCGTCGTCCTCGTCGATCGCGAGCAAGGCGCAGCCGCCAAGCTCCGCCATCGCGGCTACGACCTGCTCGCCATCGTCTCGCTCCACGTCATGCTCACGAATTACGTCAACACCGGGCGGATCACCCAGGCAGACTTCGACCGCTGCATGGCCTATCTGCAGCAACCCCACGGCGAGTAAGGCCCCGGCCCCCGATGACACCGCCCACCCGCCCGACCGCCGAAACACCCCAGGCCGCGCTCGGCCGCACCCTGCGCCTCCTGGTCGCCCTGCTCCTGCTCACGACACTCATCGTCATGTTCCTGCACGGCATCAACCTGCTCTAACCCGCTACCCGGTTAAAGTCCCCCCAGAATTGGGGGGCCTAGGGGGGCCTTAAGCCCCGTCGGTCCGATTCGTGACCAATAGGCTATCCACACGCTATACTGCTCGCGTACGTGCGCGTGTATGATCCTTCTGTGTTCGTCGCCTCCCCGCATCGTCGCGGGGGCATGCAGCAGCGAGGATGGTGCGTGAAAGACCCGTATGCAATCCATCGGCAAGGAATGCGTATCACCACCGGAACATCCGACCTCGGCGACCTCTTCGCTGTCAACCCGATCCGCCGCTCGCTGGCCACAATCCTCGTCAGCCTCGCCATCATGCTCCTCCCGGCGCTCCTCCTCGACGGCGGTGCCGAGGCGGCGACCATGATCCTCGCCATCTGGTTCGGCTGCACCGGCCTCATCATCTGCGTCCCGATCCTGATCTGGTCGGTGCTCGAAGCCGCCTGGGCCTACTGCCAGCGCCGCCTCTGGCCCACCATCGACCAGCTCGACCTCACCCCGCGCGCCCACAACCTGCTGCGCCGCCACGGCTTCGTCACCATCGTCAGCGTCGAGCAAACGCCCGACACCACCATGCTCCTCCTCTCCAACATGGACCAGCGCGCCCTGCACGAAATCCGGCGCAGCGTCAGCCTCTGGCGCTACCGCCGCTGGCAAGAACGCGGCTTTCGCTAAGTACGAAGTACGAACGACGAAGTACGAATTAAGGTAGTGCCTCAGGCCAGTCTTGTTCATACTTCTAACTTCGTACTTCGTACTTCACCCCGAGGTTTCCGTGCTACCCGCGATCACCTCCGCCGCTCAGGCCCTCATCAACCTGATCATGGGCGAGGCGGGCATCGTCATCCTCATCGCGGGCAGCGTCGGCCTCTACCTCCTCTGGTACCTGCGCGGCCGGGATCGCCCGGTCGGCCTGATCGCCGAATACCTCCGCGAACCACCCAGCGACCTCCATCCCGGCGTCGTCGGCACCCTCGTGGACGAGCACGCCAACTACCACGACATCGTCGCCACCCTCGTCAACCTCGGCCAGCGCGGCGTCCTCCGCATCCGCCCGATCGCCGACCCCCAGGGCCACATCCGCGACTACCTTATCGAATCCACCAACCACAATCTCCAGCTGTCGAACGTCGAAAAACTCCTCGTCAACCTCCTCTTCCGACGCAAGAAGAAACGACGCGACACCATCCCTCTCAGCGCCCTCCGCGCCGAGTTCGACCGGGAGGTGCCCAAGTTCAAGCTCGCCCTCTACGAAGAAGCGTCGAACGTAGAGCGCCGCGCGACACCCGACCGCCATCCGCTGACGACTGACGACTGACGACTGACGACATACGCCCCAACAGGCACAATCAGCAGCAGATTCGGATACTCCGCCACCGCGCCGTACCCCAGCAGCAATCCCCCCAGCCCCAGCAACCACCCGCGCCGCCGCTCGACGCGTTCCGCCCACAGCACCGCCGCCAGCGCCCCCGTCACGAACGCCGCGCCCGTGATGTGCGAATAGAGCAGCGTCGCATACTTCAGCACCAGCGTCGTCAGCCCGCCGATCGCCGCCGTCGTGTTCGCCGGCGCCCACCCCGCTCCCAACCCCCGCGCCAGCAGCGCCAGCGCCAGCACCGTCGCCACCCCCAGCAGCGGCGGCAGCATCGTCACAAACCGCAGCGGAAAATCGAGGTCCTGCCGCCCCGAGACCTTATCGGCCACCTGACCCAGCCAGTAGAACGGCACCGCCAAGAACGCCGTCCCCGGTGGCCGATCCGAATAGAAATGCCCCTCGTAGAAGCTCAAATCCCGGTAATCATCCACCGTCGGCGTGCCGCGCGGCGGCTGAATCGCCGCATAATGCACATACGGATCGATCCGTGCCGTCCCATCGACCGCCAGCGCCTTCGTCAGCGCGTAATGGCTCCCATCATTCGTACTGATAATCCCATCGCGCGCCGTCAGCGCAAAAAACAGCATCCCCAGCGCCGCCAGCGCCGCCGTCCCCAACAAACCGCGCAAATACCCCCACCGCGCAACAGCGGAAGCACCCATCTTCTGCCTGGCAACCACCCCATCCACAATCATGAGACCCAATTGTACCCCAGCCAACCCCCATCACCGAGACTTCCTCGCACCGCCACCTCAAGCCGGACTTCATCCGGCGCACTTCGTAGCCCGGAGACTTCATCTCCGGGCGCTCTCCACCTACCACCCACCTCTCCCCATCAACCACACCTTCGCATTCGTCCCTCGTTCCTTCTATCCGACTACCCGACTACCCAACTACCCGACTCACCCCCATTGACACCCCCACCCCTCACCCCCCACCATACCCCCACTGCCGCCATCCTGGGGCGTCAGCAACATGTGGGAGGAAAACCAACCAATGCCATCACCCCGCCAAGGTCACCTCGTCGTCGCCATCCCCTTCGACGCGCAAGCCTTCAACGAATCCTGGCGCAACTATACCGGCGCGGGCGGCTACTTCGTCGCCAACAACATCTTCAACCGCCTCGTCGTCCTCGACGTCTTCGGCGACGGCAGCATCGCGCCCGACCTCGCCGAACGCTGGGACATCCTCGACCACGGCCGCCGCTACCTCTTCCACCTCAACCGCGCCGCCCGCTGGCACGACGGCGTCCCCGTCACCGCCCACGACGTCGCCTACACCTACACCCACGCCATCGCCAACGGCTACTTCGCCCTCTCCTGGCTCCAGGACATCCAGGACGTCCGCGCCCTCGACGACCACACCGTCGAATGCACCCTCAAATCCCCCAACGCCGCCTTCCTCTCCCAACTCGGCATCTTCGTCGCCACCCACATCCTCCCCAAACACCTCTTCGAAGGGACCGACTGGGCCACCAACCCCCACACCTTCGCCCCGATCGGCAGCGGCCCCTTCAAATTCAGCGAATGGGTCAAGGGCGAGCGCATCGAACTCGTCGCCAACGAGGACTACTGGGGCGACGGCCCCCACCTCGAACGCCTCACCTACCGCGTCCTCCCCGACCCCGCCGAAGTCGCCACCCTGATGGAGCGCGGCGAAGTCCACTTCTACGTCATGGGTGCCCCCTGCCGGGAGATCGCCGCCTGGCAGGCCAAACCCGGCGTCGAACTGATGGTCGACTCAGGCCACGCCCTCGCCTTCCTCTCCTTCAACTGGACCCAGCCCCGCTGGCACGACCGCCGCCTGCGCGAAGCGATCGCCCGCGTCGTCGATCGCGGTCCCCTCGCCGCCGCCGCCTGCTCGATGGCCCGCCCCACCCCCTACCACTACCTCGAAAACATCACCTGGGCCTTCAACCCCGACGCGGTCGCCCCCGCGCACGACCCCGCCGAGGCCGAACGCCTCCTCGACGCAGCTGGCTACCCGCGCGACGCGGACGGCATCCGCTTCCGCGTCCGCCTCGTCCACCGCCTCCTCTACGCCCACTACGGCAGCGCCGCCCGCCTCTTCGGCGAGCAACTCGGCCAGGTCGGCATCGCCGCCACCGTCGAAGGACTCGACCCCGTCGCCTGGCGCGAGCGCGTGCAGGAAGCCGCCGACTTCGACCTCCTCGTGGACAGCGGCGACATCGGCCCCGACCCCCAGGTCATGGCCAGCTTCCTCACCTCCGACGGCCCCCGCAACGCCATGCGCTACGCCAACCCCCAGATCGACGCCCTCTTCGTCCAGGGCCGCGCCGCCACCGACCGCGCCGAACGCGGCACCCACTACCGCGCCATCCAAACCCTCCTCGCCGACGACATCGCCCGCATCCCCCTCATGCGCCACGGCGAGCACATGCCCTACCGCCCCGAATTCACCGGCTGGTCCTGGTCCGACGGCATTCGCGGCACCCTCCCCTTCTGGAGCCACCAGCAAGTCCGCCTCACCCCCTAACCCCAACCCAAAAGCCCCAGGCCCACACCTCCGGGCCTGGGGCCTTCCTCTGCACAGATCCCCCTACCGCCGCCTGCGGGCGGCGGCGGGGTGAGATCCGTCTCTCCCCTCATCACTCATCACTCATCACTCGTCACTCATTCCGCATTCTGCACTCCTCACTCCGCACTCACTCCAGCCCCGCCCGATGCGCCCGCACGATCGCCTGCGCCCGGTCCCCCACCTGCAACTTCCCGAAAATATTGCTGATGTAATTCCGCACCGTCTTCGGGCTCAGCGACAACTGCACCGCGATCGCGTCATTCCGCAGCCCGCGCGCCATCAGCCGCAGCACACTCCGCTCGCTCTCCGTCAGTTCCGGGAACGGCACCGTCGCCTGCGCCGGGGGCGCATTGAAAAACGCGATCATCCGCGTCGCGATCGCCGGACTGAAGATCGCCTCACCACGCCCGACCGCCAGGATCGCGCGCGTGATATCGTCATCATCCATATCCTTCAGCACATAGCCGCGCGCCCCGGCCCGCATCGCCGCGAAGATCGAATCGTCATCCTCGAACATCGTCACCACCAGGATGCGCGCCTGCGGATTCGCGGCCGTGATCGCCCGCACCGCCATCAGCCCATCGCCGTTCGGCATCTGCAAATCCATCAGGATCACATCGGGCTGCAGCGACGCCGCCAGCTCCACCGCCTCGATCCCCGAGGTAGCCTCCCCCACCAGCCGTACTTCCGGCACCGAAAGCAGCAGGGTGCGCAGACCCTTGCGAAAGAGCGGATGATCGTCCGCAATCAGCACGCGCAACGGCGCAGTACTCATCCTTCCCACCTGCACGGAATCACCGCCACCACCCGCGTGCCCCCCTCAGGGCACGGCGCGATCATCACCGTCCCGCCCAACTCCGCCGCACGCTCGCGCATCGACACCAACCCAACCCCGGACGGAGCGTCGTTCGGCAGCCCTCGGCCATCATCGCGCACCTCCAGGGTCAGTGTCTCGCCCCCAAGCACAAGCCGCACCGTGCAATTGCTCGCCCCGGCATGCTTCGCCACATTCTGCACCGCCTCGCTCGCGATGCGATAGACCGCCACCTCGATTGCCGCACCGAGCGGCGGCAGCGACTCGGGGATTTCCAGCGTCATCGTCGCCCCGCCCAGCTGGCCGCTCAAGCTCCGCAGCGCCCCCAGTAGCCCATGCTCGTCCAGCAGCGGCGGGCGCAGCCCATAGATCAAGCGCCGGATATCAGACGTCGCCGCGCGCACATCGGCGCGCAACTCATCGATCAGCGCCTCCGCCTCGTCCGGCTGCTCGCGCACCGCCCGCCGCACCGCCCCCAATTGCAGCCGCAACGACGCCAGCGTCGGCCCTAGCCCATCATGCAGATCGCGCCGGATCCGCCGTCGCTCCTCCTCGCGCGCGGCGACCGCCTGCTCGCGCGACGCCTGCAGCGACTCGCCAAGCTGCGCCGCATAGAGCGCAATCCCCACTTGCCGCGCCAGATCGCGCAGCAGCCGCTCGTCGCTCGGCGAAAAATCCTCGCCCGTGCGGCGGGGCGCGGCATGCAATCTGCCGATCGCAGTGCCGTGGTACGCCAGCGGTAACGTCAACAGTTCGGCATGGCGCGGCAGAACGCCAAAGCTCCCATCAAACGACTCTCCAGCCGAGATCGCCACATAGGGGAGCTTAAGCGTCGCCGCGATCGTCTCCGCGATCGTCGGCACGATCGCCCGCAACTCCGGCGGTCGGTCAAGATCGAGATTCACGCTCAACTCCGCGATCGCCGCGTATGGATCGTCATGCCAATCGTAGATCAGCCGATCGATATTGCGACGCAACCAGTTGTGAACGGGGAGAAAGGTGGCGACAACGATCAGCAGTGCTGCCAGCGTCAGCCACCACGGCGCGTTCTCCGCGTCGCGGACGACCCCACCGCGCGTCACCGCCACGAGGTAGATCGCCCCGGCATAGCAAGCCAGGAGGATCCAGAGCAACCCACGACTCACCAGCGCGGCCCCCGAAGGCCACCGCACAGATCGCAGCCTCCGGCTCGCGGTCGCCGGAGGCTGCGTAGTGGACCGTACCGGCGACTGCGGCAGCACCCGCTACTCCACTCGCGCTGTCGTCGCCTGCCCCGCGCCGAGACTCGCCTCGCCGGACACGCGTTGCACGTTCCCCACAGGCCGCAGCAGCAGCACGATCGTCGTCGCGAGCAACACCAGGCCGACCACACTGCTCAGGCGCAAGCCCAGATCCGGGGCAAAGATCATCCCGGGCAGTTCCGAGGTCAGGATCAACATCGCGCCGACGGCGATCGCCAACACCACCGCCCACTTCTGCACCCGCCAGACCCCGTAGACCGCGACGCAGCCGAGAATGGCGAGTGCGAAGTTAATGACGACAACAAAGAACGGTGGTCCACCTGCCGCATCCGCACCAGCACCAAGGGCCAGGCTGGAAATCTGGAAGACAAGACTGATAGCGCAGTAGATAGCCAATACCACCGCAGCGATCGTGTACGTCCGTGGTCGCTTCATTGCCAGACTCCTTTCGCATATCGCGCAATAGACCGATAGGATCAGCGTAGAATCCCACCGTCCCAAAGTCACGATGCCAGAGTCCATACGTATTGGGACATTATCCCACACCCCCCAGGCCACCAATCGGACATCCCAAACCACCCGCGTCCCCTCGCATTCCCCACCCGCTCCTCATCAGGGGAGGGTCGCTGCCCGCAGGCAGCGGGGAGGGGTCATCACGCCCCCACGTCCTCCCCCTCTCCCAGACGGTGGGAGAGGGGTGCCGCGCCGCAGCGCGGCGGGGTGAGGGCTCATCCCCTTACGACTCACGACTCACGACTCACGACTACGCCACTCAGCACTCCCCACTCCACACTACCTCCCCAACTCCCCCACCCACGGATAATCAAAATACTCCGCAAACAACGGCCGCAAATCCACCGCCGACTCCGCCTGCCACGTCGCCAGCACCTCCCTCGGCGTCACAATCCCAAACCGATGCTCCCGGCACAGCCGCTGCATCGCCCGCCAGAACGCCTCCTCCCCCATCGCCCGCATCACCCGCGTATAGAACGCCCCACCCTGCGTATAGATCGACTCGATCGCCTGGCTCTGGAACCCCGCCGGAGCCACCGCCCAGACCGGGCTATCGAGCCGGTAATTGAACCCGCTCGCCCCCGGCGGCGACGGATTCAGCGTCCCCCCGAGATAATCCGCCAGGAACGTCGCCCCGCCCTCATCGATCCAGGGATCCTGCTGCGTGCGCGTCCCGATCACCCCGTACAACCACTCGTGCGCCACCTCGTGATAGACCAGATTCTCCAGCCCCGGCAGCGCCAGATTAATCGCCACCAGCATCGGGAACTCGATCCCGCCCAAAAGCGTCGGCCCGCCATCCACCAGCCGCAGCACCGGGTACGGATACGGGCCGATCAGCGCACCCAGCCGCTCCACCGCCAGCACTCCCGCATCGAGCGCCGCGCCCACCTGCCCCTGCACCAGATCCGGGCGACGCCCATTCGGATTGATCGACTTCGGGTCATAAAACAACTCGACCACCACCCCATTCGCCGCCGTGCGCCGCTCCACCTGATAATTCGGCGACATCCCGATCACAAAATCGCGCACATTCTCCGCCCGCATCCGGTAGGTCGTCGTCCCATCCGCATTCTTCCGCTGCTCGCTCGCCACCCCCGTATGCGCCACCACCAGATTCGACGGCAGCGTCAGCGTCACCTCAAATTCCGCATTCGCCGTATACGGCGGATCGAGGAACGGCGGATACTGATGGTCATCCGACAGGATCGGGAACCAGTAGGCCAACCGCAGCATCTCCCCCGCCTGCAACGTCCCCGCAAAGCCCCCCAGCGTGTAATTGTCGAGCGGTGCCCCCACACTCATCCGAAAATCGAACGCCACCTCCACCGACGCCCCCGGAGCCAGCCGCTGCGGCAACGCCACCGCCAGCACCACCCCCTCCACCCGCGCCGCCACCGCCTGCTCCCCGACCCGCACCCCATCGAGCGCGAACCAGCCCCAGCGCGCCGCCGTCACATTGAACGTCAACCGGTCGAGCGCACACCCCTCCCGATACGTCACCGCCACCGTCTCGGCCACCCGAAACTCCGACCGACTCGCCCCGAACACAAAGCGATCCACCGTCAGCGCATAGCGCGCCGCCAGATTCGGCAGCGGCAACGACGGCGGCTCCTGCCCCGGCCTCGGCGCAACCGGCCGCTGCGTCGCCTGCCCCTGCCCCACCGTCGCCGTCGCCGTCGGCGCAGACCGCGCCACCGGCGTCCCCCCAAACGGCGGCGCAAACGCACACACCTCCCCGCTCGGCACCGCACTCGCCACCACCGGCGACCCCGGCGTCGCCACCACCCTCGTCGGCGACGCCTGCGACACCCCGCTCGTCCCCGTCACCCCAGCCGTCGCGCTCACCGGCACCACCGGCGTCACCGTCGCCGTCGCCCCCACCCCGCTGGCACCCCCCCAGCACCACCAGCACCACCAACCCAACCAACAACCGCACCAATCGCATGCCAACTCCCAACACACCACCAACCAACCTATCACCCAAGTATAGCCCTCCCCCACCCGCCGCCCGCGCTCCCCCGGCCCTTCAACCCTCTCCCTCGCGAGGCGGGTACCCCCCGCAGGGAGGGTGCGGTCGCCGCCGCAGCGGCGGGGCGGGGTCCAGCTCGCACGCAGCACCCCACCTTGCCATCGCCTCCCGCGTCGCCCCATACCATCCCCTCTCCCAGCGGTTGGGAGAGGGGTGCCGCGCCGCAGCGCGGCGGGGTGCGGGCTCCCCCTCTTACGACTTACGACTTACGACTAACCCACTCAGCACTCAGCACTCAGCACTCGTCCCTGGCCCAAAACCTGCAACCCCATCCCCAGGAAAACCGTATATCATCACGGCGACAGTGGATCGGCAGCACAAGGAGGTGATGCAGATGGTCGGAACGAAGAGCCAACGCAACCCGTGGCGCTACGCCCCCGCCGCCCTCCTCACCGCCCTCCTCACCCTCCTGCTCGCCACCATCCCCGCCAGCGCCGCCCAGGACTTCGGCGATCCCGTCCCCGGCCAACGCATCTACGACCGCACCAACACCCTCACCGCCACCGAACTCCGCGACCTCGAAAACCGCGCCAACGCCGTCGCCGCAGCGGGCGCACCCACCATCGTCTACCTCCGCGCCAAAAACGCCGACGAAGACGACACCCAGCGCGACGCCCGCGACCTCATGGCCGCCTGGTCCGTCGAATCGGCCCCCGGCGCACGCGACGGCGTCGTCATCTTCATGAACCTCGACCCCAAGAACACCCGCCACGGCCAACTCGCCCTCTTCGCGGGCGAGCGCCACTACCAGCACGGCAACCTCCCCGAGCGCGAGCTCCAGCGCATCTTCGACGACGAAATGCGCCCCCTCCTCGCCGACGAACAGACCGCCGCCGGGCTCGGCGCGGGTCTCAACGCCATCGCCAACAGCCTCACCTACGGCCCCGCCCCCGCCCCCGAGCCCACACCCCTCCAGCGCGCCGCCCGCCAGATCGCCCGCCTCCCGCTCAACGCCGTCGCCCTCCTCGGCACCCTCGGCGCGATCTTCCTCGCCGTCCGCACCTGGCAAGCCCGCCCCACCCCCGTCGCACCGGGCGCACCCACCCTCACCCGCCCCGACGACCTCTCCCCGGCCCTGGCCGGTGCCCTCGTCGCCCGGCGCATCAACACCACCCAACTGGCCGAAGCCACCCTGCTCGACCTCGCCCGGCGCGGCGCGCTCGTCGTCGAACCCGCCGATCGCCGCTCGGCCCGCGTGCGCCCCCTCGACTCCACCATCCTCGCCGCAGCGCACGAGCAGCAGCTCTGGACCGCCCTCGCCAGCGCCACCGACGCCGACGGCACCGTCTCCAGCAAATCCCTCGGCAAACTCCTCACCAGCCCCAAAGGCTTCCAGGAAGCCCTGCACACCGCACTCATCGCCCGCAGTTGGTACGACCCTGCCGCCGCATCGCACCGCAGTACCCCGCCTACTTCGCGGGCCTGGCCGCCGTCGCCGCCGCCGCAATCGCCGCCCTCGTCGCCGGCATCGGCCAGGAACCCTGGGGCCTCCCCGCCGTCGCCATCCTCTTCGCCAGCGGCATCGCCCTCTTCATCACCGGCTACGCCCTCCCCGCCACCACCGCAGAAGGCGAGCGCGCCGCCGCCCCTGGCACGCCTACCGCACCGGCCTCGAACAGGCCGCCCGCGACCCCAACCGCCCCCTCGACCTCGACACCATCCTCCCCGACGCCATCGCCCTCGGCACCATCGCCAAACTCGACAAACGCCTCAAAGCAGCCAGCAACGGCATTACTCCCCCGCCTGGTTCGTGCGCCCCACCGGCCACGACTCATCCGCCGCCTTCTACCCCGTCTGGATCGCCCTCCACAGCACCACCAACTCCTCCTCCAGCTTCGGCAGCAGCGCCGCCTCCGGCGGCAGCGGCGCAGGCGGCAGCTTCTAACCCCTCACAGATCGCCCACCGATTGGCTGTCCATCCACCCGCCCCCCCGACAGCCAATCCACCACCATCCCCACACCAGCACGCTCCGCCCCCCGCCACGGGCACCTTATAGGGGCGACGCAGCGCGTCGCCCGCGTGGCAACAACCCGCCCCACCATCACCACCCACCCCGGTTGGGGCGCGTCGTGACGCGCCCGCGCGGAGACGGCAACCCATTCCACCGGCGCCCTCCCTCCGAGCAAAATCCCCCAATGTGGCACGATCCGCCCCCCTCGACGGGTCCGATAGAGATAGCGGCACCTCACCGCGACGGCGCAGCCCCCCAGCCGCGCCGCCCAGTCCGCTGCCTTGCCCACACCACGGAGGCCAACCATGACCACCCACGCCCCCCTCACCGCCCCGTTCAAGTCCCCCACCGGTGGGGGATTGAGGGGGCCAACCCCGCCCCCACCACACCGCCATGCATCCACCACCCGGTTAAAGTCCCCCCAGGATTGGGGGGATATAGGGGGGCCTTACCTTCGTCTGCCACCCGCATCGGCCCACCTGGGGAAGAAAGAAAGAAAGTTAAAAACCGCAAATCAAACCTACTTTTCCACATGTGACTCGCTTACATGTATCTCGCTTACATCTCACGACTCACGACTCGCGACTCACGACTCGCCACCACACACCCCGCCCCATTCATGGTAATCTCCCCCCATCGCACCACCGCACCGCCACCCACCCGCACCACCCAGGAGGGACCGATGCCCCAGGCGCAGCAACAACCGCAGACACCCTCAGCGCCGCCCACCACCAACTTCGACGCCATCATCGTCGGAGCCGGGCTCGCCGGCATCTACATGCTCTACCGCCTGCGCAACCTCGGCCTCACCGCCCGCATCTACGAGGCGGGCGACGGCGTCGGCGGCACCTGGTACTGGAACCGCTACCCCGGTGCCCGCTGTGACACCGAGAGCATGGAGTATTCCTACTCCTTCTCCGACGAACTCCAGCAGGAGTGGCACTGGACCGAGCGTTACCCCCGCCAACCCGAGATCATGCGCTACATCAATCACGTCACCGATCGCTTCGACCTCCGGCGCGACATCCAGTTCTGCACGCGCGTCACCACCGCCACCTATGACGAGAGCGCGAACCGCTGGACGATTGAGACGGAGCGCGGCGACCGTGCGACGGCACAGTTTTACATCATGGCGACGGGGTGCCTCTCCGTCCCCCAAAAGCCGAAGTTCCCGGGCCTCGACGCATTCGAGGGCCGGTGGTACCACACCGGCAACTGGCCCCACGAAGAGGTCGATTTCACCGGCCAGCGCGTCGCCGTCATCGGCACCGGCTCCTCGGCCATCCAGTCGATCCCGATCATCGCCCAGCAAGCCGCACACCTCACCGTCTTCCAGCGGACGCCGAATTTCAGCATTCCCGCCCACAACGGGCCGCTCGACCCGGAGTTCGAGCGGTATGTGAAGGCGAACTATGCCGACCGCCGCCAGCAGGCGCGCGAGTCGCCCGCCGGTTTCGTCAGGAATCCCACCGAGAACATGGAGAAATCGGCCTTGGAGGTCACGCCGGAAGAGCGCCAGCGCGCCTACGACACGCGCTGGAATCGCGGCGGGCTCGGCTTCGGCGGTGCCTTCATCGATGTGGGGATCAATCTGGAAGCCAACGACACCGCCGCCGAATACGTCCGTGCCAAGATTCGCGGGACAGTCCACGACCCGAACGTCGCCGAGCTGCTGACACCGCAGGGGTATCCGATCGGCACCAAGCGCCTCTGCGTCGATTCGCACTACTACGAAACCTATAACCGCGACAATGTCACCCTGGTCGACCTCAGGCAGACCCCGATCGAGTCGATCACCCCGCGCGGCATCAAGACGACCGCAACCGAGTATGCCTTCGACAGCATCGTCTTCGCCATCGGCTTCGACGCCATGACCGGCCCCCTGCTCGGCATCGACATCCGTGGCCGCGACGGCGTCTCCCTGCGCGACCTCTGGGCCGCCGGGCCGCACACCTACCTCGGCATCGGCATGGCCGGCTTCCCGAACCTCTTCACCATCACCGGCCCCGGCAGCCCCTCCGTCCTCAGCAACATGATCGTCTCCATCGAGCAGCACGTCGAATGGGTCACCGACTGCATCGACTACCTCCTCGAACACGACTACCGGACCATCGAGCCGACCCTCGAAGCCCAGGAAGCCTGGGTGGCGCACGTCAACGAAGTCGGCAATGCGACGCTCTATCCGCGCGCCAACTCCTGGTACATGGGCGCGAACATCCCCGGCAAACCCCGCGTCTTCATGCCCTACATCGGCGGCGTCGGCACCTACCGCCAGAAATGCGCCGAAATCACCGCCTCCGGCTACACCGGCTTCACCCTCACCCCCTAACCCCCCAAACCCTCTCCCGCGCACGGCGGGTCCCCCCCGCAGGGAGGGTGCGGTCGCCGCCGCAGCGGCGGGGCGGGGTCCGTCCCTCCTCGTTACTCGTTACTCGTTACTCGTTACTCGTCCACTCACGACTCACGACTCACGACTCACGTCTCGCCGCCGCGCATAATACCGCCGCATCTTCACCCGGCTCCCGCACCCCTCCATGCTGCACCACCGCCGACTCCCATTCTTACTCGTATCCAAAAACAGCCACCCACACCCCTGATTCCCACACTCCTTCACCCGCCCCACCTCGGCCGACATCAGCAACTCCACCGCCGACCGCACAATCGGCCAGAGCGGCCGGTCCAGCGCCCCCGCTTCCCCCGCCCACTCCCATACATATCCACCCTCACCCGCCACCAATCGCGCCCGCCCCAGCGCCTCCCGGTACGCCCCCTCGATCACCTCGAGATCCCCCCTCGTCGGCGTTCCCCCACGCGCAATCGCGACAAACACACGGTACAGCGCCTCCCGCACCTCGATCGCCCGCGCATACATCGCCTCCGCCCGCGCCGGTTCCGCCCGCGCAACCCGCAACAACTCCCGCCCCTCTCCCTCCGACAACACCCCGCATACCCCGCCCACCCAATCAGATCACCATAGGTGTGGATAAATTCGCGCGGCGTATTCGCCCTCGGATCGGTGTGTTGACGTAATTCAAGCTCAACTGCCCCGCCAGCAAACGCGGAAACCGCCCCACCCCAGCGTCCTCTCGTGCCATCATCTCCTCCTTACCATCAAAACCGAGTATACCGGTCCTATCAAACGCCACAACGCCGCCAAAAAAAACTGCCACCACCTCGGTAGGGCCGTGTCTCAGACCCGCCCTCGTTGGACCGGCACTCGCCTCGCCATC
The DNA here is from genome assembly GCA_046328475.1 of Chloroflexia bacterium. Classification (GTDB taxonomy): domain Bacteria; phylum Chloroflexota; class Chloroflexia; order Thermomicrobiales; family CADCWN01; genus CADCWN01. Next base: position 131,475 of record JAXLWN010000007.1, on the reverse strand, counting down.
CCCCATCCAACATCGCCAACCGCCCACACGATCACCCCCACGCCCCCCCGCCCCGTAACCCCTGTCTCCCCAACCTCCAATTCGCCACTTTTCACCCAACATGGCATGCTTTGTCCCTCCCAGCGGGTACGTATAAATAGCGGCCGAACAATCATCCGGCCCACCCATCCCGCACACCCAGGTCACCACCGGCCCACCACGGAGGTACACACCGCGATCACCACCCACACCCCCAGCCACCCGTTCAAGTCCTCCGCATGCGGGGATTTAGGGGCCAACCCCGCCCCAACTACACCACCATCCCGCAGTCCGCCCCTCCTCCCTGTCATGCTGCGCGCAGCGCAGCATCCGTCCCTCACCCTCTTCTCTCCACTCTCTTCTCTCCACTCCCCGTCGTCTCCGCGTCGTTCTCAGCGTCTCCGCGCCTCTGCGGTCTTCTCGTCTCCCCTCACCCCTCTCCTTCTCTCTTCTCTCCACTCTCCACTCTCCCTCCTCACTCTCCACGCCCCGTTCGCGCCCGGAGGAGCAGGAAAAGTGAAAATGCAAAAACAAACCTACTTTTGCCACCCATCGCATCGCCACGCGACATAATTCTCCGCCGCGAAACACCACACCCAATCCTGCCGTATCATCAGGTACAATCACCCCACTCACCCAGCACCGCACCACGAACGCACGAACACACGAACGCACAAACTCACCGATCCACTGACCCGCTGACGCACCGTCCACCCGTCACCCGAGGCCCGATGTCCGGCAGCACCACCCAATTCATCCTCGTCCCCGAAGGTCGGCGCTCCAACCGCCAGTACCTCCTGGCCGCCGTCTCCTTCTTCTGGACCCTCTGCCTCGGCTGCACCATCGTCACCGTCGGCCTCGACGTCCTCACCGGCGGCTCCGTGGCGCTCATCGGCTCACCCTTCATCGTCGCGGCGGCGCTCATCCCCAACATCGCCATCGCCTTCGCCTTCCCCTTCCTCCAGCGCTACCAGCGCACCCATCGCTACATCCTGATCGGCGCCTTCCTGGCCGGGGCCACCATCGCCATCCCCCCCGCCTTCATCATCAACACCACCCTCTTCCTCCCGATCGAGCTGAGCCAGTCCTCCATCGCCGAGCTGATCGGCTACGGCACCATCGCCGGCGTCGTCGAGGAAGGCATCAAGGGCCTCATCCTCCTCGTCATCTTCCTGCGCTACCGCGACGAGTTCCACGACCACGTCGACGGCATCACCCTCGGCGCGCTCGTCGGCCTCGGCTTCGCCATGACCGAGGACATCAGCTACTTTCTCCGTGGCCTCACGGGCGGCGGCGTGATCGGCCTCGCCCTCACCCTCTTCCTCCGCCTCGGCCTCGGCTGGATGAACCACTCCGTCTACACCGCGATCACCGGTGCCGCCTTCGGCTACTCCCGCTCCTACCGGCGCGGCAGCCCCGCCCGCTGGCTCCTCCCCATCGGCGGCTACATCATCGCCGCCACCCTGCACAACACCTTCAACTTCCTGGCGACCCTGCTGGAACACCTCCTCTCCGACTCCCCGCTCGGCCTGCTCCTCACCTTCATCCCGCTCTACGGCATCACCTGGACGACGATGGCGATCCTCGGCTACCTCGTCATCCGTGGCTGGCACCAGCAGGCCGACCTCCTGCGCACCCTCCTCCCCGAAGAAGTCGATCGCGGCATCATCACCGCTAAGGAGTACTTCGCCCTCCCCAATGCCCGGGGGCGCACGGCCCTCCTGCGCGAAGTCCTGGCGACCGCCGGGCCGACCGCCCGCCGCGCCCAGGGCAAGATCTGCCAACTCGCGATCAGCCTCGCCTGGCAGCGTCGCCACACCGCGCTCGGCGACGCCCCCGGCGTCCCGACACTCCACGGCGAGGACGCCCTGCGCCGCCGCATCCTCGAACTGCGCCCGCTCCTCGGCTCCGTCCCCGCCCCCGCCGCGTCGCTCCCCCTGCCCCCGGCCCCGCAGGCCCCCATCGCCTCTCCCCACCAGCCCTACTTCGACGCCCAGCCCACCATTGCTGCCCCCCCGCCAGCGCCGCTGGCCAGGACCACCGCTGCCCCCGCCCCGCAGGCCCCCCTGGCCGCCGACGCGCGCAGCTACCAGCTCGTGGTCGCTAGCGGCGAGAGCATGGGCCGCACCGTCCTCCTGCACAACGGCCTGACGATCGGGCGCAACCCGCGCCTCGCCTTCCTCGTGCTCCCCGATCCCGAAGTCTCCAGCCTCCACGCCCGCATCGCGCGCGATGGCGGCCCGCCCATCCTGATCGACGCCAACAGCACCAACGGCACCTACGTCAACGGCGAGCGGATCACCAACCGCCCGCTCCACCCCGGCGACCAGGTCAAGATCGGCGGCGTGCAGCTCGTCGTCAAGGTCATCACCTGATCGCCCCTGCCCGCGTCCTCTTCGGCCGGGCAGGCATAACCCACTTTTCCTCCCCCACCGCCTATCGCCGGTCCCCCACCCGGTACCGCCCCATTGGCCCGCGTTCCCACGCTGCGGCTAGCCCGATCGTCCCCCCTGCCGCGATGGGCTACGTCGCGCGTCGTAGGACCAGTACGGTGACAGGGACCATCGGGGGATGGTGCGGCAGTCGTGAAGTCTGTATCCTGGTCGGGACCGATAGCAGATTCGGCTACCCGCGCACCGCGCACGTCCTGGCAGATTGCTCCCAGGTCGGCGGTGCGGACGGCGACCCCGCGCGCATCGGTACTGGCCATTGTCCCTACCAGCGACCGCCACGCGGGGAGGTGACACGCAGATGCAGAAGTCCGACAACATCGAGCAGTCCACCCTCATCTCCAGGCGCCTCACCGGCTTGCACCAGACCGGGAGCGGTCGCCTCGCCCTGCGCGGCGCGATGCTTTACCTCATCGTCGTCGAAGGTCCGAACGCCGGGCGCTGCTACCCGCTCACCAACGGCGAGATCACCATCGGCCGCCAGGGCGGACACACGATCGTCCTCGCCGACGACCGCGTCTCGCGCAACCACGCGCGGATCGCCGCAGAGCGCGGCCAGGCGATCCTCACCGACCTCAACTCGACCAATGGCACCTTCGTCAACGAGGTGCGCGTCCAGGGGCAAAAGACCCTCAGCCCCGGCGACCGCGTGCAGATCGGCAGCGCCGCCTTCCAGGTCAGCGCCTCCTCGTCCTCCGAACTCGGGCGCGCCGCCCTGCCGCATGGCAAGATCGTCCGCTCGCGCTGGCACGAGCGCGGCGAGAGCAACGGTCCGGTCTACGAGCTCCGCTCCGGGCGGCTCTATCGTACCGGCTGGCACGAGCGCGGCCCGAGCCAGTTCGCCGACTATGAGGTGCGCGGCACCTTCGTCTACCGCACCGCGCACCACGAGCGCGGCCTCAGCCGCATCCCCGACTACGAGATCCGCGACCACTGCCTCTACCGCACCAACTGGCATGAGCAGGGCACGCGCACCCATCCCGACTATGAGATCGCGTAGACCCAGGCCCTGCCCAGATTCTTCCCCCCTCAACCCCTCCCGTTTACAATGACGCCGCACAGAAGCCACCTTCTGTGCGGCGTCAAGCTATCTCTCGTGCTACCCACTCACGACCTACGACTCACGACTCACGACTGGAGCACCGCGATGCCCTACGATGCGGACGCGATCGTCATCGGCGCGGGTCTCGCCGGGCTGGTTGCCACGGCGGAACTCGCCGACGCCGGGCGGCGCGTGATCCTGCTCGACCAGGAGAACGAGGCGTCGCTCGGCGGGCAAGCCTTCTGGTCGTTCGGTGGCCTCTTCTTCGTCAACTCCCCCGAGCAGCGCCGCCTCGGCATCCGCGACTCCCTGGCGCTCGCCCGTCAGGACTGGCTCGGCAGCGCCGCGTTCGACCGCGAGGAGGATCGCTGGCCGCGCCAGTGGGCCGAGTCCTACCTCGACTTCGCCGCCGGCGAGAAATACCCCTGGCTGTACTCCCTCGGCCTGCGCTGGTTCCCGGTCGTCGGCTGGGCCGAGCGGGGTGGCTCCCTGGCGACCGGGCACGGCAACTCCGTCCCGCGTTTCCACGTCACCTGGGGCACCGGCCCCGGCGTGATCGAGCCCTTCGTGCGCCGCGTCCGCGAGGCGGCCGAACGCGGCCAGGTCATCCTCAAATTCCGCCATCGCGCCACCGAACTGACGCTGACCGACGGCACCGTGGACGGCGTTCGCGGCGACATCCTGGAGCCGAGCGCGACCGAGCGCGGCAGGCCCAGTTCCCGCGTCGTCGCGGGCGACTTCGCGCTGCGGGCGCAGGCGGTGATCGTCACCGCCGGCGGCATCGGCGGCAACCACGACCTCGTGCGCGCCAACTGGCCCGCGCGCCTCGGCGAACCGCCACGGCGCATGATCTCCGGCGTGCCCGACTACGTGGATGGCCGGATGCTCGGCGCCACCGAGGCGGCGGGCGCGAGCGTGATCAACCGCGACCGGATGTGGCACTACACCGAAGGGATCCAGAACTGGGACCCGATCTGGCCTATGCACGGCATCCGCATTCTCCCCGGCCCGTCGTCCCTCTGGCTCGACGCGCGCGGCAATCGCCTCCCCGCGCCACTCTTCCCCGGCTTCGACACGCTCGGCACCCTCGCGCACATCATGACCACCGGCTACGACTACACCTGGTTCATCCTGACCCAGCGGATCATCGAGAAAGAGTTCGCGCTCTCCGGCTCGGAGCAGAACCCCGACCTGACCGGCCGCAGCCTGCGCATGACCCTCAGCCGGGCGCTCCCCGGCGCGCCCGCACCGGTGGAGGCCTTCAAGCAGCACGGTGCCGACTTCGTCGTCGCGCGCTATTTACATGAACTGGTGCGCGGCATGAACGCGCTCACGCCCGAGCCGCTGCTTGACTTCGCCGCCGTCCACGACATCATCGCCGCGCGCGACCGCGAGATCGCCAACCCCTTCGGCAAGGACGCGCAGCTGACCGCGATCCGGGGCGCGCGGGCCTACGTGGGAGACAAGCTGATCCGCGTGGCGCGACCCCACCGCCTGCTCGATCCTGCGGCCGGGCCGCTGATCGCCGTGCGCCTCTCCATCCTCACGCGCAAGACCCTCGGTGGCCTGGAGACCGACCTCAGCGGGCGCGTGCTGCGCCCGGATGGCCAGCCGTTGCCGGGCCTCTACGCCGCCGGTGAGGTCGCGGGCTTCGGCGGCGGGGGCATGCACGGCTACCGCGCGCTCGAAGGGACCTTCCTGGGCGGCTGCCTCTTCTCCGGTCGCGTCGCGGGTCGCGCCGTGGCCGCTGCCGTGGCCTGAGCCATAGTACGGACGCCCGTTGCTGCTGATCGCCCGACGCGCTACACTTGGAGCGCGGTCGGTGGCCGCAGAAAGGGGCACCTGCGCGCCGATGTATCTGACCCGGCTCCAACTGGAGCAATTCCGCAACTACATCCACCTCGACCTCGCGGTGCCCCGCCACGGGTTGCTCCTCTTCGGCGCGAATGCCAGCGGCAAGACCAGCTTTCTGGAGGCGCTCTACCTGCTGGCGACGACCCGCTCGCCGCGCGCCGGGGTCGAGCGCGAGCTGATCCGCTTCGGGAGCGGCGAAGAGTACGGCATGCCGCCCTACACGCGGATCGTCGGCACGGTCGAGCGTCGCGAGGGCGCGGCCGAGGTCGAGATCGGCCTGTCGGTCGATCCGAACGCGCCGTCGGCGACCGGCTACGACCACGGCTCGAACGGCGCGGGCAACGGGGCCGGGCGGCTCACCCGCAAGCGGATCAAGGTGAATGGCGTGGGGCGGCACGCGCGCGACGCCGTGGGCATGGTCAAGGTCGTCCTCTTCTCGCCGCAAGACCTCGAACTGATCATCGGCTCCCCCTCCATTCGCCGCCGCTACCTCGACATCACGATCGCCCAGGTGGATAACCACTACATCCGGCAGCTCAACCTCTACAACCGCATCGTCGAGCAGCGCAACAGCCTCCTCGGCAATTCGCGCAGGAGGGGCGCAATGCGGACGACCGCGGTGCAGCAGGAGATGAGCTACTGGAACGAGGAGTTGGTGCGCCTCGGCTCCTACGTCGTCGCCGGCGCGGCGAGTTGACCACCGGCACCTGGGGCGGCTGGCGCGGGCGCGCTTCGCCCTGCTGACCGGCACCGAGGAACCGCTCGACATCGTCTATCGGGCCGGGGTCGAGTCGAGCACGCTGCGCGAGCGCGCGGGAGCCGACTACGACCACAACGGGCGCGAGCGGATCGTCGCGCGATTTCCAGGGCCATCTGGAGGACGCAGCGCCGCCACGAATACCGGCGTGGCCTCTCGCTCGTCGGGCCGCACCGCGACGATATCGGCTTCACGCTCGGCGGCATGGAGGTTGGCACATGCGGCTCGCCAGCGCGGACAGCAGCGCCTCGCCGTGCTGGCCCTGAAGCTGGCCGAGATCGACCTGATCCACCGAGGAGAGCAGCGAAGGCGCGATCTTGCGCTTCTCGATGACGCGGCCTCCGAGCTGGACCCGGCGCATCGTCGCTTCGTGACCGAGACCGTCGAGCGGGACGAGATTCAGACGATGCTGACGGCGACCGACCTCGGCAATTACCCCGCTGGCCTCCTGCCGAACCTGGAGCGGGTGGAGGTGCGCGATGGCACCCTGACGCGCGACGGGGTTGAGGAACCGGCGCTACCGGGAGATTGAGATCGGCCGACGCCTGGCGCGTCGGCCGTTGGCGCTGCTTGGGCCAGGAGAAGTAGATGAAGGGACGAATCCTCACGATCTGGGCGATGCGCGGCGCGCTGGTGGCATCCGCTCGTCTTCCGCGTGGTCGGCGCCTCCTCGGGGGTGAGCGTCGCGCCGCATGGGGCACCGGGCACGCAATTTGTGATCACCGGCGCAGGGCTGGCGGCGAGCGCGAAGCGCCAGCGTGCTGGTGGAACGTGGCCCAGGTCTTCGGGCAGACCTACGAGGTCACCACCGATACGAAGGGCCGATTCGCGCTGACGCTCGACTCCACCGGCTTCGAGGAGAGCACCGGCCTGGCGCGACAGTCTTCCGCCGCTGGTGGCGGGAGCATCCTTGGCTCCACGCGCTTCGCGGTGCAGGTGAACCAGCCGGAGCGCCACTTCGCTGAGACGGGGTTCACGGGGTGGGCGCTTCGGCTACTGGGAGGCGACCGGCGGGCTGGCGATCAACGACTTCCCGCTGAGCGAGGGGTTCAGCGGTGCTGGAAGAGGGCGGCCAGCCCTATACCGTGCAGTATTTCGAGCGGACCCGCCTGGAGTATCACCCCCGAGAGCGCCGACGTGCAGTTCGAGGTGCTGCTCGGCCAGTTCGAGCGGCGCATCACCCGGCCGACCCGCCCGGCATGCCCGACTCGACGATGGTCTGGTTCACGGAGACCGGGCACAACGTGCCGAACGATTTCTATGGCTTCTGGTCGGCGAATGGCGGGCTGGCGCAGTTCGGCTATCCGATCAGCGAGGTGATCACCGAGAAGCTGGGGGATGGCAACACCTGGAGCAGTACTTCGAGCGCGCCCGCCTGGAGCGCCACCCGGAGAATGTCGCGCCCTACGACATCCTGCTCGGGCAGTTCGGGCGCATCGTGCTGGCGCAGGTGACGAGGTAGTCGGGCAGTCGGGCAGTCGGGCAGTCGGATAGATGGGCAGGAGAAAGGTTCTCCTGCCTTCTTGCTATTGACCGGCGGTGCTGACGCGGTAGACGATGCCGAGGGCGTCGTCGGTGATGTAGAGGTTGCCGTCGGGGCCGACGCTGACGTCGACGGGGCGGCCCCAGGCGTTGCCGCTTGCGCCGAGCCAGCCGGTGATGAAGTCCTCGGTCTTGCCGGTGGGCTGGCCGTTGGTGAAGCGCGCCCGGATGACCTTGTAGCCGGTGGGGGTGGTGCGGTTCCAGGAGCCGTGGAAGGCGACGAAGAGGTCGCTGTTGTAGTCGGCAGGAAGGCGCTGCCGGGTAGAAGGTGAGGCCGAGCGGGGCGGAATGGGCCTGCATCTCGAAGGCCGGGCGCGTCACTTTGTCGCAGGAGCCGAGCCGCCCGAACTCCTTGTCCTTGATCCGGCCGTTGTGGCAGTAGGGCCAGCCGAAGTCGTTGCCGTCGCGCACGAGGTTGATCGTCTCGGGCGGGATGTCGTCGCCGAGGCCGTCGCGGCCGTTGTTCGTGGCCCAGAGTTCGTCGCTGCCCGGTGCTTGAACGAAGCCGACCGCGTTGCGGAGTCCCTTGGCGTAGACGCGCCCGCCGCTGCCGTCGGCGTTGTACTGCACGATCCCGCGCCCGGCGATCGTCCTGCTCGTCGCAGACGTTGCAGCTCGAGCCGATCGAGAGGTAGAGCTTGCCGTCGGGGCCGAAGCCGATGGTCCGGGTGTAGTGCCCGCCGCCGGGGAGGTTGGGGATCACGACCTCGGGTGAACCTGCGGCGGGCTGGCCGCCGCGCCAGGGGAGGCGTATTACGCGCTCCTCCTCGGCGATGTAGAGGAAGCCGTCGTGGAAGGCGAGGCCATGCGGGTTCTCCAGGCCGCGCGCGAAGATGACGCGGTCGTCGGCGGTGCCGTCGTGGTTGCGGTCGGGGAGGATGTAGACCTTGCCGTCGGAGTTGGGTCATGTCGGAGGCGACCAGGTCGCCCTCGGGGCTCCAGGCCAGGAAGCGGGTCTTGCTCATCCCGGCGGCGAAGACGGCGATCTGGAAGCCGCTGGGCAGGGTCAGGGTGTGCTCTTCGGTGAGGGCGGTCTGGTTGGCGCTCTGCGGGACGCGGATGGTGGTCGTGGCCGGTGAGGCCACCGGGGCGGTGGTTGCTGGCGGTGCTGCCGAGCTGCCCGATCCGCCGCAGGCGGCGAGGAGGATCGCCAGTGCGCGCCCAGCCAGAGGGCGACGGTCGGGAGCTGGCTGCCCGGGTTGCGGCCTGCGTGATGCATCCTATCCCCTGTCTGTGTGGTAGCTCGATCGCTTCTCGATGGTGTACGGCGTTGGCGGGGAGAAGGTTCCCAGGGGTGTAAGTGAATTACGCCGGAAAAGTAGGGTTTTGTTTTGCATTTGAAAACTCTTCCTCTTCCTCTTCACTCGGGGCAGGGTAGGGTGGGCAAAATCCGCGCAGCAGTGCGGGATTTTGGCGATCGGGGTGTGCGCGAAACTGCGCAGTTGGCGGTAGGTTGGCCCCTCAATCCCCGCCGCACCCGCTTTGGCCCGGGTACCCGGTGGGGGACTTGAACGGGTGGCTGGGGTAGGTATTGCAGTCACAGTGGCTCCTCCGTGGGTTGGGCGCGGCCAATGGGCGGCGCGGATAGTGCTCGGTGGACGACAAAGCGTGTCGCCTCTGCAATACCGTACCACGAGGGCGGGGCCGGATCGTGCCAGGTTGGGGAAGAATTGATCGGTTGTGATTGAAACGTACATCGATTAGTAGACCTGAAGGTATATTTGCCCGGTGATCCCGGCGACGGAAGCGCATGGGGCAGGGCCTACCTCATCCAGGCCCTGCTGCTTCACCAACTTCCACCAACCAATGCGGAATGTCGTCAACGTTGGTGCTCGATCCGCAGCCCGCCCGGAGATGAAGTCTCCGGGCTACGTTCGTGCGCTGTATGAATCCGGCTGCAAGGGGTGGTCCGGCCGCAGGCGGCGGGGTATTCCCATGCCTCTTGATATCTCACTAACGACTTTGGCGGAAGCCTGCCCAAGTGCGCCCGCCGCGCGTTCGATGAGGTACACCCATTCCCTCCTCCCCCTTGGCCCGGCGTTTCCCGCGCCGGGCCTCCCCTGTCTGCGTCACCGGGCCGCAACCGGATCGCAACTGCTCGCCGCTATGTTGGAGTAAACGCAGCGCACCGCTGCTTTCTCCTACCGCCCGCCGGCACCCAACCGGCGGGTTCCCCTTGCCCGGCGCGGCGCGATACGGCCGATGCTCCCCCGCGAACTCTGGCCCTCCACCGCGTGCGCTGCCCTGGCGCAACCGCCGCTCCACCGCGCCCTGTCATGGTGGGCGCGTGCAGGATTTTGCGCTGGGGCGACGGGCGGGGAGGGGACGATGGACGAACAGGGGATGCTGGCCGACGACGGATACGACGCGTGGGTGACGGCGGCGCTGGGGGAACTGGAGCAACGGGCCGTTGTGACGCTGCGTCCGCTGCTCGCGCCGCGCGCGGCGGATCTGGACCCGCAGGAGCGGGCGGCGGCGACGCTGGCGCGGGTGATCGCCGCGCTGGCCGCCGAGGCGCGCATCGAGGCGTCCTACGCCGATGCGGCGAGCGAGCCGGTGCGGCGCGGGTCTTTCGCCGATTATCACCGGCAATTCCCCGAAGCTGAGGACTGACACCAGCAGCGAGGCTCATCCGCTGCGGGGCTGATGCTGCCCTTGTCCCCGGCTCTCTCGGGGTGGTACACTGGTGCCATTGGTGTACGTACGTTCCCGGTGATGATGGTAGGGGTGGGCTATGGCGCTCGGCGGGGCCGTGCTGGTGGTGTTCGCGGATTGGGGGCTGGGGCGATGATCCTCTCCGATGGCACGCTGCGGCGGTTGCTGGCCGAAGGTCGCCTGGTGATCGAGCCGCTCGCTGACAGCCAGATTCAACCGGCGTCGATCGATATCCGGCTGGGGCAGATGTTCCTGGCGTTCCGACGGCACACCACGACCTCGATCGATCCGCGCGATCTGGACGAGGCGTTGATGGAGCCGGTGACGGTCGAGGAGGGGCAGCCGTTCATTCTCCACCCGGGCGAATTCGCCCTCGGCACGACCTTGGAGCGGCTGACGCTGCCGGATGATGTGGTCGCGCGGGTGGAGGGGAAGAGTTCGCTCGGGCGGCTGGGGTTGCTGATTCATGCGACGGCCGGGTTTGTCGATCCGGGCTGGGCGAATGGGCAGATTACGCTCGAGTTGAGCAATGTCGCGCCGCTGCCGATCAAGCTCTGGCCGGGCATGAAGATCGGCCAACTCTCGTTCATGCAGATGGATGCGCCCGCCGAGCGCCCCTATGGGCACCCGGCGCTCAACTCCAAGTATCAGGGGCAGGTGGGGCCGGTGGCGTCGCGCTATCGGGAGAATGGAAGTACGAAGTACGAAGTACGAAGTACGAAGTGAGTTCACTTGCGGGGGCACCTATGCACACGCCTGTAACGCAACCGCCTCTCCTCGTTGGTACTTCGTCGTTCGTACTTCGTACTTCGTACTTCGCATGATTGCGGCGGTGAAGGGGCGGCTCGTCGGCCGCTCGGGCGATAGTCTGCTGATCGATATCGGGCCGCTGGTGTTGCAGGTGCATACCTCGCGCACGACGATCGCCGATGCGGGCGAGATCGATGCCGAGGTGCGACTGCACACCTTTCTCTATGTGCGCGAGGATCAGCTGGCGCTGTACGGCTTCGGCACGACCGAGGAGTTGGCGCTTTTCAATTTGCTGCTCGGTGTGACCGGGATCGGGCCGCGCGTGGCGACCAGCGTGCTCAGCGCGACGCGTGCCGAGCCGCTGCTGAATGCGATCAGCAGCGAGGATGTCGCCTTTCTCAGTCGTCTCCCCGGCATCGGGCGCAAGACGGCGGCGCGGATCATCCTGGACCTGCGCGGCAAGCTGGCGGATATTGGTGGTGGCGCGGCGGGTGGTCCCGCGCCCACCAGCGCCGATAGCGAGGTGATCGAGGCGTTGCAGGCGCTGGGCTACACGCTCGCCGAGGCCAATGTCGCGGTGAATCGCCTGCCGCGCGACAGCGGGAAGAGTGTCGAGGAGCGGATCGTGGCGGCGCTGCAGTCGATGAGCGAAGCGTGAACGCGAATGGGCGAAACGGCGAATGGGCGAGCGGGCGAGCGGGCGAAATGCTGCGCTGTCTCCTGGCCGGGTTACTCGCGCTAGGGGAGTAGAGTAGGGGACGAAATAGGCTGGTGACTTGTCGAAAATGTGTCGCCCGTTCGCCGTTTCGCCCGTTCTCCCACTCGATCAGTACAATCTGGCTGGATTTTCGGGCTTTAGGGCCAATTGCCCCCTATGCTATACTGGATGAGTCTCTGTGGTGGCGGGGAAATAATCCGCCTATGAGGAAGGTCGGCGGCGCATTGCCGCTCGTTGATTGACCGGGATGAGGGGAAGGATTCGTGAACGTCGCTGTCGAACGGCTCCCGGAGAGCCAGGTGGTCCTCGATATCACCACCGATGAGCAGGAGTTTGAGAAGGCCCTGCAGCGCGCCTATCGCAAGGTGGTCAACCAGGTCCGCCTGCCGGGGTTCCGCCCGGGCAAGGCCCCGCGCTTCGTGATCGAGCGGATGCTCGGGCGCGAGGTGCTGATCGAGCAGGCCGATCGCGATCTGCTCGACCCGCTCTATCAGCGGGCGCTCGAACAGGAGGCGATCAACCCGGTCGGCGAGCCGGATGTCGAGATTTACCAGACCGAGCCGCTGGCCTTCAAGGTGACGGTGCAGGTCTACCCGACGATCGATCTCGCCGGGTATGGCGAGGTGCGCGCCGAGCCGCGCCCGGTCGCCGTGACCGACGAGCAGGTCGAGGAGACGATCCAGCGGTTGCGCTCGAACCGCAGCCCCTGGAACGAGCCCGCCGAGGCCCGCGCCGCGCAGGAGGGGGACCGCGTCACGGTTGACGTGGAGCTGTGGGAGAAGGGGGCCGACGAGCCGTACCGCGAGCCGATCACGGATAGCGTCTACGTGCTCGGTCAGGACAACCTCTTCCCGCAGCTGCGCGACGCGCTGATCGGCGCGGAGGTTGGCGAGATCAAGTCGGTCGAGATCGCGTTCGGCGAGGATGACGAGACCGCCGAGGCCGGGATGCGCGGCAAGACGATGGTCTACACCCTCACGCTGAAGAAGATCGAGGAGCAGGAACTGGTCGAACTGGACGACGAGTTCGCCAATTCGGCCAGCGAGGGCCGCGCGACGACCGTGGAGGCCCTGCGCAACGATGTGCGCAAGGACTTGATGCGCGCCGAGCGCCAGAAGGCCCGCAACGAGGTGGCGAGCGAGGTGGTCAACGCGATGAGCGCGTTGGCGACGGTCGAACTGCCGCCGGTGATGATCGATAAGCAGGTCGATAGCGATGTCGAGGATCTGCGGAACCGGTTGTCGCAGGAGCAGCAGACGCTGGAAGCCTATCTGCGCCTGAAGGGGCAGAGCGAGGACGAACTGCGCGAGGAACTGCGCCCCGAGGCGGCGCGGCGGCTGCGCAATTCGCTGGTGCTGCGCGAGATCGCCACCCGCGAGGGGGTCTCGGTCAGCGCCCAGGATATCGACGCCGAAGTCGAGCGGATGATCGGCAATTCCGAGAGCCGCGAGCAGTTGCGCCAGATCTATTCCGGGAACTACATCCGCAACCTGCTGGAGAACGAGCTCTTCGAGCGCAAGCTGATGGATCACATCATCGGCATCGCGACGGAGGGGCGCGGCCCGGCCGATCCGCCGGAAGAGCCGGAAGCCGAGGCGGTGATCGAGGCGAGCGCCGAGGATGTTTCCGATCAGACGGCGCAGATGGCCGAGTTGGAGCAGGAAGCGGCGGTGGACGCCGTGCTGGCACCTGGTGCCGTCGCGTCTGCCGACGAGGCGGGCGAGGAGACCGAGGGCGAGCAACAGGCCGACAAGGAATAGCGTATTTCCCGCTGTGCCGGGTGGTCGCAAGCCACCCGGCACAGTATCATGAGCCATACCGTGATCGGCACACGCGCGGTGGCAGCGCCCACACTGCGTCGCGTCGTTGGCACCGATGGACCCAGGCAGAGAAAGGACCCGACCATGTCCGGTATCTACGTCCCGAAGCCACAGGCGGTCATCCCCTACGTCACCGAATCGACCCCGCGCGGCGAGCGGACCTACGATGTCTACTCCCGCCTCCTCAAGGATCGCATCATCTTCCTCGGCACCCCCATCGATGATCAGGTCGCCAACGTGATCGTCGCCCAGTTGATCTTCCTGGCGGGCGAGGACCCGAACAAGGAGATCAGCATCTACATCAACAGCCCGGGCGGCGAGGTCTACTCCGGCCTGGCGATCTACGACACGATGCAGTACATCAAGCCGGACATCGCCACCTTCTGCGTCGGCATGGCCGCGTCGATGGCGTCGATCATCCTGATGGCGGGGACCAAGGGCAAGCGCTTCGCGCTGCCGCACTCGCGCATCCTCATCCACCAGGGTTCGACCGGCTTCCGTGGCGCGATTCCGGATGTTGAGATTCAGGCGCGCGAGACGTTGCGGCTGGTGAACTCGCTGCTCGAAATTAACGCGGAGCACACCGGACAGACACTGGAACGCATCCGGAAAGATACCGAGCGCGACTACTATATGACGCCAGACGAGGCCAAGGAGTACGGGATCATCGACGAGGTCATCCATCCGGTGGCCTTGACGACGACGGCGGGACGATAGACGGGGAGTGATGAGCAACGAGTAACGAGTAACGAGTGGGATTCCGTCCCTCCTCATTACTCGTTACTCATTACTCGTTACTAATCTGGGGGGAAAGCATGTCGGGCACGCGCGGCGGGCGGGTACAGTATCGCTGCTCGTTCTGTGGGAAGGGGCAAGAGGAGGTTCGGCGCCTGATCGCCGGCCCAGGCTCGGTCTATATCTGCGACGAATGCGTCGAGCTGTGCCGGGAGATCATCGACGAGGAGGAAGCGCCCACGCCGCGCCCGGAGCGGACCTTCACGCGCATCCCGACGCCGAAGAAGCTCTACGAGCAACTGAACCAGTACGTCATCGGCCAGGACCAGGCGAAGAAGTATCTCTCCGTCGCGGTCTACAACCACTACAAGCGGATCAGCGCCGGGCAGCAGGGGGACGACGAGGTCGATCTCCAGAAGAGCAACATCCTGATGCTCGGCCCGACCGGCTGCGGCAAGACGTTGCTGGCGCAGACGCTCGCGAAGCTGATCGACGTGCCGTTCTCGATCGCCGACGCGACCGCGCTCACCGAGGCGGGCTATGTCGGCGAGGATGTCGAGAATATCCTGCTCCGGCTGATCCAGGCGGCGGGCGACGTGACCCGCGCCGAGACCGGCATCATCTACATCGATGAGATCGACAAGATCGCCCGCAAGAGCGACAACCCCTCGATCACCCGCGACGTATCGGGCGAGGGGGTGCAGCAGGCGCTCCTGAAGATCATCGAGGGGACGGTGGCGAACGTGCCGCCGCAGAGCGGGCGCAAGCACCCCCACCAGGAATACATCCAGATCGACACGCGCAACATCCTCTTCATCGTCGGCGGCGCGTTCGAGGGGCTGGACAAGGTGATCGAGAAGCGGCTGGGCAAGAAGAACCGCCTCGGCTTCACGATGGCCGCCGAGGATGGCTCGGGCGAGTTGCCGACCGAGAACATGCTGCACCACGTCGATCACGACGATCTGCTCAAGTTCGGCCTGATCCCCGAGTTCATCGGGCGGTTGCCGATCCACGTCGCGCTCGACGAGTTGCGGCGCGATGAGCTGATGCGCATCCTGACCGAGCCGAAGAACGCCGTGGTGCGGCAGTATCAGAAACTCTTCGGGATGGACAACGTCGAGCTGGTCTTCACGCACGACGCGCTCGAAGCGGCGGCGTCGCAGGCCGAGGAGCGCAAGACCGGTGCGCGTGGCCTGCGGACGGCGATCGAGGAAGTGCTGCTCGACGTGATGTACGAGATTCCTTCGCTCGAAGGGGTCCGCAAGTGCATCGTGGATGCGAACGTGATTCGCAACCGCACCCGCCCGCTCCTGATGACGGTCAATGACCGGGTGCTGGAGTACGAGAAGACGGCGTAGCGGTTGGGCTAAATGAGGTGATGCGAGGGGGCGGCCGAGAGGTCGCCCCCTTTGGGTTTAACCCCTCCCCGCCGCCTGCGGGCGGCGACCCCTCCCCTGATGAGGGGAGGGTGGGAATTTCGAGGAGCGCGGGTGGTGTTTGGTGGAGCGGGCTACACAATGCGCCGGATCAATCCGGCTGGTGGGGGTGGTATCGCGGGGGCGGGATGGAGTCGTGTTATGCTTGCGCCTGGGGTAGCGGGTGGCACCGATTTGTGGGGGTGTTTCGCTGAACGCCCGGTGTCTCTGTCTGGTGGTTGCCACATGGGGTAGGGCGGTTCATGGACCGCTCCTGCGAGGGGGCGTGATTGGGGAGCGTTGCTGATGTCGTCGCCATTCGATCTTACGGGGCAGGTGGCGGTGGTGACCGGGGCAGGGCGGGGGATCGGGCGGGCGATCGCGATTGCGCTGGCGCAGGCGGGCGCGGATGTGGCGCTGCTGGCGCGCACGGCGAGCGAATTGGCGGAGACGCGGGGGTTGGTGGAGGCGCAGGGGCGGCGCGCGGTCGTGGCGACGGTGGATATCGCCGTCAGCGCGGAGGTGCGACGCGCGGCTGGCGGGTGCTGGCCGCGTTCGATGGCCGAGTGGATATCCTGGTGAATAACGCTGGCACGGTCGGGCGCAGCAGCATCGTCTCGTACCCAGGAGGAGTGGGACCAGGTGCTGGACACGAACCTGAAGGGGACGTTCCTTTGCACGCAGGCGTTTGTGCCGTCGATGATCGCGCGGGGGAGCGGGCGGATCGTCAATCTCGCTTCGACGTTCGGCATGGTCGGGCACCCCGACCGGGCCGCGTATGCGGCGTCGAAGGGTGGTATCGTGCAGCTGACGCGGCAGTTCGCCGCCGAACTGGCCCCGCAGGGGATCAATGTCAACGCGGTCGGACCGGCGATCATCAAGACGGCGCTGGTCGCGCCGCTGATCCAGCCGGGGATGCCGTATGGCGAGGCCGGGTTGCGGAAGACGCCGCTCGGGCGCTTCGGCGAGCCGGAGGATGTCGCCTGGCCGGTCGTTTTCCTCTGCTCTCCCGCCGCCAGCTACATCACCGGGCAGACGCTGATGGTGGACGGGGGGTGGACGGCGGTGTAAGCGAGTCGTAAGTCGTAAGTCGTAAGTCGTAAGGATCTCGTTTGTAGCTGGTAGCCCAGGTCTGCAGCCACTGACTCCGCGAAGCCGCGGCGACGACTCCTGAAAGTTGTTGCCGATGACTGTGACTAGGCTGCCGGACGATGCGGAGTTGCTCGCGGCGTTGCGCCGTGGGGATGAGGCGGCGTTCGTGCAACTGGTGGAGCGGTACCAGGGGCCGCTGGTGCGGCTGGCGCGGCTCTTCGTGGCGGACCAGACGACGGCGGAGGAGGTGGTGCAGGAGACGTGGTTGGGGGCGCTGCGCGGTCTCGACCGGTTCGAGGGGCGGTCGTCGCTGAAGACCTGGCTCTTCAACATCCTCACCAACCGGGCGAAGACGCGCGCGGTGCGCGATGGGCGGACGATTCCGTTCTCAGCGCTGATGGATGCGACCGAGGGGGGCGAGCAGGCCGTCGATCCCGACCGTTTCCACCCGCTCCCGGGCACCCCGACGCGGGGCACTGGGTGTCGCGACCGCAGAGCTGGCGCGAGTTGCCGGAGGAGCGACTGCTGGCGCGCGAGACGCGCGAGCGGTTGCGGGCGGCGATCGACGAACTGCCGCCGACGCAGCGCACAGTGCTGACGCTGCGCGATGTCGATGGCTGGTCGGCGGAAGAAGTCTGTAATACTTTGGAAATATCTGAGACCAATCAACGGGTGCTGTTGCACCGCGCGCGGTCCAAGGTACGCCGCGCGCTGGAATCGTATCTCGCGAAAGAGTAGGGCTGCTGTGATGCCCGCGCCCGAATTAACCTGCCAGGAACTGGTCGAGCTGGTCACCGACTACCTCGAAGATGCCCTCGCGCCCGTGGAGCGGGCGCGGTTCGAGGAGCATCTGTCGATGTGCAGCGGCTGCCGCGCGTACGTCGAGCAACTGCGCGATACGATACGGCTCGCGGGCACGCTCAGCGAGGACGATCTCTCGCCCCGGATGCGCGACGATTTGCTGGGTGCGTTCCGCGCGTGGCGGCGGGGGTAGCGAGTAAGATGTATACGAAAACTTACTGAGTTGTTAGCGAATAAGCTCTTTGCGCCATTCAACGCCGACGCTTGCGATCCCTAGAGTTACCTGTTGCAGCAAGCATGAGCAGTATAATTACGGCCAGGATCACAAATCCAACAATTGCACCTGCTACGACACTGAATAACAACAATGCCCAATAAGGATCAAGCAATGTTCCGTTGCGAGGGAAGCCTAACATGAGCAGGAAAGTACTATCCAGGTGATAGCGATGGCAATTACAGCAGCGGCCCAGGGAGGTAGCCAGGGATACTACTCCCATTGCGCGCAGATTGGGCAAACACGAAAATTAGCACAAACATCGTCACAGCAGCGCCCGCTATGACTCCTGGCTTGAACTCCTGAGTTTCCCAGAACCTCCAGGGTTGTCCCTCCGTGATTGCCCCGGCGAAGCTGGGTGATATGCCAGGTGAGGATTTATCCTGAGATAGCGGTTCATCCATTGATATGAATGGCCCAATATCTGGTGTTGTGGGCAGCGTCGAATTTGGAGTCCGAGTTGTCGGAAGTTGTGCCGCATCTGTCAGGCAGTATTGGGCTTCGAGACGGTGACTCTCCCCACATTGATCACAAAACATCAGCGGCTACCTCGATGGGCTGCAACTTAATAAGTGCCGCTATTCCAACGTCACGCCCAGTCATCAGCACTGTTCACTCCGCGCAACACCTTCTGAAGATTTGTTCTCTCGAACGCTTTTGTGTAGTCACTTCGTTTGAAGCCGAAAGTCTGGACACTTCCATACCACCCGCCATAGCTGACTGCTGCCTCAACGTTACAGCATGCTGGGCCACACAAGTCTTCTGCTGTCGCGAATAGCCGCTGTGCGTTCGGATAGTCCTTTGTGTGATACCACCAGACAGCAAAGACCGCTGTTGCGATGCCCCCTGCGCCAGTAGAGCTGCGGTTGGCAACTGGAGACAAGCAAGGGTCAACGATAATATAGCTGCTAGAACAAGGAGCAGCGTAAGCGTCGTTCGCGCTGTCCGAAGCGATGTTTGGGCATATTGCAATGCCTCGACGTGCTCGAGGCAAGTCTGGCAATAGGGAATGTCCCACGATCGGGTCGTATCATGGATAACTCGCTGTCCCGTGGTTCGAGTGTAGCTGAGGGCCAGGAGAGTATTAGCATGACGCATGCAGCACGGACAGAACTCGGGCCAATTCAGTAGCCTCGCGGAAACCTGGATGGTATGAGGGAAGCCATCGATTCTAGCAGTTGGCCTCGGAATCGATTTCCTGCCCTCTACTGCCTGCTGCTCATTTTCATCAGTATCATCAGTAATCGGATGCGATCTAGCCCTGACATTTTGGCGTGAGATACCCGGTTTCCTACCGACAGACGTGTGACTTCCTATCGGTCGTGAGGAATGCGGTACCATTTCAGCACCACAAGTAGCACAAAAGCGTGCTTTTTCGCGATTTTTCGTCCCGCATTGATCGCAGTAGGTTGCGTGCTCCGGTTTCCGCTGACCACTCCCCATGATCAACTCCCTTACGCATTGTGGGAGACGGTTTTTGCACCACCATGAAGACGTGCTGCAACTTTGAGGCAGTGTTATTGTATCAGCAACCGGAGCAGGATTGAAATAGGAGCCTCGCTTTCATTCAGTCCTCGACAACATGCGGGACGAAGCGGCTCAGGTTGTCGGTGATCAGGGTGTCGGACTCGCGGATGCCGAGGCCGGCGGCTTCGCCGTCGATGACCCAGGAGCCGAGGACGGGGTATTTGTCGTCGAAGTCGGGGAGCGGGGCGTATTGCTGGAAGACGTAGCCCTCCTCGCCGTAGGGGCCGGGCTGGCTGAGGGTGCTGCCGCGCGTGACGAGGCTGATGTTGGCCCCCTCGCGCCCGAGGATCGGTTTCTGGGCGTAGTTGGTGAGTGTGTTGGGGTTGCCGAGGTAGGCGGGCAGCAGGTTCGGGTGGTTGGGGAAGAGTTCCCAGAGGAGCGCCAGGATCGCCTTGTTGGAGAGGATGCATTTCCAGGGCGGCTCGATCCACTGGGTGAAGTTGCGCTGCGCGATCGCCAGCTGCCCGAAGTCGTCGCCGAACATCCACTCCCAGGCGTAGAGCTTAAAGATCGTCGTCAGCGGCTCGCGGTCGGTGGTGGAGAAACGGTTGTTGTCGTGGTCCCAGCCGATCTCCTCGACCGTCATGGTGTGGGTGCTGAGCCCGGCCTGGTTGGCGGTCTCGCGCAGGTAGGTGACGGTCATCAGGTCCTCGCCGCTCTCCTCCGCGCCGGTGTAGGCGAAGTGGACGCGACGGTTGGGGATGCGCGGCGCGTGGCGCTGCCAGCAGGCGACGAGTTTGTCGTGGATCGAGTTCCACTGGTCCGCGCCGTAATTGGTCTCCTCCATCCAGTACCACTGGATGACGGCGGCCTCCAGCAGCGAGGTCGGGGTGTCGGCGTTGTATTCGAGCAGCTTGGCCGGGCCTTTGCCGTCGTAGCAGAGGTCGAACCGCCCGTAGATCGAGGGGGAATCGATCTCCCAGGACTCCTCGATCGCGGCCCAGGCAAACTCGGGGATCTTGAAGTCGTGGTAGCGCCGTTTGGTGATGACGTGATCGACCGCCTGGAGGCAGAGGTCGTGCAACTCCTGCGTCGCCTTCTCCAGGCGGAGAATCTCGCTCATCGAGAAGGCGTAGTAGGCCGACTCGTCCCAGAACTGGCGCACCGCGCCGCTCGGCAGCGTGGTGTCGTTGTAGATCAAGCCCTGCGCCTGGACGGTCTGCGCGTGGTTGGGGCGCGGGGTGGCGGTGCGTCGATCCATCGTTCCCTTCGGTTAGCTGCTGCTCGATCCGCTCTTGCCGCCGCTGCTGCCGCTGCTGCCGAAGCCGCCGGTGGAGACGCCGGACTTCGTCGTGCTGGAGCCGCCGCTGGAAGTGCTGGAGGTGCTCGACTTGCTGGAGCTGCTGGAACTCGAACTGCGCCAGGTGCCGGGGTTGTACCAGCGGCGCGAGCTGGAGGTGCTCGACCGGTAGTTGGACGGGACCGTGAAGGACCCGCCGTAGACGTAGCCGCTGTTCACCGTCCCGCCGTAATAATAGCGGTAGCGCGAGGTTGTCCCGAAGCTGCCGGAGGTGGTCGGGGTGGTGGTGACGAGGCACTGGTCGTCGCCGACAATCGGATAGGCCTGGTCGGTCACGCGAACGTTGGTTTCGTCGATGCAACGACGCGTCGCGCTGGCGCTGGGCGTGCCGCAGGCGCTCAGGCTGAGTGCGAGCGCCCCCACGAGGCCGAGACTGACGGCCGTGGAGCGCAAACGCCGGGGTTGATCCTGCATCTCCCTTACCCTCTCGGGCGACAACGCGATCGCCCACTACACCTGGAAATTACGTTGGAAGTGTAGCAGGAGTTTCATTGTCGGGTGGCGATGACGGCGGGTGGGGGGCAGGATTCCGCGATTGGGAAGGGCGGCGGGGCGCACGATGCGCCCCGCTTTGTGTACATGAGAGATGCGGCGAGGGGGTTATACGGAGCGCCAGTAGGCGCACTGGTTGTCGACCTCGGCTTCGAGGGCGTCATTGGTGCCCTTCAGCGCTCCATACTTGTCGATCGCCAGGTTCCAGGCGGTCTTGTCGGAGTTGGCCACCGCGTCGCGGTAGGGGGTGACGAAGGCGATTTGCGCCTCGGCGTCGGCAACCTGGAGCTTTGCCATCGTCGCGAAGCGGCCGGAGGTTGTCTCCGCGCGGAGGGCGGGGAGGTTCGCATTGGCGGTGGCGAGGAACGTATTGGCGAGCGCGACGATCGCCTGGTTGCCCGCTGCTTCATCGTAGTTGAACTTGGCGGCGTCGTAGAAGGCGTTCCAGGCGCGGGTGATCTCGTTGGCGCTCTTGACGACGCGATTCCATTGATCGATGTCCTTGCTCACCTGGGAGCTGGGGTTCCTGATCGACGCGCTGCCGCAGCCGGAGATGACGATCGGGGCGGCGGTGGGGGTGGGCCCGCCGGCCTGGGCCGACCCGCCCGGTGTCCGCGCGACCGTGCGTGTCGCTGCGGGGGTGCTGGTCGCCAGGTTCGCCGCCGCCACGGTCGGGGTGGCGCTGCCGCCCCGCGCCGACACAATGACGCCGAGGATGATGCAGCCGAGGCAGCCGAAGAGGGCGATGCCGCCGATGATCGCGACCGGCATCACCCACCCGCGCCTGCGCGGTGCGGGCGCGCCGCCCTGCGCAGGCATCATCGGCGGGGGGCCGCCGGGAGTGCCCGGATATGGTGGCGTGCCCTGGGGGAACCCACCCTGACCGCCGTACGGCTGCCCGGGCGGCATGCTTTGGCCGCCCTGGTATGGCATCCCCGGTGGCGTACCCTGGTTGCGAGGGTCATTCATCCCCATCGTGCTTGCTCCTCCTCAACAACGATCGCTCGACTCGAGTAGCGAGGGTTGGTGCCCCGACCGGACGGATTATCTCCGATGGCGCGGTTCGTGCAGTCCCAGCACACAGGCTTAACGTAGAGAACGTGGAGATCGCAGCAAATATCACACATTTGTCCGCGCGAGGGTGCGGGCGTGGTACAACCGCGCCGGATGGCGGTGCGTTCAAGGGAGGGGTGTCTGCCCGGTGGTAGAATCCTCGGGTTGCGCGTGAGCATCGCGGCGCGGCGATGGCAGGCAGGGGAACGGAGGCGAGTCGTGAGGCAGGGACGACGCGGGAATCGGGTGTGGCTGATCGCGGGGCTGCTGGCGCTGCTGCTCGCGCCGCTGCTGGCGGCGGTGCCGGGGGTCGGCGCGGCCACCGGCGAGGGGAGCGGGGGGAGTGCGCGGGTCGCATCCGGCGTGCCGGGGGGCGAGGCGGTCGGGCTGGAGCCGCTCGGGGAACTGGCGCTGCCGGGGTTTAATGCCGATGTGTGGGCGCACGAGGGGTATGCCTATGTCGGCACCTGGGGGCAGGCGAGCAGCTACCCGGCGCGCTGCCCGGCCACCGGCGTGCGGATCATCGACCTGAGCAATCCGAGCAATCCGACGCTCGTGGGTGCGGTGGCGCAGATTCAGGGGACCTCGCAGGAGGATACCGAGGTCATCAGCGTCGATACGCCGAGTTTCAGTGGTGATCTCCTGGTCACTGGAATCCAGGCCTGCGTGCGCTCGTCCGACGCGCCGCGCGGGCTCGATCTCTGGAACGTGACCAATCCGCGCAGCCCGGAGCACCTCGGCTTCTGGTCGAGCGGGCCGGGCGGCACGGGCGCGCCGGGCGGGCACGAGTTGCACCTCTTCGTGCGGGACGGGCGGGTCTACGCGCTGGTGGCGGTGCCCTACGCCGAGACCTACGAGCATGTGGGAGATTTCCGGCTGGTCGATCTGACCGATCCGCGCCACCCGGTGCAGGTCAGTTCGTGGGGCGCGACGCTCGATGGCGGGATTCAGCCGACAGCGGGGCAGGCCTTCTTCGGCCACAGCGTCACGGTGAACGCGGCCGGGACGGTGGTGGTCGTCTCCTACTGGGACGCGGGCGCGATCTTCCTCGACATCAGCGACCCGGCCAACCCGCGCTATCTCGGCCGCACGGTCTACAGCAGCGGCGGCGCGACCCACTCGGCGCTGCTCTTCTCCGGCGAGTCGCTGATGCTGACGGATGATGAGTATTCCGGGCCGCGCAACGGGCGTTGGGGCGGGCTGCGCGTCTGGGATGTGCGGGATCAGGGCGATCCGGAGCAGGTGGGCGAGTTTTCGACGGCGGATGCGGCGAGCGGCCGGGCGGGCGGGGCGTTCCAGTACACGATCCACAACCCGGTGGTGGTCGGCACGACCGCCTATCTCTCCTGGTATAGCGACGGCGTGCGCGTCCTCGATCTCTCGAACCCGCGTGCGCCGCGCGAGATCGGCTCGTACGTGCCGCCCGCCGTGGGCGACCCCTTCGGCTACCACCCGACCGCGCCGATGGTCTGGGGCGTGGTGGTGGTGGGGGATCTGGTGCTGCTGAGCGACATCAACGCGGGACTCTACGTGCTGCGGACGCCGTTCGCCGGGCCGAACTGCTTCAACGAGACCGGCCACTGCGTGCAGGGGCGTTTCCGCGACTACTGGCGCGAGCATGGCGGGCTGGCGATCAACGGTTACCCGATCAGCGACGAGTTCACCGAGACGCTGGAGGATGGGCAGAAATACACGGTGCAGTACTTCGAGCGCGTGCGGCTGGAGTATCACCCGAACGCGCCCGACCCCTACAAGGTGCAACTCGGCCAGTTCGGGCGGCGCATCCACGGCGGTGCCGATGCCCCCGCCGCCGCCATCCCGGGCGCGAGCTACTTCACCGAGACCGGGCACAATTCCGCAAGGGAGCTTCCGCGACTACTGGCAGTTCAACGGCGGGTTGGCGCAGTTCGGCTACCCGATTACCGAGGAGTATCAGGAGCGGCTCGAAAATGGGCAAGGGCAGACCTACACGGTGCAATACTTCGAGCGCGCCCGCTTCGAGCATCACCCCGAGAACGATCCGCCGTATGATGTGCTGCTGGGGCAGTTCGGGCGGCGTGTGCTTGGGAATCGGTAGGTGCCGGTGCGGGACTGAAGTCCTGGCTGAAGGACCCCTACGGGTTCGCGAAGTCCGCCTGCGCGGACTGAGCTTGCCAGGTTCTTGCGCCAGGCTGGTATGCGGCCAGCGAGCGCAGCACCCATGGAAATGCGGAGCGGCCCGCCGGGGATCTCGGCGGGCCGCTCTGGGTGTACTCGATGCGCGTTGCGCGTGCTTACGCGTGCCCTGCGGCGGTGGCGCAGGAAGTCAGCGGCGCGATCAGGGCGACGGGGGTAAACAGGAGCCAGAGCCAGGCGGGGGGCGTTGTGCCGCTCTGGCCGCCCGCGCCGGTGTTGGGCAGGCCCGGCAGGTTGCCACCGTTCCCGGTCGGCGGCGGGCTCGGCACCGGGGAGGGTGAGGCGCTCGGGGCCGGCGTCGGGCTCGGCGAGGGACTCGGCGACGGCGTCGCCGGGTCGCCCGAGATCTGCGGCGGCAGCTTGCTGTAGGTGGTCACCAGCGCGTGCCGGCGCAGGCCGTGTTGGGCGTGGTGCCGCTCGCGATCAGGCTGAGCATGACCGCGAGGCCGCACGACCCGACCTTCTCGACCGGGGTGATCGCGCTGTGGCCGCCGCCCGGCAGCGTCACGCTCGTCGCGTTCGACAGCGATTCCCTGGCGATGTCGGCGTACTTCGGCGGGGTGATCGGGTCGAGTTGCCCGCTCACCAGCACCGTGGGCACGTTGCTCACCGCCGGGGACGCACCTTTCGGATCGACGTTCTTCGAGGGCCAGTTCTGGCAGATGTCGTAGTACTCCTTGGCCGACGGCTCCATCGCCTTGCGAATCTCCGGCAGGATGTTCTGGTTGCCCGCCAGGGTCGCGTTCAGGTTCGCCAGCGAGGGATCCTTGCTGCAGACGACCGAGTAGTGCATCCCGGTCGAGGTCGGGTCGCTGCCGTCCGAGGAGATCAGGGGGAGGAGGTTCTCCAGCCAGACGAAGTTGCGCTGCGCCGCGCGGGTGATCATGTCCGGCAGGAAGGGGACCAGTTGCGTCACGTAGAAGAGGTTGAACATGATAGCGACGAAGTCATCGCCGGTGAGCGACGCTCTGACGATCACCTGCCCGGTCTGCGGGTCCTTGATCTTCACCTGTGCCGGGTTGGCGTTCAGGTCGCTGGCCACCTTCTGGAAGGTCGCCACCAGGTTCGGGTTGGCTGCGTTGCAGGCGGACTTGCAGGCGCAATCGGTGCCGAGTTCCTTCACCGCGCGATGCTCGACTGCGCGGGCCTGAAGTACCACGCCACCGGATCGGCAGATCGAAACGGTGAGGCTGTTCGTGCGGACGTACTGGCGCCCTGGGTCGCGCGCGATCGCCAGCCCCACTCCGGAGCCGTAGGACGCGCCAAGCAGGCTTGATCTGGCGTAGCCGAGGGCGATGTCGTCGTTCGCGTCGGCGGCGTGTTCGGTCGTGGTGTAGGCCGACAGGTCGGATCCCCGCGAGCGATCGCAATTACTTGTTGACCAGATCGACGTAGGTCTCCTCCAGGCCGAATGCCTGGACCGCCTGCTCCTTCAGGCGGGGCAGATCTCGCGAAGCCGTCGGCGGGGTGTCGAGGCCGGGGCAGAGCAGCGCCGGCTCCACCGGTGCCGCGCTGGTCCTAGAAGACCACGTCGTTCTTCGCTGCGACGGTGCTGCCCCAGGATGCTGGGGGTGAGCAGGCCGGCGAAGACCTGGCCGCTCTGGCCGGGGCCACCCGCCAGGAGGAAGATCGGCTCGGGGGCCGGGTTCGCGCCGGTGGCCTTCACGATGCCGACCGGCAGTCGGATGGTCTTACCGCCCGGGTTGGCGTGCTTCTCGGCGACGACGACGTGGCCGCAGATGATCTGCTGCCCATCGTTGATGCCCTGCGGGAGCGCCCAGACGCACGGCCCCGGCTCGAAGCGCGGCACGCCGCTGGTCACCGGGGTGGGGATCGCCGCCGCCGCGTTGGGCGTCGCCCCGGCCGGCAGCGCGGCGATGAGCAGGCTCAGGAGCATCCCGGCCGTCAGCAAGAGGCTCAGTGGCCTTCTCCAGCGCGGTCGTTGGTGCGGCAGTGTCATTCTCCCCTCCTTCAGTTTTGTCCCGGTTGGGACACGCACGATGGCTCGCAGCGCACGCCAGGGAGCGACGCGGGCGAATGTCGCGGCCTGTGGGCTGTCGGACAGTCCTCAGACATCGATACGCACCCCACGACGCACGCCAGGGTTCTGCGGTCCTTCCTACCACCTGAGCCACGCAACCGCAAGTTGGGTGCCACCGAAGAGTGAAGGGTGAAGGGTGAAGGGAGAGGGGGGAAGAGCACGTTCTGTCATCGTTCGAGCCCTGGGAGATAGTGTGCGCGAGGGACAGGGGCGCGCTCACTCCGGCCGTATGGCGCGCGGGCCGTAGCCGTGTTCCGCCGGGGTGGCGGTGACTGCTATCTGTGCCTGGGGACGGGCCGCCATGATGGCACCGAGGGTGCGCGCGGTGGCCGGGTGTTGCCCGACATAGCCCGCCGCGACCAGCACCCCGGCGAGGAAGGCCACGCCGATGACGCGGCGGGCGCGCGATGGCCCGGTCGCGCCGACCTGGGGGTGGAGGTGGGCGTCGAGCGCCCCGAGCGCGAGGTCGAGCGCGAGGCGCGGCGAGCGCGGTTCGCGCGCGATCAGTTCGGCCAGTTCGTCGCCGTAGCGTTCGCGCCAGGCGCGCGGGTAGCAGCGGAGGATCGCGGGGGGCGGGGCGGCGGCGTCCGCTGCGCCGCGCTGTTTTGGGGCGAGGGGTTGCCGGGAGGGGTTCGTCTCCATCCGCTCCACCATGCTCCGTGGCCGCTACGCGCGGTCCCCGGCGACCTGCAAGCGCTTCAACCCGGTGGCGGCGAAGGCTTCCAGGCTGGTCAGTTGCTCGCGCAACACCGCCGCGCCGCGCGCGGTGAGCTGGTAGGGGCGGCGGCGGTCGTCGGTGGCGAGCGGCGCGATCAGGCCGCGCTTCTCCAGCCGCGCCAGCGCGCCGTAGAGCGTCCCCGGCCCGAGGCGGACGCCGCGCAGGTTCTCGATATCGTCCATGATCGCGTAGCCGTGCTTCGTCCCGCCGGAGAGGCTGACGAGGATCAGCAGCCCCGGCTCGGAGAAGCGGCCTAACTCGGCGAGCTCGTTCTCCACTGGCACCCCCGCTATGACGCGCCGCGTTATATCGTGCCGCGTAGGATCATAGCATATGGGGGCGTGGGAGAGAAGGGAGTGGAGAGAAGGTAGTGGAGAGAGGAGAGAGTGGGGAGTGGGGGAGAGGGGAGGGGAGTGGGGAGTCGTCAGTCATCAGCAGGGGACGGATCCTTCGCTGCGCTCAGGATGACACCAAGACAGGCAGTGCCCTTGATGTGTCATCCTGAGCGCGGCGAATCCGTTCTCCTCGTCACTCAATCACTCGCCACTCGTCACTCGTCACTGCTCGTGTGCCGCTACCCAATCTGGTGCGGGCATACTATGATCCGGGGTATGGCATGAGCGTGCGCCGCGCGGGTGCGCACGGCCTGGTGCTATGGGGAAGTGGGGAGAGCATGGGGAGCGTTGCGCTCGATGGGCACCGGGTGTTGGCCTGGAATGATGGGGTGCTGGAACTGCTGGACCAGCGGGCGCTGCCGCACGAGGTGGTCTACCTGCGCTACGACACCTGTGGCGCGGTGGCGGCGGCGATCCGCGACATGGTGATCCGGGGGGCACCGGCGATCGGCGTGGCGGCGGGGTATGGGCTGGCGCTGGCCGCGCTCGGGGGGGCGGCGACCGACGCGGCGGGGCTGCGCGCGGAGCTGGATGATGCGGCGGCGGTGCTGCGCGCGTCGCGCCCGACGGCGGTGAATCTCGGCTGGGCGGTGGACCGGGTGCTGGCGGTGGTGGCGAATCCGGCGCTCGACACGGTCGCGGCGATTCGCGCGGCGGTGCTGGCCGAGGCGCACGCGATTCGCGACGAGAACGCGCGCATGATGCGGCAGATGAGCGAGCACGCGCTCGCGCTCTTCCCGGACAGCGCGCGGGTCATCCACCACTGCAACACCGGGGCGCTGGCGACGGTCGAATATGGCACGGCGCTGGGGGCGATCCGCGCTGCGCACGAGCACGGCAAGCGGTTGCAGGTGCTGGTGGATGAGACGCGCCCCCGGCTCCAGGGCGCGCGGCTGACGGCCTGGGAACTGCGCGAACTCGGCATTCCGCATACCGTGATCGTGGATGGCGCTTCCGGCCACTTCATGCGCACGCAGGGGGTCGATCTCTGCGTGGTCGGCTGCGACCGGGTGGCGGCGAACGGCGACACCGCGAACAAGATCGGCACGTACAATTTGGCACTCGTCGCCCATGCGCACGGCGTCCCGTTCTACGTCATCGGCCCGACGAGCACGATCGATCTGCGCATTCCCGACGGCGACGCTATCCCGATCGAGGAGCGCGTCGCGGATGAGGTCTCGCACGTCGGCCGCGAGCAGCTGACCCCGGACGGCGTGACCGTTGCCAACCC
Source organism: Chloroflexia bacterium (assembly GCA_046328475.1). Taxonomy (GTDB): domain Bacteria; phylum Chloroflexota; class Chloroflexia; order Thermomicrobiales; family CADCWN01; genus CADCWN01. Next base: position 102,620 of record JAXLWN010000007.1, on the reverse strand, counting down.
GGCGTTTGACGTGACTCCCGCGCGCTACATCACCGCGATCGTCACCGAGCAGGGCATCGCCTACCCGCCGTATGAGGAGAGCCTGGCGCGGCTGGTGGCGCAGGCGCGAGAGGGAGCGTAGAGTTGGTGGTATCTATCGGGAGGATTGGGAGAGAAGGTAATGAGCGTATTGCATGAAGCCGAGGAGTTACTCGAGCGAATGACGCGGGCAGAGAAGGCGCAGGTCCTCCAGTGGGTAGCGCGCGATCTCGGCGATGCCTTTCCGGGAATCGTCAGCGATCCAGCGGTTGCTGGCGGTGAGCCATGCATTATTCGTACGCGCATCCCTGTATGGTTGCTGATCCAGGCCCGTCGCCTCGGAACGAGCGAAGCGGAGCTGCTACGAGCCTACCCGACGCTCGCTGCGGAGGATCTGGTCAATGCGTGGGCATACTACCGAGGCCATCGTGAGGAAATCGAGGCGCAGATCGCCGAGAATGAGGCGGCGTAGCGATGGTGAGAATCTACTGCAACGAGAACTTCCCGCTCCCGGTTGTCGAGGTGCTTCGGCAGCTTGGACATGACGTGTTGACGAGCCTGGATGCCGGGAATGCGAATCGTTCCGTCCCTGATGACGATGTGCTTACTTTTGCCATTGCTGAAGACCGAATAATCCTCACCATGAACCGTAAGCACTTCGTGCGGCTGCACTTGCAAGACGCTGGACATCCGGGCATGGTGGTTTGCACCTACGATCCAGATTTCCGTCGCCAGGCCGAACGCATCCATCAGGAAATCAGCGCTTTTGAGAGCCTTGCTGGTATGCTCGCCCGAGTCAATCGCCCCGCGTCCTGACCACCTTACTCCCCGAGAATCGCTGCCATCGCTGGGTCGTGGCCGGCGAAGTAGTCGGTGGAGGAGAGGGGGGCGGGGAGGTCGGGGTCGATCCAGGGCCGGGTGTCGTCGGAAGTGCTCTTCTGCCAGTAGATCGCGGAGATGTAGACCGTCAGGCGCGAGTTGGGCAGGACGGCGGTGCGGACGTCGCCGTAGAGGTTTGGTCGGCCGCCCATCGGTTCGCCGACGAAGATCGCGCTCGTGGTGCGCTCGACTTCGGTGGCGAAGTTGGCGGCGGCGGAGAAGGTGTGGCGGCTGGTGATGACGTAGAGCTTGTCGGGCTGGTTGACGGCGGCGCTTTGCAGCAGGCGCAAGAGCGGGCCGTAGGTCTGGTTATTGCCCCCGGAGTTGTGCCGCAGATCGACGATCACCCGCGCGACCTCGCGCTCCGCCAGGGTCTGCTCGATCGTGCGGGCCAGATCGCTGAGCGATTCGCCCGATTGCGTCGTGGATTGCACCTGGTTGTACTGGATGTAGAGACTCCGCGATTCCTCCAGCATCGTGAACCAGAAGCGCTCGCTCGTGCGGCTCAGGTAGAGCGCGCCGCCGCGCTGCGGCAGCGGCGCGAAGCCGCCGCCCTGGGCGCGAAAGAGGTCGGTTGAGGCGGGCGGCGGATTGATCGTGCGCCGTGTGCCGTCGCGCAGTTCGAAAACGAAATTGGGTCGCGCCGGATCGGCGATCACCCCGGTCGCGACCAATTCCTCCGGGACGAGCAGGTGGACCGGGGTGAGCAGCCGCAGCGTCATGTCGTTGTCGTGCTGGGCCTGCGGGGCGAGGCGGCGAAAGGCTTCGTCCGCGCTGACCGTGCCGATCTGCACCAGTTTCGCGCCGATCACCCCCTGCCACGGTGCCTGGGCATCGACCGCGAAGATGCCGTCGCTGAAGGCGTAGAGGCGCAGCGGGTAGTAGCCGAAATTCATCGGCCCCTGGCTGAAGGGGAGGATCGTGTGCCCGTCGATCATCGCGGTCAGGCGGATCAGGCCGACTTTGATCGCGTTGTCGTCGAGGTAGGGGATGGCGCGGTCGAGTTGGTCCACTTCGGCCTGGAATGCGCGCTCGTTGCCGCGCCAGAAGGGTTTCGGGTGGACCGCGCGGATCGTCTCGGTCAGCGTGCGCAAATCCTCGCGCCAGCGCGCCGTCGCCGCGTCGTCTTGCGCCCGCGCCGCCAGCGGTGCGCGTGCCCCGGCGAAGGTCGCCGCCACGAAATCGGCGATCAGGCCGATCAGGTGGTCGCGGTCGCCGCTGGTGAGGAGGTTGGTGCCGTGCGCGCCGCCGTCGTAGATCTGGATCGCCTTCGGCTGCGCGGCGGTGTCGTAGAGGAGTTGAGGTCTGCGCGAGCGGGACGATCGTATCCTGTTTGCTGGCGACGAAGAGCTTGGGCGCGCTGATCGCGGCCATCTCCGGCGCGCTGATCGTCAGCGGGGCGACATTCGCGAGCTGACCACCACGATTCCGGCGACGTCGGGCTGCCCGGCCTGCTTGATCGAGGTGATGCCGCCGAGGCTGCCGCCGCCGAGTATTATCCGTTGCCCGTTGGCGCGGGCCGCCCCGATCGCGGCCAGCGTGTCGCGCGGCGCGAGCATCCAGTTCTGCGCGCGCTGCCGCTCGATGCCCTAATCCGCGCCAGTCGTAGGTCAGCACTGTGTAGCCGCGCGCGGCCAGCACCGCGATCGGCGCCAGTCGGCCTGCCGACCGTCGCCGTTGTTGGAGAGGAGTGACCCAGTTGCCGCCCGTGGCGTCGCCGTGGATGGTGCCGCCGAGCGTCGCGCCGTCGTCCGTCGTGAAGGTGAGCGTGCGCGCGGCGACGGGGGTCGCCCCCGGCGTGGCGGCGCGCGGTGTGGTCGCCGTGGGCGTCGCCGGGGGCGCGGTTGGAATGGTTGGTGTTGGTTGGGCGACGATGGTGGTGGCGGTGGGTGGTGGTGCCGTCGTCGGAGGGGCGCGATCGTCGCGGTCGGCGCGACCGTGGCCGTGGCCGCTGCACGCGACCAGCAGCATCGAAGATGAGCGCGAACCAGGCACCGCGCCGCATAGCCTCCCCTTTTCCCCGCTCGATGCCACGGAGCTACCGTTGCCAGTGTAAGGAAGCGGTCGGTGGGGTGTCGCCACCCGGATGAGGGGCTGTGGGTGGAGGGGGCCGTTGGATTGAAATCCCGGTTGGAGGCTCGCTGCGGGTCGCCGCGAAGTCCGCCTGCGCGGACTGGGATGCGCGGCGCTGCGGGGTGGCGCGGTTTCAGTGCGCGGCGTCGAGTAACCCGAAAACGTTGCGCGAGGGCCGTCGCCTGCGTGCGGTTCGTCGCGCCCAACTTGCTGTAGATGTTCTTGGCGTGCCAGCGGATGGTGTCGGGGCGACGTGGAGTCGCCCGGCGATGGCGCGATTGGTCAGCCCCTGGGAGAGCAGGCGCAGCACATCGCGCTCGCGCGGGCTGAGCGGTTCCAGCAGCGCCAACTCGTCGTCGTGGTCGCCGGTATCCGCGAGATCGGGACCGATCATCGTGCCGAGGTAGGAGCTGCCGGTCGCCTCCGCCGCCTGTCGCGCGCGGCGAAGTAAGCGCCCGCGCCTCCGACCGCACGCCCTGTACCGCCGCACGCGCGCTAATGCGGTCAGCGCGCCGACGCGGAGCAGGGTGTGCCCGGTGCGCTCGGCATTGGTGAGCGCCGCCGCCAGCGCCGTCCTCGGCGGCGGCGAGGTCGCCGCGCGGAGTTGCACCTGCCCGAGTTGGAGCGACACGACGCCCGAGATCACGATGTCGGCGGGGATCTGCCGCAGGGCGCGCTGCGCGAAGGTGACGGCGGCGGCGAAGTCCCCGTCGCCGGGCGATCATCGCGCGCATGGTGTCGGCCTGTCCGAGCAGCGCGTGTCGCCTGAATTGCCGCGCATAGGTCTGGCACCGACGCTCGGCCCGAACGTGCCCCTCCAGATCATCGATCCGCGCCTCCATTGTCAGGAGCAGCGGTTCTGCATGTCGAGGTCGCCGCCCATGACGCAGGTCCAGGCCGACCAGAGCAGCATTCGGGCTGCTCGCGTACCATCCGGGGTAGGTAGTCGAGCCGGAGCGAATCGTCGCGATCTCCCCGCGACCCATCAGCCGCTCGACGTTGCGGATGATCAACTCGACCAGGTAGTCATAATCCTCTGCGGCGGCGGCGTGGCGCGCAGCTTCGGGTAGCAGGTCATGCGCGGCGCACCAGCGAGCCGCTTCGCGGTGGAGCCGGGACAAGTCGGTGGGGTGCTCATGGCGTAGGCGGGCGCGTAGGTGGTCGGCCAGCAGCGGGTGATAGCGGTACCACTGCCGCCGCTCATCGAAGGGCTGGACGAGCAGCACGGAGCGTTCGAGGTCGCGTAGCAGCCCACCTGCCGCCTCTGGTCCCAGGCCGGTCAATACCCCAGCGAGGTCGGCGCAGAGTCGCTCGGCGACCGCTGTGGCGAGCAGGAAGCGGCGCGGGATCTCGGGTAGACAGTCGAGCACTTCTGCGACAAGGTAGTCTTCGAGCACCCGCTGTTCGCCGTCGAAGGCCGTGATGAACGCCCCCTGTTCGTCTGCATCGCGCCCCTGCAACGAGCGCGCGACCAGTTGCAGCGCCGCCGCCCACCCCTCGGCTCGCGCATCGAGCGCGGCGAGCGCCGCTGGTTCGAGTGTGAGCCCGTGCCGTTGGGCGAGGAGCGCGCCCGTCTCACCCGTGGTGAAGCGCAGGTCGCCCGCGCCGATCTCCAGCAGTTCGCCGCGCGCCCGCAGCCGCGCCAGCGGGAACGGCGGCGCGTTGCGGCTGGCGAGGACGAGATGGAGGCCAGTTGGCGCAGCCGCGATGATCTCTGCCAGCGCGGCGTGGATGCGCGCTCTCGCTGGTGATCGCGTGGTAATCATCGAGGACCAGAATCAGCGCATGCTGCGCGGTTGCTGCGACGAGTGCCTGGGGCAGATCCGACGCCACGCCTCACGTTGCGTAGCGTTGTCCCGGATTGCGCCAGGGCGACGGCGAGGATGCCGCGCGAATCGGGCCGGGTCGTTGTCGCTCTCATCAAGGCTGAGCCAGGCGGCGGGAATGTGCGGTTGCGAGCGGCGTGGCGACGGGCGACCCATTGCGCCAGCAGCGTCGTCTTGCCATAGCCCGCCGGTGCGGTCACGACGGTGAGCGGGAAGGTGGGGATCGCGTCGAGTTGCGCCAGTAGCCGCTCGCGCGCCACGCTGCCGGGCGCGAGCGTCGGCGCAACCACCTTGCCGATGAATGTGGCGTCGGTTTGCGCGGCGCGCTCGTCACCGAACTCCGCGAGTTGCCGCGCGACATCGCGCAGGCGCTCCGGGGTGAGATCGGCAGCGCGGCCGAGGTAGGCGTTGCGCAGCCGCCCGGCGCGACGACGATAGGCGTACCAGTAATCCCCACCGGACCGCCGTTCGCGGCGCGCGGTGAAGGAGTCGGTGCTATCCTCGAACCGAAAGAGCGCGTGGCAGGCAAGCCACTCCGGCCACGCGGCCGTGCCGAGCGGCAGCGTCGTTGCGCCATCACGCAGCGTCTCGTCGCGGACAACCGGCGTGCTACGGGCCATCGGTCCCTCGGAGTACCACAGAGTTACACAGAGGGGATAGTACGGAAAACTGAGTGCCCGGTCAAGGAGTTCCTGCATGGCTTGTCGTGTGGTAGAGTCCCACTGGCCGACTATCAAGAGAGCACCGCGTAGTGCGCTATGCGGCTGCATGATGGCAAATGGAGGGATGGATGCCGACCAAAGATCAACTGATGGACTGGTTGGAGGAGCGCAGCGGGCGCTTCATCACGATGTCCGATGCGATCTGGCGCGAGCCGCAGGTGGCGCTGGCAGAGACGTTTGCCTGCAAGTTGCAGATCGAGGATTTGCGCGCCGATGGTTTTAAGATTACCGAGAATGTCGGCGGGCTGCCGACGGCGTTCGTGGCCGAGTGGGGCAGCGGCGCGCCGAAGATTGGCTTCGTCGGCGAGTACGACGCGCTGCCGAATCTGTCGCAGGAGAACGGGCCGGACCAGAATCCGATCGTGCCGGGCGGCCCGGGGCACGGTTGCGGGCACAACCTGCTCGGCACGGCGTCGCTGGCGGCGGCGGTCGCGCTGAAGTCGTGGCTGGAGGCGACCGGGCGACCGGGCACGGTGCGCTACTACGGCTGCCCGGCGGAGGAGACGATCACCGGCAAGGTCTTCATGGCCCGCGCCGGTGTCTTCGACGATCTCGACGCGGCGATCACCTGGCACCCCGGCTGGACCAACACGGTCAGCAAGGCGAGTTCGCTGGCGGTCGATAACCTCAAGTTCCGCTTCCACGGCCAGACCGCCCACGCGGCGGCGTCGCCCGACCTGGGCCGCTCGGCGCTCGACGCGGTCGAGCTGATGAACGTGGGGACCAACTTCCTGCGCGAGCACGTCGCCGACGCGGTGCGCATCCACTACGTGATCACCAACGGCGGCGGCGCACCGAACGTGGTGCCCGACGAGGCGGAGGTCTGGTACTACGTCCGCGCGCCGAAGCGGTCGCAGGTCGAGGAGGTCGCGGCGCGCGTGCGCAAGATCGCGCAGGGCGCGGCGCTGATGACCGAGACGACGATGAGCGAGCACTATCTCTGCGGCGCGTACAACATCCTGCCGAACCTCTACCTCGCCGACCTCGCGGTGGAGGCGATGAAGGAGGTCGGCCCGCTGGAGTTCACCGCCGACGAGGTCGCCTACGCGCAGCGGATCGCCTCGGCCTTCCCCGAGACGATGCGCGCCGCGCTGCTGTCGGCGTCGGGGCTGCCCGAGGAGCTGCTGGCGAAGTCGCTGGTCGGCGAACTCTACCCGCCGCTGGACGAGGGCAAGGTGATGCCCGGCTCCACCGATGTGGGGGATGTCAGCTGGATCACGCCGACCGTGTCGGTCTCCGGGGCGACCTGGGCGCTCGGCGTCCCGGCGCACAGCTGGGGGATCACCGCCACTTGCGGCATGTCGATCGGCCACAAGGGGATGCTCCACGCCGCCAAGACGATGGCGCTGACCGGCTTCGAGCTGATCGAGGACCCGGCCAAGCTGGAGCAGGCCCGCGCCGAGTACACCAGGGCCACCGGCGGCAAGCCCTACAAGACGCCGCTGCCGGAGGGGTTGGAGCCGGTGCTGCCGTAAGGCGGTGCGTCGGTGTGTCGGTGCGTCAGTGCGTCCGTAATCAGACGCACTGACGCACCGCACACTGGTATACCACCCCTCGTGCGCTATACTGACCGCGCAGATGGCAACCGGCGGCCAGGAGAGGAGCGGGCGATGGATGAGGCAAACACCGCCGAGCAGATCGTGCGAGCCTCGGTCGAGGCGTACAATCGGCACGATCTGGATGGCTGTATGTCCTTCCTCGCGCCCGACGCCACCTGGGAATTGATGGGCGCGGGCGGGCAGGCGCTTTCGCCGGAGGAGCTGCGGATCGCCTTCTGGCAATATGTCCTGCGCGACGTGCAGGTCGATATTCGCCAGCTGACGGTGATGGGGCCGTATGTCGCCGCCGAATATATCCAGAGCTACACCGACGACGCCACCGACCGTCGCCTGAGCGCCCCGATCGCCTGCATCTACGAAGTGCGCGACGGGCTGATCAGGCAGGTGCGCCAGTATTTCCACCCGAGCTGGGACCGCCCGGAGAGCACAGAGGAGAAGGGAGAGGGGTGAAGGGAGAAGGGTGAGGGAAGAACCTGCCCTCTCTGACGACTGGCGACTGACGACTGACGACTCGGCACTCAGCACTCAGCACTCAGCACTGGAGCGAAGCGATGCACCTGGCACTCTTCCTGACCGCTTCGTTGATCGTCATCATCGCGCCGGGGCCGGATAATATCCTGGTGCTGACGCGCGGCATCACGCTGGGGCGGCGCGCGGCGCTGATCTCGGCGGGGGGCGCGGCGAGCGGGCTGGTGATCCACTCGATGCTCGCGGCGGTGGGGCTCTCCGCGCTGCTCGGGCGCAGCGTCGCGGCGTACAGCGCGGTCAAGTATGTCGGGGCGGCCTATCTGCTCTATCTCGGCGTGCGGGCGCTGCTCAGCCGCGAGCATTTCTCGCTGGCGGGGGAGGCGGCACCGCTGCCGCTCGGGCAGGTTTACGTCCAGGGGGTCGCCTCGAACCTGCTCAACCCGAAGATTGCGGTCTTCTTCCTCGCCTACCTGCCGCAGTTCGCCGACCCGACCACCGGGCGACTCGGCGCGCAACTGCTGCTACTCGGCCTGATCTTCGCCGCGCTCACCTGGGGCCTTTTCAGCGCCATCGCCGTCTGCTCGGGGGCCATCGGCGGGTGGCTGCGGCGACGCCCGCGCGCCGCCACCGGCCTCGGCTGGCTGACCGGTGGCGTGCTGGTCGCGCTCGGCATTCGCCTGGCGCTGCCGGAGCGGCGGTAACGCTCAGGCCACCGGCGTCCAGCCTTGCAGGTAGTTCACCGATTGCCGGTATTCCCACTCGATGGCGTCCTTCAGCAGGTGCGCCGCGCGACCGCCGAAATTGCGCCCGGCGACCGCGCGCCCCCTTGCGGCTGCCGACCGAGACGACGAAGGGGCGGTCGCCGTAGGTGAAGGTTTCCAGCGGCTTGCCGGTCATCTCGGCGTGCAGATTCGTCGCCGCGACCTCGCCCTCCACCAGCGCCAGTTGCGCGGTCGGCGGGATCGCCCGCCCGGTCGCCGGGTCGGTCACCGACGCGAGGTCGCCCGCGACGTAGATCTCCGGGTGGTCGATCGCGCGCAGGTGCTGATCCACCTTCACGCGCCCGTTGTGCCCCACGGTCAGGCCGGAGTCCGCGACGACCTCGGGGGCCTTCACGCCGCCCGCCCAGACGAAGACGCCGCCCGCGACCACCTCGCCGCTCTTCAGCACGACCCCCTCGTCCGTGACCCGCGTGACGGCCGCGTTGGTGCGGACCTCCACGCCCAGGTTGCGCAGGATGTCGTTCGCCTTCGCGATCAACTCGGGCGACGACCCGGCCAGGATCGTCGGCCCGGCGTCGATCAGGATGATGCGGCAGAGCTTCGGGTTGATGTCGTGGCGCTTCGCGAGATCCGGCAACTCCTCGGCCAGTTCGCCCGCCAGCTCCACGCCGGTCGCCCCGCCGCCGCCGATCACCACCGTCAGGTGGCGCTGCCGCGTCGCCGCGTCGGTCGCGGTCGCCGCCGCCGCGACCTGGGTGTCCACCGCCGCCAGCACCCGCTTCGCGTCGTCCACCGACCAGAGGGTGAGTGCGCGCTCGCTCAGGCCGGGGATGCCGAAATCGTTCGGGCGGCTGCCGAGCGCCAGGATCAGGCGGGTGTAGGGGATCGGCCCGGCCGAGGTCAGCAGGTGCTTGCCGGGGAGGTCGAAGCCCTCGATGGCGGCCTGCACGAATGTGACGCGCCGGTCGAGCACCTCGCGCAGCGGCAGGCGCACCTCGTCCGCCGAGCGCGCCCCGCCCGCCACGCGCGGCAGTTCGGTCAGCACCTGGTGATAGTCGTGCTTGTCCACCAGCGTCAAACCGACGTTCTTGTGATTCTCACCAAGCCAGGCCGCCAGGCGCAGCACCGCGTGCAATCCGGCATATCCGGCACCGGCGACGACGATTTCATGTTCGCGCATTGTGGGACCCCCTTTCGGACCAGATAACCGATCTCATCAAACTTGTTACCGATTTCACAATCGGCCTTTGCCCATAGTGTACGCCCAACACCATCGCCGCACATCGCCCGGCCAGGGGAGTTCGCGCGCGTAACTCTCGGCGGATGCGCCCCTGTCCTTTCGATCAGGTGCGTAGTCGCAGCCGCGTATCGATGTGGGGGCGCTTCGTGACGCGCTCGCATCGGGCGGCGGTCGCGTTGATGGTTGCCGCACCACGCCGGGCGGCTCACGAGCCGCCCCTGCAACTGGAAGGTGCCTGCCCTCTCGCGCGACGAAAGGCGGCATCGGGTACACTGCGGCAATTGCGATGCCACCGCCACGAAGGAGTTGCCGCATGGCCGTCACCAGGTTGGAGATCATTTCCCGCGCCCCCTACGCCAACGGTTGCTCGTTCGGCGACGCCGGGGCCTACGAGCGGATCGATGGCGTGCTCCATTTCGCCGTCGAGCCGGAGCACGAGGCGAACCGCGCGATCGTCGATCTCGACCGCGCGATGCGCGACGCCGACGGGCGCGTCCGCTTCCAGGCCGATTTCTGCCTGCTGCAACCGGTCGACCCGGCGCGCGGCAGTCGGCGGCTCCTGTACGAGGTGCTGAACCGGGGCCGCAAGGGGCTGACGCGCATGTTCAACAACGCCCCGCCCGAGGCGGTGCCGTCGTACGCCATCGATCCCGGCGACGGCTTCCTGCTGCGGCGCGGCTGGACCCTCGCCTGGTGCGGCTGGCAGTGGGACGTGATCGCCACCGACGCGCTGCTCGGCCTGGAGGCCCCCGAGGCGCTGACGATCGTCGGCGACCGCCCCGTGCCGATCGCCGGGCAGATCCAGGTCACGTTCCAGCCGAACGAGGCTTCGGCCGACCTGCTGTTGGCCGACCGCGTCCACCAGCCCTACCCGGCCGCCAACCCGGATGACCAGGACGCGACCCTCAGCGTGGCCGAGTGGCGCGGCGGTGAGGCCACGCCGATCCCGCGCGACCGCTGGCGCTTCGCCCGCGCTGGCGAGGCCGGCCCGGTCACCGACGACGCCCACATCTGGCTCGATGGCGGTTTCCAGGCGGGCAGGGTCTACACGGTCGTCTACACGACGCGCCGCTCCCCGGTGGTCGGCGCGGGGCTGCTGGCGATGCGCGACTGCGTCGCCTGGCTGCGCCACGGCACCGAGGGCGCGGGCAACCCCGCCGCCGGGCGACTCGACCACACCTTCGTCTACGGGGTGTCGCAGAGCGGGCGCTACCTGCGCCAGTATCTCTACGACGGGCTGAACCTGGACGAGTCGGGGCGGCGCGTCTTCGACGGCATCCTCTGCCATGTCGCGGGCGCGCGACGCGGCGAGTTCAACCACCGCTATGCCCAGCCGTCGCAGCAGCACACGCCGAACTTCGGCCACCTGGCCCCCTTCGCCGACGATCCGGGTGCCGATGGGCCGGGCCTGCTCGACCGCCAGCGCCTGCTCGGCGGCGTGCCGAAGATTTTCTACACCAACACCGCCGCCGAATATTGGCGCGGCGACGGCGCGCTGGTCCACCTCGACGCGCGCGGCGAGCGCGACCTGCCCGATTCCGCCGACAGCCGCGCCTATCTGCTCGCCAGCGCGCAGCATGGTCCCGGCACACTGCCCCTGACGCGGCATAACCCCAACGACGGCGCGAGCGGCGAACATGCCTTCAACGCGCTCGACTACTCGCCGCTGATGCGCGCCGCGCTCGCCAACCTCGACGCCTGGGTGACCGAGGGGGTGGAGCCGCCGCCGAGCGTCGTGCCGCGCCTCGCCGATGGCACCGCCGTGCCCCACGAGCAGGTCTTCGAGACGTACCGCACCTTCCCCGGCGCGACGATCCCCGATCCTGACCTCCTCCCCCACCTCCGCCGCTTCGATCTCGGCCCGCAGGCCGAGCAGCGCATCGGTCGGTACCCGGCGATGCCCGGCGAGCCCTATCCCGCGATCGTCTCCGCCGTGGACGCCGATGGCAACGAGACCGGCGGCGTGCGGATGCCCGATGTGGCGGTGCCGATCGCCACCTACACCGGCTGGAACCCGCGCCACCCCGCCACCGGCGGCCCCGGCCAGATCATCCCGATGCAGGGCACCACCCTCCCCTTCGCCCGCACGAAGGAGGAGCGCGAGGCGAGCGGCGACCCCCGCCCCTCCGTCGCCGAGCGCTACCGCGACCGCGACGATTACCTCGCCCGGGTCCGCGCCGCCGCCGAAGCGCTGGCCGAGCAACGCTATCTGCTCGCCGAAGACATATCCCTTGCGGTTGAACTCGCAGCGGAACGTTACGACGCGCTGGTGGGGTAGGTTTCGCTACTGACCAGCGCGTAAGCGCCCCCGCGCCTACCGGGCGCGGGGGCGCTATTCGCCTGGGGGAGGGTTACTTGCATCCACCGCTTCGCACAACAGCGTGTGGACGAAGTTGTCGCGCGGGGAGCCGTAGTAGTGGGAATTCGCCGAGGAGTCGCCGGTGACGGTCGCCGCGACCGAGTCGGCGAAGGCTTCCTGGGCCACCGATGACCGCGTAGCTCGACGGATACTCGTCCATGATTTCGGCTTCATGCTGCGTGTACACCCATTGGCGCATCGCGGCCGGGTAGCGGGCCTGGGCGATGGGGGAGGACCCGCTCGTCCCACAGGTGCGCCAGTTCGTGGATGTAGAGCCACCAGGTCGCCTGCGACGATCGCTCCCGCGCCTGCTCCGGCGTGTCGGTGTCGAGGAAGTAAGTGTTCGGGTTGAAGTAGAGCCGGTTGGAGGCGTAGCCGCCGCGCAGGTTGCCGTCGCGCGCCTGCAGCTCGGCCTGCCAATCGCAGGATTCGCCCGGTCGCCGTGTCGGTCCCCAGCGCGCGGGAGAAGCGCGCGATCCGCTGCGCCCCCGCAACTCGCCACCGCCGAACGCGTCGGCCAGGTGTAACCGCCTCGACGAAGCCCCCCAGCCCGAAGACCGTCCACTGCGACAGATCCTCAGGAAATCGAGACCGTAGGCGGCGAGTTCGCTCGCGTAGCCGTCGCACGCGGCGCGGCAGGTATCCAGGCTGCAGGGTTCGAGCGCCAGGTAGGCTGGCGCGACCACTTCCGGGGCAACGACCGTCTCGGTCGTCTCGACAACCGGCGCTTCCACAATCGCTGTCGGCTGGACGGTGAGTGCGGCGGCTGCAACCTGGGTCACCACCTGCGTCGCCAGCGTATCGGACGAAAGGACGGCTGGGCGATTGCTCAGCAGCACGGTCGCCAGGAGTGCCAGCGCCAGCAGCGGTCGCATCGTGAACTTCGCCATCGTGTCCCCCCTGTTTTTGCCCACAGCAAAGCCCGGCACCACTGCCCTGGTCCTCGCCATTGGCTTTCGTTTCGCTGCCTACACTCTAGGCTGCCGGGGGGGCTGGCACATCGATTGGAAGAACCAAAGGCGCGAACTATTGTTGGGGCGGAAAGAATGAGGAAATGTCCTCGAAGAACTAGTTCGCCTGGGGAGACGAACTACTCACCGCGCCGTCCTCGGCCCGACTCGCCAACAATGCCCCGCCATAGCCCGGATGTCGCACCGAATCTCGGTGCGTGTACCGGCTCAACGCGGCATCGCGGACCATTCGGGCGTGCCCTGTCCGCTGGGACAGCACGATCCCACCCTCGGGACAGCAGAGTGCTGCCCGCGCGATCTGGGCTGTTGAGGGGGACACGTTCAGGCGAGGCCGTGCTCGCGGGCGAGGTGGGCGGCGGCGGTGCGCGATGGCGCACCGGTCTTGTTATAGACGGAGCGGAGGTGCGCCTTGACGGTGTAGAGCGAGAGGAAGAGCTGCTCCGCCACCTGGGCGTCGGAGAGGCCCTGGGCGACCAGCCGCAGCACTTCCGCCTCGCGCGCGGAGAGGCCGAAGGGGAGGGTGGAGGCCGAGGTAGTGGTCGGTGGCGTGGCGGCGAGGGTAGCGGCGAGGGCGTCGGCACGGGCGAGGGCGGGACGCGCTTCGAGCGGTTCCAGCAGCGCGCGCGTCTCGCTCAGCGCGGTGTGCGCACCCGCGCTTTCTCCCGCGACGGCGCGGAGTTCGGCCTGGGCAAGCAGGGTGAGGGCGCGCTCGTAAGGAGCGGCGCACGCCTCGGCCAGCGCCAGCGCTGCCGCGAGGTGTTGCTCGGCGTCTCCGTAGCGCGCATCAGCCGTGGCGAGCTCGCCGAGGGCGCGGTGGGCGACGAGGAGCGCGAGCGGTTGGCGCGGCTCCGACGCGTGCGCCAGCGCCGCCTCGGCGTGCTCCCGCGCCTGCGCCGGGTTGCCCGCTGCGCGATGGTAGGTCGCCCACAGCGCCTGGCTCTCGGCTCGGCCGAGCACGCTGCCGCTCCAGGCCAGCCAGCGGTCGTGCGCCGCCAGCCAGGCGCGCGCCGTGGGTAGGTCGCCCGCGTCGAGCGCCAGATCCGCCGCCAGACGCAGGGTCGTGAACCGGAAGTGGAAGCGGGTCTGCCCCGGTTCCGACGCAGGGCCGTCAGGCAGATGCGCCTCCACCGGCCGCCAGGCCGCCGCCGCGTCCCCCTGCGCACGCGCGATCCGCGCGCGGGGGAGCCCGGGGTGGGCGGGGGCGGCGCGCGCCGCCACCCGTCGGCGAGCTTCGGCCCAGTGCCCGTCCAGCCAGAGGGTGGGGAGGGTGATGTCCAGGTCCAGCATGGTGGCCGGATCGTCGCCCATTGTCCCGCGCGCCCGCGCGTGGGCCCGCCCCGCCTCGGTCAGGAGCCACGCCTGCTCCGCCCGCCGTTCCGTCTCGTAGGGCAGGACGATCTCCTCGTACTCGCCCGCCCACGTACCCCTGACGTCGTTGTGCTCGCCGGCGGCGAGGAAGGCGGCGCGGGCGTCGGCTGTGGCGCGGCGGGCCTCGTCCGGCCGCCCGAGTGCGCTGTAGGCCCCGGCCAACCCCGACAGGCCGCGCGCGGTCGTGCCCGGCTCGCGGCGCGCGAATGGCGCGCCGTGGCGCACTGCATCGTCGTAGCGCCCGCTGATGGATAGCCACAGCACCAGCGCGCCGAGGTGGTAGCGCTCCTCCGGCGCGATGCCCAGGACGACAAGCGCCGGCAGGCCAGCCCGCTCCGCAGCCGGCAACGCCTCCAGCACGGGCAGGGCGGCCGTCATCTCCGCCAGACCCCGCTGCATCTCGCGCCCCGCCATGCACTGCAGGTGGCCGTGGTCGAACTGGATCGCCGCGACCAGCGCCTCGTCTCCGGACGCCACCAGCCGTGCGGCCTCCTCCAGGGCGGCGAGACCGCGCTCCGGCTGGTCGTAGCGGCGGAGCTGCGCCAGCGTCATCAGCAGTAGGGCACGCTGCCGCGCCTGGTCCGCGCGCCCTTCCAGCAGGACCAGGGCGGCCTCGTAGCGCTCCGCCGCGGTCACCCAGGCGTAGGCGCGCTGCGCGCGCTGCCCCGCCTGCTCCAGCCAGTCCCACGCGCGCGTGTCGCCCGCGCGCCGGAGGTGGTCGGCCACCGCGTCGGGGTTCGGATCGCGCGTTGCGATCAATGCCTCGCCAATGCGTTGGTGGACCCGCCGCCGCCGGGTCGCCACCAGCCCCTCGTAGAGCGCCTCGCGGACCAGCGCGTGGGCGAACAGCACGGCGCTCCCGTCCGGCAGCGCCGTGACGAGTTGCGCCTCAGTGGCGGCGTCGACGGCGTCAAGTAGCGCGTCCTCGTCCGTCTCGGCGACCGTGGCCCAGAGCGCCAGCGGCACCTCCTGCCCGATGACCGCTGCCAATGTCAGCAGCCGCTGGGCCTCCTCGCCCAGACGCGCCAGTCGCGCGTCGAGCACCTGTCGCAGCGGCGCGGGCAGTCGGGTCGCCGCCGGGTCACCGAAGCCTCAGCCGTCGGCCCCGGCCTGTGCACCCTCCTCTTCCAGGGTGCGGAGGAGTTGGGTGGTGAAGAAGGCGTTGCCCTCTGCCCGCGCGTGCAGCCAGGTGACGAGCCGCTGCGCGTCGTCCTCCGGCGAGGGCGTAGCGCCCCACCAGCGCATGCAACGCGGCCAGATCGAGCCGTCGCAGGTCGAGCCGCGTCGCGCGGGCTTCCCGCTCCAGCGTCGGCAGGAGTTGATAGAGGGGGTGGCGTCGGGTCAACTCGTCGGCGCGGTAGGTGGCGAGGATGAGCAGCGGGAGGTCTGCCAGGTCGCGCGCGGCAGCGCTGGGAGGTCGAGGGGAGGCGGGATCGGCCCAGTGCAGGTCATCCAGCAGCAGCACCAGGGATTGGCGGGCGGCGAGGGCGGCGAGCCAGTCGCGCACCTCTGCCACCAGCGCGGCCTGACTGGCGACCGCCCCCACCGTGCCGCGCTGGGCGAAGGCGGGTGGGTGGGGCGGGTCGGCGGGACTGGGGCGGTAGCGCCCGAACAACTCCACCCAGGGGCCGTAGGGTGGGGTCTCCGCGAGGTCGTAGCAGCGCCCGACCGGCGCAATGCACCCTGAGGTGCCGCCTCAACGAGAAGAGCCTCGGCGAGGGCGGTCTTGCCGATGCCCGCCTCGCCCCCAATCAGCACCAGCGACCCGCGCCCGGCCAGCGCCGCCGCCAGGGTATCGCGCAGCGTGGCCTGCTCGCGCTCGCGACCGATGATCGTGGGATTGGCGTCGGCGAAGGCGATTGGCGGGTGGCGGTCGCCCAGCATGCCTCGTGCTGGCGCAAGTTCTGCGCGGATGGTGGCGCGAGTATAGCAGGCTGCCGGAGTGTCGGGTTGCCCCAGGCGCTGCCCAGCGGGTCAACGTAGGCCATTGTGCAGCGCAGGAACGCGGTGGCCTCCGCGCGGTTGTGCGCGCCGATGATCTTCGGATAGAGTTGGCGATGTGCCCGCTGCACCGTGCGCAGGCTGAGGCAGAGTTGTCGCGCGATCTGCCGGTTATTCTGCCCGAAGGCCAGCAGCCATAGCACTTCTCGCTCCCGCCGCGTCAATTCGGCCGTTTCTGGGCGGTCGCCAGATGGTCGTTCAACGGGCGCACAGGGGCCAAGCAGCGTCAGTAGCTGCTGCGCGTTGCCGGCTGCTGTGTGGCAATTCCTGTCTGCCTTGACCTGCCTCCTGTAGCGCGCTGAGCAGTTGGTGTACCACCAGTAGCGCCTCTCCAGGGTCCCCACGAGCCTGCGGCACGGCAGTTCCATCATCAGGGAGGCGTCGCCGTTGGTCGCCCGATGAAGGCTGCAGGCGGTTGTGGTCACGGCGGGTCTCCTTCGCTCGTCGATTAGAGGCCCGCCCCGGCCAGTGCTGGGGGGCGGTTATCGCCTGGTTGCACGTTCGCTCGGGCCGGGATGTTCAATTGTTCTCTCCAAGCGCTCCCCCGAAGCCTTTGCTGTTCGCTTCGAGGTCAATCGCTCACTTATGTGTCCAGTGGCGCGGCACCACGTCGGTTCCCGCGCCACGGACGGTGTGTTTAGACGACTTCAGGAACGTAGCCGATCCCCTCCGCGACAGCAGCGCACCGCCCGCGCTATCCGCCAGCGCCTCGCCCCCGTGGCTGAGGGAGTCCGCCGCCGAGGGAGTGTCAGCGCGAGCGCCGCCACCGCTACCAACCGGGCCGCCCGCGCCCCCATGGGCTTGCCACCCGTGTCGGCCACCTGCTGCGTGTTCTGCTCTCCTCCTCGATGCCCTGCTGCATCGTCGTGAACCGCTCCGCCGCCAGCCGCTCGGTCGCGAACCTGTCCACCATCATCGCCCTTCTCCTTTCTGTTGCCTTGCGCCCCGGCTCAGTTGCCGCTGCGCCTGTCGTTTGTCCTGACACCCACTCACAAGATCTGGGGCGAACTGGCACATCGATTGAGGAACCAATCGCGACGGGCGATTTCAGGGCGCGATTAGTTCGGAAGAACTAGCCATCAGGTCCGCGCCGCCGCCGAAGCGCTGGCCGAGCAACGCTATCTGCTCGCCGAAGACATATCCCTTGCGGTTGAACTCGCAGCGGAACGTTACGACGCGCTGGTGGGGTGAGGGCTATCCCACTCCCCAAGCATCAGGACGCCCCGCCGATCTCTTCGGCGGGGCGTTGCGAGTTGCATACCTGGCTGTGTGCTGCGGCTACCCCAGCAACTCCTTCGCGATCTCCGCAATCCCCGCCGCGCTCTCGGAGACGTGGATTCCGGCCGCGCGCATCGCCGTGAGCTTCTCGGCGGCGGTGCCGGTGCCGCCGGAGATGATCGCCCCGGCGTGGCCCATCCGCTTGCCTGGGGGGGCGGTCTGCCCGGCGATGAAGCCGATCACCGGCTTGGTGACGTGCTCCTTCACGAACGCCGCCGCCTTCTCCTCGTCGGTGCCGCCGATCTCGCCGAGCATCGCGATCGCGTCGGTGTCGGGGTCATCCTGGAACATCCGCAGCACGTCGGTGAACGAGGTGCCGTTGACCGGGTCGCCGCCGATGCCGACCGCCGTGGACTGCCCCAGCCCGATCTGCGTCAGCGCGTAGACGACCTCGTAGGTCAGCGTGCCCGAGCGCGACACGACGCCGACCCGCCCCGGCCGGTGGATGAAGCCGGGCATGATCCCGACCTTCGCCTCGCCGGGAGTGATCAGTCCGGGGCAGTTCGGGCCGATCAGCCGCGAACCGCTCTCGATCACGCGCGCCCGCACCTTCACCATGTCGAGCGCCGGGATGTGCTCGGAGATGCAGACGATCAGCGGGATGCCCGCGTCCGCCGCCTCCAGGATCGCGTCGGGCGCGAGCCGTGCCGGGACGTAGATGATCGAGACGTTCGCCCCGGTCTCCGCCACCGCCTCGCGCACCGTGTTGAAGACCGGCACGCCGTGCTCTTGCAGCCCGCCCTTGCCGGGCGTGACCCCGCCGACCACGTTCGTGCCGTAGTCGATCATCTGCTTCGTGTGGAAACTGCCATCCTTGCCGGTGATCCCTTGCACCAGCAGGCGCGTGTCCTTGTTGACGAGAATTGCCACGGTTCCTCCTCAGTCGTGGGGGGGGGGGGGGGGGGGGGGGGGGGGGGGGGGGGGGGGGGGGGGGGGGGGGGGGGGGGGGGGGGGCGGGGGGGGGGGCGCCGCGGTTAAGTCGTAAGTGTAAGAATCTTGCTTCTGGCTGATAGCTTGCACGAAGCATTGCGCCGCCGTAGTCCTCTTACGACTCACGACTCACGACTCACGCCTACCCTCGTGACGCCGCGACCGCCTTCTGCGCGGCTTCGCTCATCGTGTCGGCGGTGATCAGGTCGAAGCCGGATTCGCGCAGAATGCGGCGGCCCTCCTCCTGGTTCGTGCCGAGGAGGCGGACGACCAGCGGCACCTTGACCTCGATCTGCGTCAGGCCATCGACGATGCCCTGGGCGATCACGTCGCAGCGGGCGATGCCGCCGAAGATGTTGAAGAGGATCGCCTTGACCTCGGGGTCGGCCAGGATCAGCTTCAGCCCGGTCACGACCTGCGCCGAGGTGGCGCTGCCGCCCACGTCGAGGAAATTGGCCGGTGCGCCCCCGGCGGCCTTGATCGCGTCCATCGTCGCCATCGAGAGGCCCGCGCCGTTGACCATGCAGCCGATCTCGCCGTCGAGCTTCACGAAGGCCATGCCGGCCGCCTTCGCCTGGAGTTCGGTCTCGTTCTCCTCGCTCAGGTCGCGCAGCGCCTCGGTGCCGGGGTGGCGACCGATCGCGCTGTCGTCCAGCACCATCTTCGAGTCGATCGCCTGCCACTTGCCGTCGCCGGTGCGGATGAGCGGGTTGATCTCGGCCAGCGAGGCATCCTCGCCGACGAACGCGTTGTAGAGCCCCTTGACGATCGCCACGAAGCCGCCGACCTGGTCGGCCGGGATCCCCATGCCGAACGCCAGTTGGCGGGCCTGGAAGTCCTGCAATCCGAGCATCTGGTCGGCCGTCACCCTGATGATCGCCTCGGGGTTAGTGCGCGCGACCTCCTCGATGTCCACGCCCCCCTCGGCGCTCCCCATGATCGTGACGCCGCGCGCCTCGCGGTCGAGGATGACGCCGAGGTAATACTCCTTGGCGATGTCGGCCCCCGGCGCGACCAGCACCTTGCGGACGATATGCCCCCGGATGTCGAGCCCGAGGATCTGCCCGGTGCGCTCGGCGGCCTCCTCCGGCGTCTTGGCCAGCTTCACGCCGCCCGCCTTGCCGCGCCCGCCGCTGTGGACCTGCGCCTTCAGCACGACGGTGCCGCCGAAGCTGCGCTGATGCTCGGCGGCTTCCTCCGGGCTCGTCGCCACCTTGCCCGGATTGACGGGCAGGCCATACTTGGCGAACAACTCGGCCGCCTGATACTCGTGGATATTCACTCCTCATACCCCCGCAAACGAATGGTGACTGACGAATGCGGAATGCGGAATATCCCCCACACACCGCCCCTCGCTCGTTATGATAGCACGCAGGGCGCAGACCAGTATGCCGCGCCACAATCGGTGGCCCGTGTTTTGAACTTTGAACTTTGAACTTCGAATCCGCCCCCGTCAGTACGGGAGCACCCGCCCCGCATGGACTGCCACCGGCTCGTCCTCGGCTTCGATGACTTCGACGTTGCCGAAGAGCGCGAGGTAGCGGATGCGCACCTCCGGGCCGACCGTCGAGGTGCTGCGCACCTTCGCCGCGCCGAAAATCGCCACGCCGTCGGTGACCACCTGCGTCCCGGGCGGGACGAGCACCCTGGCCGAGCCAAAAATGCTGAAAACCCTGAGGCTCGCGAAGAGATCGATCGGCTGCCGCGTCAGGTCGAACTTCGCGTTGCCGAAGAGGATCAACGCCGATTGATCGGGCCGCTCCTCCGAGAAATGGCTCTTGACCGTATCGCTGAAGATGGCGAGATGCATCGCGGTCGTCCTTTCGGTGCTTTCGCCGCCGGGTGCCGAATCGCCGGGCTGCCGGACCATGCCGACACCGCTCGTCTGCCGCCTGTCGCGTTGGCGTAAGGATAGCACGAGGGCGACAGGTGTTGCTCCGGCGCGCGGCAACTGGCGCAGCTCTTGCTGCGGACCGATAATCAGCGGGCGCGGTTCGATGCCGAGCCGGTAGCATGGGAGCAAGCCGATGAATCTCAACGGATCGAAGGGCGAACAGGCGGAGGGCGGGTTTGCGCCTCTTCCCGACGCCGACGCCTTCGATGGTCTGCTGGCGCGGTCGCACGACGCGCCGGTGCTGCTCTTCCTGCACGACCCCTACTGCCCGATCAGCCGGCGGGCGTGGGGCGAGATGCAGCAACTCGCCGAGCAGCCGCTCGCGGACGCCTACCTCGTCAATGTCTCCCGGCAGCACGATCTTTCCGATGCCATCGCGGCGCGGACCGGCGTGCGCCACGAATCGCCGCAAGCCCTGGTCTTGCGGGATGGCAAGGCGGTCTGGGATGCCTCGCATTTCTCCATCACGGCGCAGGCCGTCGGTTCCGCGCTCGCGGGGAGTGCCCAGAAATAGCTTCTCATTCGGATGAGTCAGACATGAACATGGCGACCCGCCATCGCGGCGGGTCGCCATGCTTTGCTCCGGGAAGGTGTCGCCACGGCGGCTAGAAAATCCACGGGCGCAGATTCTGAAATGCTTGAATCCCGGCCAGGCGGCGCAAGTATGGCCTTGCGATCACCGCCGCATGCCCGATTGACCCGAACCAGGCGAACAAGATCGTCCAGGCGGCGAGCGACGTGTCCGTGAAGGTGAAGACGATGACCAGCGCGACGAAGTAGACCACGCCCCAGAGCAGCCAGCGCACGCGCCGGGCGCGCACCCCGACATAGAGGAAGACGGCCCAACTGAGCAACGAGAGCGTCAGGAACGGGAACACGACCCACCACGATTGCGCGATCTTCCACGCCCAACTCTGCGCCGCCAGCACCTGCGCATCGGCCTGCGCGGGCGAGAGCGCGCCGGAGGCGGGCGGCGCTGCGTTGCCCGTTGCCTGGAGTGGCGCTGTCGCTAACGACGCCAGTGGCGGTGGCGCGGCCGTGACGGTCGATTGCGCAACCTGCACGGGTGTTACCGCCGTCTCCGGCGGTCGCGGCGCGACCTGTCCCGACGCGGTTGGCACCGGTGCCGCGATCGCCTCCTGGTAGGCGGCGGCCAGTTCGCCCGCGCTCCGGAAGCGATCCTCCGGGCGCTTCGCCAGCGCGATCTCGATGACGATTTGCAGCGATTCCGGCAATTGGCCGTGGCTGCGCTCGATGATCGACGGGGGCACGCCCGTCTCCTTGGCCTGCTTGATCTGCTCGGGGGGGTCCGTGAACGGGGCCGCACCCGTGAGCATCTCGAAGAGGAGGCAGCCGAGCGCGTAGATGTCGGCAGCGCGCCCGGCGGTGCCCTGAAACTGCTCCGGGGCCATGTACGCGACGTTCGCCTGCGCCTGTCCGTCAGCCAGCCCGACGTTGGCGTTCCCGAACGCCTGCGCGAGGCCAAAATCGGCGATCAGCAGCCGCTTCCCGTTGTCGCGCAGCAGCAGATCCCGGGGATTCAGCCCGCCGTGGACGAGGTTGCGCTCGTGCGCGTAATCGAGCGCTGCGGCGGCCTGTGCGAGATAGTCGCCGGTCGCCTGCAGGCCGAGGCGGCCCTGCTGCCTCAGCTTCTCGGCCAGCGTGCCGCCCTCGACGTACGGCGCGACGAGGTAGATCGCCCCCTCCGCGTCGCCGTAGTCGTAGATGCCGAGGATGTTGGCATGGTCGATTTCCGCGCTGCGCTCGAGCGCGCTCTCGAAGCGCAGGCGCAGATCGGGCTGCGCGATCAAGTCGGGCTCGGGCAACTTCACCGCGACGCGCCGCTTGAGCCGGGCATCGGACGCCAGGTAGACCTGGGCGAACGCCCCCTTCCCCAGCTGGCGATCGAGGCGATAGCGACCGCCGAGCAGGCTGCCTGCGGCGATGATCATCGGTAGCACTCCCGCTGCGGTTCGCGCCCTCAGTCCTGGCGCTTCTGGCCGTCATACGCCGGGAACTTGAACGCCATTTCTCGGTTCAGCAAGCCCCCCTGCCAGAGCGCGGCGATGCTGCGGCGATCGAGGCGTTCCCCGGCGAAGACGGGCGGCAGCAGGAGGTCCACCGAGGTCGCCTTGGAGAACATGCCGCAGGAGGCGACGCCGAAGAGCGGCACCTCGCGCGCGTAGGCGAGCCAGAAGAGGCTGCCGGGGTGCGCGGGCGCGCCGAACTTCTCCATCTTCGCTTCCACTCGGTTCAGCCCCAGCAGCATCGCGTCGAGCGGGTCGAGCGCGCTCCCCCCCGTCGCCAGGATCAGGTCGGCCCCGGCGTCGAGCTGGTCGCGGAAGGCATCGCCGACCATCGCCCCGTCGTCGGGCACCTGCGCCACCGCGATCACCTCGCCTCCGAACCAGCCGATCTTCTCGCGCAGGCGGGCGACGACCCGCTCGCGCTCCCGGTCGTTCTGGCGCCTCGCGGATGACGACGCCGACCTTCGGCAGCAGGAAGGGCAGCACGCGTGCTGCACCTTCGGCCGACGCGGCGGCAATCTGCTCGGCCTCGCGCACGTCATCCTCGCGCGACGAGCGGCGTCACCTTCACCCCGGCCAGCACCTCGCCCGGCTCGACCGTCTGCCCGTCGGCGGCCAGGCCGAGATCGAGACATCACCCAACTCGTTCAGCGCCTGCAACGCGGCAGCATCGAAGCGCAGCAGCCCGCGCCCGGCAGCGACGAGGTTGAAGCGCCCCTCGACCAGCCTTTCACCAGCACGCCCGGCCCGGCGACCGCTGCGGCAAGTCGTCGCCCGGCCTCCTCCTCGGTCATATCGCCCGCGTCCAGCGTCAGGACGTGGAGCTTGTGCCCCCTCGCCCGCGCAGCGTCAGCCGTCACTCCTCGGTCACGGTGGCCCATACGCAGCTTCGCCCGCCCGCCGATCTCAACATCGTGCGCGAGCATCCGCCCGACCGCTTCGTCGGGGAGAAATGCAGTGGATCGAGGGCAATGGCGTGCATCGGTCTAACTCCGTCGCTTCGTTCAGCGCGTTTTCCTGCGCACAGTATACTTAGTTGCGAGGAGACGGGATATGCTGCCAGCCATCGACTTCGACGGCCCGTGGAAGGAGTTCCTGGACGACTACCTGCCCGAGATCATGGCGTTCTGCTTCCCCGATGCGCACGCCGACATCGACTGGTCGCGCGGCTACACCCGTTGGATACCATGTTGCAGCAAGTCGCCCCGACCGATGAGACCGGCAAGCAAGCGGTCGACAAACTGATGCGAGTCTGGCTGCACGGTGGCGATGAGGCGCACATCTTCATCCACCTGGAAGTCAAGTCAGACCGACACCCTCTTTGCCGAACGGATGTTCCGCTATCACGCCGCGGCTCTTCGATCGTACCGCCGCGATCGGCCGAGCCTCGCCATCCTGGGGATGATCGGCCCCGCTGGCGACCGCACCGCTTCGGCTACGACCGCTGGGGCTGCGCGCTCAGCCTGACCTTCCCGACCGTGAAGCTGCTCGATTTCGACCAGGCGGCACTGAGCCAGACCCGAACCCTTGCGCGACGATTGTCCTGGCGCACCTCGACGCGCGGAGCAGCGCGCGTGCTGACCCGGAAACCCAGGGCGCGAGCGAAGCTGGCACTGGCCCGGCGGCTCTATCGCCTCGGCTATGATCGCGTCAAGATTACATCCGCCTCTTCCGCTTCATCGAATGGTTGCTGCGACTACCACCGGAATTGGAAGCCCAAACCTGGCGCGAAATCCGCGACCTGGAGGAGGAAATTGGCATGACCTACGTCACATATGGCGAACGACTTGGTGAAAGGCGCGGCCTATGGCAAGCCATTGAGTTCGGCCTAGACTTGAAGTTTGGCCCGCTTGAGCGGCGCGCTCATGCCCGATATTCGCACTATCACCGATGTGGCCTTACTCCAATCATCATGGATCGGCTCAGGACTGCTACGACTCTGGACGAAGTGCGCGCTACATATGCTTCGGGCGAATAACCAGGCGTTGTCGCCCCTCGATCGAAAGGACCTCCCCATGACCACCGCTGTTGCCTCGTCCATCCTCACCGAGTTCGATGCCGAGTCGCGCATCGCCACGATCACGCTGGACCGGCCGGAGAAGCGCAACGCGCTCTCGCTCGCGCTGATGAAAGAAGCCGTGATCGACGCGCTGCGCGAGATCAGCGCGCAGCGTGATGTCGCCGTGGTGATCCTGGCCGGGAACAGCCCCGCTTTTCGGCCAGGCGCGACCTGCGCGAGATGACCAGGCGCTCGGTCGAGGAGTACCGCACCATCTTCGACCGCTGCTGCGAACTGATGGAACTGGTCAGGCCAAATCCCGCAGCCGATGATCGCGATGGTGCGCGGCATCGCCACCGCCGCCGGGTGCCAGCTCGCCGCCTCTTGCGACCTCGTCGTGGCCGAGGAAGAGGCGAAGTTCGGCACGCCGGGCGTGAAGATCGGCCTCTTTGCTCCACGCCGATGGTCGCGCTCAGCCGCGTGATCAGCCAGAAGCGCGCCATGCAGATGCTGCTGACCGGCATCGATCGACGCGCGCACCGCCGCCGACTGGGGCCTCGTCAACGAAGTTGTCCCCGCCGAGCAGGTGATGGCGCGCACGCGCGGATCGCCGCGCAGATCGCCGCCGCCAGCCGCTCGTCATCGGCATCGGCAGGGAGGCACGTTCGCGCAGATCGCGCGACCAGCACGCCGCCTACGAGTACACCAAGACCGTGATGACGATAAAGACTTCCCTCGCCACCGACGCCCAGGGAGGGGATCTGTGCCTTCCTGGACGCCCGCCGCGACCTGGACCGGCCACTAGTCCGCTGCAACACCGCCGGGACCTCGCCGTCGATCTCTACTATCGCGCCGACGGCTACTGGAACGGCACGGTCTGGATGGCGCACCAGTGGTATTTCTGGAAGACGCTGCTCGACCTCGGCCAGCCCGACCTCGCGCGCCGGATCGCGCAGACCGCGCTCGAAGTCTGGCAGGATGAGGTGGAGCGATCCGGCACCTGCGCCGAGCATTTTGTGGTCGCCACCGGACGCGGCGCGGGCTGGCACCACTTCGGGGGGCTCTCCGCGCCGGTCCTCCAGTGGTTCGGGGCCTACCACCGCCCCGGTCGCCTGACGACCGGCCTCGACATCTGGGTGGAATCCTGCACATGGGAGGAGGGGCACAACGGCGTGATCGCCACGCTGGTGCGCCGTGGCGATCCGCGCCACCGCGCCGCGATCCTGGCGACGGTGCCCGCCACGCGCGTCTATCTGGTCAGCTGGAACAACGCCCCGGTCGAGCACACCGTGGATAATAGCGGCCTGATCACCATCCTGCTCCCCGCAGGCGCGACCACCGGCACCCTGCGGATCGACCTCGCCACCCGCTACAACTGGAACCCGTACACCGGCATCAACCCGGAGCGCCCGGACGAGCGGATCGATCCGGATGCAGAGCGACTGCGGGGGAGGGAGTGACGAGTAACGAGTAACGAGTAATGAGGGGAGACGGATTCTTCGCTGCGCTCGGAATGACACCTGCTCAAGGCACAGCCCTCGGTGGTGTCATTCCGAGCGATAGCGAAGAATCCGTAAGCCCCTCTTACGACTTACATCGTACGACGTACGACTCGTCCCTCGTTACTCGTCCCTCGTTACTTCGACCTCCAGCCGCATGATCGGCCGCTCCGGGTGGCGGCGTGCGATCTCCGCGAACCCGGCGGCGAGGAATATCCCGACCGTGCCGGTATAGATCGAGGAAGCCGACGCTCTCACGTCAACATCCTTCGGGTACGCCTCGACGATCCGCGCGCCGCGCTCTTTCGCGAAGGCGATTGCCGCGCTCAGCAATGCAGTGGCGATCCCGCGCCCGCGCTGGCCGCGCGCGATGTAGAAGCAGTTCAGCGACCAGACCGGCCGGTCGTCCACCGGCTGCCAGTAGCGCGAGCGGTCGAAGCGCGGGAATTCGCTGCGCGGCGCGATGGCGCACCAGCCGACCGGCACCCCATCCGCGTAGGCGAGCAGTCCCGGCACCCGCCCCTCGGCGACAATCCCCGCGAACGCCGCCTTGCGACCCGCAGCCCCGGCATTCCCGAAGTCCGACCCGGCCAGCCGCCACCACATGCACCAGCAGCCGGAATAGGCCCCCTGCTTCCCGAAGAGGGCTTCCAGGTCACTCCAGCGGTCGGGCGTCAGCGGCTGGATATCGAGCGCGAGCGGCGCTGCTTCCCTGGTGGCTGTGGGCATGGTTCGTCTCCTCGTGCGGACGAAGTACGAAGTAGACAGAGACTTACCTCAGGCAGCGCCTTACTTCGTACTTCGTCGTTCGTACTTCGTCCTTCCGCCTCATTTTGTCGCGCGCTCGGCAACCATCTCGCCCCACGGCGCGGGGCCGATCTCGCGGAAGCCGAGGTCGGCGTAGAGCTTGCTGGCGATCACATTTTCCGTCTCGTAGCCGATCAGCACACTCGTACAGGCAGGATCGGCCTCCAGGCGTGCGAGGACCTGTCGCATCGCCTCCCGCCCGTAGCCTTTGCCCTGATGGTCCCGATCGATCATCAGGCGGAAGATCCAGTGGCGCTGCCCGAACGGCGGCTCGTCATCGGGATAGAAGCCGTACATCACGAATCCGACCATCGTCTCCTCGGCCTCTCCGTCGGCGCGATGGTAGATCGCCTGCGGGATGTAGGTCGGCATGAACTTCGACTCGGCGATCGAGTAAGCATTCGAGGCGACAAAATGCTCCTGCTCGGGCGCGAGCTTCAGCCGCACGCACTCTTGCCAGTTCTCCTTCGTCACATCGCGCAGCAAAATCGCCATCGCGTTCCCTTCAATCCGAAATCTGCAATCCGCAATCACCGCACCCGCACCGGCACCCGGATCGGTGCGCTCCCGTGCTCGCCGAACCAGGCGATCCCTTCCTGCGCGAGATCGATGTCGAGCAGGTAGTTGCCCGGTTGATCGGGCGCGGTGATGGTGAGCAGCATGTCGGTGCGCTCGCCGGGGTAGAGCGCGTGGTAGAGCGGCGCGCGGGAATCGTCGCGCACCAGTGTCGCGCCGCTCGTGTCGAACCAGCGATTGCCGAGCCGAATCTGATAGCGGACCTCGCCGTGATCGGACGGCGGCCAGGCCTGGGTGCTGTCGTTGCGGACCTGCACCCAGACGCCGACCGTCTCGCCGGGGCGCAGCGTCGTCGGCAAACGCGATGCGCCGAGCGCGGCGCGGTAGGTGGTCGGCGAGAGCGCCGCCGCCAGCGGTGCCTCGGTCTCGGGGTAGGGATAGAGGTAGATCGCCCGTCCGAAGACCGCGACCGGCTGGCGGTAGCGGTAGGTGGCGAAATAGTCCGGGCGCGTCTCGGTCAGCGTCGGCGGCACGGTCGAGCCATTGAGGAAGCTCGCCCCGATCGCGAGGTAGCGCGTCGGCTGATCAGACGCCTTGGCGTCGAAGTAGTCGAGGTATTCGACGCCGAAGAAGCCGAGACTATCGCGACTCCCGGCGACCGCCGCGCGCACGGAGTGCTCACCCTGCGCGTGCAAGTACGCCGCCAGCGCCTCCGTATCGTCGCCCCACTCGATATTCGAATCGGAGAGATACTGCCACCCCGGCCCGCGCGCCAACTCGTTCAGGTAGACGAGGTAATCGGGGTGCGCGCGGATCGCCTCGCCCCCCATCCAGCCGAGCAGCAGCGCGACGATGGCGATCCCGAGCGACTGGCGCAGGGGCGTTCCTTTCGACTTCGTCCGCCGCCCCTTCCGCGCTCGGAGCATGGACGGGATCGCGAGCCGCGCCGCCAGGAGGCGGTCGAGCGCCGCGCCACCGAGGATGAAGAGGAACGGGAAGACGGGCAAAATGTGGCGGATGCCGATGTTGATCTGGCTCGTCATCGCGAACCCGGCGTAGAGCGCCGGGGGGCCGACGAATGCCAGCAGCCGCCAGTCGCGTCGCGCGCCGACGCGCCAGAGCGCCCAGCCGAGCGCGCCGATCGTGATGAGCAGGAAGGGGAGCGCGGTCTTCAGGGCGAACGCGACCGGGAAGTAGTACCACCAGCCACGCTGGCTGTGCTCGTCGAAGAGCGCCGCCTGGTGCCCCCCCTCATTGTGCCCGAAGACGGTGTAGACCCCGAGTAGATAGTAGGGCGGCACGACCGGCGAGAGCGCGTCGAACCCGGCGATCACCCGCCCGGCTTCGGCGGGGTGCTCGGCGCGAATCCAGGCGAGGTCGATCGCTTCCAGCGGCCTGGTGGCGGAACTCGTAGGCGGCATTGAGCGCGACGATCGCCACCAGCGCAACAGCCGCCTGCCCACGATTGCCCGCCGACTGTTCCCGGCGCGGCGCGGCCGCTCACAGCGCCAGCAGTCCAATCGCACGACCGGCCGAGCACCACCAGCGAATGCGCCATGCTTGAACGCCGCACCCACCACTTCGCCCAGCAGCGCCGCGCGACCCAGGTCGGGCGCGCAGCGTAGGCGTAGAGCGCCAGCAGGGCGACGAGATAGGCGAGCGCGGCGATGTCGGTGTGGACGATCCGCCCGTGCCCCAGCATGGTCGGCTCCGGGCTGAAGAGCGCGACCGCCAGCACCCCCAGCGCGGCCAGTTGCGCCGCGTCGCGACGAAGACCACCACCCCCAGCGCCAGGGTCAGCGCGATCATCGGCTTTAGCGCGCCCAGAGGTAATTGATCGCCCCGAACCGCCGCGTTCTCCTCCAGAAGTAAGCGCGCAGTGTTCATCGATCCGCTACCCCGGATTCTCGGCGGGCAGCTCGGGCAGCGACTTCGTGCCGAGCGTCAGCAACGGCAATGCCGCCCAGAGCTTAACCAGCGGCGGGTGCTCGTTGTTCAGTCGGAAGTCCCCACCGTCAGCCCGACGCAGCCCGCCGGGATGTGGACAAATTCGTCCACCGTGATCGTCTTCTGGGGCAGGATCAGCAACAGGTTGACAGCCATGACCGCGAGCACCAGCGCGCACCACGCCTCGGCCCCAGCGAGCGCGCACCAACCGTCGCACCGCCGCACCGATCCCCAGTGGGCTGGCAGACGGACAGTTTCGAGAACGGCGCAGTGCGTGGTCTCCATCACGCAGGCCGTCACATCCTTCATGACAGGTGGCGCTAATGATAGTACCTCGATTGACGGCGGGCACCGGCACAATGAACGCGCAGGTCGCCGCTTGGTCACGCCCGGCTTATCGCCGGAACGCCCCGCAACAAACTGGCATCAACCTTCGCACCTGCGGCGCTACAGCTGAATGCTGACCTCGTGGATCAGCTTGCATACAGCAGCATGTGCCCGTCGCCGCACCACGTGCGCCGCTGGCGGAGCAGGCGCGGCAATGCGCGCCGCAACGCAGCAGGCGGGCTTCGGACGAAGAGGATCAGCCCCAGGAGGAATGGCACCGCGCACGATCGTGCCGAAAATAAACATCGACCTGATCACTAACCCGCGTGGCAGTCCCCCAATCGCCAGATACCAGGCCCAGTGATCGACCGCGTGGTGGACGACCGTGCCGTTGGCGGCGGCACCGAACGGCTGATAGGCATTGAACCACTCGTAGAGGTTTTCCGGGGAGGTCGGGAGCGCGGGAATGGTGCGCCGGGCGGCGGTGGCCGCGTCGTCGCGCACCGGCCAGGGCTGCCCGAGTCGCCAGACCTCCACATTGTGGACAAAGACCCCCAGCGTCTCGTCGCGGTCGCCGACGCCGAGCAGGCGCGGGTTCCAGGGCGCGCTGAGGAGGGTGAGCAGCACGTTTCGACCGCCGGGGACGACGAATTGATAGGTCCACCCCTCGCCGTCGCCGGTGAAGTTGCTGCGCTCAATCGCGCTGTCCGGCAGGCGGCGGCCATTCACCAGGACCGCTGAGGGCACTGTGCGCAATGCAGCCGGGCGGTGGTCGAAGAAGGTCAGCTTCACCGTCAGCGGCTCGCCGCCACCGCTGTGGAGCGCGATCATCCCCGCGCCACCGGTCCAGCGCGGGAAGAGCTTGTCCGCGCCCCCCTCGACATCGGCAAAACCACTGCCGATCACGGCGGTGTCGGGCGGCGGCGTGATGCGGTCGCGCCATTCGGCGATTCGCTCGCCGAGGAGGCGCGCGTGGACGACCAGTGGCGACGACGCGGGCGAGAAAAAGCGCGCCTCGATCCGCGCGTCGCGGTCGGCGTTATCGACCACCAGATCGTAGACCTGCGCGCGGGGCCAGACCGGGTTCACGAGCACCCCGAGTAATTGCACGCCCACGCCGATCACGACCACTGCGGTCGCCAGCGCCGTACGCCAATGCCACCCGCGCGCCGCGTCGAGGAAGGCCAGGATCGGCAGGTACATGAAGGGGAGGATGACGAGCAGGTAGCGCGGCCCCCAGGCCCAGTCGCCGTTCCAGAGCGTCAGGCGGCTGTAGAACGCGAGGTGGACCAGCGTGATCCCCAGGCAGGCCAGCGCCTCGGCGCGGCGGCGGCGGAAGAACGGCCACGCCGCCAGCAGCGCCAGCACGAGCGGCGGCGAATACCATGCCACCCCCTTCCCCGGCGAGAGGAGCAGCCCATACAGGCCCTTGAAGAAGGGATAGGCCAGCCCTTCGAGCCGCCCCGCGCTGTAGCCCGTCGTGAACGGCCCGCCATACATGATCGCATTGCCGATCAGCAGCGGCACCGTCCCGACGATCGCCGCCACCCCCCAGACGAGCGCCGGGAGGAGCACCCGCCGCAGCGTGGCGACCGACCAGGGGGGCGATCCGGCGACCCGGCCCAGCAGGTAGAGCCCGAGGAACGGCAGCACCAGCGCCGCGTGCGGTTTCACGAAGAGCGATAGCCCGGCCACCGCGCCGCCCCAGGCGAGCCAGCCGTGCGCCCCCGATCGCTCCGTGCCGCGCCGGATGGCGTGGAGCGTCGCCAGCAGGCAGAGCGCGGTCAGCGGCTCGGCGTAGAAGGTGCGCGCGTAGGGCCAGGCGGTCGTCGCCAGCCCGTAGATCGCCGCACCGGCCAGCGTCGTCCGCTCTCGGTAGCCGAGCGCCAGCCCGACGCGGTAGAGCAACGCCACCGTCGCCGCCGCGACGAACGCGCCGAAGAGCGAGACCGCAAAGCGGATAATGGTCGGCGTGGCGAACGTTGGGAAGCGCGGCGCGAGCGCCTTGCCCAGCAGGTAGAACGGGATCGCGGCGAGCGATTGTCCCGGCTCGTACTGCGAGTAGAGCGCCCCGCCGGTCCGCTGCTCGCTCGTCACCAGCCCCCAGGCGTCGGGCGGCAGCGCCAGCGTGCCGCGCTCCACCACGCTCTCCGTCGCGCGGAAGAGCGTCTCCTCGTCCACGGCATAGAGATGGCCCCCGGTGGTGAGCAGGTAAAAGCCGAGGAAAATCAGAAACAGGGCGGCGGTGCGCAACGCGCCGGAACGAGATACGCCGGTCGGCGGCCCCGCTGCCGCCTCTATCC
The DNA here is from genome assembly GCA_046328475.1 of Chloroflexia bacterium. GTDB lineage: Bacteria > Chloroflexota > Chloroflexia > Thermomicrobiales > CADCWN01 > CADCWN01. Next base: position 70,887 of record JAXLWN010000007.1, on the reverse strand, counting down.
TGCCCTCTCGCTCGACTGTGACCACCATTCCCCCGCCCTACAACCTCCCCATAGCCTACCGCGCAAGCATAACGCCCGCCGCGCCGCGAGGAAACCTTTATGGCGTGCGCGAGGCCAGGATGCGCCTGCCGAACTGGCCGAGCAGGATGTCGTACGGCGCGGGATTCTCCGGGTGATACTCGAACCGTGCTCGCTCGAAATACTGCACCCGGTAACTCTTGCCGTCCTCCAGCGTCTCGGTGAAGACCTCGCTGATCGGGAAGCCGAACTGCGCCAGGCCGCCGCGCCCTTCCCAGTAGGTGCGGAATCCGCCGGAAAGATTGTGCCCCGTCTCCGCGAAATATCGCGCTCCCGGCTCGGCGGCGACCGGCGCATCGGCGGGGTGCAGGGCGCGACCGAACTGGCCGAGCAGGATGTCGTAGGGGGCGGGATTCTCGGGGTGGTACTCGAAGCGCGCCCGCTCGAAATACTGCACACGATACCAGTGCCCATTCTCCAGCCGCTCCCAGAAGACATCGGTCAGCGGGTAGCCGAAGATCGGCAGACCACCACGTTCCTGCCAGGCGGCGAGGAAGCCCCCCGCGATCGTCTGCCCGGTCTGGGGGAAAGAACGCTGCCCCGGGCCGTCGGGTGGCAGGGGCGGCGCGGATCGCGGGTATTGCTTGAACGTCGAGTAGAACGGCTCCTTCGGCGTGAAGCGCGTCGGCTGCGGATTCTCCTCGGTCGGGCGCGGATCGGCCGACATCAGCCCGTAGCCCGCCGGGCTGGGGTCGTCCCCGGCCCAATCGTGCAGCATGTGCAGGCAGGCCAGTTCGATGTAGGGCCGGGCGGCGAACCAGGAGAGCGTATTCATGAGGCGGCGCGCCTGGTCGGCGGGCGGCTTACTGAAGCCGAACTCGGTGATCCAGATCGGCTTCGCCTGGTCCCCATTCTCGTCCATGCGCCGCCGCAATTCCTCGATCCGGTCGGTGTCGATCGGGTGGTCAGGGTCGTTGTCGTTGATCCCCCCCGGGATGGGGTAGGGGTGATAGGCGATCGCCTCCCAGGGCCGGTCGTTCGCCGGCGACTGGGCGTAGAGCTCGCGCAGCCAACTCCAGCCGATCAGGCTGGTGATCGCCACGCGCGCCCGCGCATTGTTGGCGTGGATCGCGCGGTGGGCGCTGCGCACATAGGCCAGATAGTGATCCTGCGGCTTCATCCCGTACCAGAGTTCCGGCTCGTTCCAGATCTCCCACCGCTCGATGAAGGGATAGCGCGCGGCGGCGGCGGCGCAGAACCGCTCCCAGTCGGTGATCACCTCCGGGCGCGGCAGGCAGTGCTGCGGCTCGCTGAAGGGGACGGCGCATTCGGGGTCGGTCGAGGTCCAGGCCGGGAAGGAACTGAGGTCCCCGACGATCGCGATCCGGCGCTCCGCCAGCGGGATGAGGGTGCGGTCGTAGAGCGACCAGTCGTATTGCCCCTTCGTCGCCTCGACCCGCTTCCAGTCGATGCTGATCCGCACGACCTGGACGTTGAGGTCCTTGAACGCGGCGAGCATCTGATCCTGGTAGGGATCGAGCCACCAGGCGTGCGCGGCGATGCCGAGGAGCGTGGACTGCGGCAGCGGGGTCCCCTCTGCGCGGCCAGCCGCCGCGACCGGGAGGATCGGGAGGATCGCTGGTGGCAGGAGAAGACCGAGGGCGATGACGAGGAGTACGACCCTGACAACCGATCGTCGCGAGCGCCTGATCACGCAATCCTTCCTCGCTGTGGGCGTCCAACATGCAAGTGTCCGTAGCGGACCGGGGGAAGTGTAGCGGAAATCGTTGGCCCGGCAACCATGCCTTAAACGCGACCCCGGCGGCGCGGTTTTGCGCGCCCAGCGGCACGCGGCGTGCTGTAAGCTGTGCGAGGGCGCTCGTTCGTTCGCGCGCGATGATACCGGCTACGCCGATGGAGGGATCAGCATGGCGCAGCAGCCCGGCCCGCAGATGCCCGCACCCAGCGACCCGGCGCACGATGTCTACCGCGCCGAGCGGCAGCCGCTCGACGCGCTCTTCAAGCCGCGCGCGGTCGCGGTGATCGGCGCGAGCGAGGAGCCGAGGAGCGTCGGGCGCACGATCCTGGCGAACCTCGTCGCCAGCCCGTTCGGCGGTGCGGTCTTCCCGGTCAATCCGAAGCGACGCTACGTGCTCGGCATCAAGGCCTACGCCGCGATCGGCGAGGTGCCCGAGCGGGTCGATCTCGCGATCATCGCCACGCCCGCGCCGACCGTGCCCGCGATCGTCGCCGAGTGCGTCGCGGCCGGGGTGAAGGGGGCGATCATCATCTCGGCCGGCTTCAAGGAGCAGGGCGAGGCGGGGGCCGAACTGGAGCGCCAGGTGCTCGCCGAGGCGCGCAAGGGGCGGATGCGCCTGCTGGGGCCGAACTGCCTCGGCGCGATGACCCCGCCGAGCGGCTTCAACGCCACCTTCGCCGCCACCATCGCCCGCCCCGGCAACGTCGCCTTCCTCAGCCAGAGCGGCGCGCTCTGCACCTCCGTGCTCGACTGGAGCCTGCGCGAGGAGGTCGGCTTCAGCGCCTTCATCTCGGTCGGCTCGATGCTCGATGTCGGCTGGGGCGACCTGATCGACTATTTCGGCAACGACCGCAAGACCCAGAGCATCATCGTCTACATGGAGTCGATCGGCGACGCGACCGCCTTCCTCTCCGCCGCGCGCGAGGTGGCGCTGACCAAGCCGATCATCGTGATCAAGGGCGGGCGCACCGCGCAGGCCGCGCACGCCGCCGCCTCCCACACCGGCTCGCTCACCGGCAGCGACGAGGTGCTGGACATCGCCTTCCGTCGCGTCGGCGTGCTGCGCGTCAACACCATCGCCGAGGTCTTCTATCTGGCCGAGGCGCTCGCCAAGCAGCCCCGCCCGCGCGGCCCGCGCCTGGCGCTGGTCACCAACGCGGGCGGCCCTGGGGTGCTGGCGACCGACGCGCTCCTGCAAAACGGCGGCGCGCTGGCCGAGCTCGCGCCCGAGACGCTCGCGGCACTCGATGGCGTGCTGCCCGAACACTGGAGCCACGGCAACCCGATCGACATCATCGGCGATGCCGACCCCGACCGCTACGCCAAGACGCTCGCCGCCGCCGCGAAGGACCCGACGACCGATGGCCTGCTGATCATGCTGACGCCGCAGGCGATGACCGACCCCACGCGCGTCGCCGAGCTGCTCGCGCCCTACGCGCACTCGATCCACAAGCCGCTGATCGCCTCCTTCATGGGGGGCGACGCGGTGGCACCGGGCGAGGCGATCCTGACGCGCGCGGGCATCCCCACCTTCCCCTACCCCGACACCGCCGCGCGCGTCTTCGCCTACATGTGGCGCTACGCCGACAACCTCCGCAGCCTCTACGAGACGCCAACGCTGTCGAATGCGGAATTCGGAGTGCGGAATGCGGAATCGGACGTGCGGGCGCAGTTGCGGGCGATCCGCGCCGAGGGGCGCACGCTGCTGACCGAGCCCGAATCGAAAGCCCTGCTGGCCGCCTACGGCATCCCGACCGTGGAGACGCGCGTGGCGACCGACGAGGAGGGGGCGGTCGCGGCGGCGGATGCGATCGGCTACCCGGCGGTGCTCAAACTCTACTCCAAGACGATCACCCACAAGACCGATGTGGGCGGCGTGCAACTCAACCTCGCCGATGCCGACGCCGTGCGCGCGGCCTTCCAGCGCATCCAGCGCGGCGTCCCCGCCGCCGACTTCGCCGGTGTCACCGTGCAGCCGATGGTCCGCCTCGATGGCTACGAGCTGATCGTCGGCAGCAGCATCGACTCGCAGTTCGGCCCGGTCCTCCTCTTCGGCACCGGCGGGCAGCTGGTGGAGGTCTTCCGCGACCGCGCCCTGGCCCTCCCCCCACTCAACACCACCCTGGCCCGGCGCATGATGGAGGGCACCCGCATCCTGACCGCCCTCCAGGGCGTGCGCGGTCGCCCGCCCGTGGATCTCGCGGCGCTGGAGGGCCTGCTGGTCCGCTTCAGCCAACTGATCGTCGAGCAGCCGCAGATCAAGGAACTCGACATCAACCCGCTGCTCGCCTCGCCCGACCGCCTGATCGCGCTCGATGCGCGCGTTGTCCTCCACGACCCCGCCATCCCCGAGTCCGACCTTCCCCGCTCCGCGATCCACCCCTACCCGGCGCAGTACGCCTCCAACTGGACCACGCGTGGCGGCGAGGAGGTCACCATCCGCCCGATCCGCCCCGAGGACGAGCCCCTGCTGGTCCAGTTCCACCAGAACCTCTCCGAGCGGAGCGTCTACTACCGCTACTTCCACATGATGACGCTGCACCAGCGCACCTCGCACGAGCGCCTGGTGCGGATGTGCTTCATCGACTACGCCCGCGAGATGGCCCTGGTCGTCGAGCGCCGCAACCCCGAGACCGGCCAGCCCGAGATCATGGCCGTCGGCCGCCTCAGTCGCACCCCCGGCACCGACGCACCCGAAGCCGAGTTCGCCCTGCTCGTCAACGACCGCTACCAGCGCCTCGGCCTCGGCTCCGAACTCCTCAGCCGCCTCATCCAGATCGGCCGCGACGAAGGCCTCCGCCGCATCACCGCCGAAATCCTCCCCGAGAACACCGGCATGCAGCGCGTCGCCAAACAGCACGGCTTCACCCTCAAGCACAACTATCGGGATGAGGTGGTTGAGGCGTGGCTGGTGTTGTAGGGGCGACGCGGTGCGTCGCCCGCGCCGGGGCGGCAATTGCGACGCGGATCACCACCCACCGGCGCACACCGCTATGCCATACAATTACCGCTCTCCAAGCGGGCGACGCACCGCGTCGCCCTTACGATCTGTCGATGAATAAACCGACAACCATACCCCGCGCGCGTCCCGCGCGTTGCACTAATAATGTGCAATGGCTCCCGGCGAGGTTGAACAATGTGCAGACACGTCGCAGTAATAGCCATGCTTGTCGTCTGTTTGCTTGGCACGGTGAGCTGTGCCCGGGAGGTGGTGCGCACCTCATTGCTAGGCGACTCTCCCACCAACCCGGCAACGCGTCCGCTTACCGGGAAGGATCCTGCCACCCCTCTTGTGGTATCCACACCAAGATTCACTGCGACGACTGCTCCAGCGACACCCATCGGCGCAGGAGCAGCCCCACCATGCCGTGCGTTGGACCTAGCTATCTCCGAGGGCGGCGAGATGGCTGCCAGCGGCACAATCTCCCTCATTCTCTACTTTCGGAATCAGGGATCGGCGCAATGCAGCCTCACCGGCGTGCCGGGCCTTGATCTCCTGGGTGACGATGGCGTGGTGATACTCTCGACACCCGCAAGCGGCGATCTGACCGGCTGGAAAACCTGGGATGGCCAGCCCGCAACGCCCGTCGTGCTGCTTCCTGACCTCCCCCCACCCATCCCGCATCGCTACAATGGGCCAGGGTATGCGCTGACCTACCTGGGCTACTCTACGCGCGGCCCTGGCGCAGGCCGATGCGAACCGCTGACACCGGCCCCTGTTCGAATGCGCCTCACCCTGCCGACGAGCGGTGAAACGCTCCTGCTCGATTGGTCGATCGGCACATGCGACGGACGCATTGGCACCTCTCCATTCCAGGCCACCGGTCGCACCAGTCCCTGATCTCCCGTCGCTCATCCCCGCCGCAACGCGTCTTGCGCCAACGCCAGGAACGCCGCCGTTGCGGGCGGGTGGCGGCGCGCGGCGGGCCAGGCCCGCAAATCGGGTCCCTGTCTATGGGGAGAGCGTGGTGTGCTGCAAAGAGAATGTCAGGTGTGGAGGTTGGGATCTTCGACCGCCAGCCCCTCAGCCGATGCGGCGGCGAGGAGTCGCTGGTCGGCAGAGACGAAGGTAATCGGAGCCAGCGCCCTTGCCTGCAAGCGGTCGTTGCTCTCAAGCGCGGAAGCAAGCTGCACCGCGTCGTATGCGCGGAGCGCGTGGCGCTCAAGCAAATCGCAAGCGCGCTGCAACACCGCATCGTTCGCCTCGGCAACGATGCAACGACCTATCTGGCGTTCGATAAGCAGGCGCAGGTTGCGAGCTCCCAGCGCAGATAGGCGACCTTCACGCCTACGACGGGCCAGCGCCGAGACTGCTTCAACACGCACAATCGCGGCGACGAACAATTCGTGCCCTACGGCCGGCGAGGTCAACGCGCGGATCCAGCGACTCCCAGGCTCAACGACATATCGCTTGAGCAGCGCGCTGCTGTCGAGGAAGTAGTGGCTCACGAATCCTCGCGACGTTCCTCAATGATCGCCTCCGAGAGTCGCAGGTCTCCGGTCAGTTCGGCTTCGATCTCGCGCAGCAACGCCTCCTCATCAATCGCATCGTCGCTCTCCTCTTCCGGGAATTTAACGACGAGATCGCCGAGCGCCGCCCGGACCAGGTCGCGGTCGGAAAGGATCGAGATGTTCACCTCCTGTCCTTCGGACAGCGCCACATCCTCCAGCAGCCTGAGTTGCCCTTGTTCATAGATCGCGCGCACCGTCTGTGCCATGCCCTGCTCCTTCGCGCTTCTGGTACCCGGAAATTGTAGCAAACCCCGACCGTACCTCGTGCCCATTCCGCGCGTTGCATCGATGATAGGTGATGGCTACCGGATGAGGCTGAGTGATGGGCGGGCGTGTCATAGCAACGGCCTTGCTTATTCTTGGGCTGCTCTGCATGGCGGGTTGCGCTCGGGAGGTGGTGCGCACCTCGCCGCTGGGCGATACTCCCCTCAGCACGGCAACGCGACCGCTCGCCGGGAGTGATCCTGTCACCCCCCTTGCGGTATCCACGCCAGAATTAACCGCGACAACTGCTCCACCGACACCAATCGCCGCAGGCGTAGCCCCGCCATGCCGTGCGTCGGATTTGGCTATTTCCGAGGGCGGCGAGATGGCTGCCAGTGGCACAGTCTTCCTCATACTCTACTTTCGTAATCGGGGATCGGCGCAATGCAGCCTCACCGGCGTGCCGGGGCTTGAACTCCTGGGTGACGATGGCGCGGTGATACTCTCGACACCCGCAAGCGCCGACCTGACCGGCTGGAAAACCTGGGACGGCCAGCCCGCCGCGACCGTCGTGCTCCTGCCCGGCCTCGCCCCGCCCATCCCACATCGCGACAACGGGCCAGGGTATGCCCTGACCTACCTGACCTACTCCACGCGCGGCCCCGGCGCGGGTCGCTGCGAACCGTTGACACCGACCCCCAGTCAAATGCGCCTCTCCCTGCCGACGAGCGGTGAAACGCTCCTGATCGATTGGTCGATCGGCACATGCGATGGGCGTGTTGGCACATTGCCATTCCAGGCCACGGGCCGCCCCAACCACTGATCTCCCCTTCCTCCCCGCCGCAACGTCGCCGCCGCGCAGGCCCGCGTGGGGCGGTAGGCGCACGAAAAATCCGTACTTCCCCGGATAGGCACAGGCGCGGGCGTGGCCCATGCTGGTACGCGGGGTCGCTATCCGTGTAGCCGCCAGCGATGAGGGGATGCCATGACACCCGAATCACTGCCACTGACGCAGCAGATGCGTGCGGCACTCCTGGAGCACCGCGCCAGGAACAACCGACTGCTTGTTCGGGGAGGACTCGCACTCGCGGCGTTCGTCGGCATCTTGACGGCGTGCCTCCTCCCCACGACCGGCGACGCCTTCCCGTACATCGCCCTGTTGGTGCTCTGCTTCCTCGCAACGCCCATCATCCTCGGCGCGGTCCACTTCTGGGGGAATCACTCGCGGGTGCGGCGGGCACTGGCGGAGGGCACCTACCGGCACTACGTGGGGCCGCCCCACATCGCCCCCCCGGCGCGCGGTCAGAAGTTTGCCATGATCCTGGGGGACGACCGCCTGCCGCTGGATCTTCGCACGGAGCAGGCGGAGCCGATCCTGGCGCAGGAGCGCGTGACCGCGGTCTACTCCGTCGCGGCGCAGGCGATCTTCGCCATCTGGGATCAGCAGGGGCGTGTCATCCACCAGTACGCCGACTACGACCTGCGCAGTGACAAGGAACTTGTCGCACCCGGCGCGGGCGATGGGAGGGTGCCGGAAGGCTCGCGCGCCGCTGCGCCCGCGACCGCGCGCGCGCAAGCGGGGCGACACCCGGTCGCTCCCGGTCGCTACCCCCTCACGCCGCAGATGCGGGCGCGCCTGGATCCGAACGGCGGGTGGCCCTGGCAGATCGTCGCCATGATGCTCGTGCCCGCCGCGATCGGCGGCATCTTCCACTACCTCGGTGCTCCACCGGGCATCTTTCTTTCCCTCTATGGCGCTTCAGTCTTCCTCCTGGGCCTGCTGTTTGTTACGGGGCGGACCGTCGATCAGCAACACGCCGCGATGCAGGCCGCAGGCACGTATGCTCGCTACGTCGGTTTCTATGAGCTGCGATACAAAGCAGGTAGCACCCGATCGGGTATTCAATCGCCTGGCAACTGGTACCTCCATGCCCAGGGGGCGACGTTCAGACTCTGGGGCTCGCTCGACTCGGTGTGGCTGGAGGAAGGGCAGAAGCGCGGCACGCTGATCTATTCGCCCGAGATGGAATACCTCTTCGCCGCCTGGGATGAGACCGGGCGGCTGACCTACCGCGCCCGCCACTACGACCTCGACGGCGACGCGCTGGTGGCGGTACCAGCCCCGGAGTAAGCCGCCGCGACCCCGAAACGCGAACGCAGAGGCACGTAGCGCCCTCACCCCCGTCGCAACGCCTCCCGCGCCAGCGCCAGGAACGCCGCCGTCGCGGGCGGGTGGCGGCGCGCGGCGGGCCAGGCGAGCGCCACCGTGCGCGTCAGGCGCGGGTCCAGCTCGATCGCGACCAGCGGCGGGCCGTCGGCCAGCGCCTCCGAGCGAGGCAGGATGGCAATCCCGAGCCCGGCAGCGGCCAGCGCGCGGGCCGTCGCCGCCGCGCCGCTCTCGAACGCGATGTGCGGCGCGAACCCGGCCACCGCGCACGCCGCCAGGATCGTGTCGCGGATCGCCGAGCCCGACTTGGTCAGCACAAAGTCCTCGTCGCGCAGCGCCGCCAGCGGCAGCGCCGCGCGATCCGCCAACCGGTGCCCCTCGCCGACCGCCGCCACCAACTCCTCCGTGAAGAGCGGCTCGATGGTCAGCGCGGGCAGCGCCTCGGTCGCGGCGGGCGACTGGTGCAACAGCGCGAGGTCCACTTCCCCCGCCGCCAGCAGTTCCAGCAGCCGCGCCGTCCGCTCCTCGCGCAGGATCAGCTCCAGGCCGGGGTGGCGGCGGTGGAACGCCGCGACCAACGGCGGCAACTGGTGTTCCGCGAGCGACGGCAGCGTGCCGACCACCACCCGCCCGCGCACCGTCCCGGCATATTCCGCCATCTCCGATTGCGCGTTGGCGACCTCCGCCAGAATGCTCTCCGCCCGCACCAGCAGCGCCTCGCCCGCCGCCGTCAGCCGCACCCGCCGCCCGCTCCGGTCGAACAGCTGCACACCGAGCTCGCGCTCCAGCAGCCGCACCTGCTGCGAGAGCGCCGGTTGCGCCACCCCGATCGCCTCTGCCGCCAACGTGAAATGACGCCGCCGCGCCACCGCCGCGAAGTACCGCAGTTGCCGCAGTTCCATCAACTCTCTCCGCAGCCTGAACGATAAGCATTCGTTATTAGAATCAGATGATACCTGTCTTTGACTTATTGTCGTAGGAGGCGCATAGTGAGTGCAATGGAAATCGGTTTGCCTGGGCTCGTTTCTCGATGGGAATGGTGATTTCGCCTCATAGGAGTCAGCAATGCCAACCGCAATCGCGCCCGCGACCCGCGAATTCCTCACCTGGCTGACCCTCCGCCCGCGCACCTACGCCGAGGCGATGGACGCCTGGCGCACCTCCTGCCCGCGCCTCTCGGCCTGGGAGGACGCCCTCGGCGACGAATTGATCCGGGTAGAAACTGGCCCCCGCCTCGCCGAATGCGCCGTGACGCTCACCGCGCGGGGCCGGGACGCACTCGATAGCTAGATCGGGCAAGCACAATGCCGTACCGGTGGTACAATCGCGTCATCTGGCACGCCGCATCGCGTGCGTCCCATGAAGAGTAAGGCGAGACTGGAGGGAGGGATATGGCAAGCGACTTGATGGGGGTCAAGCGGACCCACGAGGGGCCGTCCGGCCCGGTGAGCTACTTCAGCCTGCGGGCGCTGTCGGAGCAGCGCGGGATCGACCTGACGCGCCTCCCCTACTCGGTGAAGGTGCTGTTGGAGAATGTGCTGCGCTTCTGCGACGGGCAGAATGTGGGCGAGGACGACGTGCTGGCGCTCGCGGGCTGGAACCCGGCGAACGGCGACGAGCTCCGCGTCTTCCCCTTCATGCCCGCGCGCGTCCTCCTGCAAGACCTCACCGGCGTCCCGGCGGTGGTGGACCTCGCGGCGATGCGCGCGGCGGTCGGCCGGCTCGGCGGCGACGCGCAGAAGGTCAACCCGCTGGTGCAGACCGACCTCGTGATCGACCACTCGGTCCACGTCGATGTCTTCGGCACCAACCTCGCGCTCGCCCGCAACGTCGAGTTCGAGTACGCCCGCAACGGCGAGCGCTACGCGCTGCTCCGCTGGGCGCAGCAGGCGTTTAACAACTTCTCGGTCGTGCCGCCCGGCACCGGCATCTGCCACCAGGTCAACCTCGAATACCTCTCCTCGGTCGCCTACAGCCGCACCATCGGCGACGAGACGACCGTCTACCCCGACACCCTCGTCGGCACCGACTCCCACACCACGATGGTCAACGGCCTCGGCGTCTTCGGCTGGGGCGTCGGCGGCATCGAGGCCGAGGCGGTCATGCTGGCGCAGCCGATGGAACTGGTCACGCCCCAGGTGATCGGCTTCAAGTTCAGCGGCAAGCTGCAAGACGGCGTCACCGGCACCGACCTCGTCCTCACCATCACCCAGATGCTCCGCAAGAAGGGCGTCGTCGGCAAGTTCGTCGAGTTCTACGGCAGCGGCCTCAGCGACCTCAGCCTCGCCGACCGCGCCACCCTCGCGAACATGGCCCCCGAGTACGGCGCGACCACCGGCCTCTTCCCGGTGGACGCCGAGACCCTGCGCTACATGCGCCTCACCGGCCGCCCCGAGGCCCAGGTGCAGCTGACCGAGTGGTACGCCAAGGAGCAGGGCTGGTTCCGCACCGACGAGAGCCCCGACCCGATCTTCAACGACACCCTCGAACTCGATCTCGGCACCGTCGTCCCGAGCATGGCCGGGCCGCGCCGCCCGCAGGACCGCGTCACGCTCCCCGAGGTGCGCGGCAACTTCAAGGGTGCCTTCCCGGCGATCTACGGCGAGGAGGGCAAGGGTGCCAAGACCGTCCGCGTCGAGACCCCGAACGGCACCGCCAAGCTCGGCGACGGCTCGGTCGTGATCGCCGCGATCACCTCCTGCACCAACACCTCCAACCCGACCGTGATGGTCGGCGCGGGCCTGGTCGCCAAGAAGGCGGTCGAGGCGGGCCTGAAGGTCGATCCGAGCGTCAAGACGAGCCTCGCTCCCGGCTCCAAGGTCGTCACCGACTACCTGAACGACGCCGGACTCTCCCCCTATCTCGACCAGCTCGGCTTCAACCTCGTCGGCTACGGCTGCACCACCTGCATCGGCAACAGCGGCCCGCTGCTCGACACCGTCGAGGCCGCCATCCAGGGCGAGAACCTGACCGCCACCGCCGTCCTCAGCGGCAATCGCAACTTCGAGGGGCGCATCCACGCCCTCGTCCGCGCGCAATACCTCGCCTCGCCGCCGCTCGTCGTCGCCTACGCCCTCGCCGGCACCGTGGACATCGACCTCACCACCGAGCCGATCGGCACCGGCACCGGCGGCAAGGATGTTTATCTGCACGACATCTGGCCGAGCACCCAGGAGGTCCAGCAGGCGGTCGCCACGGCGGTCACGCCCGAGATCTTCGCCAAGGAGTACGCCAGCGTCTTCGAGGGGGACGACCGCTGGAAGGCGATCCCGGTCCCGGTCGGCAGCCAGTATCGCTTCGACCCCGATTCGACCTACGTGCAGGAGCCACCCTTCCTCTTCGACCTCTCGATGACCCCCGGCACCCCCGGCGACATCATCGGCGCGAAGGTGCTCGGCGTCTTCGGCGACTCGGTCACCACCGACCACATCTCCCCCGCCGGGTCGATCGCGCGCGACTCCGCCGCGTCGGACTACCTGACCGAGCACGATGTCCCCCGCGCCGAGTACAACTCCTACGGCGCGCGGCGCGGCAACCACGAGGTGATGGTGCGCGGCACCTTCGCCAACGTCCGCCTGCGCAACCAGCTAATGGCCGACGGCCGCGAAGGCTCCTGGACCACCTTCCAGCCGACCGGCGAGGTGGAGCGCATCTACGACGCCTCCGTGCGCTACCAGGCGGCGGGCACCCCGCTCGTCATCCTCGGCGGCAAGGAGTACGGCACCGGCTCCTCGCGCGACTGGGCCGCGAAGGGCACGCAACTGCTCGGCATCAAGGCCGTGCTGGTGGAGTCGTTCGAGCGCATCCACCGCACCAACCTCGTCGGCATGGGCGTGCTCCCCTTGCAGTTCCTCCCCGGCGAGAGCCGCGCCACCTACGGCCTCGACGGCAGCGAGACCTTCGACATCCTCGGCATCTCCGACGGCCTCCAGCCCGGCATGCACGTCACCGTGCGCGCCCACAAGGCCAACGGCGTCGTCGAATTCAAGGTGCTCGCCCGCGTGGACACCCCGCTCGACGTCACCTACTACCGCCACGGCGGCATCCTGCCCTACGTCACCCGCCTCCTGATGCAGCAGGCGTAGGCGTCGGCAAAACTCAGCAGCAAAGCGGCGGGGGGGGCTCACCGAGCCGCCCCGCGCCACTATCTACGCCTCCTTCGTGTGGGCAATATCGGCGGTTGAAACTGCCGATCTCCCCCATTCAACCGTCAACACCCCTCCCCCGCCCGAGGGACCCCACCTCCTACCCCACGGTGATGCACCCACCCCCCGCCTTTTGCTACAGTGATCGCATGGCGCGGCAGCCCGCGCCGCCCCGTAGATCGGAACACTATCGCCGCCCGGCAACACCCCCGGCGGCGCAGCAACATCGCGAGAGAAAGGCACCCCATGATCGAAGCAATCGGCCTGACGCGCCGCTTCGGCAGTTTCACCGCAGTGGAAAACGTCTCCCTGCGCGTCCCCAGCGGCGCGATCCTCGCCCCTGCTCGGGCCGAACGGCGCGGGCAAGACCACCACCGTGCGCATGCTCGCCGGCCTGATCGGCCCCAGCGACGGCCAGGCCACCGTCGCCGGCTGCGACGTGCGCACCGACCCCGCCGGGGTGCGCGCCCGCGTCGGCCTCGTCACCGATTCCCCCGGCCTCTACGAGCAGATGACCGCCCCAGCCTATCTTGACTTCTTTGGCGGCGTCTATGGCCTCCCCGCCGCCGCCCGCCAGCGGCGGATCGACGAACTCCTCGCCATCTTCGACCTCTCGTCCCACCGCCGCGAGCGCATGACCGGCTTCTCCAAGGGGATGAAGCAGAAGGTCGCGCTCGCCCGCGCCCTCCTGCACGAACCGGCCGCCCTCTTCCTCGACGAGCCGACCAGCGGCCTCGACCCGCTCTCGTCGCGCGCCGTCCGCGACCTCATCCGCGACCTGCGCGACTCTAAGCGCAGCATCATCCTCTGCACCCACGACCTCGACGAAGCCGAGCGCCTCGCCGACGAAGTCGCCATTATCCAGCACGGCCGCATCGTCGCGTCAGACTCCCCCGCCGCCCTGCGCGCCAGCGCCTCGCCCGACACCCTCGTGCGAATCGACCTCGCCGCCGCCCACCCCGCCGCGCCCGGCATCCTGGCCGACCTCGGCCTCGCCGCCCTCGCCCCAATCGCCGGGATGAACGGCGCGCACGGCGCGGCCACGGTCGCCTACCGCACCCCCCGGCCCCGCGAGGTCAACCCGCAGGTCATCGCCCGCCTCGCCGCCGCCGGGGCGCAGATCGTCGCCGTCAACTGCGAGACCCGCACCCTGGAAGATGTCTACGCCGCAGCGGTCGGCCTGCCGGTCGCCGCCGCCACCGCCGAGGAGCGCGCATGAGCAGCACACCATTGCCCACCACCGGGCCGACGCCCACCCCGTTCAACCGCCCCAGCGACGCCCGCACGCTGCTGCTGATCGCGCGGCGCGGCGCGCTCGAATCGCTGCGCGACCGCATGTCGCTCGGCTTCAACCTCTTCTTCGCGCTCATCTTCCCGATCGGCATGGTTGTGGGCGTCATCAGCCGCCAGGTCGACACCCTCGTTGCGGGGGGCCGAACGGACGCGCTCGGCACGGCCCTGGCGATCTACCTCCTCTCGATCGGCCTCGTGCCCGCCACCGGCGCGGTCGGCGTCGCCTCCGGCCAGTTCGCGGGCGAGATGGAGAAGGGAAACCTCGCGCCGCTCCTCGCCTCGCCCGCGTCGAACTTCGCCATCTTCGGCGGCAAAATCCTCGGCTCGGTCCTCCCCGCGTTCCTCTTCTCGATCGTCGCGGAAATCGTCTACCTCACCAGCCTCGCCATCGTCGTCGGCCCCGACAAGCTGCGACTGCTCCCGCCCGGCCTCTCCCTCGCCCTGCTCGCGCTCATCCCCGCCGTCGCCATCTTCGCGGCGGGCGTCGCCAGCCTGATCTCCTCGCGCGTGCGCACCTTCAACACCGCGCAGCAACTCGGCGGCCTCGCCCTCTTCCCCTTCTGGGGCGGCATCTTCGTCCTCTCCCTCAAACTCCAGGACTGGGGCAACCTCGCCCTCATCGCCGTCATCCTCGGCCTCGTCCTCGCCGACATCCTCCTCATCACCATCGCCGCCGCCACCTGGCGCCGCGAAGAGGTATTGGCGCAACGCTAACCCACTGCCCCTCGTAGGGGCGACTCGGCGCGTCGCCCGCCTCGTGTGGCGCATGCCTACACAAGTGGGTTTGGCCGCAGACCGGCTATTAGGCGATCAGCAATCGTCGCCCGACCTCCGGATCGACCGGATACACCCGCTCGACAGGCAGCAGCTTGCGCGCTTGTGCCACCTGCCCGGCCTTGATGAGTCCCGCAATCTTCCGCACGAGCGGGGTGTAGTCGCTGATACCCACCGTCCACTCATCCACGTAGCGCCGGATGACATGGCGGCTGAGTCCTACCTGGATGCTGTCGTAGGGCAAGCCCGCGCCCCGGATCGAACGCTCAGGATCCCACTGCACATGGACGAGCGCCTGGTCAAATTGGGCTTGCCACGCACGCTGGTCGCGGTGGGCACGCGGCTCATACGATGTGAGCACCCCCTGCGCGAGGGCCGCATCCCAGCCCTCGCGCCTGATGCGCACCGCCAGGATCTGCTCTTGTCCGGCCTTCTGCCCCCAGTTGCTCCGCTCCATCAGCCACAGGAACGACGGCTTGATCCAGGTCATCCGACCGAACGAAAAAGGCGGGACAAACCGTTGCGCCGCGAGGGCGGGCAGAGCAATGGCCGGGGCATACGCCTGATAAACCACAATCGTCTGCGCGTCATAATCCGCGCGAATCTCATATGTCGCTGGCATCGTTCGCGCCCAACCTCCCGTGTTCACCCACCAAGCCGAGTGTAGCGTCAGGCATGCCAACCGGTAAAGCGACAAAAATCCCATCTCGACCGTCTACCGTCTCTCATCCCTCTCCCATGTCCCCCTGTACCAATCCATCTCTCCTCTCTCTTCTCTCCTCGTCTCTACGTCCTCTGCGCCCTCTGCGTCCTCTGCGGTAAAATCGTCCTTCGTCTTGGCGTCCTTGGCGTCTCCTTGGCGTCTTGGCGGTTCACCCGTCCTTTCTCACGCCCCCACTACAGTACAATCCCCGCCAGGAGGTGCCCCATGCGCGTCGCCATCGCCGGAACCGGCGGCCTCGGAGGCTACTACGGCGCGATGCTCGCCCGCGCCGGGCACGAGGTCGCCTGCATCGCGCGCGGCGCGCACCTCCAGGCCATCCGCGAGCGCGGCCTCACCCTCCGCTCGGACGAGGCGGGCGAATTCACCGTCGCCGTCGCCGCCAGCGACGACCCGCGCGACATCGGCCCGGTCGATCTCGTCATCTTCGGCGTCAAGTCCTACGACACCGACGCCCTCGCCGCCCGCCTGCCACCGCTGATGGGACCGGCCACACTCGTCCTCTCCCTCCAGAACGGCGTGGACAACGAAGACCGCATCGCCCGCGTCGTCGGTCTCAACGCCGTTCTCGGCGGCGTGGTCTACCGCACCGCGCACGTCGCCGCGCCCGGCCTGATCGTCGAGGGCGGCCTCTCCGGCCACCTCCGCTTTGGCGAACTCGCGGGCGGCACCAGCCCGCGCACCGAGCAACTCCTGAAGACCTTCCACGCCGCCGGGCTTGCCGCCGAACTCAGCCCCAATATCCGCGTTGTCCTCTGGGAGAAATTCCTCTCCATCGTCGCCGGTGGCAGCCTCAGCGGCCTCACCCGCCTCCCCTATCGCGCCCTCTGCTCCTGTCCCGAGACCTTCGCCCTCTGTCGCGGCATGATGGAAGAAGCCGTCGCCGTCGCCCGCGCCCTCGGCGTGCAACTCCCCGACGACGCCATCGCGCGCCAGCTCGCCGTCCTCGCCGGTGCCTCCCCCACCGTCCGCAGCTCCCTCAGCCGCGACCTCGCCGCCGGACGCCGCATCGAACTCGACGCCTTTAACGGCGCGATCGTCCGCCTCGGCCGCGAACACAACGTCCCCACCCCCCTCAACTTCGCCGTCTGCGCAGCCCTCCTCCCCGCCAACGGCACCCACCCGAGGTCGAACGCATGAGGATTACCCCCCACGCCAACCCTGCCCGCCATGCCCCGCCCAAGCCGGATTCATCCGGCGCGTGTATAACGGAGATTTATCTCCGGGCGGAGCAATCGGAACTCCACTCACTTTCAACATCAGCCCACGCCTCATCCTTCTCCCTTCTCCCCTCTCCCCTCTCCCCTCTCCCTTCACACCCCGGAGGCCCAATGCACCCCATTCGCATGGAGCATTTCATCACCTCGACCCGCGCCGCCACCATCGAGGGCCCAACTCGACCTCTACCGTCAGTGGCTTCCTCCCCGAAGCGACGACCGTGCGCCACGACCCCGGCCTGCGCAACGGCTTCATCATGCTCGGCCCCGAATACCTCGAACTCGCCTGGGTCGAAGACGACGCCCTCTTCGCCGCCGGTGGCAGTGGCGTCCCCGGCATCCAGACCTATCAGCCCGCCATGCGACCCTGGGGCATCGGCCTGGAATCCCCCGATGTCGCCGCCACCGCCGAGGAATGGCGCGAGCGCGGCTACACCCTCCCGCCCGCCATCAGCCGGGGCGTGCGCGACGTCCGACGCCGGGCCAGCCTGGAGCTTCCAGCCGATCCCCCGCGACCTCCTCCCCGGTGCCCACTGCTTCGCCCTGACCTACCATGGCGCGCAGCGCCCCTCGCCCCGCCCGGTGCCGATCCCGCCCAACACCGCCTACGCCATCAACGGCGTCATCCTCGTCGCGCCCGATCCCCGCGCCCGCGCCATCCGCTGGGCCACCCTCCTCGCTCCCCACGAACCGATCCCCGAGGAGGAAGGCTCAGCCGTCGTGCAGATCGGCCCCCACCTCGCCACCTGGCTCACCCCGACGAATACCGCCGTCGCTACAACCCGCGCCTGGCAGGACGCCCCGCACGATCGCGGCGAAATCGCCCTGCTCCACCTTCTCGCTGCAGACCTGCGTACCGTCGCCGACGCCTTCACCCGCGCCAATCTGCCTCTCGAACACCTCCACCCCGAAGCCCTGCTCGTTGGCCCTGTCCCCGGCGACGGCTACACCTTCCTCCTCACCGAAGAACGACCGGAAGCCTGGGCCGCCCGCCGCCACGCCCTCACCGGCGAAGAGTTCGCCATCGCCCCCTGAAATCGTGAGGGGCAGAGCGCTCAACTCTGTGGAGGCAACCATGAACCCGCTCGCCGAAATGCAAGACCGCCTGCCCCCCTTCAGCCGCCTGCTCGGCATCCGCCTCGTTAGCCTCGCCCCCTACGGCTGAAGTCGCATATCGTGCCCACCAGTGTGGCCGACGATCCCCCGGCGATAACGGCAGCCACCATCGCAGCGCTTTAGCCCACAATCCGCAGGCACATGATCTGGTTTCGGCAAAATGCTTAGGGACGATCTCTTCCAGCTCGCTCGGCGCAACGAATATATCGGTCGGCACAATCTCACCGGCGAGTCCAACTCGAATCAGAGCGCACAGCCGTCGTATAGGCCAATACCAACCAATACGAACAATCTGCGCTTGGCAGAGTGCCGCGCTGGCCCGTCGCACCCAGCAGTGGGGCAGACGCTTCAGCCACAAGAAAAAGGTGGCTGGCAAGCGGCAGCAACGACGGCAGAGGAGCTTGGGCACTCCTCACAATGCTGCTGATCAGGATGATCTACATGCGACCAGAGGCCACAGTGCCAACACCTCAACAGGCCAGCCATCAGTAACAAGCCAGCTAAGATCCTGAAGATAGGGCTCCTCGATGATACGGCCCAGCGGGAGTAGCGAACGTCCGATAGCAGGCGCGCCATCGAAGCCAGCAGCGAGTTCATCGAAATCAACAGATTTGTCTTGCCATTGCCTCATATTCGAGGCGATGGGTCCTCGGCCTCGAAGGATTGTTCGTCATCACTGTCCCATTGCCACATGGCGTACCCTTTCAATGCCAAAGCTCCCACCAGTGCTGACGACACCGGTGGCATACACACTCTTCATCGATCATGTGGTCCCACTACCAAGGATGGCCATGATGCTACACGCAGTTGCCACGCTTGTCGAGACCATCGCCATGCAGAAGCCGCGCATTCGCGCACCCGTCACGCAACGCAACATCGCTGAGCGGCAGCATCGTCACCGGCGAATGCCTCCCCTCCCATCGCGGCCGACGCACCCAGGTCTGGCAAAGCCCGCCTCACCACCAACCTTGAAGGTCGCCTCCTCGCCCAGATCACCAAACCCAGCTCGTCCTCGACCCCACCCCCTGAGAACATCAGCATGTCAGGAGGCCGCCGCGTGCGCTACCCTGATCGCGCGGCTGAACGCGCCGTTGGCGACTGGCGCGTTCGATCACCACCAGTATCGGGTCGCGCGGAAATGCGTGCGGAGTCGGAACCTCCCCTCTCCTCGCGGGAGAGGGTGCCGCCCGCAGGCGGCGGGGTGAGGTCCGCCCCCCTGGGCGGCAGATGGCGATCCCCACCCGAACGGCCAGCCTCGCCACCCCGAGCAGGCAGTCATCACCTGGCTGCTCGCTGGCGATCCGGCGATCCGCTGGCAGGTGCTGCGTGACCTGACCGATGCGCCCGCGATCGCGGCCGAGCGAGCGCGGGTTGCCACCGAGGGCGCGGGCGCGCAGTTGCTCGCCCTCCAGGGCCGACGGACAGTGGGGCGGCGCGACCTGGAATCGCGGCTGGACCTCCACCATGCACGCCCTGATGCTGCTGCGCGACCTCGGCCTCGATCCACACCGGCGCGAAGCGCAGCGCGCGAGCCTCGTGCGCGACCGCGTGACCTGGCAGAGGATGGGGTCCGGATGGCGGCGACAACCCCCTTCTTCTCAGGCCGAAGCAGACCCTGCATCAACGGACAGGTCGCGGCGGCCGGTGCCTACTTCGGCCAGGATGTCCAGGGCATCATCGAGCGACTGCTCGGCGAGCAACTGCCCGATGGCGGCTGGAATTGCGAGGCCGAGAACGGCTCGACGCGCTCCTCTGGGTTTCAGCACTACGATCGTGCTCGAAGCCCTGCTCGCGCACGAACAATCCGGCAACAGCCGGAGGTGACCAAACCCGGCTGCGCGGGCAAGGAATACCTGCTCGAACGCCGCCTCTTCCGCCGGAAATCGACCGGCGGCGAGGTGATCGCCGTGACCGCAAGGGGTGCGCCACCTGGACCAATCTCGCCTTCCCGACCTGGTGGCACTACGACCTGCTGCGCGGCCTCGAATACCTGCGCCGTGCCAACCACGTCTACCCCGACGAACGCGTAGCCGAAGCCATCGCCCTGGTCGCCTCAAGCGCGACAGCGACGGCCGCTGGCCGCTCGATGCCAATACCCGGCGAGATGCCAATCCAACTCGACGCAGGCGCAGGCCACCCGAGCCGCTGGAACACCTGCGCGCCCTCCGCGTCTTGCGCTGGTACGCCGCCCGCGACTAACCCCACCCCACTCAATCCCCCATCCTTGCCACGATGACTCCAAATGTCATCTTTCCACTAATGTGGCACGTCCGCCCCCCCCTCGGCGGGTACGATACAGGTAGCGGCGTCAGACACAACGCCGCCTCATCCAGGTAGGGCGGGTCGCGACCCGCCCAGCGTGAGACGGCACCCGCACCGTGCTCCAAGCCACCCACCCAAGGAGGCCCATCATGACCACCACCCCCACCTCAGCCATCCGTCCAAATCCCCCACATGTGGGGGTAGGGGGAGCCAACCTACCGCCAACCGACCCGCATCACCAGCGCCACCGCCGTAAAGTCCCCCAGCATTGGGGGATGGAGGGCCTCCCTCCCCGCCCTCGCCCCCAGGGAAAGAGAAAAAGAAAAAGCAAAAATGCAAAAACAAACCTACTTTTCGCCCCCCCTCCCCCATCGTAACAGGCGACCAGTGCCGTACAATTCGCCCGACATTTGCCGTGTGTTGGAAAGGGACAATGATGGCGACGACCTTGCACTATGTCGGCACCCCCACGAAGCGCATCGATTCATACGAGAAGCTGATCGGCACCGAATTGTTCGCGGCCGACCTCGCCCTGCCCGGGATGGCCCACGCCCGGCTGGTCACCAGCCCCCACGCCAGCGCCCGGATCGTCGGCTTCGACACCGCCGCAGCCAGCGCCCTCCCTGGCGTCCTCGCGGTTTACAGCGGGGCCGACCTGGAGCCGCACTGGCGCAAGCGCCCCTCCCCGCCGCCGCTGGGCATCGGTCGCGCCTCCTACTACGGCCAGCCCATCGCGGTCGTCGTCGCCGAGTCCGAGGCGATCGCCACCGACGCCGCCGCGCTGAGTCAGGTCGAGTACGAGCCGCTCCCCGCCACCCTCTACATCGAGACGGCGCTACTCCCCGACACCCCCCGCGCCGTGGACGCGACGATGCTCGGCGGCGAGCCGGGCGCGGCGCACACCGATGTGACCGTGGGCGCGGCCGAGGAACGCCCGCTCGGCCCCAACGTCTCCGGCCACATCCACTTCCACCGGGGCGACATCGCGCGCGGCCTCGCCGCGTCTGACGTCGTCGTCACGCGCACCTACCGCACCCGCCGCACCCACCAGGGGTACGTCGAGCCCCACGCGATGGTCGCCGCCCCCGATCCCACCGGCACCCTCCAGGTCTGGACCGCCACCCAGGGCATGTTCGCCTGTCGCGACGCCGTCGCGGGCGCGGTCGGCCTCCCCGCGCATCGCGTGCGTGTCACCGCGACCGCCGTGGGCGGCGGCTTCGGCGGCAAATACCTCCCGGTCTACGAGCCGCTGGTCGGCCTGCTCGCCCGCCAGTTGCGCCGCCCGGTGCGCCTCGTCCTCAGCCGCACCGAGGAGCAACTGGCGATGAACCCGGCCCCCGCCTGCACCATCGCCCTCACCACCGGCGCGCGGCGCGACGGCACCTTGCTCGCCCTTAAGGCACGCGTGACGGTCGATATCGGCGTCGCCGGGCACGATGTGCCGACCGCCGGACTCTGCTCGCTGCTCGGCTCCTGCTACCGCATCCCGCACCTCGACATCGAGGGTTTCGACGCCTACACCAACACCGTCTTGCAGGGCTCCTATCGCGCGCCGGGCGGGCCGCAAGCCGTCTTCGCGATCGAGTCGAACATGAGCATCATGGCCCGCGAACTGGGCCTGGACGAGCTCGCCTTCCGCCTCCAGAACGTCGCGGGCGAGGGCGACCCGCGCCCCGACGGCTCCGCCTGGAAGCTGATCGCCCTGCGCGAGTGCCTGGAAGCGTTGCAACAGCACCCCGCCTACGCCGAACCGCTCGGCGAGCACGAGGGCCTCGGCGTCGCGGTCGGCGCGTGGGGCGGCTCGCGCGAACCGGCCTCCGCCGTCTGCCGCCTCGACGCCGACGGCACCCTCGACGTGATGATCGGCTCGCAGGATATCTCCGGCTCGAACACCTCCCTCGCGCTGATGGCGGCGGAGGCGTTCGGCATGGACCTGTCGCGCGTGCGCATCGTCGCGCCCGACTCGCTCGCCGCGCCCTACGCCGGGGCGGCGGGCGGCAGCAAGACCACCTTCACCGTCGGCGCGGCCATCGTGCAGGCCGCCTCCGAAGCCCGCCGCCAGCTCCTCGCCATCGCCGCCGAGGAGCTGGAGTCGATCCCCGATGATCTGGAGATCGTCGGCGACACCGTGCGGGTGCGCGGCGTGCCCGACCGCTCGCGCCCGATCGCCGACCTCACCCGCCTGACGATGGTCTTTGGGGGCAACTACGCCCCGGTCTACGCCAGCGGCACGGTCGCCCTGCAACAGGGCTTCTCCGCCGCGACCGCCCACCTCGCGCGCGTCCGCGTCGATCCCGAGACCGGCGAGACCGCGATCCTCCGCTACGTCGCCGTGCAGGACGCGGGGCGGGCGATCAACCCGGCGCTGGTCGAGGGGCAGATCATCGGTGGCACGGTGCAGGGCTTCGGCTGGGGCCTCTACGAGGGGATGGAGTACGACGAGTCGGGCACGCTCCTCACCGCCACCCTGCTCGACTACGCCCTGCCGCGCGCCAACACCACCCCGCCGATCGAGGCGATCATCCTCGAACACCCGGCCCCCACCACCCCGTTCGGTGCCAAGGGCGTCGGCGAGCCGCCGCTCGTGCCGCCCGCCGCCGCCCTCGCCAATGCCATCGCCGCCGCCTCCGGTGCCCGCGTCCACGAACTCCCCATCACCCCGGAGCGCGTCGTCCGCGCGCTCCGGTAGGAGCGGGCGGAAGTCAGACTATGGGATCAGGAGATGAAGCGTTCGGGGAGGTCGCCGCACTGTTCGAGGAGGAGGCGGTGGCGGGCGGCGAAGGCGGCGCGGACTTCGGGGAGGACGATCTTGCGCTCCCAGTCGAAGAGCGCCTTGCGCCGGTTGTCGGCCAGCAGGGTGGCGATGGGGCGCTGGGGGTTCTCGTACCACCAGAGGGCGTAGAAGGGGCCGACGAGGTGCGCCGCGCCGTCGGCCGAGGAGGCGATCTGCACCTCGATCGGGGCGTCGGCGAGGGTGTCGTATGTCTCGTGGCGCTCGTAGCACCAGAGCGCCCGGTGCGCGAATTCGGCGGTGAAGCCGGCGGCGAGCAAGGCCGCGCGACCGCGCGTGATCGTCGCCACGCGCTCGTTGACGCGGTCGATCGCTTTGCCGTAGTCGTGCAGCCAGACGAGCACATTGACCAGGGTCGCATCGGCCTCGGGGTGGCGCTCGCAGAGTTCGCCCGCGATCCGCTCGACGATCAGCAGGTGGTGATCGACGTACCAGCGGTGGTGGATGAAGGCCGGGTTGCGTGCGGCGGCGATCGCCATCTCCCTGAACCGTGCTAGCACCGCGTCCATGCCACCCCTCCTCGCCACCGCACCGTCGCGGCGTCCGCGCGAAGGGTACGCGTTCCGGGCGCACGGGGCAACTGCGAAGTGCTGAGTGCTGAGTGCTGAGTCAAGTACGAAGTACGAACGACGAAGTACGAGCGACGGAGGAGCGAGGAGTGACGAGTTGTCATGTGGTGCGTTGTCTGGCACGGGCCTTGCTGGGCTATTGGCGTGAGTTATGCGGCTGACGCCAGGAGGGCGGCATGGAACGACAGCGGATAGCGACAACCCCACGGCGCGAACGCGCCGCTCGTGAGCGTGAGATGGTGCCGGAGCATGGTGATCCGGCGCTGGTGGCGCGCTACGAGCGGCTCCTCGCCGCGCTCGAACGGGAGGCGGCGACGCGGGTGCGCGATGGGTTGGCGACGCGCCTCGGGCGCGGGCACTTGTCCCGACCTGGGCGCGCGTAAGCTGCGCATTTCTCCACAAGACGAGCGATATTCGAGCGGGGGCGATGGGCCTCCGCTCGTTGCGTTTGGTGTGGTCGGGGCCGATCGTTGGGCGAGAGATCGCTCAATGTGGCGAAAGGTACTCTGGTACCTCGGGTGGATCGGGAACCGCCCATAATGTACCATCGACACATACGGCGCGACCGGGCATCATTATCGTGTGGGCCGCCGCTGGGGCGGTACTTCGTACCAGGTGAGGGTGGCGGGCGTGGCGACGAGTGAACTGGTGGAGCTTCCCGATCTTGGCGCACCGCCGCCCATGGATGAGCCGACGAGGCGTCGCCGGTCGCTGCCCGCTGCGCTGGTGGCGGCGCTGCGCCCGCGCCAGGCGATCACCAAGAACCTGCTGGTCTTCACCGCGCTGATCTTCGCGCGCCGCCCGCAGGAGGGCGCCGCCGCGATCAGCCTGTTCGACCTGATCCCGCTGCTCCAGGCCGTCGCCGCCTATGGCCTCTTCTGCCTGACGAGCAGCGCGGTCTACCTGCTCAACGACTTGAAGGATGTGGAGCAGGATCGGCTCCACCCCAAGAAGCGTTTCCGCCCGATCGCCGCCGGGGAACTGCCGGTGTCGCTCGCCTGGCTCACCTGCGCGCTGCTGATCGTGGTGGCGCTGGTCGGCGCGGGGTTGATGCGCCCGTTGTTGGCGCTGGTGGTGGGGGTCTACTTCGCGGTGCAGGTCGGCTACTCGTTCGGCCTCAAGCACCAGGTGATCCTCGATGTCTTCATCATCTCGTCAGGCTTCGTGCTGCGCGCCATCGCGGGCGCGGTGGCGATCGGGGTGCCGATCTCGCCCTGGTTCTACACGCTGATCGGCCTGGGGGCGCTCTTCCTCGGCTTCGGCAAGCGGCGCGCGGAGATCATGCTGCTGAACGAGACCGCCGGGCAGCACCGCCGCGTGTTGGAGGAGTACTCGGCCACGCTACTGGAAGAGTTGATCGCGATCGTCACCGCGTCGATCGTGATGGCCTACGCGCTCTACACCTTCTCGGCGGAGAACCTGCCGAAGAACCACTCGATGATGCTGACCATCCCCTTCGTCCTCTACGGCCTCTTCCGCTACCTCTACCTCGTCTATCGCAAGAACGAGGGGGGCAGCCCCGAGCAGGTGATGCTCGCCGACCGCCCGCTGCTCGCCTGCGTCGTCCTCTGGGTCGCTACCTGCGTCGTCATCCTCTACGTCTGACGGGGATTGAACCGCCAAGACGAGGGGATGAGGAGAGTGGAGAGAAGAGAGAAGAGAGTAAGACCGCAGAGGCGCGGAGACGCGGAGCACGACGCGGAGACGAAATCGCTTTTCTCCGCAAAGAACAGAGTGGGCGCTGCGTGCGTTAGTTAAGCATGAATGAGGGGCGGCAACTGCGCTCCTTGCTCATGCTTCTTTTTCGTCGCGGTGTACGCTGTGCCCTCTGTGATTTTTACTCGTTCTGCTTCGTGTCCCTGGTGTCCCGGTGGTGCTGTCGATCCCTGGTTGGAAGTTGGTGGAATAGTTCTTGCTCGCTACACGTTGTAGCGGGTAATGATAGTCAGATGTAGCCGCTTAGCTATAATCTGCATTGTCAAGAAGTCTTGTCAAGATGGCTGAAAGAGCGTATACTTGACGCATCGATAGGATGTGGCGCGGCGCGTGCGGCGGCATTCCGGCGAGAGCTCAGGATGTCGAGGCGGCGGGGGCGTCGCGGAGGTGGGAGACAGACGATGGACCGGACTCGACGGTTGCTGATGAGTCGGCAGGCCGAGCAGATTCAGTCCGAGATGGAGGGGGCGTTCCAGGCCCTCGTCAATCGGATGCAGCACCAGGTGGCGGGGGTCTGGCGACCGCACCTGGAGGTGTACGAGACGGGCAACTCGCTCGTCGTGCGGGCCGAACTCGCCGGGATCGACGAGGAGGCGCTCGACGTCTCGGTGGAGGAGCACCTGCTGCGCGTGCGCGGCGTGCGCCGACGCGAGGCGCACGAGGAGAAGCGGGTCTATCACCAGATGGACATCGCCTACGGCCCCTTCGCGGCGGAGGTCTTCATCCCCTTCGCCATCGCCCCCGACGCGGTCGAGGCGACCTACGAGGCGGGCGTGTTGCAGATCATCCTCCCCAAAGTGCCGCCTCGCCGGGTGGTGCCGCGCTCGGTGCGGGTGACCACGGCGAATACCAACGGGCAAGACGAGGAGTAGTAGTGCGTCAGTGCATTCGTGCGTCGGTGCGTCGGTGTATTTCGTATCTACTGACGACTGACGACTGACGACTGACGACTGGCTACCGAAAGGCAGGACAGCGTGCCGGAAGAGCAAGAGAACAAGGTGAACAAGAATCAGGAGCAGCCGGTGCCGGAGCCGGGCGACAAGGAGCCAGTGCCGTCGCCGGTGCCCGAGCAGAGCGGTACCGCTGCGGCTCCCCCACCACCGGCGCAGGAGGTGGGCGGCAAGGAGCAGTTGCCGTCGCAGCCGGTGCCCGAGACCCTGCCGATCCTGCCCCTGCGCGGCACGGTCGTCTTCCCGCAGATCGTGGTGCCGTTGGCGGCCGGGCAGGCCCGCTCGCTGCGGCTGATCGACGACGTGGTCAACGGCGACCGGATGGTCGGACTGGTGATGCAGAAGGATGCCGAGCAGCCGGGCGACTCGGTGAAGCCGGGCGACACGCTGGAAATCGGCGCGATGGGCATCATCCACCAGATGATGCGCGTGCCGGATGGCACGGTGCGCCTGGTCCTCCAGGGCGTGGAGCGGATCAAGATCGGCGAGTTCGTGCAGGAGCAGCCGTATCTGCGCGCGAAGGTCGAGTATGCCCCCGAGCAGGTCGAGGACACGCTCGAGATCCAGGGGCAGATGCGCGCCACGATCGATCTCTTCGGTCGGCTGGTGGCGATCGCGCCGAACCTGGCGGACGATCTGCTGACGGTGGCGATCAACATCGAGGACCCGCGCCACCTCGCCTACTTCATCGGCTCCAACCTGCGGCTCGACGCCGAGCAGAAGCAGAAGCTGCTGGAGATCGACGAGGTCAAGGCGAAGTTCGAGGAGTTGAACGGCCACATGAGCCGGGAACTCGAAGTCCTCGAAATCGGCAAGAAGATCCAGTCCGAGGTCCAGGAGGAAGTCGGCAAGAATCAGCGCGAATACTACCTGCGCGAGCAGTTGAAGGCGATCCAGAAGGAACTGGGCGAGAGCAACGAGCAGGAAGCGGAGATCGCCGAGTACCGCAAGAAGATCGCCGACGCCAAGATGCCGGAGGAGGCGGAGAAGGAGGCGAACCGCGAGCTGGAGCGCCTGAGCAAGCTGCCGCCGCAGGCCGCCGAGTATGGCGTGATCAAGACCTACCTGGAGTGGCTGGTTTCCCTGCCGTGGAACGTCAGCACCGAGGAGGAGATCGACATCGCCAAGACGCGGCAGATTTTGGAGGATGAGCACTACGGGCTGGAGAAGCCGAAGGATCGCATCCTCGAATACCTGGCGGTGCGCAAGCT
Organism: Chloroflexia bacterium; assembly: GCA_046328475.1. Taxonomy (GTDB): domain Bacteria; phylum Chloroflexota; class Chloroflexia; order Thermomicrobiales; family CADCWN01; genus CADCWN01. The sequence continues at coordinate 43,462 of JAXLWN010000007.1, read as the reverse complement.
GAAGAAGGAGCGCGGCGCGGACGGCGCGGAGCTGAACCGCGAGCCGATCCTCTGCTTCGTCGGCCCCCCGGGCGTCGGCAAGACGAGCCTGGCGCAGTCGATCGCCCACGCGCTGGGGCGGCACCTGACGCGCATGTCGCTCGGCGGCGTGCGGGACGAGTCGGAGATTCGCGGCCACCGGCGCACCTACATCGGCGCGATGCCGGGGCGGATCATCCAGGCGATCCGGCGCTCGGGCTCGAACGACCCGGTCTTCGTGCTGGACGAGGTCGACAAGATCGGCTCCGACTGGCGCGGCGACCCGTCGTCGGCGCTGCTGGAAGTGCTCGATCCGGAGCAGAACAACACCTTCCGGGACCACTACCTGGATGTCTCGTTCGACCTGTCGAAGGTGATGTTCATCTGCACTGCGAACCAGCTCGATACCATCCCCGGGCCGCTGCGCGACCGCATGGAGATCATCCCGCTGTCGGGCTACACCGACGAGGAGAAGCGCCAGATCGCGCTGAAGTACCTCGTGCCGAAGATGCTCAAGGCCAACGGGCTGAAGGACGAGGAGCTGCACTGGCAGGAGGACGCGGTCTCCGAGATCATCGCGGGCTACACCCGCGAGGCGGGCGTCCGCAACCTGGAGCGCGAGATCGGCTCGGTGGCGCGCAAGGCGGCCACGGGCATCGCGGCCGGGAAGATCGCGTCGGTGGACGTGACGCCGCAGGTGATCCGCGACTACCTGGGGCGGCGCAAGTTCTACTACGAGGATATCGCCACCCGCACCGCCATCCCCGGCGTGGCGACCGGCATGGTCGTCACCTCGGTCGGCGGCGACTTGACCTTCATCGAGGCGACGAAGGTGCCGGGTCGGGGCAACCTGATCGTCACCGGGCAACTGGGCGACGTGATGAAGGAATCGACGCAGGCGGCGCTCTCCTACGTGCGCTCGCGCGCCGAGCGGCTGGGGATCGATCCAAACTTCCTGAAGGAGTCGGACATCCACATCCACGTCCCGGCGGGCGCGGTGCCGAAGGATGGCCCCTCGGCGGGCGTGACGATGGCGACGGCGCTGGTCTCGCTGCTGACGAACACGCCGGTGCGCGACGACGTGGCGATGACGGGCGAGATCACGCTGCGCGGCCAGGTACTGCCGATCGGCGGGTTGAAGGACAAGTCGATGGCGGCCTATCGCGCGGGTCTGCGGACGATCGTCTTCCCGGTGCGCAACGAGGGCGACCTCGACGACGTGCCCGAGGAGATGCGGAACGCGGTCAACTGGGTGCCCGCGACGACGATGGACGACGTGCTGAAGGCTGCCCTCCCGACCGTCTTCGAGCGCGTCGCCGCCGTCGGCGGCAGCGTGCCAGAACTCGACCGCGAGCGGCTGCCGGTCGCGGCGAGCGCGTGAGCGGGCGAGTCGTAAGTCGTAAGTCGTAAGTCGTGAGAAGAGGGGCGGGGTGGCGTGTGCTGCCCCGCCCTTTTTGTTCGTCGTTGCCCGGCGATGATACTATCTCGCGCATTGTGGGCGGTTGGGGGTTGTCGGTGTCGTTGCCCCTGCGTGCGGGATGCTCTTGGGGGCGTGTCGGGTGAGGAGGATCGGATGAACGGCGCGGAGAGTCTTGTCCATACCCTGCTGCTGTCGGGGGTCGATACCTGCTTCGCCAATCCGGGCACGAGCGAGATGCACTTCGTCGCCGCGCTCGACGAGATTCCGGGGATGCTCTGCGTTCTGGGGTTGCAGGAGAATGTCGTCACCGGCATGGCCGATGGCTATTATCGCCTTGCGGGCAAGCCCGCCTGCACGCTGCTGCACTGCGGACCGGGGCTGGCGAACGGGCTGGCGAATCTCCACAATGCCCGCCGGGCGCGCAGCGGCATCGTGAACATCGTCGGCGACCAGGCGACCTATCACCGCCCGTTCGACGCGCCGCTGACCGCCGACACCGATGCGCTGGCGCGCACCGTCTCGGGCTGGGTGCGCACCAGCACCGCCTCGGCCGAGGTCGGCAAGGATGCGGCGGCGGCGGTCCAGGCCGCGCGCACGATGCCCGGGCAAATCGCGACGCTGATTCTGCCGTCCGATACCTCCTGGGATGCTGGCGGCGCGATCGCCCAGCCGCTCCCCGTACCGGCCCCGGTGCCGCTCGATCCGCACGCGATCCAATCGGCCGCGCGGGCGCTGCGAGAGCATGGCAAGGAGACGCTGATTCTGCTGGCGGGGCAGGGTGCCCAGGCCCCGGCGCAGGCGCTGGCCTGGCGGCTAGCGCAGGCGACCGGCGCGGCGCTGATGGTCGATTTCGTGAACGGGCGGCTGGCGCGCGGTCGCGGTCGGCTGCAAGTCGAGCGCGTCCCCTACCCCGTCGATGTGGCGGTCAAGGCGTTGAGCCGGTTCAACCACATCATCCTGGTGAATGCCAAGCCGCCGGTCGGCTTCTTCGCCTACCCCGGCAAGCCCTCGCGACACTACCCGCCGCACGCCCAGCTGCACACCCTGTCGCGCTACGGGCAGGACGCCGAGCAGGCGCTCCAGGCGCTGGTCGATGAACTCGCTGCCCCGGAGGTGGCCATCCCCGATCCCGGCCCGCGCCCGGAGGTGGCGCGCGGCGCGATCACCCCCGATTCGCTGGCGAGCACGGTGGCGGCGCTGATGCCCGAGAACGCCATCGTCTCCGACGAGAGCGTGACGTTCGGGCGCAGCTTCTATGGGTACACGCACGCCTCCCCGCCCCACGACTGGCTGCAACTGACCGGCGGCGCGATCGGCGACGGCCTGCCGGTGGCCACCGGGGCGGCGATCGGCGCGGGCGGCGAGCGGCGGGTGATCAGCCTGCAAGCGGACGGCTCGGCGATGTATTCGTTGCAGTCGCTCTGGACCCAGGCCCACGAGCAGCTGCCCTGCACCACGATTCTGCTGAACAACAGCAAGTACAACATCCTGATCGGCGAATACACGAACGTCGGCGCGACGCCGGGCGAGACGGCGATGCGGATGCTCGGGCTGGACAACCCGCCGCTCGACTGGGTGAAGCTCGCCAACGGCATGGGCGTGGAGGCCGCGCGGGCGACGAACATGGAGGAGTGCGCCGATCTGCTGACGCAGAGCTTCAAGCAGCGCGGGCCGTTCCTGATCGAGTTGATCATCGGGTAGGTTGCCGTAGAGAGAGTATATCCCCGGCAGGATGAGCAGCGGGCGGAGCGACCTTGATCGCTCCGCCCGCCCCTTGTTTCTGTTCGCGATCAACCAATTGACAGCAGCGAACGGTCATGATAGGCTACGAATAATCTGCTAGTCTGAATGTTGACAATCTGACAGTCTGGCGCGAGGTCTGCGCGATGCCGATCCCGGATATGCTAACGCCTGTCGAATCGCAGGCGATCGCGACGCACGTCTACCAGCAGTTGCGCCAGGCGATCCGCGTGGGGCAACTGAAGCCGGGCGAGCGGTTGGTCGATAGCGAACTGGCCGCCGCGCTGCAGGTCAGCCGGGCGACCGTGCGCGAGGCGCTGCGCCTGCTGGAGAGCAAGGGCCTCGTCGTCAACAATCACCGGCGCGGGACCTACGTCGCGACGCTCACGGTTGCGGATCTGCGCGATATCTGCAATTTCCGCAGCCTGCTGGAGGCCCACGCCGCGCGAGTGGGGGCGCAGACGATCACGCAGGCGGAGTTGGACGAACTCCAGAGCCTGGTCGATGACCTCTACGACGCGGGCGCGCGGCAGGATTTCGAGGCGATCGTCGATCTCGATCTCCGGTTCCACCTGGTGATCTGCCACCTCGCGCGCAGCAAGCGCCTGCTGGAGACCTGGGTGGGCATGGAGACGATGCTGCGCGCCTTCCTGCTCCTGAAATATGACCTGATGGACGATTCTTCCCTGATCGCGGGCGGGCATGGGCCGATTCTGGAGGCGCTGCGCGCGGGCGACGGCGAGTTGGCCGCGCGCCTGCTCCCCCCGCACATCATGGAGACGGCCGAGCAGGTGCTGGAGCGGCTGGAGGCGGTGCGCGGCGAGGATGGCGCGACCGCGACAGGAAAGTTGGGGGATTCCCCGAGTGCTGGCGGGTTGGCTTCGAGATGATGCCGACCGCCGGGGGATTGGGCGGGCGACCGGCCCCGCCTATCGCGAGACACGTGGGGTAGCACGATTCGGGGGATGGGCGCGTCTTCTGGTCTTGCGTGAGCATTGAGCAATGGGGAGGAGTGCATCATGGCGTACGATCGATCCCGCTTTCGTCTTTCGCGGCGCGGTTTCCTGAAGTTCTCCGGCCTCGGGTTGGGGTTGACCGTCCTCAGCGCGTGCGGCTCCACGACACCCACCGCCACAACGGCACCGGCGAAGCCTTCCGCCGCCGCATCCGCCGCGCCTGCGGGCCTCGGCCGCACCGGCCGCTTCCGCGCACCGGCGGCTTCGGCAGCGCCCGCATCCGCAGCCGCCGCGCCCGCCTCGGCGGCGCCGCCTCGGCGGCACCGGCGTCGGCCGCTGCTGCTGCCTCCGCTTCGGCACGGCCCAGCGCCGCCGCCTCGATCTCCAAGCCGCTCGCCGGCAAGGAGCTCAATCTCCTCAGCCCGAACCACCACACCGCCTACGTCAAGGATCTCTGGATTCCGCTCTTCCAGGACAAGACCGGGATCAAGGTCAACTTCACGGAGATCGGCAGCGCCGACGCCGACGCCAAGTACGCGGTCTTCGTGGCGTCCCAGGATTCGACGTTCGATACCTTCTATAGCTGGGAGACGCTGAACGCGAAGTACGGCCCGGCCCTGATGGAGGACCTGACCGGCAAGGTCAGCAAGTCGATCGTCGATAGCCTGGTGCCCGCGCCGGTCAAGGCGTTCACCTTCCTGGGCAAGCTCTACGCACTGCCGTTCGACGCGAACATGTCGATCTTCATGTGGAACACCGATCTCTACAAGGCCGCCGGCCTCGACCCGGCCAAGCCGCCGCAGAGCTGGGCCGAGTTCATGGACTACAGCAAGAAGCTGGCGACCGGTGGCAAGTTCGCCACGCTCTTCACCTTCGGCGACGCCAACGCCGGCTTCGTCAGCTTCGCCCAACTCTTCAACACGACTGGTGGCCAGCTGCTCAGCGACGATCTGAAGAAGCTCCAGGCCGACAACGAGTTCGGCCAGGCGACGCTGGATGCGTTGCAGGATGCCCACGTCAAGTCGAAGGTTGCCGATCCGGCCGGGATCACAGTCGCCAGCTCGATCGAGCAGGGCAAGGTCTTCCGCGCCGGGAACATGGGGCACTACTTCGCCTTCCCGAACCACTACGCCCTCTCGCTCGACCCGACCCAGTCGCAGATCGTCGGCAAGGCGGCGACCGGCATCGTGCCGGGGATCAAGCTGCGCAGCGCCTCGATCAACGGCTTCGAGGGCTATGCGATGAACAAGTACGGCAAGAACAAGGACACGGCGCTGGCCTGGATCGAGTTCATCGCCTCGCCCGAGATCCAGAAGATCGTGGCGCTGAAGTGGGGCCGCCCGCCCTCCTTGCAGTCGGTCTTCGACGACGCGGAGGTGGCGAAGGTCTCCCCGCAGTTCGCCGCCGTCAAGGAGCAGGGCAAGTATCCGGCCGCGCGCTACGGCTCGCCGTTCTACTTCGACCTCGGCACGGTCATCAACAACTACGTGCTGAAGGTCATCAAGGGTGAGCAGGAGCCGAAGGCGGCGCTGACCGCGATCCAGAAGGAAGGTCAGCAGGTGATCGACGATTACTGGGCGAAGGTCCGGTAAGACGAATGACGAATGACGAATGACGAATGTGGACTGACGATTGGTAGGGATGCCAGGAGCGCCTGCACTGCCCTTCGTATCCACGCTATTCGTCATTCGTCATTCGTCATTCGTCATTGGAGCGACGATGACGGCCCTACCCACCGAGCGGCGCGTGGCTCGCCCGACCCTGGCCCAGCGCTTCCACCGCATGGATGAGTCGCGCTTCGGCCTGCTGCTGCTCCTGCCGACGGCGCTGATCCTGCTCGTCTTCCTGGTCTACCCGATCGTCTACGCGATCCGGATGAGCTTCCATCGCATCGAGCTGACGGTCTCGCCGGACCAGCGGTGGATCGGGCTCGATAACTACGGGCGGGTGCTCCACGATCAGGTCATGCGGGACTCGATCGTCCGCACGCTGACCTTCGCCGGACTCAGCGTGGTGATCTGCGTGGGGCTCTCGCTCATCCTGGCGCTGGTACTCAACGAGGCGTTCGCCGGGCGCAAGCTGGTGCGCGTCCTGATCCTGCTGCCCTGGGCGGTCGCGCCGGTGGTCAACGGCGTCATGTGGCGCTACCTCTTCCAGAGCAACTACGGGCTGGTCAACGCGGTCCTCTACAGCCTGGGGATCATCCCGGCCTACCAGGCGTGGCTGACGAGCGCCCCGCTGGCGATCACGGTCGCCGCCGTCGCGACAGCCTGGAAGGGGATGCCGTTCGTAACCCTGATCCTGCTGGCGTCGCTGCAAAGCATCCCCGAGTCGCTCTACCGCGCCGCGAAGATGGATGGGGCCGGGGTGCTGTCGCGCTTCCGCCACATCATCCTCCCCCACCTGCGGAACACGCTGATCTTCGCCGTCTTGCTGGAGACGATCGTCTCGCTCCAGGTCTTCGACCTGATCTTCACGCTGACGCGCGGCGGGCCGGGGCAGGGGACGGTGCTGCTCAGCTACCTCGTCTACATCAACGCCTTCGAGCGCCTGAGCCTGGGCCGCGCCTCGGCGATGGCCGTCCTGCTGGCGCTGCTGATCATGTCGCTGATCGCGCTCGTCACGGGGCTGATGTTCCGCCTGCGCCCGCGCGCCGCAGCGGTCGCGCCCGATGGCGCGGACTGAGAAGGAAACTGGCGATGTATCGCACGTTCGCGCGCTGGGGACGCCCGCTGGTGCTCTACGCGCTGGTCCTCTTCTTCCTCTTCTGGACGGTCGCCCCGGTGGCCTGGATCGCGATCATGAGCGTCCAACCCGAGATCAACTACATCTCGGTCCCGCCCCACCTGCGCCTGGCCGACACCAGCCTGCGCTGGTATCAGCAGACGCTCGCGGATGATTCGCACATCAGCGCGCTGCGGACGTCGTTCATCGTCGCCACCGCGACCATGCTGGTCTGCCTGACGCTCGGGGCGCTGGCGGCCTACCCGCTGGCGCGGCTGCGGATCCCCGGCAAGAACATCTTCCTGGTCTTCACGCTGGCGACGCGCATGGTGCCCGCGATCATCCTGATCATCCCGATGTTCCTGCTGATCCGGAACCTGCACCTGCTCGACAGTTACGCCGCGCTGATCGCGGTCTACAGCACCTTCCTGCTGCCCTACGTGATCTGGATGCTGAAGAACTTCTTCGAGCAAATCCCCTACTCGCTGGAGGCGGCGGCGCGCATGGACGGCTGCTCCCGGCTGGGGGCGCTCTTCCGCGTGATCATCCCGGTCTCGGCCCCCGGCGTCGTCGCGACCGCGATCTTCGCCTTCATCGGGGCCTGGAACGAGTTCCTGTTCGGTCTGATCCTCTCGAACCGCACGGCGGTGCCGATCACCGTCAAATTGTCGGGCCTGGTGGGCGGCACGTTCCACACCGATAACTCGCTCGTCGCCGCGACGGGGATGCTCGCGATCGTGCCGGTCATCGCGCTCGTCTTCCTCCTCAATCGCTACATCGTGCGCGGCCTGGTCGAGGGTGTGAAGTATTAGCGAGTCGTGAGTCGTGAGTCGTGAGTGGACTGGCAGAACTAGCGGCTACACTGGTTGCCTCTAGCCTCAAGCGAGATTCTCACGACTCACGACTCACGACTCACGACTGCGAACGGAGTGAGCCAATGGGCCGCGTGGCACTGGAACGGGTGGTGAAGAGCTTCGGGTTGGTGCAAGCCGTGCGCGAGGTCTCGTTCGAGATTCCCGATGGGGCGTTCGTGACGCTGCTCGGCCCGTCGGGCTGTGGCAAGACGACGACGCTCAACCTGATCGCCGGGTTGGAGCAGGCGACGGGCGGCGACATCTTCCTCGATGGCCAGCGGATCACCGACTGGGCACCGCACGAGCGCGGCATGGCGATGGTCTTCCAGAACTATGCCCTCTATCCGCACATGAACGTCTACGGCAACATCGCCTTCGCGCTCAAGCTTGCCAAGCGGCCCAAGAACGAGGTCGACTCGCGCGTGCGCCGGGTCGCCAGCGCGCTGGAGATCGATCACCTGCTCGACCGCCGCATCTCGCAGCTCTCGGGCGGGCAGCAGCAGCGCGTGGCGCTGGCGCGGGCGATGGTGAAGGAGCCGAAAGTCTTCCTCTTCGACGAACCGCTCTCGAACCTCGACGCGGCACTCCGCACGCGCATGCGGAGCGAGATCAAGAAACTCCACCAGCAACTCAAGGCCACCTCCATCTTCGTCACGCACGACCAGGAAGAGGCGATGATGCTCTCGGACTACATCGCCGTCATGCGCGACGGGCGGATCGTGCAGTACGGCCCCGCCGAGGAGGTTTACCGCCGCCCCCTGCACCTCTACGTCGCCACCTTCATCGGCAAGCCGCGCATGAGCACGATCGAGGGGGACCTGAAGGTGACCGGCGACCGGATCGACTATCAATCCGGCGACCTGCGGCTGAGTTGGCCGAATGCGGGCGAAGGTCGCCCGGCGTCGCCGCTGGCGACGAAGGCTGTGCTCGGGATTCGCGCCGAGGATGTGCGGCTCACCGCCGCCGAGGATGGTGGCGGCGGGCAGGGTCTGGTCGGCGAGGTGGGCCTGCTGGAGCCATTGGGCTCGGACACCTACGTCGAGGTCAACCGGGGGGCCGTGGCGATCACCGGGCGCATCGAGCCGGATCGGCGGCTGCGCCTGGGCGACAAGGTCGCGCTCGAATTCCCCCGTCAGAAGCTCCACTTCTTCGACGTGGCCTCTGGCGAGCGGCTTGATATCTGACCGGCCCTGTTGCTTCGTGCGTTCGCGCGTTCGTAGGGGCGGTTCGTGAACCGCCCTGGTCTCCCTGGCTCGCGGTTGCCACACGTCGCAGGGCGCGTCACGACGCGCCCCTACATGGATCGTCTCGCGTAGCGGCGAAGCGTTGTACGGCCTGAACAAAGGAGTAGCAATGAAGCGCGCCTTTGCCACCCTGGGGCGGGTGGTCGTCCTCGACGTTCCCGAGCCGGAGTTGCGTTCCGGTGAGGTACTGGTCGCCCCGGCCTTCTCCGCGATCAGCAGCGGCACCGAGATGCACATCATCTCCAGCACCTCCAGCCCGGAGACGACCGGCGACGATACCTATCCCGGCCCGCGCGCCAAGCGCCGGCCACAACTGCGCAACAACGGCGTGCGCTGGGACGGCCCGCAGCCACGCATCGTGGAGGCTCCGCTGGCCGCAATCGGCTACAGCCTGGCCGGCACCGTCCTGGCGGTGGCCCCAGACGTGACCGACATCAAGCCCGGTGACCGCGTCGCTTGCTCGGGGAATCAGTGCGCTGTCCACGCCGAGCGCGTGGCCGTGCCGCGCAACCTGACGGTGCGCGTGCCGGACAACGTGCCGCTCGACCAGGCGGCCTTCGTGACGCTCGGCAGCATCGCGCTGAACGGCCTGCGACGCACCGGCTGCTCGTTCGGCGAGACGGTCGTGATCCACGGACTCGGGCTGCTCGGGCTGCTGGCGGTGCAGATCGCGCGCCAGGCCGGGATGTATGTGCTCGGCGTCGATATTGACGACCGGCGGGTGCAACAGGCGCTCGAACGCGGCGCGCACCGCGCCGTCAACTCGCAGCGGGAAGACCCGCGCGACGCGATCGACCAGATGACCGATGGTCTGGGGGCCGATGGCGTCTTTCTGGCGGTGGTCACGCCGTCGAGCGAGCCGCTGAATCTCTCGTTCGACCTCTGCCGCCAGCGCGGGGTCGTCGTCGGCGTCGGGCTCTTCGGCATGTCGATCGACCGCGACCGCATGTACGCCCGCGACGTAATCTTCTACCCTGCCATCGCCTACGGTCCCGGTCGCTACGACCCGGTCTACGAGGAGGGCAACGTCGATTACCCGGTCGGCTATGTGCGCTGGACCGAGAACCGCAACCAGGCCGCGTTCATGCGCCTGCTCGCTGAGGGCAAGGTCGAGGTCAGCTCGCTCGCGCCGACGCGGGTGCCCTTCACCGACGCGCCGCAGGCCTACGACCTGCTGCACCGCCCCGACCGCCCGCCGACAGTGCTGCTCACCTACGACGGTGCGGGCGGGAAGGTCTAAGCGCGATGGCGCGCGGGCTCGAAACGGACGATCTCTACCGGCTGAAATGGCTCGATACGCCGCGCCTCTCGCCGGATGGCACGACGATCGCCTACACCGAGGGCGGGCTGGATCGCGCCCGCGATGCGCTGGTCTCGCGCGTCTGCCTGGTCGCCGTCGGAGGCGGGCCTGTCGCCAGCCCGACCCCCGACGGCGCATTCGACGAGCAGCCCTGCTGGTCGCCAGGTGGGCGACACCTCGCATTTGTGTCCGACCGCTCCGGCGAGCGACGGCTCTGGCTTGTTGAGGTTGAGAGCGGCATGGCCCGTTGCCTCGACGGAGTCCCGTCGGGAGCCGCGAGCCCAGTCTGGTCGCCCGCTGGCGAACACCTGGTTTTCAGCGCGCCGGATCAAGGCACGGATCAGCCGCACAAGCAGCTCTGGACCATTCCCGCAGCGGGCGGCGTCGCGGTTCGGCTTACCGCTGGCGACTGCGATGCAACGAACCCGGCCTGGTCGCCCGATGGGCAAAGCATCGCCTTCCTCTCAAATAGCGACATCTGGATTGCCCCGGCGACCGGTGGCACGCCGCGCTGCCTGACGAGCGGACAGGGACCGATCCGCTCGCATGCCTGGTCGCCCGACAGTCGCGCCATCGCCTACATCGGTCACGACCAGGGCACCTCCCAGGGCGCAAACTTCGGCCTCTGGATCGTCGGACTCGACGGCGAGTCGCCGCGCTTGCTGACCGCCGCGCTGGACCGCAGCATCGGTCTCACTGTGCGCGCCGACACGCCACAGGGTATGGGGCCGCCCGATCTCGCCTGGGTCGCGATTGCAGGCTGCGATTGGCTCTACTTCTGCTTCGCCGATCGCGGGTGCAGCTGGATCGGCCGGGTCGATCCCGCTGGGCGCGGCGAGGTTGTGGTCGAGGGAGAACGAGCGGTCCTGGCCTTTACGGTGAATGCCAGCGCCGATCGCCTGGCCTTTATCGTCGCCGACGCGATGCAGCCGGGGGCTCTCTGCACGACTGACCTCGGGGGTCGTGACGAGCAGCTCGTGGTCGCGCCCAACGCCGATTGGCTGGGCGAAGTCGCCCTGAGTCGCCCGGAATATCGCCCCTTCCAGGCCGATGACGGCGAACTGATCGACGCCTGGCTCGTCCGCCCGCTCGCGCTGACTGGAGACGATCTCCCGCCCCTCATCCTCCAGATTCACGGCGGGCCGCACTACCCGCTCGGGGAGCGGTTCTACTTCGAATTCCAACGGTTGGCCGCGCTCGGCTACGCCGTGCTCTACGCCAACCCGCGCGGCAGCCAGGGCTATGGCGAGGAGTTCGCCACCGCCATTCGCGGGGCCTGGGGCGACCGCGACGCACAGGATCTCATGCAGGCGCTCGACGCCGCGCTGGCCGACGGCGCGGGCGACCCGCAGCGGTTGGGCGTGACCGGCGTGAGCTACGGCGGCTACATGACCCACCTGCTGCTGACGCGCACCGACCGCGTCGCCGCAGCGGTCAGCGAGAACGGCATCAGCAACCTGACCAGCCTCTTCGCGGGGAACCCGGCGGCGCGGCCATTCTGGACCTGGGAGATGGCGGGGACACCGGAGACCGAGCCGGGGCGCTTCCGCGACCTGTCGCCCGTCACCCACGCCGACCGCATCCGCACGCCGCTCCTGCTCATCCACGCCGAGCGGGATGAGAACTGCCTGATCGGCCAGAGCGAGGAACTATGCGCCGCGCTCGCCGCACTCGGTCGCGAGGTGCGATTGGGGCGGCTCCCGGAAGAGGGCCACTTGATGAACCTGGTGGGGCGACCGAGCCATCGCCTGCTCCGCGCGAGCTGGCTGGACGACTGGTTCGCGTGCCATCTCCACCCGGTATCGACGTTGACCTTCCATTGAACCAGTGAAGGAGTGACGATGGAGAAGCTTCGCGTCGGCGTCATCGGCACCGGGCGCATCGCCGAGGGCGCACACCTCCCCTGCCTGACCCGCTACCGCGATGTCGAACTGGTGCTCTGCGATCCGGTGAGCGAGCGCGTGGCGCAGGTGAGCCGCCAGTTCGGTATCGGCACGACCTACACCGATCACCGGCAGATGCTCGAACGGGAGCGGCTCGATGCTGCGTTCGTCCTCACCCCGCCGCCGATCACCTTCGCGGTCGCCCGCGACTGCCTCGCCGCGCGCGTCCCGACGCTGATGGAGAAGCCGCCCGGCATGGCCACGGCGGAGACGCGCGAGCTGGCCGACACCGCCCGACAGGCCGGGGTCTTCGGCATGGTCGGCGTCAACCGGCGCTTCCAGCCGTTGCTGACGCAGGCGAAGCGCATGGTCGAGGCGAACGGCCCGATCGCCACAATCATTGTCGAGTTCTACCACTTCCACATGGCCATCCTGCGCGGCATGGGCGCGACCGAGGAGGGCCTGTCGAAGGTGCTCACGTCGGGCGTCATCCACAGCATCGACCTGATGCGCTACCTCTGCGGCGAGGTGACCGAGGTCTACGCCCACGTCCACAACTATTTCGATCACCAGAATGACAGCTTTGTCGCGATGGTGCGCTTCGCGGGCGGGGCGACCGCGCTCTTCCACAACCACCTGCTCGGCGAGGTGCGCAGCGAGAAGCTGACGATCCACGGGCGTCGCGCCTCGGCCCATCTCGAAGGCCTGGCGCAGCGCTGCATCGTCCACCAGGACGCCTTCACCCACGACCTCACCGCCATCGAGCACGTCGATCCCTCCGCACCGCAGTGGGCCGACCGCCCGCGCCAGCCCTACCTGAACGGCTGGTGGGACCAGGATCGCTCCTTCCTCGAGTGCGTGCGCGATCGCCGCCCGCCCGCCTACCCCGCCTCCGATCTGGACGACGCGGTGCGGACGATGGAGCTGATCGACGCCATCCGCGAGCAGGTGCGGGGTCCGGTATCCGCCCGGTGAGAGGGGAGATCGGGGCAAAGGGTAAGATGCGGGGCGGCCACACTGGCCGCCCCGCATTGCTTGCCCGCGATCTCGCCCGGTGCCGGGTATAATCCATGCAGGGGATTGATACGACACCTGGGCAGAGTCGGAAGGGTGGGGAGCCGTGAGCGATTCCTACGATGTGATCGTGGTCGGGCTGGGCGCGGCGGGGAGCGCGACGGCGTATCAGTTGGCGAAGCGCGGGCAGCGGGTGCTCGGGATCGACATGTTCGGGCCGGGGCACAACCAGGGTTCGTCGCATGGCTACCACCGGCTGATTCGCCGCTCGTCGGTACAGAACGACGGCTACGTGCCGCTCGGGGAGCGCGCGTTCGAGCTATGGGACGAGATTTCCGAGGCGCGGGGTCGTCAACTACTCTGGATGACCGGTGAGATCCGCATCGTCGATATCAACTATCGCCCCGGCTTCGTCTCCACCGCCGAGAAGATGCAACAGGGCGGTTTCTGGAGATTCTGGACGAGGCGGCACTGCGCAGCGTTTCCCAGGCGTTTGGAACGGCGACGGGTTGCTCGTCGCCTACGAGCAGACGGCAGGCTTTGTGCTGGCCGAAGGGGGCGTGATCGCGCACCTTGAGGTGGCCGCGCGGCTCGGCGCGACGTTCCTGCACTCTGCAGAGGTCACCAACTGGGCAGCGGATGGTGATGGTGCATGCGGGTCACGACCGCGCAGGGGGAATACACCGGCGCGCAACTGATCATCACGACCGGCTCCTGGGCCACCGAACTGCTGCGCGACCTCAATCTGCCGCTGCGCGTCATCCGCACCACCAACGGCTATTTCGCGCCGACGCGCCCCGACCACTGGTCAATCGAGAGCGGCGCGCCCGGTTTCCTGCTCGACGTGCCGGAGGGGGATTTCTACGGGATGCCGGGCGTCGAAGGGGTCGGGCTGAAGCTGGGGCGCAGCCGATTGCTCGATGGTCCGACGACCACCGCGCGAACCATCGACCGCTCCATCCGCGAGGAGGAGATCGGCCTGCTGCGCGAAGTGCTCGACAAGTACCTGCCCGGCTCCTGCGGTCCCGAGCTGCGCCGGATCACCTGCCTGGAAGCCTATTCGCGCGATGATCATTTCATCATCGACCGCCATCCGGAATACCCGCAGGTGCTGATCGGCTGCGGCTTCTCCGGGCGTGGCTTCAAGTTCGGGCCAACCACCGGCGAAATCCTGGCCGACCTCGCCATCGACGGCAAGACGCGCCACGATATCGGCTTCCTCGCGGTGTCGCGGTTCTCGCGGCAGGCAGCGGATTAGGCACAGGCGACGGTTACTGTAGGGGCGGTTCGTGAACCGCCCTGGTGTCTCTGGCTAGCGGTTGCCGCTCGGCGCAGGGCGCTTCGCGAAGCGCCCCTACGAGGTATCTGGGAGAGAAAATCCATGCCCGAGATCATTCCGCGCCGCGCCGAGGTCGTCGTGATCGGCGCGGGTGCCGTCGGCACCAGCATCGCCTATCACCTGGCGCAGCGCGGCTGCACCGACGGGGTAGTGCTGGAGCGCAATCGCATCGCGCAAGGGGCGTCGGGCGACGGCGCGGGCGGCTTCCGGCAGCAATGTTCCACCGCCGTCAACGTGCAGATGACGCAGCTCAGCCTCCCCTATTTCCTGGAGGCGCGCGAGCGGCTCGGCCTCGACGAGGAGGGGCTGAGCGGCCTCGACAAGCACCTCGATCCGGGTTGGGCCGAGCACAGCGCCGACCTCGCCTATCGCCGCGTGCCGACCTTCGCCAGCGCGCGGGTCGTCGGCGGCTGGTCCGGCTTCTACACGATGTCGCCCGACGCGCACGGCCTGATCGGCGCGTTGCCGGAGCCGCGCGGCTTCTCCTGCGCCACCGGCTTCAGCGGCCACGGCTTCCAGCACAGCCCCGCCACCGGCCTGCTGCTCTCCGAGAACATCCTCGACGGCAAATCGACAACCCTCGGCATCCACGCCCTGCGTCCCACCCGGTTCGCCGAAGGGGAGCCAATCGTCGAGAAGTATGTGGTATGAACGGAATTGAGAATTGAGAATGTAGAATGTAGAAATGGGTCGGCGGCAGGCCAGGTCGTGCGCTTACCCACCCGCCCTTTCTCAATTCTCAATTCTCAATTCTGCATTCGTCCCGATAATTTCTGCCGGTCGTAATTATTCTGTCTACGATCAGACAGCCCTATTTATAGACGATGGGTTTGTCGACCGATACTCTGGGAAACCGACTAGTTTTTTCAGGTGCTTTGCGCCTACTCTCCTGCCTTCTACCCGAAGAATTGCCTTACCAATCGAATTGGAAGATGAGCGATTGTCACATAATGTACTGGGAACTATATCCGACCTTGGATCATGTCGTCCCCGTTGCGCGGGGCGGAAAAGATGAACGCTCGAACTGGGTGACAACCTCGCAGTTTCGTAACTCAGCCAAAAGGCAACGCGCTATTGAAAGAGATTGGATGGTCACTCCAGCAACCAGGGGGATTTTCGTGAGTGGGATGGACTTCTCGCTTGGTTTGTAAGCTATTATGAGCGCAATCCAAGTCTGCTGACTTTGGCACCTCTCCGGCCGTGGTACCGGAGCCGCCAAGCGTGCGTGGATTTGTCGCGCTAGTCTCGGGGTGCATTCGTGGAACAGTACGCAATCGCTCAAGCGCGTCACCATCCTGGCCGATTTCGAGCGGCGGTTGCGCGCCGCCATCGCCGAGGGCGACGAGCGGCTATCGGGCAATCGCGCGGCGCTTCTCGATCAGCACCGCTGGCTGGCGGAGGTTCTATCGCAAAGTCTATCTGCGCGGGCGGCGGCGCACGCTGGAGAGCGCCATCCGCACCGAGCATACCGCACTCGCGGGCCACAACCCCAAGACCGTGCGCTACCTCTCCGAGGGCTGGCGGCACCAGCGCGACAGGCACGCCGGTGAATTGCGCGAACTGGAGGCGACCGCCACCCTCGACCCACCCCCCTGGCCGCAAATCCTCGCCCGCTTCCGCTCGTCGCTCGGTGAGGCGCGGGCGGAGAAGGGTGAAGGGTGAAGGGCGAACGGGCGAACGGGTGCGGTTGGCACGGGCGGGTTGAGCCACACCTCGAAGTTGGGACCTAACCGCCGCAGGGCGATTTCGTGGCGACCGCAGTCGCCCTCAGGCGCGGTTTCAACCGCCGATGCACCCAAACCGCCGCACTCAATCCGCCACCCCCACCAACGCACGAACGCACGAACGCACGAACGCACGAATCGACGTTAACGATAGCGAGGTACCCCGATGCTCATCCTCTCCGCCGCCGATGTGCGCGCACTGGTCCCGATGAAAGAGGCGATCCGGCTGATGGGCGTGGCGTTCGCCGAGCTTTCGGCGGGGCGGGCGCAGTCGCCGCTTCCGCCGCCGCTGCACAACATGGCTTGGCTGGGCGGCGTCACCCTCTTCATGCCCGCCGCCGTTCCGGCCGTGGGCGGCCTCGGCATGAAGATCGTTTCCGTCTTTTCCCTGCAACCGCGAACGCGGCCTGCCGACGATCATGGCGATTGTCGGGGTGATCGACGCCGAGACGGGCAAGCCACTCGCCATCCTCGACGGCACCTTCCTCACCGCGCTCCGCACCGGCGCGGTCTCGGGCAAGGCGACCGAGTTGCTGGCACGCGAGGACTCGAAGACGCTCCTCAGCATCGGCGCGGGGGCGCAGGCCTTCACGCAGATCTGGGCCGTCGCCACCGCCCGACCCGGCATCGAGCGCATCCTGATCACCTCGCGCACGCGCGCTCGCGCCGAGGGGCTGGTGGAGCGCCTGCGGGCCGAATTGCCCGAACTTGGCGCGCGGGCGAGCGTGGCCGATGACCTGCGCGCCGCGACCAGGGAGGCCGACATCATCTGCACCGCGACGAATGCGACCGAGCCGCTGTTCGACGACGCCGACCTTAAGCCCGGCGCACACATCAACGCGGTCGGGGCCTACACCCCGGCGATGCAGGAGGTGCCGCCCGCGACCGTCGTGCGCGCCTACGTCGTCGTGGACGAGGTAGCGGCGGCGTTGGCCGAGGCGGGCGACCTGGTCAAGCCGCTGAATGCCGGGCTGATCGACCGCGCCCACATCGAGACCGAACTGGGGCAGATCGCCAGCGGCGACAAGCCGGGGCGCACCGGCGCGGAGCAGATCACCTTCTTCAAGTCGGTCGGCAACGCCGTGCAGGATATCGCCGTCGCCCGCTTCGCCGTGGAGCGCGCCGAGGCGACCGGGCGCGGCCAGCGCGCCGAGCTGTGACGGTGGCGACGAGCGAAGCCGCCCCGCTGGCCCCGGTTCGCGATCACGAAAGCGCGCCCCTGGCGACCTATCTGCTCGTCTTCGCGGCCGTCACCTTCTGGTCGATCACCGGGATCGTCTTCGCGCTGGTGCTGGAGAACGCCGCGATCAGCCCGCTGACGGTGGTGCTGGTGCGCGGGCTCACCGCCGCCGCGCTGCTCGGGCTCTACCTGCTGCTGGCGCGGCGCGACGGCCTGCGCGTGGCGCGTCACCACCTGCCGCAACTGGCACTGCTCGGCTTCGTCTACATCACCATCTTCTATCCGGCGCTGATCTACACCTACCAGCTGAACAGCGTGCCGGTCGGCACCGCCCTGCTCTACCTCTTCCCGGCGTTCGTCACGCTCGCCTCGGCGCGCTGGTTCGGCGAGGCGCTGACGCGGCGCAAGCTGCTGGCCTTGTGTCTCTGCCTGCTCGGCACCTTCGTCGTCGTCGCGCCCTGGCGCAGCGGCCAATTCAGCCTGCTCGGCGTGCTGCTCGGCGTCGTCTCGGCGGCCACCTACGCCTATTACGCTCTCTTCTCGCGCCCCCTGCTGCGCCACTACCATTTCACAACCGTCCTCTTTTACACCTTGAGTATCGGCTGCCTCGGCCTGATCCCGCTGCAACTCTTCGCCACCCCGGCCGGCAGCGCGCCCGCATTCATCGGCCTCCCCATGCTCCCCGACGCCTGGACCTTGCTGCGCATCGCGCTCGCCGTCGGCGTCCTGGTGACGCTGCTGCCGCTCACCCTCTACACGGTCGCGCTCAGCCGCCTCCCGGCCGGCAACGTCGCCATCGCCGCCACCATCGAACCGGCCCTCTCGATTATCTTCGCCGCGCTCATCCTCGACCAATACCTCGCCCCGGTCCAACTCCTCGGCGCGGCGCTGGTCGTCGGTGGGGTCGTCGTGCTGGCGCGCGGCGGAAGGTGACGTGATTGGCGTAACCTGCCTCTGGCTGTAGGCGATTCCTCAAAGATTATTTGAGGTTCATGCGACACTGTATTGACATTCGCCAGCTCTTCGCATCGGGTAGAATGCGCGTGGTCGGCGCAACGCGCACGATTGTGGGAATTGGATCTGTGGGGAGGGCTGCGGTGATCGTCGTCGCGAGTAGTAACGGGCGGGTCGGTATCAAGCAGGCGGTGGAGGTGCTGCGCCAGGGTGGCAGCGCGCTCGACGCGGTGGTGGCCGGGATCAAGCCGGTGGAGAGCAACCCGGAGGATCACAGCGTCGGTTATTCGGGGCTGCCGAATCTGCTGGGCGAGGTCGAACTGGACGCCTCGCTGATGGATGGCAACACGCTGGCGGCGGGCTGCGTCGGCGCGATCCACGGGATCGAGCACCCGATCGAGGTGGCGCGCAAGGTGATGGAGGAGCTGCCCCACGTCCTGATCGTGGGCGCGGGTGCCGACCGCTTCGCGCGCGACCAGGGCTTTCCCGAGCGCGACCTGCTGACGCCGGAGGCGAAGGCGATCTGGGAGAAGGGGCTGCGCCGCGACACGGAGTACTCTCCCGGCGAAGCGCTGTTCATGGAGAAGATGACCGAACTCTCGCGGCGCGCGGCCGATCCGGAGCGCCCGACCGGCACGGTCAACTTCATCGCGCAGGACAAGGATGGCAACATCGCCTGCGGCGTCAGCACGAGCGGCTGGTCGTGGAAGTACCCGGGTCGGCTCGGCGACTCCCCGATCATCGCGGCCGGGAACTATGCCGACAACCGCTACGGCGCGGCGGCCTGCACCGGGCACGGCGAGATGGCGATGCGCTGCGCCACCGCGCACAGCGTCGTCCTCTACATGAAGATGGGGATGACGCTGGAAGCCGCGCTGCTCGAATCGATGAACGACCTGAAATCGCTTGGTGGCCCGTGGGTCAGCCGCATGAACATCATCGCGCTCGACCGCGCGGGCAACCCCTCCGCCGCCACCAACATGGAGGGCGCGACCTTCATCTACATGCGCGAAGACATGGACGACTACGTCGAAGCACCGCGCCTCTACGTGCCAGCGTAACGAGTGCGGAGTGCTGAGTGCTGAGTGCTGAGTGTCTCCCGTGATAGAAGTACGAACGGTGCTGGTGATAGAAGACGGCGAGCATTTCGCCGCCCCTCTATCACCACGGTATTGACTCGACTTACTCAGCACTCAGCACTCAGCACTCCCGCACTCGTTACGGTTCCGGCTGCTCGATCGTCAGCAGCGGCAGGGCGCGGACGGCTTCGATCTCCTCGTCGGTTATGGCGATGGTGAGCGTGTCAGGGTCGGACGCGTTGGGTGGCGGCATATTTGTGTCGATGATCGCCGGATCGAGCGGGATCCTCGCGCACGATGTGCTCGGCGATGATGTGTGCGCGAGAGCACGCAGCTGTTGCAGCGCCTCGTCGGCGGTGGGAGCTTCCTCGTACAGCGCCGGGGAGGTCGGGGCAGGTTGCCCAGGCCACCGGCAGCCCCTCGTCGCTCAGGGCGTCTCCGGTTTCGAGTGCCAGCACGAAATAGCGCATATCCTCTCGGTGCTCCCTGGTAGCTCACTGCATCTGCTCAAGTCGGGTGTAGGTCACGCTCGGCTCGGAGTCGAGGAAGATATCCGGCCGAAACTCGGTGCAGGTGCCGATATTCAAGATCCATTGCTCGCAAAACCGGTCCCGAAGGATGTCCCGGCTCAGGTCGTAGCGCACCCTGCCCCACTCATGCAAGCATAGCGTGAACGCAGACTCTTTGCCCGTTGGAGTAGCCTCCTGCCCTTAGTACATCACCCTCACGCCGGAAGGGTCGTCAGGCGGATAGATCCGGATGCGACCATGATGGAAAACGCTGCCGAATGGCCGTATTTTCGTGAGTTCTGAAGCACGGTCAAGCGATGTGATGTTCCTTATCTGGTGCAACACAAAGACGTGCTCGCTGGGGTTTTCGGTGACGGCAATCTGCGGAAAGGCAAGTGCTTCGGGGAGACCAGTTCGTCCGGCACCGAGCTTATATTCTGTTGCCTCAGCTCGGGCTACCCAAATGGCCTGAATAGCAACGATCATGGGCATTTTTGGAGTACAGGGCCTTCAAGAGGCCAGGCTACATTGTTAAGTAAAGCAGCACTCTGATAGCCAAAGTGCTGCTTTACCTCTGGAACGCTCGCACCGCTACGAACCCGCTTTCTGCGCAACGAGTGGACCGATATTCGGGAAGGTGGCGGTGAGGCTGTTGGTGGCGAAGGTGGGGTTGGTCACCGGGATCAGTTGCGACCCCACCTGGAGGATGCCGCGCAGATTGCCGTCCGGCAGGACGATCACGCCCATCGTCATCTTGCTCTCGCCCGAGGTGCCGGAGGCGCGATAGAGCCCGGCCTTGCCGAGATTGTCCGTGGCATTGGAGGTGAAGCTGAGCGACTGGCCCGTAGAATCGAGGAAGGTGCCGGTGGTCGCCTGCACTTCGGACGTGGTTGCCGATTTCTTGACCGACGCGGTCATTTTTGCGCCATTTTCCGCGCTGAGGTTGATCTGATCGCCCTGCACCTTGCCGGTGAACCACTGGGACATGTTCTTGCCGTCGCAGACGTAGGCCATCACCTCGTCGCCATTGACGACCATGCCGACGAAGGTGTCCGAGTTCGACGTGCGCCCGACGAGGTTCCCCTTCGCCAGCTCGCTGTTACCTGTTGGTTTTGCCGTCGGCGTGGCCAGGGCCGCGACGGCCGTCGGCGCGGTCAGCGTCGCGAGTTGCGATAGCTCCGCGACGCGGGTCTGGGTGGCGACGATGTTGGGCGTCGCCGTGGGCGCGACGAGGGCTTTGGTTGGCGCGACGCTGGCACCCGACCCTCGACCGCAGGCGGTGAGGGCGAGCATCAGGAACAGCGCGCAGAAGGCCAGGGGGCGCATGAGCATGGTCCACCTCCTCGACGCCACCCAGCGGGTCAGGCTGCCGCGTCACCGATCAATTCCTGAGAGAGGAAGAACCGACGTCCGGCGCTCCGGTCGCTGGCGCGATCTGCGTCGCGCGCTCGGCCTCTCACGTCTCTATACGACAAATAATCCCCGCTGGATCGGTGTTCCCGCTGTCGCGGAGAATTGTTCGCCCTGCCTACGTGTCGTTCGCGTCAGTATACGACACCGGGGCGGCTGCAAGAGCCGCCCCGGTGTCTCGGTTGCGTCGTGTGTGGCCGCTGCCCGGTCCCTAGACTTCCTTGTTGAGCGTGAGCAGGAACTCGGGGTTGGTCTTGGTCTTGGCGAGGCGGCTGAGCACCAGTTCGGTGCCCTCGGTGCCGCCGAGCATCGAGACCATGCGGCGCATCGTCCAGACCTGCTTGAGCGTCTGGTCGTCGAGCAGCAACTCCTCGCGGCGGGTGCCGGAGCGCTGGATGTCGATCGACGGGTAGATGCGGCGCTCGGCCAGCTTGCGGTCGAGGTGCAACTCCATGTTGCCGGTCCCCTTGAACTCCTCGTAGATCACGTCGTCCATGCGGGAACCGGTGTCGATCAGGCAGGTGGCGATGATGGTCAGCGAGCCGCCGCCCTCGATGTTGCGCGCCGCGCCGAAGAAGCGCTTCGGCGGATAGAGCGCGACCGGGTCGATACCGCCGGAGAGCGTGCGCCCGCTCGGCGGGACCGCCAGGTTGTAGGCGCGGGCGAGGCGCGTGATCGAGTCGAGCAGGATCACCACGTCGCGCCCGCCCTCGACCAGCCGCTTCGAGCGCTCCAGCGCCATCTCGGCGACCTTGGTGTGGTCCTCCACCGGCTCGTCGAACGTGGAGCTGATGACCTCGCCGTCCACCGAGCGGCGCATGTCGGTCACTTCCTCCGGGCGCTCGCCGATCAGGCAGACCATCAGGTGCATGTCGTCGTAGTTGCTGGTGATGCCGTTGGCGATCGACTTCAGCAGGATCGTCTTCCCGGCCTTCGGCGGCGAGACGATCAGGCCGCGCTGCCCGCGCCCGATCGGGGCGACGAGGTTGACGAGGCGCGTGGAGAGCACGTTCTGCGTCGTCTCCAGGTCGATCAATTCGAGCGGGAAGATCGGCGTCAGCTTCTCGAAGTCGGGGCGGCGGCGCGCGGTCTCGGGGTCAACGCCGTTGACCGACTCGACGCGCAGCATGCTGAAGAACTTCTCGTTGTCCTTCGGCGGTCGCACCACGCCCGCGACGCGGTCGCCGGTGCGGAGGCCGAAGCGGCGAATCTGCGACTGCGAGACGTAGATGTCGTCCTGGCCGGGGAGCAGCCGCTCGCCGCGCAGGAAGCCGAAGCCATCCTCGATGATCTCCAGCACCCCTTCGCCGTAGTGCTGCCCGAGCTGCTCGGTCTGATATTGCAGGATCTTATTGACCAGCTCGTAGCGGTTGAAGCGCAGGCTGCCGGTCATGCCGATCGCGCGGGCGATCTCGCGCAACTCATCGGCAGTCTTCGTCTCTAATTCGGCAACCGCGATGGTATTGGGGCGCTGGCGCGACTCGCGCTCGGCGGGCGGCGGAGCCTGCTCGGGTTGCCGCTGCGGCTGGGGCGCGGCCACGGGGGCGGCGGCCTCGGCCACCGGGCGCGACTGCTGCGCGGCGTGGCGACCGTTCGACTCGGCACCATTCGCGCCGTGGCGCTGCCTATCATGCCGCTGCTGCTGCGGATTCTGCGCCCGTTCCGGGGCGCGCTCCGGCGCTGGCATCGCCGGTGCCGGGATCGGCGCGGGCGCGACCGCGGCTTGCGGCTGCGCACCCGGCGCTTGCGCCTGCACGACCGGGGCGGCGGCGATGGGGGCCATCGGTGCCGCCGTCGGCGCGCTCGCGGCGGGCGCGGTCGCCTGCTTCTGCCCATCCGGCGCGCGGCGCTCCTGGCGCGGCGGCGCAACCGCCACCTCGGGCACCGCTGCCTTCACCTCGACCGGTGCGGTGGCTTCCGCCGCTGCGGCCTGCGCGGCGCGGGGCGGGCGACCGCGACGCTTCGGCGCGGCGGTTGGTGCTGGCTGTTCGGGTTGGATTGCCGGGGCGGAGGGGACGGTGGTCTCGGGGGTGGACTCGGCGGCGGTGCGTTTTGCGGTGGGCCTTTTTGCTGTCCGCGTGGCGGTGCGCCGAGTGGGTGTTGCGTTCGCCGTCTCCTGCGTGTCGTCGGCGACCAGGGTCGGTTCGGTTGTGTTGGTACTCATGCCTCTATTTAACCCGCCATATAACTAGGCGTCATGCGACACAACGTCGCTCGGACGCGCAAACTCGATCGCGCACAAAGTAGGTCGGTAACGACGATCCGCAGTGTGGCCTCAAATCTTGAAATCACTCGCGTGGGATTGTTGCGCCACACGGCAGTACGCTGGCTTGCGCCGGTACTTCTTGCGGATAAGAGCGAGGGAATCGTCACCGCACACGGTGAAGGGAGGATGTGAGCACTAGTACGCTCGTTGAATATAGTATAGCACCACTGTCAAGCCCGGGTGGGACAGATTGGGACACCTGTCCGCCGCGAAATCTGGCGCTACCAGCGGCTTTGCAGGATACGTGCCACACCCGGCGACAGCGCCGCCATTCCCGAGTTGGCCCTCCTTCCCATCCGCTCAATGCGCGATCTATACCATTGGCGTGGGCCGGGCGTGTCTCCCGTAATAACGCACCAGCCCCCCGTTTGCTCACATCTGCCGGGCGCTTTGCGGGTGACGTGTCCGTGAATCCCCTGCCGTGCGAGCGGATCCGCCCCGTGCGGCGCATCGCCGGAAAAGCATGTGGCGCTACGAACTGCGCGGCCACCTGCGCGTGGCATGCCCCGCCGCCGGTGGCTGGGAGTGCGGATGTCGCTGCTGCACGCCGCTCTTCGGATCACGTCGCGGGATTCTGCGCACAGTGTGCCCTGCCGCGCGCGGCTTGCCAATCCCCCGATCTTCCTAGATGACACGCCGATTGCGCTCCGTTTGCCGCGCGGGCGGCGCGCGGCTATCATCGTGGCGAGCGCCGGTGGCGATGTGCGCGCCCGGCCCGGGTGCGACGCGGAATATCGTTGGACCTGATCGATGGATCCGATGGATCGGGAAGAAAGGAGACCGGGATGAAGACGCGCGCGGCGGTGCTGCACGAGATCGGGCAGCCGCTGGTGATAGAAGAACTCGAATTGGAGGAGCCGCGCGAGGGCGAGGTGCTGGTGCGCATCGCCGCCGCCGGGGTGTGCCATTCCGACCTGCACTACATGAAGGGGGAATGGGCGATCCCCAAGCCGGCCGTGCTGGGGCACGAGGGCTCGGGTGTCGTCGAGCGCGTCGGGCGCGGCGTGACGCGCGTGAAGCCGGGCGATCACTGCGTGCTGATTTTCCGGCCCAACTGCGGCGTCTGCTACCACTGCACAATCGGGCGTCCGGCCCTCTGCACCGGGCGCGTCAGCGCGCCGGGGACGATGTTCGACGGCTCGACCCGCCTGAGCCTCGACGGCAAGCCCGCCTACCACCTGGCGCGCATCGCCTGCTTCTCCGAATACGCGGTCATCGCCGAGGAGCAGCTGCTGCCGATCCCGAAGGAGATCCCGCTCGACCGGGCGGCGCTGGTCGGCTGCGCGGTGATGACCGGCGTCGGCGCGGCGATGAACACCGTGCACGTCGAGCCGGGGAGCACGGTGGCCGTGATCGGCTGCGGCGGCGTCGGTCTGAACGTCGTCCAGGGCGCGCGAATGCTCAACGCCGGCAAAATCATCGCCGTGGACATTCTCGACAACAAGCTCGACTACGCCGAGCAGTTCGGCGCGACCCATGTGGTCAACGCGAAGGAAGAGAACCCGGTCCAGCGCGTGCGCGAGATCACCGACGGCCTCGGCGCGGACTACGCGTTCGACGCGCTCGGCCACGCCGCCACGGTGCAGCAGGCGTTCGAGATGGTGCGCATCGGCGGCACGGCGGTGGAAGTCGGCATCGCGCCGCAGGGGCAGATGGCGCAGATCGACGCCTTCGCGCTCGCCTTCCAGGAAAAAACCCTCAAGGGCTCCTTCTACGGCTCGGCGCGCCCGCGCGTGGACATGACCCGCCTGCTCGATCTCTACCAGCAGGGTCGGCTGAAGCTGGACGAGCTGATCAGCCGCACCTACACGCTCGACGAGATCAACGAGGGCTTCGCCCTGCTCCAGGGCGGCGCGGTCGCGCGCGGCGTCATCGTGATGCAGTAGGCGACACGACAATCGACGAGCCCCCCTCGCGGGGCGGGGGGCGCGATTGCGCGCCCGCCGACCGTTTTATTATTGCTCCACCGGATCGTTCGTGCGAATATGAGGGAACACAAACGCAATCGCTGGTTGATGGGAAGGAGGGCACCAGTGTCCGACTATTACGACCTCGGCAACCACGGCTGGGCAATCTCCACGACATCGCCCGAGGCGCAGCTCTGGTTCGACCGTGGCCTCAACTGGACCTATGGCTTCAACCACGAGGAGGCGATCCGCTGCTTCGAGCAGGCGATCATCGCCGATCCCGATTGCGCGATGGCGCACTGGGGCCTGGCCTACGCCGCCGGTCCCAACTACAACAAGCCGTGGGAGTTCTTCGTCCCGGCGGATCTGGCCGAGACGGTAGGCAAATGCTACCTGGAGACCGAGCGCGCCCTCGCGCTGCGCGACAACGCCACCCCGGCCGAGCGGGCGCTGATCGACGCGCTCGCGGCGCGCTACCAGGCCCCCGCGCCGCCCGAAAATCGTCGGGAGATGGTCGGCTGGGTCGATGGTTATGCCGACGCGATGCGCGAGGTCTACCGCACATTCGGCGATGACCTCGACGTTGCCACTCTCTTCGCCGAGTCGCTGATGAATCGCACCCCCTGGCAACTCTGGGATCTGACGACCGGCGAGCCGAAGGAAGGGGCGAGCACAGGCGAGGCGCGCGAAGTGCTGGAGCGGGCATTCGGGGACCCCGCCAGCCGCATCCACCCCGGCGTGCTGCACATGTATATCCACCTGATGGAGATGTCGCCGTTCCCGGAGAAGGCGCTGCAGGCGTCCGACTGGCTGCGCGGGCTGGTGCCCGACGCCGGACATTTGCAGCACATGTCCACGCATATCGACGTGCTCTGCGGGCATTATCACAACGTCGTCGTCTGGAACCAGGCCGCGATCGTCGCCGACCGCCTCTTCCTCGAACGCGCCGGGCCGATGAATTTCTACACGCTCTATCGCGTGCACGATTACCACTTCAAGATGTACGGCGGCATGTTCATGGGCAACTACGAGGCCGCGCGCGAGGCCGCCGACGAGATGCTGACCACCATCCCCGAGGAATTATTGCGCGTGCAGGTGCCGCCGATGGCCGACTGGCTGGAGCCCTACGTGCCGCTCGGCCTGCACGTCCTGATCCGCTTCGGCAAGTGGCAGGAGATCATCGACACGTCCCTGCCCGACGACCAGGACCTCTACTGCGTCACGACCGCGATGACGCACTACGCGGGGGCGTCGCCCTGCGCCGCCACCGGCGGTGGCCCCGGCCGAGCGCGAACGCGCGCTCTTCCTCGTCACGCTGGACCGCGTGCCCGACACGCGCTACTTCCAGAACAACCCCGAAGGCGACGTGCTCGCGGTCGCCGCCGCGATGCTGGACGGCGAGCTGGAGTATCGCAAGGGCAACTACGACGACGCCTACGCCCACCTACGCCGCGCGATCCATCTCGAAGATACGCTGCCCTATTCGAACCCTGGGCCTGGATGCAGCCATCGCGCCACGCCTATGGCGCGCTCCTGCTCGAGCAGGGCCACATCGAGGAGGCCGAAGCGACCTACCGCGCCGACGGGCCTGGACAACACCCTCTCCCGCGCCTGCCAGCACCCCGAGAATGTCTGGAGCCTGCACGGCTACCACGAATGCCTGCTGCGCCTCGGCAAGCACGAACTGGCCGGACTGATCAAGCAGCGCCTCGACCTCGCGGTCGCCCGCGCCGACGTGCCGATCGTCTCCTCCTGCTTCTGCCGTTCGATGCAGGAAGCGGCGGATTGACGTTGTGTGTCAGTGCGTCAGTGCGTCAGTAATCGAACTTACGGACGCACTGACATACGGACGCACTGACCATCAAAAATGGAACTCCGCATACTACCACCGCGCCCGGCACGCTGCGCGCGACCAGCGCCTCGCCGTTCAATTCGGCGCGAACGGGTCGCGCAGGGCCGGGGAAGGGCACGACGAAAGCGCGCTTCGACCGGGACGCCTGGGCGCACGCGGGGACCGGGCGCGACCGTCGAGCAGGTGGCGGTCGCGCCCTCCGCGATGTAGCCGCGCGGGCGCGTGAAGATAATCAGCCCCTGCTCGGGGAGCGGCTATCCTCGAACAGCCGCAAATGGACATACGGCGACGAGCGCCGGAAGGGCGCGCGGAAGAAGTGGCGCATCGGCTGTCCCGGTGCCGCCACGACAAACTCGTACCACTCGTCAGGACGCCCGGCGAACGGCACCCCACACCCCATCACTGCCAGTGATCTGCACATAGCGCGGCGTCCCGAGCCGTTCCCCGCTCGCCTGATCGATGGCATTAATCGTCAGTTCAACGCCAGATGCACCCCGGTTAGTCGGCGTCCATGCTCATAGCCCGTGATTCGCCCCGCCAACACCACCTCGCGCTCCGGCACCACGTCCGCCGTCGCGGGCACCAGCTCCCCAGTGATGAATCCATATATCGCCGCGAACGCCTGCGGCCCGTGAGCCGTCTCGCGGTGATCGTCCCCGGCAGCACCACATTCGTCGCGCCGCGCAACTCCGGGCTGGCATAGCCCGTGCCCATGCGCCAGGCAGGCGTCGGCTGCGCATACAGATCATCCCGCTCGCTGCGGATAGCCATGAACGCGACGCCCGGTGTGACCTCCTCCCCCGCATTCAACTCCCGCAGGAACCGCCCGAGCGCATTGAACTCATTGTTGCTCCCCTCGATCGCCACCACGCCATGATTCGGCGTTCCGCACACCACCGCGTGGCTCACCCGCCCGCGCCGCCATGCTTGACGTAACTCCTGATCGCATTCCCGCCGCGCGAATTTCCCCACCAGCGCCACCCGCTCGGCACCCGTCCGCGCCAACAACGCCTCACCTCCGCCGCCAGGAATGCCCGCTGCTCCCCGTCCCCGACCGATTCGCCTGCGGCACATCGTCGTCATCCCGCGCGCTCGGCGACGGAAAATCGAGCGCGTGCAACAACTCGCGCGGATACCCATTCGACTCGAACCGCCAGACTGTCGTCAGCCACAACGCCGACGAATCGCCGTTGCCGTGGACGAAGAGGATGGGTGGCTGGGGCATGGCGTGACCCTCATGGTAGCGGAATGAAGTGGTCGTCGGCGGGAGGATAGCAGATGGGATAAATTGATGTGGATGGTACAAACGCGGAATTCATTCGGCGCTAAAGGCGACTGCGGTCGCCACGGAATCCGCCTTCGCGGACTGGGGCAGGTGCTAGGTATGGGCGAAAGGGCGGCGCGGCGACAGGTAATGGCGGTGGACATATCTAACAGTGCGGGCGCGCCACCTGCGTACTTTCTTTGGCTTGCAGTCAGGAACTTCCGCTGTTTTGGGCCAAGGCAAGAACTCGATCTTTCCGATGGTAAGGGCCGACCATCGCAGTGGACGATCATATTGGGCGAGAATGGTGTTGGGAAGACGACATTACTCCAATGCCTGGTTGCATTGGAACCAGAGTCGGTAGACCAGTCCCATATCTATACACGAATGGCAATTTCTGGCTCGTTGGAGCTACTTGACCACTTTGGAGAAGGAGTGCGCTCCGGTCGCGAAGACTATCTCCTCGAAGGGGAGATTGGTAATGGGAGCATGCTGAATGATCCCAGCGGACCGATAGGTAAGACGAGGGTTGAAATCTCAGGGGGCGAACTGAGTAGGGGTATGTCGGGGCTTCACTATGGGGTCCTTGGCTTGAAGGTATTTGGCTATGGCGCAAACCGACGGATGACGGCGAGGGGATCTCAGAAACGAGCAATGCTGACGCTGCGCCAGCCTTTTCTTCGATGATGTGCCGCTGACCAATGCAGAGGAGCATTTGCTTCAAGCTGATTATGCGGCCAAAGGCGGTCAACGGAAGGCTGAAGAGTTGCGCGATCGGTTGCGGGAAGCGTTGACTAGTCTCTTACCAGATGAAAGCATTACACATTGTTTCGGGGGAAGAGCCCCGGTTTGTGCCGCGCGTGGAAGCGGAAACTCCCTATGGCCGGGTGCGACTGCACAATCTCAGCCTCGGTTATCGTTCCTTCATCGCCTGGATCCTCGACTTTGTTAGCAGGATGTTCGAGCGTTATCCCACCAGTGCGAACCCCCTGGCAGAACCCGCCGTGGTATTGATTGATGAGATTGACCTGCACATCACGCTGGCAGCGGACGATCATGAGTTATCCTGAGCAACGTTTTCCCGAACACCAGGATCGCCACCGCGCATAGCCCGCTGGTGGTGCAGGCGGCGACCGATGCGAATATCGTCGTGTTGCGACGTGAGGGCAA
This sequence comes from Chloroflexia bacterium, assembly GCA_046328475.1. GTDB lineage: Bacteria > Chloroflexota > Chloroflexia > Thermomicrobiales > CADCWN01 > CADCWN01. The sequence continues at coordinate 13,655 of JAXLWN010000007.1, read as the reverse complement.
TCATGTTGTGATCGATAACGATCCAGCAATTGTGCGGAACTGGCGCGTGGACCAAATTCTGACCAGCGAACTGTTTGGCCGCAGAGTGCCCGACCTCCGCAGTTGGATGCGCTTCTCGCCGAGCGAGAACGGATTCTAGGAAAAGTAAGCTGACCAAGAAAGACGAGTCGCGACTAAAGGCGCTGGCGAGGAAATTGGCGATTTGCCGACAGGCGAGACGCCAGCCGATATCCGAGGCGATGGATATCATTCGCCGTGCCGCTGCGGCTTTGCAGCAGAAGTAGGGCGTGGCAATGATTGGGATCAAGAAGTCTGCCGCGATCCCTGCCGTGCGCCGAGCCGGGGTCAAAAAAGCGCGCGATAGCCTCTGCGGTAATCAAGGGCGCTAGCAAGCGGAGTTTCAATCAGAAGCTCTATGGCCATGCCTCCGTCAAGAAGCAACTCGTCATTGAACAGCATGGGAAGTGCTGCTTCTGCGAGTCGAAGATTAGTGAGGATGGCGATGTCGGGCACTTCAGACCGAAGGCTGGCTGGTGTCAGGGCGCTGGCAAGCCGCTGAATACACCAGGATACTATTGGCTCGCTTACGAGTGGAGCAATCTTCTGCTTTGCTGCTCGGCCTGCAATCAGCGTTTCAAGCGCAGTACTTCCCGCTGGTGATCCCGCCACACGCGCCAAAGCGCCCGACGATAATTTGGCGTTGGAGAAGCCGCTGCTGTTCATCAACCCAGCGGAGCGCGATCCCCCGCGATTACATTAACTTCCGCAAAGAGATTGCTTATGCCATCGGTGATAACCCAGTCGGCAAGGCGACAATCGATGCACTTGGCCTCAATCGCGCCGATCTTCAACGAACGTAGGCGAGACCATCTTGCCAGGTTGACGGCGCTACATGAGGCAATTGGTGCGCTGCGAGCACGAGGGCATCTCAGTACCAATGAGCAAGACGTGGTCGACAAGGCGCAAATGCTCCTTGATCAGGCGGTTGCAGACAGCGCCGAGTTCGCTGCAACGGCGAAGGCGGCACAGATGTCAGGTTTTCGGATCGAATTGCCGTGAGAGTTAGTAACAATTGAGTAGCTTACGCATCTGTAAGCTACTCAGTTGTTACTGCTCGTACTGCGCGCCAGTATTACTCCACCCGCCGCACGCTTCCGTGATACCAGAACGGCACCGTGCCGCGCACCCCGTCCGACCAGGACCAGCCCACAGGTACTCGGGGCGGAAGGGGTGCTCGCCGTGCTGCATGAACGGCACGCGCGCGATGTCGGCGGCGAGCGCGTCTTGCAGCGCGCGGTAGTGGCGTCCGCGCGCCTCGCGGTCGATGGTGCCGCGACCCTCACGGAAAGCGCGGTCAACCGCGTCGTTGCGGTAGCGCATCGAGTTGCGCGGGCCGTCCGAGGTCAGGAACGAGGCCATCAGCTGCGGATCGGGACCGATATCGCCGCTGTCGAGCGGCGCAAGTCGAAGTCGGCCGCGTCCACGGAAGCGCGACTTCCAGCCGAACGGATCGACGCCCTCGACGGTCGCCACGACGCCGATCCGCGCCAACTGCTCGGCCATGATCCGCGCCGCCACGCCGTAGTGCGCGTAGAGCGAGCGATAGGCCAGCCCGATCCGCAGGCGCACGCCGTCCGCGCCGCGCGGGTAGCCCGCCTCGTCCAGTAGGCGCTCGGCCTCGGCCGGGTCGAAGTCGGGCGCGATAGCGTCGGGATTGAGCCCAGCCGACCTGCTCCCGATATTAGTGGCGCGGCGTGCGCGCCAGCAGGCAGACCCCCGCACCGATCGGCCCCCGGTCGATCGCCGCGCGACCGCCTCGCGCACCCGGTGGTCCTGCCAGAGCGGCCGGGTCCAGTTGAACGCGACGAAGGCGATCGCGTTGCCGGGGTGGAACATCCACGCCCAGGCTTCGCCTTTTGAGATTCTTCCTCCTGGCACGGCACGTCCTGCACCGCGAAGTGGACCTCGCCCGCCTCCAGCAGCCGGAACATCTCGTCCCGCTCGGGGATGATCCGGTAGATGATCCGCTCGATGTACGGCCCCTCGCCCCAGTACTCCTCGTTCGCGGCCAGCTCGATCGCTCACCCGGCACCCGCTCCACGAACTTGAACGGCCCGCTGCCGACTTCGGCGCCCAGTTGTGCGGATTCGTCGCCCAGTCGAGCCCTCGTACAGGTGCTTCGGCAGGATGTGGGTGAAGACGAACGCCCCCAACTGCGCCAGAAACGCCGCGTTCGGCGACTTCGCTTGCCGCTCCACCGTGTGGTCGTCAGCGCGCGAATCTCGCGGATATCCTGCAACCACGACAGCCCGTGATAGCCGTTCGCCAGCACCTCGGAGTAGGTGTAGGCCACATCGTGCGCCGTCACCGCCACCCCGTCGTGCCACATCGCCGCCCGGTTCAGGTGGAAAATGTGGTCCCGCCGTTATCCAGCACCTCCCACCGCTCGGCCAGATCGGGCTGATCTCGCCGCTCTCGAACACATCGAGCACCACCAATCGGCTGTAGATGTTATTCGCCGCGAAGTACCCACCACTTCCAGGTGTAATTCCGCCAGACCTCATTAGACGCCTGCGCATCGAACGGAATCGCCACCACGATCTGCCCCGAACGCTCTGCCATGCCAATGCACTCCTTCCAGAGGGAACGAAGAGAGAAGAGAGTGGAGAGAAGAGAGTGGGGACGGATGCTTCGCTGCGCTCAGCATGACACATTGAGGGGTTGTTCCTCTCCCCTATTATCCTGTGCGCAGCGGAGGCTCCTTTTCTCTCTTGGCGCTCTTGGCGACCTTCTTGGCGTCTTGGCGGTTCAATCGCCCTCGTCACTTCCAGACTTGCCCGAAGACGCGCAGATAGTTCTCGCCCAGCATCTTGCGGATGTCGTCGTCGCCGTAGCCGCGCGCCCCGAGGCGGTCGATCAGGTTCGTCACCTGCGGATAGGCGTGGAAATCGGCCAGCGCGCGGCGCGGCGAGCGCACGTCGGTGGTGATCAGCCGACCGTAGCGCCCGGCCACATCGGGGAATTCCGGCTCGCCCCAGGGATCGTGCTCGTGGTCGGGATAGGTGCCGAGGCTCATGTCGGTGCCGATGCCGATGTGGTCGGTCGAGCCAGTCAGTTGCGCGACATAATCGATGTGGTCGATGAAGTCGTCCACGGTCGGCTGCGTCGTCTGCTCCGCCTTCAGCACCAGCGGACCCCACGGCGCGAGGCCGATCACGCCCCCCTTCGCCGCGCAGGCGGCGATCTGGTCATCGTCGATGTTGCGCGGATTCTTGACGATCGCGTTCGGGTTGGAGTGGCTGAAAACAACCGGATCCTGGCTGCGCGCGATGATCTCCAGGCTGGCGCGCTTGCCGATGTGGGTGCAGTCGAGCAGCAGCCCCACCCGGTTGCACTCGTCCACCACCAGCTCCCCGAAGCGGGTCAGGCCGCTGTCGGTGCGGTCGAGGCAGCCGTCGCAGATCAGGTTGGTCCGGTTGTAGGCCGGGAGCATCATCCGCAGCCCCAGGCGATAGAACGCCTCCACGCGGTGCAGCTTGTTGCCGATGAAATCGCCCCCCTGCGCCGCGATGATGAACGCCGCCTTCCCCTCCCGCTTCGCTCGGCGAATATCCTCGGCCGTCTCCACGACGAGGCAATTGGGGTACTTCCTGGCGACGAGGTGCCAGAACATCCCCTCCTCCATCGCCCGCTCCACGTTCGCGTGCGGGTCCCAGCCGGTCACCGCGTACGCCGTCGCCCCGTGACGATGTGCGTTCGCGTAATCAGCATCGGGCCAAGCTTGCATGCAGGAGTCAATAAAGATGTAGTCGTGGTCGGTGTCTAGGAATGAATGAAAGCCCTTGTTCTCGGTCGCGGTCATGCCCAGCCCTCCTCACAGCGCGCGTTTCCCACGCGCGGGATAGTAAGGGCAAGGGCAGCGCTGGTCAATCGCCGCCAATCGGCGACCGAGTGACGCAGAAACGCAGCAACCTCGTCGCGTCGAGGCGGGTAGACTGCGGCTCGACCGCCCTTGCCGCTGGCTTGCCACTCAGGCACGAGGGGTACTGCTCGTGTTGCGCACCCGCCGAACGGGCAGTCGTCATCCCAGGCGCTACTTCCAGCGACCTCCACGCTGCTCCAACCGGATCACCACCCGCCCTCGACCGGGCGGCGGCATGCTTGGCAGACATCGAGGATCGGGTCGGCGGGGCTGTCATGGCCACCCTCGGCCCCCACGCGGAGAGTGCCCATGGCCGTGCAACCGACCGAGCGACCTGCCCCCCGAGGCCCAGTGGCGACTGCCGCACGCCAGATCGGGACATTCGAGCGCGCCTGGCGGCGTGCCGGGTTCCAGATCATCCACGCGAATATCCTGCACCCGCTGGGTTTGATGGTCGAGGGCCGGGATGGTCCCATCCCCGCCGCCGCGCTGCCCGCGTGGGCGGAGACGGCCGCCCCGGCGGTGCGCGACGAACTCTTGCGCGGGATTCGCGACGCGTGGGAACTCGCGGGGCGCGCCGATCTCGTCGACGCGCTCCTCTACGCCGTGGGGCTGGAAGTGCGCGCCGGCGGCGATAGTAGCAGGATGGCAGACCGAGGTGCGCCACAACCGCCGTCGCGGCGCGTGGGGGCGCTGGCGCAACCACCGGCCACAGTGAGGCACGCGCTCAGCCGATCCACCACGTCATGGATAACACGCCAGCGCCCCCGCCGCCCGTGGTCGGGTTCCGTGCGCCCGGCGACGGTCGAAGAGAGGGTGTTGCCCCATCGCGCCGCTATGACCGACACGCGACGAGGGCGGCGGACCGGATAGGTCCGCCGCCCTCGTCTCATCGCCTCCCGGACGCTACTCGCGGCGCGGATCGGGGTGATCTGCGCCCCGCGAATATTCGCAGAGATCGCAGAGATCGCCCGGCTGGTGGCGATCATCGGGCGATTCCGCTCGGGGCCACCGCTATTCTGCTCGCCGCCCGTCTCGGAGTGGCTCGTGACATCGCTCGCCTCATGGACGTAAGAACGAGTACTCGCCCGATCGAGGAGTTCGGGGCGTTCTGCCGCGTATGCTATGCTGACTCGCAAAGGCGTCGTTTCATGCCGGGGAGGGTAGCCATGCGACGCACGCTCGTACTCGCGCTTGTCGCGGCCTTGCTGGTCGCGTGCGGGAGTGATGCGCAGCGCAGTTCCGCGAATCTTGGCGCGGCCACGCAACCTACGTCCTCAGCGAGGTCGCTGTCGGCAACGTCTCCCCGGTGCCACGGCGAGTGCTCCGTCCGCCGTGCCCAATATCATGCCGACGCCGAATGCCACGCAGGTCGCCAACTCCCCCAATGCCCAGGCGACACAGTCCCGCGCCGTCGAGCTTACGCAGGTTGCTGCCGCCCTGGCACCAACGGCCACCGCTCAGCCGAAGCCACCGTTCGGGCCACCCTCGATCAACCAGTCGCCCCCACCGCCATCGCGACTCGCCCCGCCACCACCTCCCCGGGCGTGACAACCTCCCCGTCGCCGCCACCGTGGTCGAACGGCTGAAGGCAGCCGGACTTCCCTCGGCGAGGTGATCGTCTGGACCGCCGAGACCGATCCGAACAAGCTGCTCGGTCGGCCGTTCCAGTACACCAGCAAGGTAACATTTCGCGACACGCGCCTACCGCTTCGTCCGAACCCTCGGTCGATGCCGGCGGATGTCGAGGTCTTCGCGACCGCCGCCGACTTGCAGTCGCGCAAGACCTACATCGAGAGCGTCATCAAGACCTCGCCGCAATTCGTTCAGTACGTCTACAGCGCGAACCTCGCGCTCCTGCGCCTTGGCAAGGGGCTGACACCCGACCAGGCCGCCGCGTATGAAGCGGCGTTTGCCAAAGCAGCGGCGTCCGATCCCCCCGTCGCGGCCGAAGCTCGGCACGACCAGGATGATCGCCCACCATTCACCATGCGCCGTCGCTTATCGTGGTGAGTGCTACGGGCGGGCGGAACTGCCTCCCGTTTGCCGTGTTACGCGATCGCCACCTTGCGCTCTTGCCAGCGCCCGGTGCGATAGCGCAGCCAGTTGAGGCTGGCGAGCACGACCGTGTCCACGACCCAGCCGAGATAGACGCCCCCGAGACCGAAGCCGAGCACGATGCCGAAGAGATAGGCGAGCGGCAGGCGGACGAACCACATCGCCGCGCCGGTGGCGAACATCGGGTAGCTGGTGTCGCCCGAGCCGCGCAGGCTCCCCGCCAGCACCATGCCGAACGCCTGCCCCGGCTGCGCCAGCGCGATCATCTTCAGCGCGACCGCGCCATTCTCGATGATCACCTGATCGCTCGTGAAGAGCCCCATGATCCAGTGTCCGAAGAAGAAGAAGACCAGCCCCATCGACCCCATCCAGGCGAGGCAGGAGCGCGTGGAGAACCAGGAGGCGCGGCTCGCCCGCCCCGGGTTGTTCGCGCCCAACGCCTGCCCCACCAGGGTCATCGCCGCCATCGAGAAGCCGAAGCCCGGCATCATCGAGAAGAAGGCCACCTGCTGCGCCACCTGCTGCGACGCCGCGACCTCGGTGCCGAGCTTGAAGACGATCACGCTGAAGAAGAGCATGCCGCCCGCGCGGAAGAGCGATTCGAACATCGAGGGGAGGCCGATCCGCAGCAGCCGCTTGACCGGCTCCAGCGCCGGTCGCCAGCCGCCCCAACCCGCCAGGCTAATCTTGCTCGTCGGCCGCAGCAGCAGGACGATCAGCACCAGGCAGCCGAGACCCCGCGCCCCGGTCGTCGCCAGCCCCGCGCCGAACGCGCCCAGCTTCGGCAGGCCGAATTGCCCGAAGATCAGCGGATAGCCGATGCCGAGACTCGCGGCCAGCGAGGCGAGCGTGACCAGCATCGGCGTGCGCGCATCGCCCGAGCCGCGCATCACACCGCCCGCCACAAACGTGGTGACGATGAAGATGCCGCCGAGCGAGAAGGCGCGCAGATAGGACGCCCCCTCGCCGACCACCGCCTGCTCCGCCCCGACCGCCGCGATCGCCTGCGGCGCGAAGACGATCCCGAGCAGGCTGATGATCCCGCCGATGATCAGCCCGAGGACGAGCGACTGCTTGGCGGCGCGGCTGGCCGCCTCGCGATTCTTCGCCCCCGTCGCGTGCGCCACCAGCACGGTCGTGCCCATGCTCAGCGCGAAGAAGCAGGACATCGCCACCTGGATGATGCTGGTGGACGCCCCGACCCCCGCGATCGCCGCCGACCCCAGCCGCGCGACCATGCCGATCATGATGATGTTAAAAATGCTCTGGAGCATGTTCTCGACGATGGACGGCCAGGCCAGCTTGATGACCAGGCGGCGAATCGCCTGCGGGGAATCGACCTCGCTCCCCGCCTCCACCGGGATCGCGCCCGCCTCGCGCGGAATAGCCACCGCCACGGGCGGTTCGGCAATCGCCTTGCTCATGCTTCTATCCCCTTCCCGCCCTTGCGTTCCCCTACCCTGCGCAGCGTAGCACAAAATAGCGACACCTGTCGCCTGCTGGCGGTACTATTTCTGCCAATAATGGACCGGAGAATTGCCACTACGCGCGACCAGCATCCACCCGAACTGGCAGGGACGGCTTTGTGGGGGCGTTCAATTGAACGCCCTGCGCGGCATCGGCATGCACTGTCGCAATCGCCACCGGGCGCTCGGAGCCAATCAAGATGCCACAATCCGCATCCGCGCCCCGTGCGCCAGCCCCAGATCCAGCAGATCCGCCGTCGCGCCAGCGGTGCCGCCGAATGCGACCTCGTACAACCCCTCGCCCCGTTCGCGCAGCGTGCGGGCGAGGTCGCCCGTGTCGTCGGTGGGGGCGAGGAGCGTGAGCGTTTGCGCGCCGAGCGGGAAGCGTCGCCCGGTCGCGCCCGTCCCGCCGTCGATGATCGCGCCCTCGGTGCCGAGCAGGCTGGCGTAGGCGGCGCTCGCCCGCCCCAGGTCGGCGACCACGATGGTGGCACCCGAGACACGCATGATCGGCAGTTGGTGGCGGGTTGCCGGAGGACCCGGCACGCGCAGGTCGCGCGGCGTCACGTCGTCGATCAGGAAGGGGAGCCTGCCCGCACCCGGCGCGACCTGGGTGCGCACCGAGCGCCAGGCGACGGCCTGCCCGTCGGGCCGCAGCCGCCCGCCGTCGCCCGGCCCCTGCGCCTCGATCCCCGCAGCGGCGAGTCGCGCCGCCGCCCCATCAAGGTCCGGTTCGCGCAGCGCGAAATCGACCCAGCCCTCCCCTTTCGCAAGGTAGGGCCACCAGGCGTGCGCATGCGGGCGGTCGGGCTCGCGGAAGGCGATCAACTCGATGTAGGTGCCGTCCGCGAAGCTGACGAGCGCGTTGTGGGTCGCCCCGCCGACATGCTCCCCACCGGGGACAACGGTGAAGCCGAGCGCCTCGTAGTCGGCCACGGCCGACGCGAGGTCGCGAACAAGCGCGACAACATGATCGATCTGCGTGGGCATCGGATCCTCCTCTCGCCTGCGACGAATCACCGGGGCATTCTTCGTGAGCCGTTGGAGACTGTCAAGGCGCGAACATCGGCACTGCCTTGCGGATGCCGCTGCGCCCGGTTCAAGCCCGCGCAAAGCGAAGGCGGGGGCGCATGGCGCGCTCCCCGCCTCGTTGTTACCCTTGTTGCCCTTGCTGCCTGCCCTAGCCGATCAGCCGCCGCAAATCCATCGTCACGAAGAGGACCAGCGCCGCGAAGACGACGAAGGCCAGCGCCAGGTAGCTCCAGCGCTGCGCGTGGCGCATCCGCCACAGGATGCGCACGCTGCGCGCGAGCGAGAAGAGCGCCAGCCCGCTCAGCGCGAGCGTTACCCAGGCGGGCACCTCCGCCACGACGCCGATCCAGGGAGCACAAACGGCAAGACAACGTACTGCACGGTGCAGCGCAGCGCCGACAGCAGGATGGCGAAGGTGAACGCCCGCTCGACCGGCGCGGGCAACGTCCCCGTCACCGACCTGCTCTCCACCGGTGCCACCGTGGCCACCCGCTCGCTCGTCTCCGCGACCATGCCGACCGCCCTCCCTGTTGCCCCGAAAGACGCGCCGCGCGCGTCGCTATGCCACTCTACCCGCGCCCACGGTTGCGTGCAAGGGTAACGCCGCCTCAAACCCGCCCGATCGCCAGCAGCCAGGTGCGCACCATGAAGAAGTCTGGACTGGTGAGCAAGTAGGTAGGCGAATCGGGTTCAAAAGGGCCAGCATTCGCGCCAGTTCGCGCGGCGGCAGGAAATCGCGCAGGCGACGCGCGAACGGCCCGGCGAACCAGCCGCGAATCTCCGCCGCCCGCTGCGGGTGGAGCGGCGCGCGGTCCACATCGGGGCAGGCGACCACGCGAACCTCCGCCAGCCCCGCCTCGCGCAGCAGTCGCGGCAACTCCCGCCCGATGTAGCCCGCGTAGTGATACTCCAGCGTCCCGTCGTGGTTCGCCCGCGCCCCCTCCCACGCCGCCCGGCGCAGCGCGATCTCCAGATCGGGCGGCCAGGGGAGCGTGGGGAACGACCCGCCCGTGTCCCCCTCCACAATCGCGACCAACCCGCCCGGTCGCACCACCCGTCGCAGCTCCCCCAGCATCGCCAATGGCCGCTCGGCGTGGTGCAGCACCAGCGACGCCCAGGCAACATCGAAACTGCCGTCGGCGAACGGCAGCGCGCCGTGGTCCCCCTCGCGCACCGCGATCGTGCTGCTATCAGCCCAGCGCTCGGTCGCGAAGGCCACGCGCCCGGCGTCCAGGTCGATCCCGACCACGCTCCCGCCCGGCGACACCGCCCCGGCCAGCAGCCCCAGGTGCGCCCCCGGCCCGCAGCCGACATCCAGCACCCGCTGCCCCGGCCGCAACCCCAGCGCCGCGACCGCCGCCAGCACCCCCGCGCGCGGGTGCGCGATCTCGTGCTCCACCTCGGCGCGCAACCCCTCGCCGATCATTCGGCCCCCCGTCGCGTCGCGCGCCCCCCGGCGTGCCTCGCCCTTCGCAGGAGGTAGAATGGCAGGAAGGTCGCGACCAGCGCGACCCCCACCCCGACCACCTTCGGCCCCCACTGCGCCCCGCCATAGACCAGCAGCGCGGCGTTGAACGCCGCAATGCCCAGCGCCAGCGGCACGAACACGCCCGGCAAATGGAACGGGGCAGGCTCCGTCGCCCGCCGCCGCACCAGCACGTAGGCCACCGGCAGTAGCGCGAAGACGACCAGATAGCCGACGTTCGCCGCCGCCACCACATCCACAATATCGCCCCGAAAAATCAGCAGCAGCGCCAGCGTGATCGTCGCGTCCCAGCCGACCGAGCCGACCGGCACGCCATGCCGGTTCAGCCGCCCATACCCTTGCAGCGTCAGGCCGTCGCGGCTCATCTGGTAGAGCGCGCGGGACGAACTGACGATGAACACCTCCGCGCCCAGCACCAGCGCCGCGATCAGCATGGTCGCGACGACCCGCCCCCCGGCCGCGCCGAAAACCCGCTCCGCCGCCGTCAAAAAGGCGACATACGGGTCCTGCGCCAGCCCCTCCACCCCCACGATCCCGAGCAGGCCGACCGGCACGATCACAAACGCGAGCATCGTCGCGACCGACGCCGCCCCGACCGCCTTCGGCACGTCGCGCCGGGGATCGCGCAATTCCCCCGCCACCGTCGCGACCATCTCGGCCCCATACGACGACCAGGCGGCGACGAAGGCCCACTTCGCCAGCGCCGCCGCCGTCACCCCGGCCGGGACCAGCGGCGCGAAATTCGCCCAGTGCCAGCTCTCGGGGTGGAGCAGCGGCGCGGCCAGGATGATCGCCAGCGGCAGGACCGCGCAGGCCGCCAGCACCCCGGAGAGCCAGACGCTCGGCCGCAGCCCGAGCGAGTTCAGCGCATAAAGCCCGACCGCCAGCAGCGCCGTCAGCGCCAGCGCATTCACCCCCGGCAGGAACGCCGCGCGCAAATAGGTCGCCGCCAGCGTCAGATTCACCGCCACGCCCGGAATCCAGGCGACCCAGTAGCCCCAGGTCGCCGCCGCGCCGACCAGCGGCGAGATCTGCCGGAACCCTTCGTGCGTGTAGGCCGGTGCGCCCCCCACCTTGCCCGGGAATCGCCCGGCCAGCTCGGCCAGCAGCAGGCATTGCAGCGTGCCGATCAGCACCGTGCCGCCCCAGACGAGCAGCGACGCCGCCCCGATCTCCGCCGCCATCGCCCCCAGCGACACCGTGACCAGCAGCGCCCCGCCCAGCGAGAGCACAAACGCCGACCGCCACGACAGCGCCTTGCGCGGCGCATCGCGCTCCTCGGCAACAGCCCGCGTTTCGGCCGCTATCTGGCTGCTCCGCAGGGACATCGCCGCTCACTTCACTGTTGAATGTTGGTGGAAAACTCAGCTCTGGCGGGCGTGCTCGACACAATGGCGGCAATCGAGCCAGCCCTCGGTCGGCAACGACGGCAGTGCGCCCGGCCCGTGCCCGCGCTCGAAAACCGGGCGATAGAGCACGTCGCCCCCTGGTGGGTCGCGCCGCAAGTGTGGCAGGCGACCGCATCGCCGACCACCGCCGGGCTATACCCCGCGATGACCCAACCCTCGTGCTCCGCGTGCGCGGCAGCGACTGGAGCGCCGCCCGCACCGTCTGCGACTTATTTCCGTCGTAGAACCGCGCCGCCAGCTCTTCGAGCAACAGCGCGCCGTCGCATCGTCGAACGTGAAATTGAGCCGCTGCATCCGCATCCCACCGACCGAAATCGTGCCGCCCTAGTGTGTAATCCGTGTGTATTGTAACGCGACTGTGCGCCGCGCGTCAAGACAACGCCATCACCATATTGAGACTAGCTTTCAACAGGCTCAAAAACGGTAGGGGCGGGTCTCAGACCCGCCCACGTGGGAAGGGATAATCTTCGCGGTTGCCGCACGCCGCAGGGCGGCGTCCCTACACCGTCGCCAGCGCCCGCTCCAGATCCGCGATCAGATCCCGCATCCTCGATCCCCACCGACAACCGGATCAACCCCGGATGCTGCGCCCACGGCGACCCCGGAATCTGCTTCAGCAGCGCCTGGTCGGTGTACAACCACGCCGTCGGCGGGAAGATCAGCGACTCCACCCCGCCCAGGCTCGTCGCCAGCGTGAAGAAGCTGCGTCCCCTCCGAGACGCGATTCGCCGCCTCGACGCTTCCCGCCACGTCGAACGAGACCATCCCGCTGAACCCGCCCGTCATCTGACGTTTCGCCAACGTGTGCGCCGGGTGATTCGGCAGGCCGGGATAGATCACGCGCGTCACCTTCGGGTGGCACTGCAACCACTCGGCAATCGCCTGCGCGTTCGACATAATCTGCTTCATCCGCACCCCCAGCGTGTGGATGCCCCGGATCAGCAGCCAGCAATCGAACGGACTCGGCACCGCGCCGAGGTAATAGAGCCGGTCGGCGATCTTCGCCGCCAACTCCGGCGTGCGCGAGATGACCGCCCCGCCGACCAGATCGCTGTGCCCGCCGAGGTACTTGGTCGTGCTGTGGATGACCAGATCGATGCCGAAGTCGATCGGCGTCTGGCAATAGGGCGACGCAAACGTATTGTCCACCGCCGTCAGCGCGCCCGCCTCGCGCGCAATCTCGGCCATCGCCGCCAGATCCACCACATCCAGCAGCGGGTTCGTCGGCGACTCGATCCAGATCATCTTCGTGTTCGGCCGCACCGCCCGCCGCACCGCCTCGACATCGGTCAGATCGACAAACGTGCATTCGATGCCATAGCGCGGCAGATCATTCGCGAAGAAGTTGTAGGTGCTGAGGTAGCAGTCGTAGCCGACAATCGCGTGGTCGCCCCCATTGAGCAGTTGCAGCGCCGCCGAGACTGCCGCCATCCCCGAGCCGAATGCCGACGCCCCCGCGCCATGCTCCAGCCCGTTCAGGATCGCCTCCAGCGCCCCCCGCGTCGGATTCGCCCCGCGCGCATAGCGATACTGCGCCCCATCGGTCATCGACTTCCTGGCGAACGTCGAGGCCGGGTGAATCGGCGGCACCACCGCCCCCGTCTCCGGATCCGCCCCCTGATTCCCATGAATCAGCAGCGTATCGATCGCCCACCCCGCCTCAATCTCCGCCGGACGCCGTCCCCGCTCAGTCATCGCATATCCTCCTGGAGACCTCACCCCCGCCGCTGCGGCGGTACCCCCTCTCCCGCGAGGAGAGGGGGTACCTACAAGCGCAGCCTAGGGCAGTTTGAGCCACCGTGTGGCACTCAAGCCTCATTATCACCACCAGCTATCGCCAGTATCTTCCCCTCTCCTCGCGGGAGAGGGGTGCCGTCCGCAGACGGCGGGGTGAGGTCACCCCAACTCCATCTCGAAGTGCAGCGACTCCGACGGCCCGTCCCGGTCGTCGTGAATCAGCGTCGTCGGCATCGAGCGCCAGAAGCGCTCCGCCCCCGGCGAACGCGGGTCGGTGTGGAGCGCCAGCACCGTGTAGCCCCCCTCCTGCGCCGCGAAACGCGCCGCCTGCTCCACCATCGCCCGCGCCACCCCGCGCCCGCGCCACTCCCGCAGCGTGTAAACCCGCACCAGTTGCGCCGTCCGCTCCAGATCGTAGCGCTCCACCAGCCAGGCCACATTAAACTGCGGCTTCAGCCCGCCCGACCGCACCCCCGCCGTCCCCACAATCGCGCCCGACCCGTCATCCACCGCCACGAAGAGCGCGTGCCGGGGATGATCGAGAT
>JAXLWN010000069.1:0-35631 GCA_046328475.1 Chloroflexia bacterium | reverse complement strand
CACTTACACGTAACCTCACTTGCACACTTACACACGAACGCACTCACGACTCACGACTCACGACTCACGTCTACGCTACAATGCGCCCAACTTCAGGCCGCACTCTGGTGACGCATAGGAGCACGAAAGGGCCGATCAATGGCGCGCCACCGTCGTCGAGAGCGTGGGAAAGCACTCCGGGTCCAGGCCACCAGTTTGCGCACCCCGACGCCGATCGTCATCTCGCCGCGCGTCCGCTGGGTCCTCGTCGGCGTCGCCATCCTCGCCCTGGTCGCCCTGCTGCGCGCCGCCCCCGACATCCTCGGCGTCGCGCTCGGCGGCTTCACCCTCGCGCTCGTCCTCTCCTTCCCTGTCCGCTTCCTCGCCCTCTTCATGCCGCGTAGCCTCGCCATCCTGATGACCTTCTTCGTCATGATCGGCGTGATCGCCCTCGCCCTCCTCATCCTCGTCCCGCTCCTGATCGACCAGCTCACCGCCCTGATCGCCGCCTCCCCGCAGATCGCCGCCTGGGCCGAGGATCGCATCACCTTCGACATCCTCCGCCCGCTCCAGGAGCGCGGCTGGCTGACCAGCGACCCCGAGCAGCTCTTCGCCGACGCCCAGAACGCCATCTTCGCCCGCGCCCAAACCCTCGCGCAGACCCTCCTGCGCAGCCTCCTCTCCTGGGCCACCCAGGCCGTCAGCATCCTCTTCCAGGCGTTCGGCATCATCTTCGTCGCCGTCTACCTGCTGGTCGACACCCGCAAGCTGAAGGCCGCCTACCTCTGGGCCATCCCCTCGGCCTACCGCTACGACGCCCTGGAACTCTGGGGCGACTTCGGCAACTCCCTCTCGCGCTACCTCTCCGGCCTCTTCTTCGTCGTCATCATCCAGGGCCTGCTCACCGGGATCGTCCTCTCCTTCCTCGGCGTCCCCTACGCGATCGTGCTCGGGGTCTGGGTCTCGATCACCTCGATCCTCCCCTACATCGGCGCGTGGCTCGGTGCCATCCCCGCGATCACCATCGCCGCCTTCATCTCCCCCAGGACCGCCATCCTCACCGTCCTCTTCTACCTCGCCATCCAGCAACTCGAAGGCAACGTCCTCACCCCCCGCATCCAGGGCGACGCGCTGCGGGTCCACCCCATCCTCGTCTTCCTCGCCGTGATCGCCGGGGGACAACTCGCCGGGCTGCAGGGGGCCATCTTCGCCGTCCCCACCCTCGCCGTCCTGCGCGTCCTCTTCGACTTCTTCCGGCGCAGGCTGCGCGTGCAGGAGGCACCCACCGCCATCGCCCAGAGCGCGCTCGTGCGGCGCAATCGCGGCGTCCTCGGCGGGACGGGCAAGCGTTAATCAGGAGGCGACCATGACCACGGGTGTGTACGGCGGCGGCTTCCGCAACGTCGATGCCACGGCCACACCGGCGGCCTTCGTCAACTACCTCGACCAGTTGATGGCCCTGGAGGACATGCGCCGCTACAAGCGCGAGTCCTACGCCCTCGTCGGCGCACGCCCCGGCGCGCGGCTCCTCGACCTCGGCTGCGGCGCTGGCGATGACGCCCGCGCCATAGCCCGACTCGTCGCCCCGGGCGGCCAGGTCATCGGCCTCGACAGCAGCGCCCGCATGATCGACGCCGCCCGCGAACGCGCCGCCAGGGATTCCCTACCGATCGAGTTCGTCGTCGGCGACCTCTACCAGCTCGCTTACCCCGACGCCTCGTTCGATGGCGTCCGCGCCGATCGCGTCTTCCAGCACCTCCCCGACCGCCCGAAAGCCCTGGCCGAGGCCATCCGTGTCCTCCGCCCCGGCGGCACGGTCGTCGTCAGCGATCCCGACTGGGAAACCCTCGTCCTCGACCTCCCCGACCGCACCCTCATCCGCAAGTTTGCCCACTTCCGCTGCGACGGCTACTACGGCGGCTGGACCGGCCGCGAACTCCCCCGCCTCTTCCGCGACGCGGGTCTCACCGACATCGCCGCCCACCCCTTCACCGTCGTCATCGACGACTTCGCCCTCGCCGACCAGATCTACCTCCTCCACGGCTACGCCGAGAAAGCCCACGCTGCCGGCGCGCTCACCGCCGCAGAACTCGCCACCTGGCAAGCCCACCTCGCCGCCGCCGCCAGCGCCCCCACCTTCTTCACGGCCTTCACCGGCTTCACCGTCTCCGGCCGCAAACCTTAAGTGCTTCGGTTCGCACGTGCTTGTCGGGTTGGATCTCCCCCTCTCCTCGCGGGAGAGGGGTGCCGCCCGCAGGCGGCGGGGTGAGGTCCGTCTCCCCCTGCCCGACCGCCCGACCGCCCGACTGCCCGACTGCCGATATCTGCTAGACTCCCCCTCGCGACCAGCCCGATCGCCACACGAGGAACCACCATGACGCCCACCCCCGCGACCACGGCAGCCCCCCTCTGGAAGAATCGCGACTACCTCCTCCTCTGGTTCGGGCAGAGCGTCTCTATCCTCGGCACCCACGTCTCGCACCTCGCCTTTCCCCTGCTGGTGCTGGCCCTGACCGGTTCCCCGGCGCAAGCGGGCTTCGTCGCGGCGGCGCGCTCCGTCCCCTGGCTCCTCTTCGCGCTTCCGGCTGGGGCGTTGGTGGACCGCTGGGACCGCAAGCTGACGATGATCCTCTGCGGCCTCGGCAGCGGCCTGGCGCTCGGCAGCATCCCCATCGCCTACGCCTTCGACGCCCTCACAATCGCGCAAATCGTCGCCGTCTCGTTCATCGAAGGGTCATTCGCCCTCGTCTTTGGCCTCGCCGAGACCTCCGCCCTGCCGCACGTCGTCACCAGGGAGCAACTGCCCACCGCCATCGCGCAGCAGCAGGCGCAGTACGCGGTCGGCGCGCTGCTCGGCCCCCCGCTCGGCGGTGCGCTCTACGGCGCGGCCCGCATGCTCCCCTTCCTCGTCGATGCCCTCTCCTACGCCGTCTCCGCCTGCTCGCTGCGCTTCGTGCGCGCCACCTTCGGCGGACAGTCCGCCGGGCCAGAGCGCTCGCTCCGTGCGGAGATCGGCGAGGGCCTGACCTGGCTCTGGCGGCAGCCGCTTGTCCGCTACATGTCGTTCCTGACCGGTGCCCTGAACTTCACGGCGGGCCTCGACCTGATCATCATCGTGCTGGTGCAGCGCCAGGGCGCGTCATCCGCGACCATCGGCGCGATGTTCGCCATCGCGGGTGCGGGTGGCGTGATCGGGGCGCTCCTTGCGCCGCGCATCCAGCGCCGGTTCAGCTTTGGGCAGGTCATCATCGGCCTCTGCTGGTTCTCCGCGCTCGTCTACGCCCTCTTCGCCGCCACCAGCTCCGTCGCCCTGATCACCGCCATCCTCGCAATCTACTTCCTCGCCATGCCCGCCTACGACACGGTCCAGTTGAGCTACCGGCTCGCGCTGATCCCCCGCCCGCTACAGGGCCGGGTGAACAGCGTCTTCCGGCTCGTCGCCCAGGGGATGCGCCCCCTCGGCTTGGGCCTCACCGGCGTACTGATCGAGCACTGGGACCTCGCTGGTACCACCCTCGCCCTTAGCGCCTGGCTCGCCGCCGTGGCATTGCTGACGACCCTGAACAGCCACGTCCGCACCGCCCCCGTGCTCACCGAAGTTGCCGCCTGATCGATAGACGACACACCCACCCGGAGAGAAGATGGCCACCCCACTGACCGCTGCACCAACCACCAATACCACGGCCCCAAACGGCGCGGCTGCCCTCTTCGAGGTGCTACGCGGCTGGGGTGTGCGCCACGTCTTCACCTGCCCGGGCACCACCGAAGTCGCCTTCCTCGATGCCTCCCTCGCTTATCCCGACATCGCGGTCACGCTGACCACCCACGAATCGATCGCCGTGGCGCTGGCCGATGGCTACGCGCGCATCACGCGCCAACCGACCGTCGCCTACCTCCACACCAACGTCGGGCTGACGAACGGGTTGGCAAACCTCGCAGCGGCGCACCTCGCCCGCAGCCCGGTCATCATCCTCAACGGCCTGAAGGCGGAGGCGATCCAGGGGCGCGGCGGCTTCACCACCGCCCCCTCCATCCGCGACTTCGCCCGCCAGTACACCAGGTGGGACTGGCAAACCCTGCGCTCCGATGCGCTCGGCGAGGACCTGAACCGCGCCCTGAAGGTCGCCACCACCGCGCCGATGGGGCCGATCTACATCGGCCTGTCGCAGGACCTCGTCGAGACACAGACACCCGTCCCGGTGCCGACCGCCTCCCGTTACCGCGTCAGCGGCGAAGTGCGCCCCGATCCAGACGCGCTCGCGCGAGCTGCGCAACTGCTCGCCCACGCCGAACGCCCACTCCTCGTCGCCGGGGGCGAGGTCGCCGCCAGCGCCGCCACCGATGACCTGTTCGCGCTCGCCGAACGCCTCGGTGCCCCGGTCGTCGCCGAGGATCGCCGAACCATCGAAATCCGTGCCTACCCACCAGCGCACGCGCATTACGCCGGGTTCTACTCGCCCGCGCTCCCTTGCGTGCGCGACGCCGACGTGATCCTGCTTGCCGGGTCGCGCAGCTTCATCGAGTTCGAGCCGCCGACCACCCCGGCGGTGCCACCGGGCGCGACCGTCATCCACCTCGCGTCCGATCCCGCCGAACTTGGTCGCAACTACCAGGCCGATGTCGCCCTCGTCGGCGACGCCCGTCTCGCCCTGCGCGATCTCCTCGCCGCACTCCCGGCGAACGACGCGCCGCGCGCCAGACCCAACGCCGCGCGCGATGCCTACCTCGCCACACAGGCCAAAGCCCGCGCCGACGCCGAGCAGCTAGCCACCGCGACGCCAATCCGCGTCCCTGCTGTGCTGCAGGCGCTCGGCGACCTCCTGACGGAGCGCACCACCGTCGTCGCCGACGCGGTCACGGCGAGCGCCGGGACGCTCACCCACCTCCTGCCTCGCGCCGGGCGCGGCTTCCACACCACCGCCAGCGGCTCGCTCGGCTGGGGCATGGGCGCGGCGCTCGGCATCCAGCTCGCGTCGCCGGAAGATGAAGTAATCGCAGTCGTCGGCGATGGCGTCTTCCAGTTCGGCATCCAGGCGCTCTGGACCGCCGTCCACGACCGCCTGCCCGTCATCTGGGTTGTCCTCAACAATGCCTCCTATATGGCTGTGAAGTCGGCACTCCAACGCTTCGGCGGTGCGGCTGCCGCTCGCCAGCAGTACCCCGCCTCCGCGATCCCCGGCCCGGACATCGCCGCCATCGCCAGGGCTTCGGCGCGTTCGGCCAGCGCGTCGAGCGCCTCGCCGACTTCGCCCTCGCCCTCCGCGCCGCTCGCGAATCCGGCGGCCCCGCCGTCATCGAAGTCCTCACCGACCCCGACGACACCGGCCCCAGGCCAACGTAGGTCGCCCAAGGATGGTTCAAGCCCTGTGCGCCGCCCACCTTCCCATGTGCTACATTCCCCTCGCGCCCCGACGCAACGGGCGCTCACACTGGAGGGCAGATGCTTACCGACCGGGCAACCCGCGCCGCGATTGGCCAACAGACCGCACTGGTAACCGTCGTCGCGCTCTACCGCTACCCGATCAAGTCGTGCGCCGGACGCCGCTGACCGAGGGCGAAATCACCCTGCGCGGCTTCGCCCACGACCGCGAACCGATGCTGATCGACAACGCCACCGGCACCTTCCTCACGCAGCGCGAGTTCCCGCGCATGGCCCTGGTGCGCCCGCATCTGGCTAACGGCGCATTGCGCGTGGAAGCTTCGGGGATGGAGCCGTTGACTGTGCCGATCGTGGCCGAGGGGCCGGAGCGCTCGGTCCTCATCTGGCGGGATACCTGCCCGGCGGTCGATCAGGGGGATGAGCTTGCCGGGTGGTTCGGCGCGTTCCTGGGGACCGACTGCCGCGTGGTGCGGCTTCCCGACGCCTACCGGCGGCAGGTGGATCAGACCTTCGCGCCGAGCGCGGACGATCAGGTGGGCTTTGCCGACGGCTTCCCCTTCCTCCTGATCTCCGAGGAGTCGTTGGCAGACCTGAATAGCCGCCTCGACGCGCCGCTGCTGATGAACCGCTTCCGGCCCAACATCGTCGTGCGCGGCGGTGGCCCCTTCTGGGAGGACCGCGTCGGCACCTTCCGCATCGGCGAGATTACCTTCCGCTGCGTCAAGCCCTGCGCCCGCTGCCCGATCACCACGACCGAGCAGGAGACGGCCATCGTCGGCAAGGAGCCGCTGCGCACCCTGGCGACTTTCCGGCGCGGCGGCATCCACGTCCCCGGGCCGGTGCGCGGCGCGGCCTACTTCGGCCAGAACGTCACCCACGACGCGACCGGTGTGATTCGGGTCGGGGAGAGTATCGAGTTGTGAGTCGTGAGGCGTGAGTCGTGAGCTTCTCGCTCGTGCCGGGTGGCCCTCTCACGACTCACGCCTCACGACTCACGTCACGAACGGAGTGAGCGAATGCACGACTGGCTGATGGCCTCGTCCGACCAGGAGGAGGCGGCAGCGCTGACGGCGGCGCTGGTGGCGATCCGCAGTTATCCCGGCGAGGAGGGGCCGGTGCAGCGCGCGGTGGCCGCGTGGCTGACGGAGCAGGGCCTACAGCCCGATTTCTCGCCGACCGGCGCGGACGACCGCCCGAACGTGATTTGCCGCGTGGAGAATGGGTCGGGGCCGACGCTGCTGCTCAATGGCCACACCGACACCGTGCTGCGGGCCGAGGGCTGGTCGTGCGACCCCTGGCAGGGGAAGCGCGTCGGGGACCGCTTCTACGGGCTCGGCGCGGCCGACATGAAGTCGGGCGTGGCGGCGGCGATGCTGGCAACCCGCGCGCTCGACCGGGCGCGCGACCGCTGGCGCGGCACCGTCATCTTCACGTCGGTCGTGGACGAGGAAGCCTTCTCGATCGGCGCGCGGGCGCTGGTGGAGATGGGGTTGCGCGCCGACGCCTGTATCGTCACCGAAGGGACGTGGGATCGGCCGGTGATCGGCGGGGTCGGCAAGGTGCTGGTGCGGGCTGAGATCACCGGCAAGGCGGCGCACGGCTCCTGGCCGTCGGAGGGGATTAATGCAGCGGTTGAGGCGGCGAAGCTGATCGCGCGGCTGGACGAGCTGCCGCTGGGCCATCACCCGCGCATGACCGCCACGCAGTGCGTGCTCTCGTTCCACAGCGGCAACGACCAGTACGTGATCACCGTGCCGGAGAAGGCGAGCTTCACGATCAACCGCCACATCGTCCCTGGCGAGACGGGCGAGTCGGTGCTGGCGGAGATGCGCCACCTCGCGGCAGGGCTCAATTCACCCGCGCGCTTCGAGTTTGCGATCGACCCGCCCTACTACCCGGCGTTCGAGGTCGCGCCGTCGCAGCCCTTCCTCGGGCAGTTCGCCGCCGCCTACGAGGCCGAAATCGGCCACGCGCCGACTTTCGGGACGAATACCGGCGTTGCCGACACCAACTACTTCGCGGCCGACCTCGCCATCCCGACGGTGCAATTCGGCCCGCGCGGCGCGGAGTTCCACCAGAAGGACGAGTGGGTGGACGTGCCGAGCATCGGCGGCGCGATTCGCGTCATCCTGCGCGCAGCTGTTGCGCTGATGGCACCGTAAGGCGTTGGCAGGCCGCGCAGGATGTAACTCCGGCGCGGCCAATCTCGTTCGGATGTCGCACCGCCCGGTGCATGGCGCTTTGCCGTGCTCTGGGCAGCGGGAACTCGCCGTGGTTATGCGTAAGCGTATGAACCTCGAAGATTGAGACAATGTTACGCCCTTCCCCTTGGCCTGTGTGAAGTTCCAACGTTGGGGTGAGCATCATGATCGGGGCGATTGGGCTGCTTGCCAGCGGCGTGTTGGCGGCCCTCGGCTTGTTGCATCTCTACTGGGCCTTCGGGCGACGTTCGCCGGGGACGGCTTTCATCCCGGAAGTCGCGGGGCAGCCGACCTTTGTGCCCACCACCTCCGCCACTGTCGTCGTTGCCGCCCTGCTCTTCATCGCCTCAACGCTGCTTCTTGGCCGGGTGTGCGGGTGGGGTGAGCCAGCGCTTGGCCGGGTCTTCACCTGGGGGACCTGCGGCGTCGCGGTCGCGTTCTTCCTGCGCGCCATTGGCGACTTCCGACTCGTCGGCTTCTTCAAGCGGGTGCGCGGGACCGCCTTTGCGCGGTGGGATAGCCGCCTCCTCTCGCCGCTCTGCCTGGGGCTTGCCATTGCGGCACTCGCTGTCGTCGTGCGATAGGCAACATCCCGCAATGCCGCGATACAGCAGCAATTTCGCCTCACCCGTGCCGGTGGCATCTGGTACGATACGGCTGCGCGGATTTCAGGATGGGGCAGACCTGGGTCGGTGCGTGGAGAGGGGGAGATGGAGTCGCGTCGGCGTAAGACTGCGGCCCAACCTTCCGCTGCCGGAGCGGGGGCGAAAGGGCAACCGGTAGCGGCTTCGTCCGCCGCGAACTCGGGCGCGTCGCTGCGAATTGCGCTGCTTGGGACCTTCCAGGTCAGCGTCGGCGAGCAGGCGATCCCCGCCGGTGCCTGGAAGCTGACGCGGGCGCGTAGCCTGGTCAAGCTGCTGGCGCTCGCGCCGGGGCATCAGCTCAGTCGCGACCAGCTGCTCGAACACCTCTGGCCCGACTTCACGCCCGAGGCGGCGCTGAACAATCTCTACAGCACGCTCAACGCTGCCCGCACAGCGCTCGCGCCGTCGGTGCCCCTCCGGTTGCGCGGAGGGATCCTGGCGCTCGATGCTGCGGGTCCGGTGGGCGTCGATGTCGATGCCTTCGTCGCCGCCGCCGAGCAGGCGCACCGCACGGGCGAACCGGCGGATTATCGCGCCGCGATCGATGCCTACGGCGGCGAACTCCTGCCCGAGGATCGCTACGAGGACTGGGTCGTGGCGCGGCGCGAGGAGTTGCGCGAGACCTATCACGGGCTGCTCCTGACGCTCGCCGACCGGCAGCGCGACGATGGCGATTTGACCGCGGCCATCGCCACCCTCCAGCGCCTCGTCACGGACGACCCGGCGCACGAGGAGGCGCACATCGGGCTGATGCGCCTCCAGGCACGGCTTGGCCAACGAGCCAGGGCGATCCGCCAGTTCCAGGCGTTGCGCGCGGCGCTGGAGCGCGACCTCGACGCCGAGCCCGGCCCGGAGGCGCGGCGGCTCTACGGCGACATCGTCACCGGCCGCGTGGGGCAGGATCGCGCCGAACGGGCGCGGGAGGCGCGCGGGGCGACCGCCTCTGTCGCGGTATCGCCCGCCCCCGCGCCCGAATTGCCGTCGTCGCTGCCGGTGGCCCTGACGAGCCTGATCGGGCGCGAGCTTGAGGTGGCGGCGGTGCATGGGCTGTTGCTCGGTGACGAGCAATCGCAGGGGGCCGCCTCGGCGGTGCCGCGCCTGGTGACGCTGATCGGCATCGGCGGCACCGGGAAGACGCGCCTGGCGTTGGCGGTGGCGCGCGATGTGGCCGCTGCGTATCAGGCCGGACCCTGGTTCGTCGATCTCGCGCCGCTGCGGGACCCGGCCCTGGTGCCGGGGCAGATCGCGAGCGCCATCGGCGTGCAAGAGCGCCAGGGGCAGGCCCCGCTGGCGACGATCGTCGCGGCGTTGCGGGAGCGCCGGGCGCTGCTGATCCTCGACAACTGCGAGCACCTGATCGACGCGGCGGTCGAAGTGGTGGAGCGGCTGCTGAGCGGCTGCGCGCAGCTCCAGATTCTCGCCACCAGTCGCGAGGCGCTGCGACTGGCGGGCGAGGTTGCCTGGCCGGTGCCGCCGCTGGACCTGCCGCCCGCGCCGGTATCCGATGCGGAGCCGCCCGCCCCGGCGCAGGTGGAGCGGGTGGCGGCGGTGCGCCTCTTCGTGGAGCGCGTGCGCCAGCGGCAGCCAAACTTCGCGCTGACACCGCGCAACACCCCGGCGGTGGTGGCGATTTGCCGCCGCCTGGATGGCCTGCCGCTGGCGCTCGAACTCGCCGCCGCCCGGACGACGATCCTGACGGTCGAGCAGATCGCGGCCCGGCTGGACGACGCCCTCGGCTTGCTGGTGACGAGGGAGCGCCTGCCGACCGCGCGCCAGCAGACGTTGCGCGCCACGCTCGACTGGAGCTATGGCCTGCTCGAACCGCCGGAGCAGCGACTGCTGAACCGGCTGGCGATCTTCGACGGCGGCGCGACGCTGGCGGCGATCGAGGCGGTCGCGGGCGAGGCGGGGGCCGATCTGCTCGATGGGCTGGCGGTCCTCGCGAACCAGAGCCTGGTGCAGCGGCACGACAGCGGCGATGCCGAGCCGCGCTTCCGCCTGCTCGAACTGGTGCGCGAGTATGGCCGCGCGCAGCTGGTGGCGCGCGACGAGCTCGAAGCCAGCCGGGCGCGACACGCCGCCTATTACCTGGCGTTCGCCGAGGAGGCGGAACGGGGGCTGGCGGGTGCCGAGCAACTGGTCTGGGTGCCGCGCCTGACTGCCGAGGTGGATAATCTGCGCGCGGCGCTGCGCTGGGCGGTCGAGACGCGCTCGACTGAGTTCGGGATGCGCCTGTCGAGCGCGCTCAATACCTTCTGGGCGACGCGCGGTGTGTACCGCGAGGGCCGGGCCTGGCTCGATGCCTTTCTCGCCCCAACGGCCCTGGATGAGCAGGGCGCGGTTCCGCCCACGCTGCTGGCCGGGACGCTGTATGCCGCGACGATGCTGAACTGGCGTGGCGGGGCCTATGCGGCGGCGCAGGACTACGCGGGGCGCGGGCTGGCGCTCTATCGCAGTCTCGGTGAACGCCAGCAGTGCGCGAGGATCTTGCGTATCCTGGCGAACATGGCGCTGATCGAGGAGCGGAACGATGCCGCGCGGGCGATGCTGGACGAGGCGGAGGCGATCGTCCGCGATGGCGGGGATCGCAACGACCTGGCGCGGGTCCTGAATACGCAGGGTGAGCTGGCGCGCTCGGTGCTCGGCGACTATCCGCTGGCGGAGCGGTACTATCGCGAGGCGCTGGCGATCGGGCGGCTTGGTGGCGGGACGCAGGAGAGCCTGGCGACCTTTCTGTCGAATCTGGGCACGGCCGTGCTGCGACAAGGCGACGTTGCCGAGGGGTTGCGGCTCAGTCGCGAGAGCCTGGAGTTGCGCCTGAAGCTGGGGCACCGGCGCGGGCTCGCGGGTTGCCTGGACTTTGCCGGGGCGGCGGCGATCGTGCTCGGGCGGTTCGGCGAGGCGGCGCGCTTTTTGGGCGCGGCGGAGCGGCTGCGCGAGGTGATCAATTCGCCGCGCAACAGCGATCCGGCCGACGAGGTTGAGCATCAGCACTATCTCGCCATCGCGCGGGAGCGGGCCGATCCGGTTGCCTGGGCGGCGGATTGGGCGGCGGGGCGTGCCGAGCTGCTGGATGCGGTGATCGCCGAGGCCGGGGCGCTGGCGTAGGTGGCTTACGTGTAAGTGGCTTACGTGTAAGCGAATTACGCGGTGAGAAGTAGGTTTGTTTTTGCATTTTAACTCTTCCTCTTCCTCTTCACTCGGGGCGGGGTAGGGTAAGGCAAAATCCGCGCAGCAGTGCGGGATTTTGGCGATCGGGGTGTGCGCGAAACTGCGCAGTTGGCGATAGGTTGGCCCCCTCAATCCCCGCCACCCGCACAGCGGGTACCCGGTGGGGGACTTGAACGGGTGGCTGGGGTAAGAGTGTGCAGTCACAGTGGCTCCTCCGTGGGTTGGGCGCGGCCAATGGGCGGCGCGGATGGTGCTCGGTGTGGACGACAAAGCGTGTCGCCTCTACCAATACCGGTGGCGAGGGTGGGGCCAGGTGCTGGCTGGCGCAGGGCGTTTGATTGAATGCCCCTGTAGATACGGACCCGTCGAGGAGGGCGAATCGTGCCACGTTGGGCGAAGAGTGGCGAATTGGCGGTTGGGATGACCTGTGGGCAAGGGGAGGAGGCGGGCATTTAGGGCTTTGGGGATGCACCTGAAGGGGCGAGGGATTCGATTTAGGATTTCTTAAGGTCTGGTTACGGTCTGCTCGCTATGATGCTGTTGTGGCTGGTGAGTCACCGGCACGGAGCAAGCGAGGGGCGAGATGGTCATGGCGCGCACGTACAACGCCTTTCTGGTGCGGCACTGGTCGCTTGATGCGGAACGCGGCAAGCGGATCGAGGTGGTCCATGTGCAGTCGGGCGACCGCTCGCTGGTGGCCTCGATGTCGCAGGCCGCGACCTGGATGCAGACCTGGGCCGACAGTGAAGGGCATCCCGACCCTGCTCGCACCGCCGCTGCCGCGCACGGTGAGTCGTCGGCCGATCCTGGGCGTCCCAGTCTTCCTCCCATCATTCTGTAGTACCGGCGTGACCTGGATCGCGGGACTTTCGGTACAGGTTGCCAATGGGAGGACACATCAGGGGTGCGGGGCGATCGAGCCGCACTCTCCTTCTTCGACGACACGGGCGGGTGTGCCTCGGTCGCATCCTGACTGCGTCGTTGATAACGATCCACCCGTCGGGATATCTGGCTCCCGCTCTGGTGGTTAGGCGGGGGCTTTGTTTTGTTGGTCTGGTTTGGATCGATTGCGATGTGGTTGCTCGGGGCGGGAGGCCCAAAGCCTGAAGGCTTGGCTGAGGGCGACTGCCGTCGCCGCGAAGCTCGCCTCCGCAGGCTCGGTGGGGCTCTTCTCTGTTTGCTGGGTGGCGTGTGGAGTTCGCCCGGAGATGAAGTCTCCGGGTTGCTGCAATGCGCCGGATGAATCCGGCTGGGAGGGCTGAAGGGAGGGTTTGGGCGGAGGTGGGGTGAGCGTGGTGTGTTGAGGGGAGAGGGAGTTTATTGCCGATTGTTGACAATCAGCAGGGGGTTGGTAGACTGGTGTTGGGTGGCCAGACATGGCTGACACACTGACCATCGACAAGAGCAGCCTTGATGTGCGGGCGGCGGCGGCGATCCGGCAGCAGATCGTGGCTTCTATGTGCTGGTGCCGGGGACGCGGCTGACGGAGATGAAGCTGGCGGGCGACCTGGCGCTGTCGCGCGGGACGATTCGGGCGGCGCTGCACCTGCTGGTGGGCGAGGGGCTGGTCGAGCAGGTGCCCTATACCGGCTGGGCGGTGGCGCGATTGGGACCGCGCGATCTCGGTTCTTACACGCTGCGGAGTAGCCTGGAAGGGCTGGCGGCGCGGCTGGTGGCCGAGTCGATCGACGAGCAGCGGGCGGCGCGGCTGGCGCAGGTCTTCGATGATCTGGTCGGGGCGTGCCAGTCGGGGAATCCGCTGCTGGTCGCCGAGAGCGATTTTGCGCTCCATCTCGCGGTGGTGTCGCTGGCGGGGCACCGGCGACTCTCGCGGCAATATTCCCTGGTTGAGGGCAGATTTTCGATGTTTATCGCTTCTTCGAACGCGCTCCTGCCCACGCAGCAGGACGTGATAGCGCAGCACGCGCCCCTGATCGAGTGGATCGGGCGCGGCGATACCGATGCCGCCGAGCGCGCGATGCGAGAGCATATCGATTCGGAGGGGCGGGCGCTGATGGACGTGGCGAACGGGCGAACGGGCGAACGGGCGAACGGGCGATAGGCGATCGGAGGGGTTCAAGGTTCAAGGTTCAACGTTGGGCGGGAGAAACTTGAACACCTGAACTTTGGAACAGGTTCCTGACGACTGACGACTAACGACTGACGACTCGGGAGAGAGATGGCGCTTCTGATGCTCGCGGCGATGTCCGAGGCGGAGTTTGGGGCTGGGGAGGGTGCGATACGGGAGGTTTTCGCGGGCGAGGAGTTGCGGGTGTACCCGGAGGTGGGGGAGCCGGGGGAGATCGAGATCGCGCTGGTCGCCAATCCGCCGCCGGGGGCAGTGCTCGGCGGGCTGCCGAATTTGCGGCCGATTCATAGCCTGTGGCGCGGGGTGGATGCGCTGGTTGGTGACGCGACGTTGCCGCGCGGTGCCGCTGGCGCGGCTGGCTCGATCCTCGGCGATGGCGCGGGCGATGACCGAGACGGTGCTGCTGCATGTGCTGACGCTGCACCGGCGGATCCCGGAGTACCGGGAGCAGCAGGCGGGGGCGATCTGGCACGAGTTGGAGCAGCCGACCGCTGGCGAGCGGCGTGTCGGTATCCTGGGGCTTGGCGATCTCGGGCAGGCGGCGGCGCGGGCGCTCGCGGGGCTTGGCTTTGCGGTGGCCGGGTGGAGTCGCCAGCCGCGCCCGCTGCCGGGTGTGGCGACGTTCACCGGCCTGCGGGGCTGGCGGGGCTGCTTGGCCGTTCCGATATCCTGGTGAATCTGTTGCCGCTGACGGCTGCGACGCGCGGGATCCTGAACGCGGCGACGCTGGCGCAGTTGCCGACCGGGGCGGGCCTGATCAATGTGGCGCGTGGCGGGCATCTGGTCGAAGAGGACTTGCTGCGCGCGTTGGACAGCGGCCAGATCGCGCACGCGATTCTGGATGTCTTTAATGAGGAGCCGCTGCCCGCCGCGCATCCTTTCTGGGGGCACCCGCGCGTGACGGTGCTGCCGCACGTCGCGGCCTACAGCGATGCGCGGAGCGGTGCGGCGATCGTGGCGGCGAACGTGGCGCGTTTCCGGGCGGGCGAGTCCGTGGAGCATCTGGTAGATTGGGGCGCGGGGTACTAGCGAGTGCTGAGTGCTGAGTGCTGAGTGCTGAGTAAGGACGAAGGACGAGGTACGAACGACGAAGTGACGAGGGGTGTTCAAAGTTCAAAGTTCAAAGTTCCAGGTTGGGTGGGGAGCAAGCGAACTTTGAGCGTTGAACCTGGAACTTTGGACTCACAACGGGGGTGATGGCATGAGCACGGCAGTCGATCCGATGGCGTTGGATGCGTTGTGGCGGCCGTTCACGCAGCATGCAGCGAAGCAAGTGCCGATCGTGATGGTCGAGGGGCGGGGGAGCACGCTGATCGATTCGGAGGGGAACGAGTACATCGATGGGATGGCCGGGCTCTGGTGCGTGAATGCCGGGTATGGGCAGGAGCGGCTGGTCGAGGCGGCGGCGAACCAGATGCGGCGGCTGCCGTATACGTCGCTGAGTCGGCCCGCGCCGGTGGCGCTGGAACTGGCCGAGCGGCTGGCGGGCATCCTGCCGGGCGACCTGAACCACATCGTCTTCCTGAACAGCGGCTCCGAGGCGGTGGAGACGGCGCTGAAGATCGCGCGGCAGTGCATGAAGCAGCGGTATCCGCGCCAGAATCGACATAAGATCATCGCGCGCTACCGGGGCTACCACGGCTGGACGATGGGGGCGCTGAGCGCGACCGGTCAGCACGTGCGGAAGAATCACCACGAGCCGGTGCTCGGCAGCGCGATTCACGTTCGCCCGCCAGACTTGTTCCGCCTCTTCGCGGGGGTGTCGCCCAGCGAGGCGGCGCGGCAACTGGCGCAGGAGCTGGAGGAGAAGATCGAGTTCGAGGGGCCGGAGTCGATCGCGGCGTTCATCGGCGAACCGGTGATCGGCGGTGGCGGGGTGATCGTGCCGCCGGACGAGTATTGGCCCGCCATTCGCGCGATCTGCGACAAGTACGGCATTCTGCTGATCCACGACGAGGTGATCACCGGCTTCGGACGGACCGGGACGCTCTTCGGCTGCCAGCAGTGGGGCGTGGTGCCCGACATCATGACGATGGCGAAGGGGATCAGCAGCGGGTATGTGCCGCTGGCCGCGACCGCCGTGACCGACGCCGTGTTCGACGAGTTCAAGGGGGACGCGGCCGATAACGTGCAGTTCAACCAGCTCAGCACCTACGGCGGCCACCCGGTGGCGTGCGCGGTGGGGCTGGAGAATCTGAAGATCATCGACGAGGATCGCCTGGTCGAGAACTCGGCGCGGATGGGCGCGATTATGCAGGCCGGGCTGCGCGAGCTGATGGCGCAGCACCCGATCATCGGCGAGGTGCGCGGCAAAGGGCTGCTCTGCGGCGTCGAGCTGGCGGTGCCGGGGACGACGAAGCCGTTGGCGGTCGAGCAGGTCAACAAGGTGATGGCCGAGGCGCAGGCGCGCGGCGTGCTCGTGGGCAAGAATGTCTCCACGGTGAAGGGTCTCGAATGCACGATCACGCTCTCGCCGCCGCTGGTGATCACGCAGGCGGAGGTCGAGCGGGTGGTGAATGTGCTGGATGAGGCGCTGGGGACGGTGGGAAGGTAGAAGTGGGGAAGTGGGAAGTGGGGAAGTAAGAAGGGGGCGGGCGGTGGGGGGGCCGGTGGGCTGAAGTCCGGCTGAAGGCGACTGCGGTCGCCGCGAAGTCCGCCTGCGCGGACTGGGATTCGTGGTTGTTCGAGGAGTCCCGAATATGCTCGCGGGGTCGTCAAACGACGACCCGCGAGCGTTTTTGATGCGGCGTTGAGAGTGAGTGAGCCGATGGTTATTGTGGCGGGAGGAAGGAGGCGCAGATCATGCCGAAGTAGGTGGGGTGCTCGTAGCTGAGGAATTCGGCCTGCCAGGCGTCGCCGATCGCGCCGTTGAGCATCGCCATCTGCCAGTAGCTGTCGGCTTTGGCCTGCGCGGCGTAGCCGGGGTCCATCTGGCGCAGTTCGCTGAGGCGATTGGCTTTGATCAGCTCCACGATCTTGTCGTCGAACTCGGCCGAGGTCGGCTCGAAGCCGTAGGGGCCGCTGGCCTGGTGGCCGTGGCCGTGGTCGCAGCTGGCGATCAGCGCGACGCGCTTGCCGGATGCGGCGGCGACGGCGGCGAGGGCTGCTCCGGCGCGGAAATGGTCCTCGCGGGAGAGGTCGCGCGCGGGGCTGATCACCACCGTCGGCACCTGCGGCTCGCTGCGCCCGCCCAGGAACCAGAGTGGCACCAGCACGCCCCAGTCCATCGGCGCGTCGGCGGTGGGCTGGTGGTTGCCGCCGTAGCTGATGCCGACGGTGGGGATGCCCGCCGCGTTGAGCGCGTCGATGGCGGCGCGGCCGAGGTCGCGGTCGGTCTTGACCTTCAGTGAGAAGGGCTGCTCGGCCCACATCGAGAGGTCGCCGGAGACGGTGCCGGCCATGATCACCGCCATGTGCCCTTCGACGTGGACGTTGTGCGGGGTGAGGACGATCGACACGTCGGGCTGGGCGGCGGCGAAGCGTCGCCCCAGTTCCGCCATCGCCCCTTGCGTCGCCGCCGAGGCCGCCTGGTCCTCCGGCGGGCAGGCCTCGGGGATGGCGTGGTGACCGTGCGGGGCGATCACCCCGAATACAAGACCGCTCATGGGATTCCCTCCTCCATGCGAGATCGCACCGTTGCGACAATGGTGGCTAGCGTAGCAGATGAGGCGAGCAGTCGGAAGTGGGAAGAGGGAAGAGGGAAGAGGGAAGTGTGGAGGGCGAGGTTGACGCTGCGTCAGGCTGGTACGCCTTCGATGACGCTGAACTGCCCCGCGTCGCCGAGGGGCACGACCGCGCTGAGCCGGAGCCCGGCGGCGGCGAAGAGCGCGCGATACTCGGCCTCGGTGCGCTCCTGGCCGCCCAGCATGACCAGCATCTGCAGGTCGAGTTCCAGGGTCGGCAGGGAGCGGCGGTAGTCGGGCGCGATCACCTGCTCGATCACCAGCACCTTGCCCGCGTCGGGCAACGCGCGCCGACAGTTCGCGAGGATGGCCACTGCCTGGGCGTCGTCCCAGTCGTGGACAATATGCCGCAGGAGGTAAGCATCCCCGTCGGGCGGGACGGTGGCGAAGAAGTCCCCGCCGACGCCCTCGCAGCGGTCGGTGACGCCCGCCTCCGCCAGCACGGGGGCCGCGCCCGCGACGACTGCGGGGAGGTCGAAGAGCACGCCCCGCATGGCCGGGTGCGCCCGCAGGATGGTCGCCAGCAGCAGGCCGTGCCCGCCACCGACATCGACCAGGCGACCGACGCCGGCGAAGTCGTAGGCCGGATCGCGTCGCCCGACCGCGCCGTCTCGCCCGTCATCGCCCGGTTGAAGCGGGCGGCGATCTCCAGGGTGCCCGCCGAGGTACTCGAACCACGGCATGCCGTGAGCCCTGCTCGAGGCGATACCGCCGGTGCGCACGCTGTGCGTAGTTCGCCCCACGCTCGCCAGCGGGGTTGATCCATCAGGTTGCGCCCGAGCGCGCGCGGAGCGATCAGGGACATCCTGCAGCCCGACCCCGAGCAGGGTCAGGGCGAAGTGGCGCGGGGCCACCTCGCGAAGAGTCCGACCCCGGCGAGGAAGCGCAGGGTGCGATAGAGCGCGCCCGCGTGCGCCCGCTGCGGGGGCGAGCGCGTCGATTTCGCGTGGGCCATCGGCCAGAGTCGGCGATGCCGAGTTCGGCGACGACGTAGATCGCCTGGGGAGACGCGGTAGCCGGTCAGGAGCCGGCGCGCAGTTCGAGTTGCGCCGGTGAGGGGGCGTCGGGCGCGGTGCCGCTATCCGCTGCTGCCATGAGTGCCCTCCGACTGGTGCGCCGCGCGCCGCGCGGGACGCCGGCGTGGCCCCGATCCGCGAGCTGCCCAGGCCGGTATCATCGGCGGTGCCGACTGGTGTGGGGAACTATAGCATGGGTGAGGGGGGCGGGGGGGCGGTGGGGGGCCGTTGGACTGAAGTCCCGGCTGAAGGCTCGCTGCGGCTCGCCGCGAAGTCCGCCTGCGCGGACTGTTCTTTGTGTAGGTTGGGGGCTGGATCTGG
Source organism: Chloroflexia bacterium (assembly GCA_046328475.1). Taxonomy (GTDB): domain Bacteria; phylum Chloroflexota; class Chloroflexia; order Thermomicrobiales; family CADCWN01; genus CADCWN01. The sequence continues at coordinate 17,147 of JAXLWN010000069.1, read as the reverse complement.
TGCTATATTTCTTTCGTTAGTCAGGACAGTGCAGTGAAGTTAGCGGGAGGGTGCGGGATGGCGTTGCATCAGACGCGGGCGGCGCTGTTTGTGCATGTCACCTGGGCGACGTGGGATCGGTTGCCGCTGTTGAGTGGCGAGATTGAGGAGCGGGTGTATCGGGCTATCGGGGCGGAGTGTGCGGCGTTAGGTGCGCGGGTGGTGGCGCTCGGTGGCGTGGAGGATCACGTTCATCTGCTGGTTTGTCTGCCGACTTCGCTGGGACTGTCGCAGCTGATGAAGCAGGTGAAGGGTGTCTCTGCCCATCTGGTGACACATGAAATCTCAACCGGCGAGTTCTTCAAATGGCAGGGGGACTATGGTGCGTTTTCCGTTAGCCCGCGCCATCTAAGACAGGTGAGCAACTACATCATCAATCAGCGACAACACCACGCAATCGGCACGCTCATGCCCACCCTCGAACCCGACCCCGACTTTGCTGACACCGAGACCCTGATCGAGTCCGCGCAGGCGGACTTTGCGGCGAAGCCTTCAGCCGGGACTTCAGTCCAACGGCCCTCGCGCCGCGATATCTGACGACTACCCGACTGCCCGACTACCCGACTACCCGACTGACGACTGACGACTGACGACGCGGAGCAAACGCATGGAACAGCCACCTTCGATCTGGCGCGGGGAGCGGGTCCGATTGCGGGCGATTGAGTTGCGCGATGGGGAGACGTACCACGCCTGGAACTTTGACGATGAGATGACGCGCAATCTCTGGTATATCCCGTTTCCGCAATCGCCAGGCGGGGCGGCGCTGGATCCAGGGGGCGGCGGCGGCGCATTGAGGGTGATCTTCCGCTTCACGGTGGAGTCGCTGGCGACGGGGGAAGTGGTTGGCGACATCACGATGCACAATTGCGACCGGCGCGTGGGGACGTTTAGCTTCGGGGTCGGTATCAAGTCGGGGGAGCGGCGGCGCGGCTACGCGAGCAGGGCGATCACGATCGTGCTGCGCTACTTTTTTGAGGAGTTGCGCTATCAGAAGGCGTATGTCGGGGTCTATAGCTTCAATGAAGCGTCGCTGGGGCTCTTCGCGCACCTCGGGTTTGTGCAGGAGGGGCGGCAGCGGCGGATGGTCTTCACGCGGGGGGCAGTATTTCGACACCGTGTGGCTGGGGATGACGGCGGAGGAGTTCGCGGCGCGCTACAGCACGTAGGCTCCCGCCAGGCAAGGCAACGCTGCCGGGATCCAGAGCCAGCGCCCGATGTGCGGGAAAGACTTGGCGTGCGCCGCTCTGCAAAGACAACTGTAACGATCACTCAGGAGGTGAACCACCCGCAGTGGGGAGGAGTGGCAATCATAGTACCCCGTGTGCTTGTAGATGAAGAGACGGATCAGCGGCGGCATGATCAGGCTGAGCGCGCCGAAGACCAGCGCCGCCGCGCGGGCCAGCGCCGGGCCAACCGGCCTCGTCGCGCTCGCGTCCGGCACGATCAGTGGCCCGACCGCTGCGAGGAGGAGGGCGATTCCCCAGGCTACCGGTTCCCAGGGAATAGATGCTGTGCAGGCCGACAAATACGAACAGCGCGATCACAACGCCCGAGGGGAGCAGCAGCGGCAGTGCACGGAGCAGGCTTCGGAGGGCGGTGGCTCGCGCGGGATCGGTGCATTGCAACGCCGCAGCCCGGATGAACCAGAGGGCAAGCAGAACCAGGCCTGTGCCGATGCGACCGGTTGCTGGACCGTCGAGCGCAATGATGATCGCCGCGAGCAGGGTTAGCACCGCGATGACCACCGCCGGGATGGTCAGCGAGGTCGCAGGCGGCGCTGGCGGCGCGGTGGGTTTCCGCTCCGGCACCCTGTCGAGTTCCGCCAGGCGGGTGTACTGGCGCGGTGGATCTGCGGGACGTTGGCGCGGCGGGGCGACCGGCGCGGCGTCGGGCATTGGGAGTGACCTGGTTGCCGGGGGGCGGACGGAAATCTGGCGTGGTGGCGTCGCGGGGCGAGCAGGGCTGCTGGGTTGGCCGGTGTCGTCGGCGCGTCGGCCGGCTGGGCTGCGGATGGGGCGGCCAGCGCCGCGTCGAAGGCGGCGGCGAGCTCGCCCGCGCTGGCGTAGCGATCCTCGGGGCGCTTCGCCAGCGCCCGAGCGATCACCGCCTGCGCGGCCGGGGGCAGGTCCGCGCCGCTGTTGGCGAGCAGCGGCACCGGTGCCGAGATGTGGCCGTAGATCACCTCCTCGGTCGAGCCGCCGAAGGGGAGCTTGCCGGTGAGCCACTGGAAGAGGACGCAGCCGAGCGCATACACGTCGGTGGCGCGGCTGACCTGGCCCTGGAACTGCTCGGGGGCCATGTAGGCGATCGTGCCGACCACGCCGGTGCGGCTCTGGGCGCTGGTGGCGCTGATCACCTTCGCGATGCCGAAATCGGCGAGCAGCAGGTGGTCGTCCTCGTCGCGCAGCAGCATGTTCTGCGGCTTGATGTCGCGGTGGACGAGGTTGCGCCGGTGGGCGTAGTCGAGCGCGGTGGCGACCTGGCGCAAGTAGCGGGCGGCGACCTGGGGGGTGAAGCGACCGCGCGACCGGAGCGCGTCGGCGAGGGTGCCGCCCGCCACGAAGGGCATCACCAGGAAGCCGGTCGCGCCGAGCTGGCCGAAGTCGTGGATCGCCAGGATGTGGGGGTGGTCGAGGTTGGCGATCGCCTGGGCCTCGTTCGCGAAACGCGCCAGGAAGTCGTCGATGGTGCTCTCGCCGACCAACTCGACATTCATGACCTTGACCGCGATCGGGCGCTTGAGGGCGAGGTCGTTGGCGAGGAAGACGCGCGCGAAGCCCCCCTGGCCGATCGAGCGGTCGAGGCGATAGCGCCCGTTGAGGATCGTCCCGGCGGCGATCTGGGCCGGTTCCTGGGGCGTGGCGCCGATGAATTGCGTCGCCGCGAAGTCCTGCGCGGGGGCGGCGGCCTGCGACGGCCCCGGCGGGCCTTCGACACGCAGGCGGTATTCGCCGAGTTCGATCAGGTCGCCGGGGCTGAGCGGCTGCGGTGTGGCGAGGCGGGAGCCGTTCACGAAGGTGCCGTTGGCAGAATTGAGGTCGGTCAGGAGCGGGCGGTTGTCGACCAGCTCCAGGCGGGCGTGTCGCCGCGAGACCTGGTTGCCGGTGAGCACGATGTCCGCCTCGGTGTGGCGCCCGATGACGACGGTCGGCGCGGCCAGGGGGAAGACCTGACCGGCCAGCGCGCCGTTCTCCACTCGCAAGACGAATCCGGCCGACATTGTGCCTCCCAGGCCCCATGCTCCGCGATGTGTCTCTTCTTGACGGGTAGCCAGCGCGATTTCCGGGATACTCCACTGCATTATACGTCCGATGCGGGCGGGGAATCTCCACCTGGCGTCGCCGCAGCCGGGCGTCGCGCGTTGTATTCGTGCGGGCGCATGTTGGGCGATGGGGCGATCGGGTATAGTGTTTATGTCATCGCAGCACCCGCCGGGGCGGGGCGGTGGCGCGAAGCGATGCGAACAATGCGGGTGCTATGGCGAGCGGGTATAGCGCGGCGGAGGTGCGGCGCAGGCGGGCGCTGCGGCGGCTGAGCGGGCGAAATGCCGCCAAGTTGCCGCCGCAAGTGTTGCGGGCGCTGAACTCGCGTACGCGGAAGGGGCAGACGGGTCGGAGCAACCGGCGGCTGATGGCGGCCGGTGGTTTCGGGACCGTGATCGCCTCGCTGAGCGGCTCGACGCTGGCGATCGCGCTGCTCGGCGTGACGCTCGTCGTCGGGACGGCGATTGCGGGCTATGCCTACTTCGCGCAGAACCTGCCCGATGTCCACGAGTTCGAGGCGCAGCCGTTCGGCACCACGCGCATCTACGACCGCAACGGGCGGCTGCTGCACGAGGTGAGCGACCCCGACCTCGGCTGGCGCACCAATATCCGGCTCGACCAGGTGTCAGATTGGGCGGTCAAGGCGACGCTGGCGGCCGAGGATCCAACCTTCTACAGCAATCCCGGGGTTGACCCGACCGCGATCCTGCGCGCGGCGCTGATCAACTACAACGGCGAGGGGAGTTCGGGCGGCTCGACGATCACGCAGCAGCTGGTCCGCGCGCTCTACCCCAACTCGATCGGCACCGAGCTGTCGATCACGCGCAAGGCGCGCGAGGCGATCGTCGCGGTGCGCTTCTCGCGCGCGTATGAGAAGGACGAAGTCCTCAACCTCTACCTGAACGAGATCTACTACGGCAACCGCTCCTACGGCATCGAAGCGGCGTCGGAGTCCTATTTCAACAAGCATGCCAGCGAACTGGACCTGGCCGAGGCGTCGATGCTGGCGGGGTTGCCGCAGCTTCCGTCGTTCTACGACCCGCGCTACAACTTCGAGGCGGCGAAGCTGCGCCAGCAGTATGTGCTGGAGCAGATGATCCGCAACGGCCTGGTCACGCGCGCGGAGGCCGAGGCGGCGTTCGCGACGCCGCTGTTGCCGCAGACGCGCGAGGGGCGCTACAACGACGCGCCCCACTTCGTCAATTTCGTGCGCGACTACATCGAGCGCAAGTACGGGGCCGACAAGCTCTTCCGAGGCGACCTGCAGATCACCACCACGCTCGATTACGAGGCGCAGATCGCGGGTGAGCGGATCGTGCGCCAGCAGGTGCAGAAGCTGCGGGCGCAGAACGCGACGAACGGCGCGCTGGTGGCGATCCTCCCGGCGACCGGCGAGATTTTGGCGATGGTCGGCTCGGCCGACTTCTACGACGACTCGATCGACGGGCAGGTGAATATCACCGTCCGCGAGCGCCAGCCGGGGTCGTCGATCAAGCCGATCGCCTACGCGGCGACGTTCCAGAAGGGCTGGTCCCCGGCGACCAGGATCATGGACGTGAAGGCGGTCTACCCGGTCACGTCGCGCGCCTACGGCGAGTTGGAGGCGTTGCGGGCGCAGGGGCGCGACCCCGATCCCGGCCGACTGGCCGATACCAGCTCGTTCTACGTGCCGGAGAACTTCGACTTCACCTATCACGGCGCGGTGACGGTGCGCGAGGCGATGGCGCGCTCGCTGAATATCCCGGCGGTGAAGGCGATCCAGTTCGCCACGATCGATTCGGTGATCGATCTGGCCCACAAGATGGGGCACAAGACCGGCCTCTGGCGCGGCGCGGGCTACTACGGCTACACGCTGGCGCTCGGCGGCGGCGAGGTGCTGCCGCTGGAGCACACCAACGCCTACGCCACCTTCGCCAACGGCGGGCGCTACGTCCCCTACACGCCGATCCTGAAGATCGTGGACGGCACGACCGGCAGGGTGATCGAGGAGCTCGATCGCAAGGGGGCGCTGGCGAAGGGGCAGCAGGTGCTCGCCCCGGAGAACGCCTACCAGATCACCTCGATCGCGACCGACAACGAGGCCCGCGCGCCCGATTACGGGCTGAATAGCCCGCTGGTGGTGCCGGAGCTTGGTCGCCCCGCCGCCGCGAAGACCGGCACGACGAACGACAACCGCGACATCTGGACGATGGGGTACACCACCGACCTGGCGGTGGGCGTCTGGGTGGGGAACAGCAACAACGCCAAGACGAACGGCGTGCTCGGCGCGTCGGGCGCGGCCCCGATCTGGCACAACTTCATGGTCGAGGCCCACCAGCGGCCCGAGATCGCGCGCGACTTGCTCGATCCGAACGGCCAGCCCTATCCCAAGGAGTTCCCGGTGCCGCCGACGGTGGTCGAGGCCGACGTCTGCCCCGGCACGGGGAAAAAGCTCGGCGGCGGGGCGCGGCCAACGACCAATCGCTCGGTCGCGGGCACGCCGATCGTGGTCAGTGCGGGGCCGCGCGGCGGCAAGGATTGGTTCCCGGTCAACCAGGCCGACGCGCGCTGCGACGTGATGACGCCCGAGGAGAACGACGAACTGAACATCGCCCTGCGCAGCATCACGCGCGATGCCGGGAAGTATGCGCCTGGGGCGATCGAGAGCGTGCTCGCCTACAGAGCGGCCGTCTCCAACTTCCAACCGGCGGGCGGCGTCGATCCGTTGTCCCCGCCCACACCGACGCCGACCGCCGTCCAGACGAAGAGCCTGACGCCGTCGCCGGGGCAGACCCCCTCGCCGGGTCCGTCGCCGACCGCGCCGCCGGGTCAGCCGCCCACGCGCACCCCGGCCGGGGCCGGGCCGACGCCGACGCCGCCGAAGAACAACCCGAGTCCGACGCCGACGCGGGGGCGATAGGCGTGTTGCCACGGCTTTGTGCGAGCGACGCGCGGGCGAATTAGCGGCCCACCGCTGGCGCTGCGGCGGCTCCACCATCCGGTGTGACCGCGCGGAGTGACACTTCATCGACCCAGGTCGCCGACACGGTTGGTTGCAGCGAGATTGTCGCCGCGACCGCGCCGGTGGGTGCCGTCACGAGCGTCGAGAATCCTTGATAGTGGAGTGGCGTCACGGGCGTATCCTCGCCCTCGGAGCCGATCAGTCGCCCGGCGCTGTCGCGCCACTCGACGCGCGTCTGCAGGAACCCGTAGGCGCTCTCGCCTTTGCTCGCGGTGGCGATCAGGTAGCTGGAGCCGGGCTGGACGGCTACCGTTGTCGTGATCGTGTCCCGTTGCGCGAGGAGCACCGCCCCCTGGCCGCTGTGACTCTGCGTGCCCGAGCGATCGTGGCGCGGGGTACCGGTCGCACGGCCCATCCGGCCAGGAGCGCGCGCAGACTCGAAGCCGCCGTTGAGGAGGGAGTTCGTCCCCGCGTGTCAGGCGCTTCGCGCCGCCTCTTCCGCCGGGCTGAGGATGCGATAGAGATAGCTGTAGTTGCCGCCGCCGACCAGCGTGGTATGCCGACGCAGGAACTCCTCGTCCACGACCGTCATGCGATCCCAACCGAAGAGTCCGCCCGCCCAGGTGCGACGATCGAGCATGATGTGCGAGTAGCCATCGGCGCGCGCAATTTTGCGCTGACCGTCGCGTCGTCAGCGGCGCTGGCGAAATCGCCGCCGGACGTGAAGATGCCGCTGATCTGCGCGCGAGTGTAGAGCATTGCGCCGTCGTGGAGCGCGAGGACGCGGGTCACCGTCGGGTCGGAGTCGAGCAGCCGCATGAGCGCGTAACTCCCGGCACCCTGCTGCGCCAGGTGCTCATCGAGGAACGCCTCTCGCGATTCCAGGCCGAAGGCGGCGTAGCGGTGGGCGATGTCGGGGAATTGGGCGCGTGCGAACACATAGGCCAGCGCGACGACAGCCAGGACTACGTGCAGTGCTGCCTGGCTGCGACCGCGCTCGGTGCGCTGGCGCGCGGTGGCATAGGCCGCCCCGCCGAGGGCGCAGACGAGGGCAATGATCGGCAGCCCGTAGCGAAGGTACTGCGCCGTGGCGAACCAGGCCACGGTGGCGATCGCGATCCCGGCGACGAGCGGGTAGACGGGGCGCGGGCGTCGGCCGACAGCAGGGAAGGCGGGCGGGGCGAGGGGAGATGGCCGAGATGCCCATGATCGCGTCGTGGATCTGCCGCCCGCCGAACTGCCCGCTCAGCGGGAAGGCGGTGAGGTGGGTCAGCAAGGCCCACCACGGGCAGAAGCCGAACGACGGGAGATCGAACGCGACCGAGGAGACGGCACCGCCGCCGGTCACCGAGCCGCTGAGGAGCGTGAGGCCCTGGAGTTGCCCGGTCAGGCTGAAGCTGCGCAGCAACCACGGCGCGACAGCGAGTAGTGCCGCGCCGGTCATGTCGCGCAGAGCCAGCAGGCGCGCGGCAATCCGCCTTGGCGGAGCGCGAGCAGGCCGAGCGTGGCGCAGGATCCGACCGCGACATAGCCGAAGTGGAGTTTCGTCGCCACGCCGAAGCCGAGGCAGACCCCGGCCAGGATTGCGACGCGCCAGTCAGGTCGGCGTCGCGCCAGCAGGATGGCCATCGGAGCCACCGCGAAGAGCGTGGTGAAGAAGTCGAGATAGGCTGTCTGGGAAAGTGCCATCACGGTGGTGTAGAACGCGAAGGCACCCAGTCCACCCGCCAGCGGGCCGCCCAACTGCCTCCCGAGCGCGAAGATCGCGCGCAGAGCAGGCCGATGAGGAAGTGTGCCAGCTTGGTGCCCTGCACCGAGCTCACCGAGATGATCGCGGCGTAGGTGATTTCGCCGAATGCCGGTTCCCTGGCGACGAAAAGGTCAGGGTTATCGGCGCGCGGTTGCCCTTGCTGCGCGAAGTGGGCCGCCGTCGCCAGCCGCTGCCGAATGGCATCGCTGCCCAGGTCGGGCGGCAGGCGCCCCGAGGCGAATTCAGCCAGAAGAAGCAGGCGAGCGCCGCACCGGCGAGCACGGGTGGTGCAGAGCCGCCCTTCGGTCGGCCTGGCGAGCCACAGCGCAAGCCCGCGCGCCTCGCGCATTAACCGCTTGCGCGCCGCGACGACCAGGCCAAGGGCGGCGAGGGTGACGACGCCCCAGAGCGTGAGCGGGCGCAACACGCCGAGCGTCCCGGCGACGAACCCGCAGGCCGCGATCAGGCCGAGACCGAGCGTCGCGCCGGTTATCCAGCCGGTGGCGCAATCGAGCGGCCCGAGGATGCGCACCGTGAGTTCGCGACCGAGCCAGCTGGCGACAAAGCGAGCAGCAGGTGGCACATCCGCCGCGAGATTGCCGCTGGTGACCAGGATCGGCACCGGGCCGGGCGCGGATCGCCACGGCGCGACGCCACCAGCGGGGGCGAGCGATGCCGACGCCAACGCTGAGTGCAGCGTGCGGAGCGATGGTGAGCAGGTTGAAGCGCACGCCGTCCCGAGCGGCGGCGGTCGGGGTGTTGCTGGCGATCATGAAGGGGAGCAGGAGGCTCGCAACCGCAGGGGGCGGCGACGATGGTGAGCCAGTAGAACGGGAATCGCCCGGCGAGCCGCGCCTGGGGTAGAGTTGGGTGCCGAATCTATCGCTGTCCGCGCCGCATCGCGGCGGTAGCCAGTTCCGGTACGGGCCAGATTGACCATCGATCCTCCTTCGCCCGCGCGCGATCGCATCTGCGGTCTCGGGACAGTCTGGCGTTCGGGCTGCGCACCAGCAGGCAGCCCCAGATCGGGGTGAGTACCAGGGTACTTCTCGCCAGACGATCAGGCCATGCGGGTACCCTGGAGCGAACAGTCCTGGGAGTACCGCGCGAACGGGGCAAAAGTACTATCGGAAAAGTACCCATGTATGACTGCCAAATGCACGGGTCTTCGCCCACAATGGAGGAGAAGGCGGGCGTCGAAGATGCCGCCTGGCGGGAAGTGAGGGGGCATGGTTCCGTCGGCTTGAGGATCCTGTTGGCGCGCGTGCTCCCTCCGTCTTGCCGTGTACCGGGAGGTGGGTGATGCGGATCGCCCAGGTGAACGCCACCTTCCCCCTATCGCGGGGGGACCGGGAACGTCTGCTACCACGGCACGCGCGATCTCGCGCAGCACGCAGCCACGATGTCCAGGTCTTCACCATGGCCCGCGACAGGGTCTCCACGCGCGAAGTACTCGACAGGATGACGGTCCATCGCCTGCGTCCGCTTGCGCGGCTTGGCAACGCCGGCGGCGCTCCCAGGCTGACCCGGGCGCTGCGTGGCTTCGACCTTATCCACCTGCACTACCCCTTCTTCGGCGGCGAATTCGCGACGCTGGCGGCGAAACTCGGCGCACCCCGCTGGTGGTCACCTATCAGCACGACGTCTTCCTGAAGGGGATGATGGGCGTCGTGGCCTACGCAGCATGCGCGCCAGACCGCCATGCGCCTGACGCTGCGCTCCGCCGCGCGCGTCCTCTTCAGCTCGCTGGACTATGGCCGGGCCTCGCACATCCGCCCCCTGCTGCGTGGTCGCGCCGACCAGGTCGGCGAACTGCCGAATGGCGTCGATACGAGCGTCTTCACCCCCGGCGAGCCACCCGCCGCGCTGCGTGCGCAGTACCGACCCGACGATATGATCGCCTGGTGCTGCTCGTCGCCGGTCTGGACCGGGCGCACTACTTCAAGGGGTGGAGGTGCTGCTCGCCGCCCTGGCGGCATTGCCGGGCAACGTGCGCGGCGCGTGATCGTCGGCGACGGCGATCTGCGGCCAACTTACGAGGCGACCGCGCGGCGGCTTGGCCTCGGCGAGCGCGTCAGCTTTGCCGGGCGGGTGTCGGACGAGGCGTTGCCCGACTACTACCGCCTGGCCGATGTCACCGTCCTCCCCTCGGTCACGATGGGCGAGGCGTTCGGCCTCGTGCTCGTCGAATCGCTCGCCTGCGCGACGCCCGTGATCGCCACCACGATCTGCCGGGCGTGCGGACGGTGGTGGACCATGGCACGTCAATGGCCTGCTGGTCGCGCCGGGCGATGCAACTGCGCTCGCCGGGGCGATCGAGCGAATCGTCGGCGACGAGGAGCGATGCGCGCGCTGGGGCGCGGCGGGCCGCGCCAAGGCGCACCGCTGCCGCCTGGGAGGCGATTGGCGACCAACTCGAAGCGATTTGTTTGGCTAGCAGTGGTTACTTTGCAGGGATCGATGGCAATAAGCCCCAGCAGCATCTGCCCCTGCAATTGTTCGGAACTCTCGGCAGTAATCTGCGGCAATATCCTGCCAGACGCGGTGTCGAAGATGTTTTGCCTGCTCGACCGCACGCGCTTTGATCTGTGCGTATCCCAGTTCTAATTCGTGCAACCTTGCTGCTAGTTGCGCCGGATCGTGTGGATCAAACCACAAAACTTCGCCGCCTGTCCGCGCGATCTGCTCGCGGATAGGCGAATATCAGGTAAAACTACTGGGATGCCTCGTTGCATTGCCTCCAGTACTGGATAGCTTCCCCCTCCTTCTGCGAAAGTTGGCATGATTAGGGCCCAAGCGCGACTCAGTAGTTGGTCATACGTTGCATTCTGCACGTAGCCGATTCCAATGAGCTTCTTGTCGAACTCAAGACCAACATTCTGCGCGAGTTGTCGAAGATGGCGACCCCGAGGAGTGAAGCGGGGCAAATCGGTTCGGTCGCCGGTGAGCACCAACGGATGCTCACCTCCCGCTAACACCTCGTAGCAAGTTGTCATGGTTCTTGTGCGGCATAACATTGGCGGGGCAGAGGAGATAGGGCTGGCTGGCCCACTGCCAGTGAATGAGCAACGCAGCACTACTTGAGCGCATGGTATGATCGCCGAGAATCGGTATAACCCCCAGCCGATCTGGCGTTACGCCAAACATCTGAACAATCTCTGAGACGGTAGCTTGAGAACTTACCACGACACGAGCATCCGACGTGAGCCACTGGCGTAACGTCTCGCGCTCGTCATTCACAAGGGATTTGGGCAGGTGGTGCCGGAACAAGTCGATGAACCGTAACAGTGTGATGTCATGCAAGGAGCCGATGACTCGCCTCGCAAACCCTGCAGAAAATCGATGCATATGAACCCATGGCATCCAGGTGACATGGCCTCCGATAAAGATCTCATCAGGGACATCATAGTGCCATGGGAACGGACGTCCCATGACTCCACCTAGATTCCTGACCCCAGGCAACAACGTTATCGCTCGCGCGCCCCGTCCACGCCAGTAATTTCGTGGTGGCACCTCGCGCAACTGGATCTGCACGCTGCTTGCTTCGAGGAGGGTTGCATACCTCTGTAGGGCACCGCCGTAACTGACAAATTCGATCTGCGCCGGCGGAATTTGCTCAGTGGCCGCTTTGATTACCTGGACGACGAATCGTAGGCCACCACCTGGGTTGCCAACGTAGTCAACTATCCGAAGGGTCACTGGCTCACTCGTCACTCATGCCTCCCGGTGTGCCGACCTTGCTGGATGACTATCTGTGGATGACCACGAGCTGCTTCGCCCTCGAATCCAGGCAAGGAGGCAATATTGGCTAGCTGTCCAGGCAAGCGCAGCACCACCGATACCGTAGATGTGAACAACCAGAATGCAGGAAGCAAGGAAACCAAGCTGTATTGCTGTGTATGCAAGGGTGAGTTGATGCTGCGGACCACCTAAACGAATCGCTGTAATCAACAGGCGCGTGCGATAGTAGCCCCAACTGCCGCACGCCAATATGACTAACGGGAACCAACCTTCGGAACGGTACGAACCGCCCATCAACGCGAGTATGAGCAGCGCACCAGGAATGAATAGGGCAGTACAACCAAGCATCAGCCAGTTACTGCGACCGTTATTGAGCCAAGAGGCTAGCGCTGAGGACTTCGCGTCAGCTGATTGCTCCGCAAGGAGAACCAGCGCCAATGCCGAAGGTATGAGGAGGAGCCGCTCAAAGAACGACCAGACCATGCTATAAGCCGCTGCCGCAACCTCCCCGCGGAGGCTGACGATAAGCGCTGGAACTAATAGCGGCGGAGTTGCCTCAGCGAGATAAGCGAGGTGATTCCAGAAGGCGTAATTGATCAACGTGCGCCAAGCGACTACGCAACTGATCCTAGATTGTGACTGAATTCGCCCGAGAGCTACTGGGACCACGGCGATTGCGCCGATCGTGCTGCTCAATGTTGCTACTGCGACCAGACCACTAGGGGAAAGGGAGGAGAATTGGAGTAGCAGGATCAGACGACTGACTGTGAAGATCATATTCTTAACACGATCAGCCCGATCTGCCGCTGGCTGGTCAGGTAAGTTTCAAATTGCGTCGAGGCCATCCAACCGACTGCTGATCCTAGGAAGAGCAGTTTGTCAGAGAAGCGAAAAGCACTGAGAGTAGTGGTACGCTCGCTGGGATTAGCCACCACCCCAGGATACTTAGATGAATTATTGTGACGAGTGGTAAGGCAATAATTGCCGCTTGGCGGCGATAATCCAGCCCCCGAGATGCGTGGTAACGAATTTGAACAGCCCCTAATCCAAGGAAGCTTAGACCATTCAAGAGCCAGACGAGCGAATTCCCTGTCGTTGCCACGCCGACTGTTGAGACAGGATAGAGTCGCACAGCGATGAACCAAAACACTAGGCCGCCCAATCCCACGAGCAGCCCGTTGACGGTCAGAAGTGCGGTGTTGCGCGCGACTGAATCCGCTAAGATAGGGGGCACGCGCGCATGCAAGGTTAGCCAAGGATTGCGCTGCGCAACGCTCTTCATGGAGTGCGCTATACCTTTCATGCCACGATGGCGCGAGACGACCAGCGATCACAGAGTCGCGATACCGACGAGTTGCTCATGCTCCATCTTGCCGAAGGCGTAGCCGAGCTGTTGGTAGAGCTTGATCGCCCGAGGATTGTCAGGATACACCTTCAATCGGATCTGCGTCGCACCTTTCCAGCGTGCTGCACAGTGAAGGAATTGCATGAGCAATTTGCCCAGGCCCGAACCACGATACTGTGGGTGAATCGCAATACCAAGGCTTGGCACCTCATAACCAGCATCCCAACCACGGAGCATCCCGTAGCCAAGAATGGTATCGCCAGCGATGAGCACGTAGTAGAGATCGGCCCCGGCATAGTTGGTGAGTATCGTGGCCTGTTCGGGAGTAAACGGATGGGGATGGAAATACTCAGCATCCTGATCGATTGAGCGCGATGAAGAAATCGGCCAGTGGCGACCTCAAGTCTGGTGTCAGTTGCCGACACTCCAGTGGCGCGGAATGTGATTGGTCCGCGCGGCTCATTTCGCAAACTGGCGGATGATCCGGCGATACGCTCGATCTGCTGCTCGGTTAGCTCGGTGAACGTCGGGAGGTTCATTCCGGTTGCGCTGAGACGCTCCGTCACTGGCAAGAATTCATTGCGTCGCTGAGATTCCTCACGGAAGGGCGGTAACGTGTGCAACGCAATAAAGAATGGGCGCGTTTCGACACCCTCATTTGCGAGGAGCCTCATAAGTTTGTCTCGTGAGCAGCCATACTCGCGCTCGTCCACAGTGATGCAATAGAGCCACTGGGCAGGGCTAGCCCACGGCGCGATTGGCTGAAAGCCAATCCCCCGGAATATCCCGGAGCAACTCATTGTAGAGAGTGAAGATATGCTGTCGCCGCTCCATGAGCGCCTCTCGTCGTTCGAGTTGGGCACAAAGGAGAGGCGCAGGCAATATTGGTGAGACGAAAGTTATAGCCAGTAATCGGAAAGTAGTAACGCCGGTTGGGATCGACCCCTTGCCCGCGCAGGGCTCGCGTGCGGACTTCGAGGTGGGATCGCGCAGCGTCACTGCGCCACCTTCCCCGCTCGTAATGATCTTGTTCCCAAAGAATGAGAAGGTTGCCATAGTAGCGAGGCTTCCGACGGTTCGGCCTTTATACCGTGCGAAATGCGCCTCCGCTGCATCTTCGATCACCCAGAGGCCATGCACTGCCGCGACATTGTTAATCGCATCCATGTCAGCCGGATGCCCGTAGAGGTGGACGACAATAATTCCCTTTGTGCGGCGAGTGATGCTCGCTTCAAGGAGCTTCGGATCGATGCACCATGTCTCGGGATCGACATCAACGAAAACGGGTTCAGCGCCGACATAGCGCACCGCGTTAGCTGTTGCAATATAGGTGAGGGACGGCACCAGCACCTCATCCCCCGGCCGGACATCGAGCGCCAGGAGTGCGAGGTGAAGCGCGACCGTTCCATTGCACACGCTAAGGGCTGTGTGCGCCGAGCAAAGCTCTGCAAACTCCCGTTCGAACCGCTTCACATACTCGCCGGAGGAGGAGATCCACGAACTGCGAATCGCCTCGATGACGTAGCGTTCTTCGTTGCCCGCCAGATCAGGGGAGGCCACGGGAATAATCTCGGGAGCGATGGCGACGGTTGATTGTGAATGCTGTTGCTCGGATACATCTCGAATGATCGTCTGCATCATCTCCCTCTCTGGATCTCGGTCCGGCGAACTCCTCGTCCTTTGTGTTCGCCATGAGATCAGTGTAGCGAACTTATGGAGTGAGGTATAGGTTGCGCCCGTAGGAAGAAGGTCCCGACTCGCAGGACGCTTGCCCCGTGGAAGAATTGAGTCTTCTTTGGCTATGCCCAACGAGGTTCAGAATGCTCGCGGTCTACGGCACCAGGCGGTAGCAATTTTGCAGTGTCGTCATCACCACCACACCATCGCCCGGCTGACGCTGCGCAGCACGAAGAGCAGGGGAGTGAGCGTGAGGCCGAGCGCGACCGCCACCGGGCGGCCGATCGTGCGCGCGAAGCTGAGGCGGTAGGTGAAGCGGCGCAGCACGACGCGATCGCTGACACGGCGCAGGCGCTGCGTTGCCTCGCGCTTCGCCAGGATGCGACGCAGGTTGGTGAAGAGCCAGGCGTGGCTCCGCAGCTTGCCCCGGAGATGCGCGCGCCCCTGCAACCCGGCGTAGCCCCAGGCGATCGCCTCGGCGATCAGCAGCGCGGGGAGCAGGGCGAGCAGCGTCCGCCAGCGCAGCGTCTTCAGCAGCGAGAAGTAGCGGTTGCGCTCCTGGTAGAAGCATTTCTGCGCGCTGAACCGGAAATCATACTTGTGGAGGATGACCGAGGTCGGCACATAGAGGCAGGCGAACCCGGCCAGCGCCGCGCGCAGCGACAGGTCGGTCTCCTCGAAGTACATGAAGAAATCTTCGTCGAACCCGCCGATCGCCTCCAGCACGCTGCGCCGGATGACGAACGCCGCGCCGGAGACCGCCGAGACCGCTTCCAGTTGATCGAACGACGCGGCGGGCTCATCGAGGCCCCGGCAGAAGGTCAGCCCGGTGATGGTGATGCTGTTGCCGCAGGTGTTCACCAGTGACGGCTCGTCCATCATCAGGATCTTGGGGGTCGCCAGGCCCGCCTCGGGGTGGGCGTCGAGCGCCAGCACCAGCTCGCGCAACCAATCGGCCCCGCACCTCGGTGTCCGGGTTCAGCACCGCGATGTACTCGCCGCGCGCCACCCGGAAGCCGATGTTGTTCGCCCCGGCATAGCCCAGGTTGTCGTCGTTGCGGATGATCCGCACCTCGGGAAAGGCGCGGGCGACGTAGTCGCAACTCCCGTCGGTCGAGGCGTTGTCGATCAGGATGATCTCGCAGTTGTCGTAGTCCTGCCGCACGATCGCCGGGAGGCAGCGCTCCAGGTGCTCCCGCCCGTTCATATTGACGATGATGACGGACGCGGTCGGGAGGGCGGTCGCCTCACGCCGAAGCTCCGTCGGCTCAGCGACAGGAAATTGCTCGAGCGTGAATGTGGGCGCTTCTTCCAATGTCAACACGCGGCAAGCTCCCCAACTGCAAAAGCGTCACCCAAGGCGTCGAAAATCCCCGTTCAGACTCGGCAATGGTGTCGGTGAAATCGGTATGGCGGCGCGTCACGCGTCTTTGGCCGAACGGCGCACCTCGACCATGATCGCCCGCATCGCGTTGAGCATCAGCCCGACGAAGATCGCCAGGACGCCCACGATGGTCAGCAGCACGGTGATCATCGCGTAGCCGACCGCGAGCTCTTGCGACCGCTCGTAGACGCGCACGATGTGGGTGCCGAGCAGCAGGCCGAGGATCAGCAGGGCGAGCCCCGGCACGCCGAAGAAGAAGAGCGGGCGCCCCTGGCTGACCAGCCGCACGATGCCGTGCAGCACCGACATGCCGTGGCCCACCGGGTTGCGCTTGGCCGGCTCCTCGTAGACGACGCCGATCGGCACCTCGGCCGGGCGCAGGCCATATTCGCGAATCAGGAACTGCATCTCCGACTCGACCGAGAAGCCGCTGCCGCGAAAGGTCAGCGCCTCGATCGCCTTGCGCGAGAAGGCGCGGAAGCCGCTCTGCGAGTCGGTCAGGCGCACGCCCGAACTGAGGTTCGTCGCGGCGGTCAGCGCGTGCTGCCCGAGCTTGCGGTAGGCCGGGATGTCGCTCTTCACGTCGAGGAAGCGCGAGCCGACGATCACATCGGCCTCGCCATCCAGCGCCGGGCGCAGCACCGGCTCGATATCGGACGTGCGATGCTGCCCGTCGCCGTCGATCAGCACCAGCGCCAGCGCGCCGCGCCGCCGCGCCTCGCGGAACGCGGTGTTCACCGCCGCGCCCTTGCCGCCGTTGCGCTCGTGGCGGATCACCACCGCCCCGGCGGCCTCCGCCAAGTCGGCCGTGCCGTCCGACGAGCCGTCGTCGATCACCAGCACCAGATCGACATAGCGCCGTGCGCTGAGCACGACGCTGCCGATGAACCGCGCCTCGTTGTGTGCCGGGATCGCGGCGATCACCGGTCCGCCGCGCGCCTCCAGTCGCGCCGGATCGACGCCCGGCAAGACAATCGGCTCGTCGGTCTGCGCGGGAACCTGGAGGG
>JAXLWN010000068.1:0-37115 GCA_046328475.1 Chloroflexia bacterium | reverse complement strand
CCGCGCAAACCCCGCCTCCAACAGCAACGCCCGCAGCGTCCCGGCGTAGAACGGACTCCCGCCGCGATGCTCGGAGATCCGAATGAAGAGTCGCTGGAACGCTTCGAGCAGCGGCGTTGTCGGCTCTTGCAGCGTCAGCCGCCGGTCCGGATCGGCAATCCCGGCCACCCCGCCCGGCCGCAGCACCCGCCGCATCTCCCGGAGCGCCCGCAATGGGTCACTCAAGTGGAGCAACACCGCATTCGAGAAAACCGCGTCGAAGCTCGCATCCGGGAACGGGAGCGCATAGGCGTCGCCGACCTCGAAGCGCGCGGTGGCGACGCCGCGCTCGGCCGCCAGCGCCCGCGCCGCCTCCACCTCGCGCTCCTGCACATCCACGCCGACCGCCTCGCCCGGCGCGACAATCGCCGCCAGGTCCAGCGTGATCGAGCCGGGACCGCTCCCCACATCCAGCAGCCGCATCCCCGGCCGCAGGTGCGGCAGAAAAAAGCCCGCCCACTCCGCCGCGCCCCGCGTCGCGATCTCCCGCTGCCGGTACTCGTCGCTCATCGTGTAGCGCTCGGCCGCCATCGGGTTGCTCCCTTCGCTAGCCGCCGGCCGCTTCAGCCACCCGCCGCTTCACCGTCAGCCAGGCCAGGATACCGCTCCAGGTCCGCAAAGTGCAGGAAGTGGTGCCCCGCGATGCGGATACTCAGCTTCGCTCGGTCGTCCGGGATCCAGGTCAGCCATCCCCCGCTTCCTCGCCGCCTATCGCCTCAGCTGTGGAGATTCTGGCTGCAAGTATAGCACGCCTGTTCGCCTTCTCCTGTGCCCGCCGTGCCCTGTGCTACACTCACGCGCCAGTCTGCTGGCCCGGTGATCCGGTGGGCAACCTGAGAGGGGAATGATGAAAAAAGTGCTGATGACCGGCGCGAGCGGCATGATCGGCGTGTCGCTGCGCGACCTGCTCAAAGACCGCTACGCGCTCCGCCTGCAAGAACGACCCGGCGGCAAGTCGATCGGTCCCGCCCGCGAAGGTGAGGAGATCGTCCGCGCCGATGTGGCCGACCTCAACTCGATGCGCGACGCCGTGCGCGGCACCGACGCCGTGATCCATCTCGCCGCCTCCTCCGCCGTCGATACGGTCTGGGAGGACGCGCTCCAGAACAACATCGTCGGCATGTACAACGTGCTGGAGGCGATGCGACAGGAGGGGGTGAAGCGGATGGTCTTCGCCACCACCAACCACGTCACCGGCTACAACGAACTCAAAGGCCGCCCCTGCTACCCCGACATGCCGGTGCGGCCCGACGGCTATTACGGTGCCTCGAAAGCCTTCGGCGAGGCTCTGGCGCGCTTCTACGTGGACGAGCACGGCCTGGAAGTGATCTGCCTGCGCATCGGCTCCTGGCAGCCCGAGCCGCTGAATGTCCGCCACCTCAGCACCTGGCTCTCCCCGCGCGACATGGCCCAGCTCACCTGGCGCGGCATCGAGACCCCCCTCAATTGGGGCATCTTCTACGCCATCTCGGCCAACAAGCGCCGCTACTGGGACATCGGCCCGACCCAGGAAATCCTCGGCTTCGAATCCGAAGACGACGGCGAAACCTACGCCTCCCGCTTCGAGGGGAAGAGCTAGACAGCAGGTACCCCACTCTGATCTCTGATCCCTGATCTCTGACCTCTGGAGTAACTATGCCACGCAAACGCTACGCCATCGTCGGCCTGGGGGCGCGCTCCGCGATGTACAGCGACGCCATCTGGGACACCTACCGCGACCACACCGAACTGGTCGGCTTCTGCGACGTGAACAAGACGCGCATGGCCTACTACAACCGCCTCGCCACCGAGAAATACGGCCTATCGCCGATCGCCAGCTACAACGCCGAAGACTTCGGCACCATGCTCGCCGAGCAGCGCGTCGAAACGGCGATCGTCACCTCCGTGGACCGCACCCACCACCGCTACATCATCGCCGCCCTCGAAGCGGGCTGCGACGTGATCACCGAGAAGCCGCTGACCGTGGACGCCGAGAAGTGCCAGGCGATCATCGACGCCCAGAAGCGCACCGGCGGCAAGCTCACCGTCACCTTCAACTACCGCTACGCCCCGCGCGCCAGCAAGGTCAAGGAATTGATCCAGAACGGGGCGATCGGTAAGGTCCTCTCGGTCCACTTCGAGTGGCTGCTCGATACCTACCACGGTGCCGACTACTTCCGCCGCTGGCACCGCGACAAGCGCAATTCCGGCGGCCTGATGGTCCACAAGGCGACGCACCACTTCGACCTGATCAACTGGTGGCTCGACTCCAGCCCCGAGACCGTCTTCGCCTTCGGCGACCTCAAATTCTACGGCCGCGAGAACGCCGAGGAGCGCGGTGTGACCCGCTTCTACGAGCGCGTCCACGGCAGCGAAGCCGCCAAAGACGACCCCTTCGCGCTCGACCTCTCCGAGAGCGAGCGACTGCGCGGCCTCTACCTGGAAGCCGAGCACGAGGACGGCTACTTCCGCGACCAGTCGGTCTTCGGCAACGGCATCTCGATCGAGGACGACATGGCGGTGCTCGTCCGCTACCAGAACGGCGCGACGATGTCCTACCACCTCACCGCCTACTCGCCGCGCGAGGGCCTGCGCGTCGCCTTCAACGGCACCAAGGGCCGCATCGATCTCGAAGTCGAGGAGCGCCCCTACGTCAGCGGCTCCAAGGGCGACTTCAACATGCCCGAACTGCGCGGCACCGAGCCGCTGCCCGAGGAGACCCGCCCCGAGATCATCTACCAGCCGCTCTGGGGCAAGCAGGCCATCGTGCCGATCGAGCAGGATGCTGGCGGGCATGGCGGCGGCGACGTGCGCCTGCTCGAAGACCTCTTCGCGCCCGAGCGCCCCGCCGACCCGCTCCACCGCGCCGCCGGTCCGCTCGACGGCGTCCGCTCCATCCTCACCGGCATCGCCGCCAACCAGGCGATGAAAACCGGCCAGCCGGTGCGCGTCGCGGACCTCGTGCGCCTCTAACCCACGGCTATGCCGCGCTAGGCGACCAGGGCGTCGAGCGCGGCATAATCCTCATCGCTCAGGGCCAGCGTGGCGGCGGCGAGGTTACTCTCCAGGTGCTCGACCGAGGTGGTGCCGGGAATCGGCAGCATCGCGGGCGAGCGTCGCAGCAGCCAGGCGAGGGCGAGTTGCTGGCAGGTCGCGCCGTGCCTCGCCGCGATCTCGTCCAGCGTCGCCTCCGCCGCCTCGTAGCGCCCCCGGCTGAGCGGGAACCAGGGGAAAAAGCCGAGGCCATTCGCCGCGCAGTAATCGACGACCGCGTCGTGCTTGCGTTGCAGCAGGTTGTACTCGTTCTGCACCGCCGCGATCGGCACGATCCGGCTGGCGTACTCCACCTGCTCCACCGTCACATCCGACAGCGCGACGTGGCGGATCAGCCCCTCAGCGCGCAAATCGCGCAACGCCCCGATCGCCTCGTCGGCCCGAGCCGGGTCCAGACGGTGCAGGAAGTAAAACGGCAACTGCTCCAGGCGCAGCAGGCGCAGACTCTGTTCCACCCCGCGCCGGATGTTCGCCGGGTCGTTGGCCACCTGGAACTGCTGAGTCACGCCCCCCTTGGTGGAGACAACCACGCCCGCCGGATAGGGCGCGAGCGTCGCGCCGATGATCGTCTCGCTCTGGCGGTACATCTCGGCCGTATCGATGAAATTCACGCCAAGCTCGACCGCGCGACGCAAAACAGCGCGCGAAGCATCGTTATCGGCGATCCGATTCGTCCCCAGCCCGAGACGATTGACCGTCAGCTCTCCCCCCAGTGTGATCGTCCCGGCATTCGCGGCGTTCGGCTCGGCCATCATCCCCCCTCATCGTCCATCGATCAGCCACCCGACACTCCTCATGCACCGGGCACAATCGCCATCATAGCAGGATCGCCTCTCTCCAGGCCCCTGCCACAATACCGTCTCACGCCGCCTTTACTATCACCGGACCTTCATCGGCCGTCATTCCGCACGCACACCACTGCCCGCGCAACACCCCTCCAGCCGGATTCATCCGGCGCATTTCGTAGCCCGGAGACTTCATCTCCGGGCGCTCTCCGCACACCACCTATCATCGCCAACGCCACCCACCACTCCGGCCCCACCCTCTACGCCCCCACGCCCCCACGCTCCCACGCCCTCACGCCCTCACCCGCTTCTCCCGCCGCGCCAATAACTGTTTCAGCGTCAGCGCATTCAGTACCCGGTCGGGCGGCACCCACGCCCGCTGCGCCGTCCCCACGCCATACTCAACATTGCCCAACCCCGCCACCGCGTGCGCGTCGCTGTCGATGCTGATCATGCACCCCGCCGCAATCGCGGCCCGCGCGTGGCTGTCGCGCAAATCGAGCCGCGCCGGGTCGCCATCGATCTCCAGCGCTGTCCCGGTCGCCGCCGCCTCGGCAAAAATCGCCTCCATGTCGAAGTCGCCGCCCGCGCGACCGCCAACCAACCGCCCGGTCGGGTGCGCCAGCACATCGACATACGGATTGCGAATCGCCCCCAGCGCCCGCTCCGTCAGCCGCTCGCGCCCCTGCCGCAAACTCGTGTGGACCGCCGCGATCACCAAATCGAGCCCCGCCAGCACCTCGTCCTCGAAATCGAGGCTGCCGTCGGCGCGCACCTCCACCTCCGCCCCCTGCAACACCCGGAACGGTGCCAACTGCGCGTTCACCCGCTCGATCTCCGCCCGCTGCTGGCGCAATCGCTCCGGCGTCAGCCCATTCGCGATGCCCAGCCCGTGCGTATGGTCGGTGACGCAGATATAGGCGTAGCCCCGGTCGCGCGCCGCGATCGCCATCTCGCGCACGCTCGCCGTGCCATCGCTCCAGGTCGTGTGCATGTGCAGATCGCCGCGCAAGTCAGCCACTTCCACGATGCGCGGCAACTCCCCCTTCAGCGCCAGCTCGATCTCCCCGCTCTCCTCGCGCATCGGCGGCGGCACGAACTGCATCCCGAGGTAGGCGTAGACCTCCTCCTCGGTCGCGCAAGTGACCAGATCGTCTCCGACTGCGTAGCCGTACTCGCTCATCCGCGCCCCGCGCGCCAGCGCCAGGTCGCGCAGCCGGATATTGTGGTACTTGCTGCCGGTGAAATGGTGCAGCAGCGAGCCCCAGTGCTTTTCCGGCAGCACCCGCAGGTCGGCCGATGCCCCCGACGCCAGCGCCACCCGGCAGCGATTCGGCCCGCGCATCTCCACGCGCGCCACGCCCGGCAACCCCGCGAACGCCTCCACCACGGCCGCCGGGTCGTCCGCCGCCGCGACCATGTCGATATCCCCAACCGTCTCCCGGAACCGCCGCGCACTCCCCGCCAGCTCGATCTCTTGAGGTCCGGCACCCGCTCGCGCATTGCCGCGATCAACTCCCCGGCGACCGCGCGGCTCCGGTCGAGCCGCATCCGCCGCTCCTCGCTCTCCGGTGCCTGCAACCCCGCCGCGATCCGCGCGACCAAATCCTTCCCGAAGCCCGGCAGTCCATTCAGCTTCCCCGCCTCGATCGCCGCCTTCAGCGACGCCAGGCTATCGACCCCCAACTGCTCATAAAGCGTCCGCGCCCGCTTCGGCCCCACATCCGGCACCGTCAGCAACTCGGTCACGCTCGGCGGGAACTGCCCTTCGACCTCCCGCAGCAGCCGAAAACTCCCCGTATCGAGCAAATCGCCGATCTTCTCGGCGATCTCCTCCCCAACCCCCGGAATCTCCTCCAGCCCACCCCGCTGCCGGATCGCCGCCAGCGGCTCCCCCACCTGCCCGATACTCTCCGCCGCCCGCCGGTACGCCACCACCTTGAACCGATTCTCCCCCGAATCGCCAGCAAATCCGCCAGCCGATTGAACGTCGCCGCCACCTCCGCATTGCTCAACTGCTTCGCCATCGCATACCTCCCCAAACACACACCACATCGCCCAACACACCGCAATCCCCATACCTTGCCTGATGCCCCGACGTTTGTAGGCGGCTCGTGAGCCGCCCGGTGTCCGGGCAACCGTGATGCCGATCGCCACACCACGCGGGCGGCTCACGAGCCGCCCCTACGAGAGCCGGGAGCCGGGCACACCTTGCCCGGCTCCCACCCACCATTCCTATCCTTGAAATCGTGCGTCACGGACACCAGGGCGTTCAAGTGAACGCCCCTACGACCGACCAATACCGTTGGCAAAATCCCTACGCCTGCGCCGCCCGCAACGAACGCTGCAACCGGAACGCCGCCACCGCCGTCGGCAAATTCAGCAACGCCACCGTCACAAACGGCAGCACCGGGCTGATCTCCACCAGCCACCCCGCCAGCAGCGTCCCCGTCAGCATCGCCAGCGACCAGAGCGAACTCAGCAGCCCGGCCACTTGCCCCACCTGATCGCCCGGCGACGTCGCCCGCACCATCGGCAGAATCGTCCCCGACAGCGACCACGCCGCGCTCGTCCCCACCACCCCGACCACAAGGAGCGCCGGGAGCGAATCGCTCGCAATCGCCACCGCCGACAACACCGGCATGACCGGCGCGAGGCAGGCCAGCACCAGCGTCGGCCGCCCCGGCCCGATCGCATCGATCAACCGCCCGGTCGCCAACTGCGCCATCACCGCCAGCGCCAGGCTGACCGTCCCGAAGCGCGCCGCCGTCCCCCGGTCGCCGCTCATTCGCGCGATCAGGATCGGCCAGAGGAAGGTCGCCGTCCCCCAGGCGCAGGTCGAGAGGAAACGCAACAGCCCGAGTTGCCGCACGCGCGAAACCTGAGCAGCGGCCGATACCCCGCCAGCGTGCTGCCCAGTGCCGCCCGCCGCCGCTCCGACCGCTCCCCGGCGGGCAGCGCCAGCGCCCCCACCAGCACCAGCAACCCACCCCCGAGTCCCGCCCACCCCAGCGCCCGGAAGCCCCAGCCATCGAGCAGCGTGCCCGCCCCGAGATTCCCGAGCGCGCCGCCGAGCGTGCTGCCGACATAAAAAGCCCCGGTCGCCAGCCCGATCGTCTTGCCGCTCGCCCGCGTCACCAGGTACGACTGACTGCCGGTCGACTGCATCCCATCGGCCACGCCGATTGCCAGCATCAGGAAAATCAGCGCGGGCGGCACCGACAGCAGGAAGAGCGACGCCGCCACCGGCAGCCCGAGCAGCCCGCACCAGAGCGCCCGCCGTGGCCCCGCGATATCGGCCAGCGTCCCGCCGATTGGCGCGCTCAACGCCGCCGCCAGCAGCCGCGCCGTCGTCAACGCCGCAATCGCGGGCGCAGCCCAGTGGAGATCCCGCTCCAGATAAACCGGGAACAACGAACGCGCCGGACCACCCACCGCCCCCGCCGCCAGCAGCAGGACCAGCAGGATCGTAATATCGCGCCCGAACCCCAGGATACCGCTGCGCACGCGCGGGCCGCTGACCGCCCCTTCCAAATCGCCACCACCTCCGCACCAACCCCCATCCCTCTGCGCGGAGCCTAGCACGTCCCCCTCCCCCGGTCCAGCGCCCCTTTCACTCGCACCCATCCCGGTAGGGGCGGGTCACCGACCCGCCCGCGTGGGCACGGCACCCTCGTCGCCATCACCACACGCGTCACCCGCGAATAGCGGACACCACCGCCAACCACGCCCCCAGCCACCCGCCAAAGTCCCCCGTTTACGGGGGATTTAGGGGGCCGCATCCTACCCCGCCCGCCTCCTATTCGACACCACCCATCCCCTCTTCAACCGCCGCGCGTGACGCCCCAACTCAACCGCCTTCGCCACACCCCCGACCACTGGCAGCATCGCCACCAGATATCGTAGCTCTCCTTCATGCCGACACCATCCACGGTGCCACCATCACGAATGCAAGCAATGCGCCAACGCACAGGCAGGCCAACGCCCGCGCACACCATCCACGCGCCGCGCTCACCCCAGCCTCTCACTTGCGCCCGGAAACCCTCACCGCACCGACTTCGCGTGCTCCTCCCAGAGGATCGTCGCGATCGTATCCGAGGCGCGGCGCTGCCACTTATAGAACGTATCCTCGTCCACATCGACCAGCCAGCCGAGCACCTGCTCGTGGTCGTCGGGCTCGCGCACCCCGCGCCGTCGCCGCTCCCCCTCCAGCCGCCGCGCCTCCGCCAGCGCCGCCTTGCGCGACAACTCGCGCACATACGGATAGTGCAGCACGTTGTAGAAGCGCCACGACTCTCCGACACGGCTCGCCGCGCCATCGGCGGGCCGCAGACCGTCGATCTGCTCGATCAGCAGCTCGCGCAGCGCCGCCACCCGGTTCAGGCGGTTGTCGTCCAAACCATTCTGCTGCACCCGCTCTTCCACCACCGACAGCCCCAGCAGCGGACTCTTCGCCAGTTGCGGCGGCTTCTTCAGGTTCGTCAGCCCCTTTCGCACCAGATCCTTGAACGCCTTCTCCCCCCGACCTCGAAATCCCCCGTCCCCATCGGGGCGGCTCTTCCACGCCGCTGGCGCGCGGCGTGGGCGGCGGCGCTTCCTCCGGCTCGGTCTCCTCAATCGCCAAATCAGGCTCCGGCGGCTCCGGTTCGGGCGCAATCACCGCCGCGACCGGCACCGTGCCGAGGTCGGTCGCGCAGTCGCGCGCCTCGGCGCGGGCCGTGCGCTCGGCGGTGCTGAAGAAGAGCCGGTCGAGCAGATTCCGCCCCGGATCGACCGCCGCGTGCGTCACCGTCACCAGCCCCACCAGCCAGAGCAGCGCGCCGACCGGCTGCGGCCCGACCGAACTGAGGATTGCCACGTAGAGCAGATTGATCAACCCGATCCCGAGCAGGCTATAGCCGAAATCGCGCTGGATGTTCTTCCCTCCAGCAGCAAACCGGAAGCGCGCTCACGCCGTAGCCCAGCCCCGCCAGCCCGCAGATCAGGCAGGCATACCCCGGCAACACGCGCGGCGTCAGCCCCCAGCTGTAGCGCGACGAGATCCAGAGCGCCCCGATCAGGAAGAGCAACCCGCCCACGGTCAGCAGCCGCAACTGGATCGACAGCAGCAAATCGCCCCGATCGCCGCTGCGCGACGCGATCCAGAGCGCCCGCGCCAGGTTGACGAACGCCCACCCCGCCACGATCCCGAGATACCAGGGATAGAGCGGGTAGAGCGAACCGGGGCCGAAATCGGCCATCCGCTCCCCCGGTGCCATGGTGCCCAGGAAGAGGTCGGTCGCCGTCCCGAAGACGATCACCAGCGCGGCGGCGATGTAGACGGCAATCGCCGCCGCTGGCACCCCGGTCGGTGCCCGCCCGCGCTCGCGCGAACGGCACCCGCGACGCCGCGTCGAAACTGAAGTGGAACCAGGTGGCGACCGGCAGCACCGACGTCCACCAGAAGGCATGTTCCAGAAAATCGAGCTGCGCCGCATCGGTCGCGTTGTACGACAGCGCGCTCGACGCGAAGAATGCCGCCTGCGCGAACAGCCCCGCGATGCTCGCCACGATCGTCGGCGTCCGCACCGTCACGCGCGTCAGCAGATAGATCCCCAGCCAGAGGAAGACCCCGAAGCCGATCAACTGGGTGAGCGTCACCGGTTCTCTGAGCGCCATCCCACCCCTCGCCACGCCTCCGTCAGTTCCTCGCCACCTCGCCAGTGTAGTACGGGATCCGCCCGCCATCTCGTAGGGCGCGTCGTGACGCCATCAACTCCACCAAACATAACGAAGGGCCATTCTGGTGCGTAGATGCGACATGTGGCAACAAGTCAGCCTGGTTTGCGGCGCGACCATGCACGCGGTCTGCGGTGCGCGGCGAGTCCCCGTGCCACCGACCGGAGCCGTACGTCTGGTCGGCGTTTCTGTCGCCACTTGTACACGATTCAGACACTATCTGCCACCATCGCGCCTTGCTCGCCCTCCTCTATGTTTTGGTGGAATAGATGGTCGTGACGCCCTGCTTCGCTGGGTAACCGCCTGCCAGGGATACCAGGGCGGTTCGCGAACCGCCCCTACAGCAGCGCAACCCTTCGCGAGCCTGTAATTGCCGAATTTCGCCCCGATCCACCCCAAAATACAGTTTTGTACAGCCGCGCCCCTGCAACATACAGCCGCTCGCGCCCTACGCTGCGCCCCACGACACCCCGTTGGGCGACCACAGTAACCGGAGGGAGCGAGCGATGAAGATACGAGGCTGGTTTTCCGGCGGCAGGCTGCTGGCCCTGCTCTCCGTGGCGAATCTCCTGCTCGGCGTCGGCCTCTTCGTCGTCCGCTCGCCGGAGCGGGTGGCGATCGTCGCCGCCACCCCCGCACTCCCCGCCCAGATCGCGGCGCTCGAAGCGCTGATGGACGGCAAGCACCGGGGCCAGCCCTTCACACTCACCCTCACCGACGCCGAACTGGCCAACACCGTCGCCTACTTCATCGCGGAGAGCAACGGTGCCATCCCCTTCTCGGATGTGAGCGTCACCATCGGCAACGACCAGCTCGTCGTCAACGGCAAGGCGCGCGGCGGGGCCTTCGTCGTCCCGGTGCGCGCCACCCTGACCGCCAGCGTGGCAAATGGCGTCCCCGTCTTCGCGATCGAGGATGTCGGCCTCGGCCGCACCCCACTCCCCACCTTCGTCCGCGATCAGGTCATCCAGCAGGCCAACGCCAGTCTCGACCTCTCCGGCTACGACCTCGGCGTCACCCTCCAATCCATCACCCTCGGCGACCACCTCGTGACTATCGTCGGCACCATCAACTGAGAAGTACGGATAGCGCCTCCCATAGCATCGCGCTAAATCTCCATTCTTCATCCGTCATTCTCCATTCGTCATTCCCCGGAGGGTCCCATGATCTGCCATCGCTGCGGCACCGAATTCCCGCCCCCGACCACCAGCCACGAGCCGCGCCTGCACTGCCGCAAATGCGGCGCACGCCTCTTCGCCTGGCTCGGCGACCACTTCGGCACACGCGACACCGTCGTCGCGCTACCCGCCCGTCAAGAGCGCGGCGGCATCGACTCGAACGTGCTCATCCTCCTCATCATCGCCGTATTCCTGCTTACCGGCTGCGTCTGCCTCTCAGCACTCATGCGCTGAACGCCCCGAGCCACTCACGACTCACGACTCACGACTAGCGAACGGAGCGAGCGATGGACTGCCCCCGCTGCCAGTATCACAGCCCGTTTGAACAGACCCGCTGCCCAAGTTGTTACTCCACCTTCGAGACCGCCGCCCTGGAGGAACTCGGGCACCTCCATTTCCTGCAGATGCAGCTGCGCCACTGGCGCACGAACGGCCTGCTGCCATCCACCGGCGCAACCTCGGCGCTGGAAGCCACCGAGCGGCGCATCGCCACCGTGGAAACCTCCCTCGGCCTGCGCCTACCCCCCGCACCCAGCCCCCAGCCCGCCCAACCCACGCCACCCACCGCACCGCCCGTCGCCGCCGCTCCCCCTGCGCCAACCCCGCCGCCCGCATCAGTAGTTGTCACCGCGCCGCCCCAACCAACCCCGCCGCCCGCACCCAGCACACCCGTCGCACCCCCCAAACCGCGCGACCACCCCCGCACCCCCGCCGCCACCCGCGCGCGAAAACCACGCCCTCACGCCCCCACGCCCTCACGCCCTCACGCCCCCACGCCCCCACGCCCCCACACCCCACCCCCACGCCCCACGTTCTCCTGGGGCCAGGTCGGCACCTACCTCCTCTCCGAGCGGACGCTAAACGGCCTGCTCAGCCTGGGGGCTTCCTGATCCTCACCTCCGGCACCGTCATCTCGACCATCAACCCGACCCACCTGGACGCGATCCCGCACTTCGTCTCCACGATCATCACCACCCTGCTCTTCTACCTGGCGGGCATCTTCGTGCGCCAGAAACTGGCCCTCTCCCGCACCGGCAGCGTCCTGCTGGCGATTGGCGCGGCCTTCATCCCCCTCACCATCTGGACGCTCGGCCAGCCGCAGCTCCTCAACTGGGACCGCGACGCGATCTGGCTGATTGCGGCCCTCGTCTGCTTACCGATCTATCTCGGCTCCCACCTGCTCCTGCGCGACCGCACCTTCGCCCTGCTGACCGCCCTGGCGGGGGCGCGGAGATCTTCACCATCCTCGCCTGGCTCGGCGTCCCGCTCGAATGGCGCTGCTGCGCCCTGCTCCTCCTGGCGATGCGCTACCTCATCCTCGCCGACCGCCTGCGCGAGCGGTGGCCCGCCCTCGCCTGGGCCTGCGCCTGGACCGCCCAGGTCGCCGCGCCCGCCATCCTCGCCCTCATCCTGCTCGGCCACTTCCTCCCCGCGCTCTGGACCCCGATCACCGGCGTGGAGGCCGACGACTTCTTCGGCCTGGCCGTCGCCCTCGCCTGGTGGCTCGGCGCGGCCTACTACGCCCTCGCCGCGCGCCGCCTGACCGGCCGCGCCTACCCCTACATCGCCGCCTGGAGCCTCCCCGTCGCTTTCCTGCTCACACTGGACGAGGCAGTGTCCGCACGTGCGCATCTGGCATCCCGTCATCCTCGCCAGACGCCTGGCACAACCTCGCGCTTGGCCTTGTTCGCGCTCGCCGCGCTGACCTGGGGCCGCTGGCGGCAGCGCGCCCTCGCCGACGAAGCCAGCCCGACCCTGCTCGCCATCGCCACCCGGCCCGCCTATCAGCTCGCCCTGGCGCTGCCTGTCCTCGCCGCACTCTGGCCCGCACAAACCCCGGCGAGCCGCGTCCCGACCCTCTTCGTGCTCGTCGGCCTCTACGCCCTGGCCGCCTGGCTCTTCCGCCAGCTCCTTTTCCGCGCCGTCGCCGCCTACCTCCTCCCGCTCGCCATCGGCTTCGGTCTGCATCTGACCGTCCACCCGGATTCCTTGCTCGCTGATTGGCAGGGGCTGGTCTGGGCGCTCGTCGCGGGCGGCTACCTCCTCTTCGCGCGCTTCGCCCTCCGCGCCGGTCGCGCCGACGCTGGCTCCTACAGCTATCTCGGCCTGGCGCTCGAACCGGTCGCGCACACCATCCCGCTGCTGACGGTCATGGCAATGTTCGCCTCGCCACCGGCCACCTGGGGCCAGTTCGCCACCTTGATGACCCTCGCCCTCCTCTACGGTGCCGCGACCTTCCTCCTGCGCCAGCGCGCCTGGGCCTGGCTCGCGGTCGCCTTCCTGCCCCTCGCCGCCCTTCCCGCGTTCGATCTGCTGGCTCTTTCCGCCGACGTGCGCCGCTCGCCTGGATCGGTCTCGCGCTCGCCCTGCTCGTCGCCGCCGAAGTCGCCGCCCGGCGCACCGGCGAATCCCGCCGCGCCCTGCTCGCCACCGTCATCGGCCTGGGCGACTGGCGCTCGCGCTTCGCCGCGCCCCTCTTCGCGTTCGGCTACGCATCCGGCGCGCTGGCGCTCCTGTTGGCGCTCGCCCGCACCGCCGACGCCCCGCCCGCAGGCTTTACCTGGGGCTACTTCCTGCCCCGCCCGGTCCTGGCCACCTTCCTGCTGATCGTCGCCGCGCTGGTCGCCTCGACGGCCACGCGCCGCGCCAGCCGCTTCCTCTACGCCGCCTGTGCCCTCTTCCCGCTGCCCTACGCCGCCGCCTGCGCCCTGATCGCCCGCAACTGGGGCCTCTCCTGGCCGATCACGACGCCGCGCGCCTGCTCGCCCTGCTCGGCACGGCCTATCTGCTCGCCGCCCTCGCGACCGACCGCGCCGGGGTGCGCTACGCCGCCCCGCTCTGGCTCTCGGCTACACGCTCGTCCTCGCGATGCCCCTGTTCGCCGCCGCCGACCGCGCGGCGACCGTGCAGACGCTCGGCCTGGCGATCGTCGCTGCTCGCCGTCTCGGCCCTGCTGGCGCATTTCGACCGCCACCCCTCGTTCGACGCCTTCGTCCGCGCCCTCTCCCCCGATCTCGCCACCGCCGAGCACCAGACGATCCGCGCCCTCTTCGTCTACGGCGCAACCTGGCTCTCCCCCATCTGGGCGCTGCTCGCCCTCAGCCTGAAGTCGCTCCGCCCCTGCCATCGCCGATTACGGCCTCGCGCTGGCCCTCCTCGCGCCGCTCTACGTCCTGCTCGGCGCGGCGTTCGGCGCGATTCGCCCCGCCTACCGCTGGCCCTGGTACCTCTGCGGCTACCTCCTCGCCGCGCTCGGCCCCATCGTCGCCATCCCCGATCAGTCGCTGCGCGTCGTCGCGCTGGCCATCAGCATCGGACTCTGGACCGGCTCGGCCATCGCCTGGCGTCGCGCCGCCTGGCTCTACCCCGTCGCCCTCTTCATCCCCGTGCTGATCGCCGATCTCTGCGTGCAGCACGAGCTCCCCTGGCGCTACGCCGGACTCGTCGCGGTCGCCCTCAGTCTCGCCTACACCGTCGTCGGCATGGTGCTGCACCGGGGCTGGCGGCAACCGGTCGGCCCGTTGTCACGGCCCGCTCAGCGGCTACGCGATCCCTTCTTCGGCATGGGCCAACTGCTCGTCGTGCTCGGCCTGGCGCTCTCCCGCTCGCCACCCGCGAGCTGAACGTCGCCACCCTCGCCCTCGTGTCGCTCGGCTACGTGGCGCTCGGCTGGCTCTTCCGCCAGTCCGCCTTCGCCTGGCCCGCGACCGGGACCGCCGCCGCCGCCTACGCCATCGGCATGAGCCTGTTCGTCTCCGAAGCCAACTACGGCCTCGGCCTCCTCCCCCTCCTCTTCGTCGCGCTCGTCGTCGCCGACCTCTTGCGCCACACCATCGACGCTGCCAGCCCGGCCGCAGAGACCGCCACGGACGACGCGGGACCGCTCGTCGCCTGGGCCACCCCCTGCTACGCGCTCGCCTACGGCGGCTCCGCCTTCGCCATCGCCCTCTCCTGGGGCGACGTGCACACCCTGGCGTTCGCCTGGTGGGGCGTCGCGGCGCTCTACGCCCTCTCGACCGCCCTCTTCCGCCACCCGCTCTCGCTCTACCCCGCCATCGGCAGCGCGCTGGCCGGCTTTGTCGCCACCGCCCACGCGCTCGCCCCGGGCCTGCCGAACGCCCAACTGCTGGCGCTACTGATCGCCCCCGCCTGGTTCCTCGCCATCACCGCCGACGCCATCGCCACCCTGCGCAACACCGCCGAGCCGGAGACACCCGCCCGCCGGACCTTCCTCGGTGCCGAGCGCCTGCTGATCGACGCCTGGGCCGCCCCGCCGCTCGCCTTCGCCCTCGGCGCGCTCATCCTCGCCATCGTCGGCAGCGCGCCCGAAGCCGGAGCTGGTCTGGTCGCCGCCCTGGCCGGCACAGTCCTCCTCGGCCTCTTCGCCACCCGCTGGCGCGGCGAAGGCGAAGCCTGGGGCGCGCTCGCGCTGACCGCCCTCGCCTTCTGGCACCTGCTGGATCTCGTCGGCATCTCGTTGAGCGCGCAATCCACGCCCTGGGCGCTGCTCGCCCTCGGCCTGACCCTGCTGGCGATCGGCGTCCGCGCCGTCACCACCACCGCGCTCGACCCCTGGCGTCGCCCGCTCGCCGTCGGCACCATCGCCTACTCGGCCTGGGCGCTCCTCCTCGGCCTGGCGAACGCCGCCGACACCCAGGGGCAGCAATCGTTCGCCTTCACCCTGGCGATCAGCGGCCTGACCCTCGTCGCGCATGGCTTCGACCGCCGCGAACGCCTCCTCGGCTACATCGGCGTCGCTTTCCTGGAAGCGGGCTACATGGTCCACCTCTTCGTCCGCGAGATCGGCCAGCCCCAGGCCTTCGCCCTCCCCGCCGGACTCTTCCTGCTCGGCATCGCCTACCTCGAATGGCGGCGCGGCACCGGCGCGGGCATCAAGGCGACGCTCGAACTCGCCGCCGTCAGCCTCCTGGTGTCGGTCACGACCATCCAGGCGCTCGGCTACCTCCCTGCGGGCATCGCCGACCGCCACCTCTACGGCAGCTTCATGCTCGTCGAGACCGCCCTCCTCTTCACGCTCGGCGCGGCGCTCCAGTGGCGGCGCACCTTCTTCGGCGGCGGCCTCGGCATCGTCCTGGCGGTCGCCCTCCTCCTGCGCGACCCCATCAAGTCGCTCAACAACTGGTACCTCGCCGCCCTGATCGGCTTCATCATGATCGCCCTCGTCATCTTCATCGAGCAGCGCCGCCAGCAAATCCCCATCTGGCTCGGCGAATGGCGCGCACGCCTGGAAGCGTGGGACTGACGATGGGTGAGGAGTGAGGAGAGAAGAGAGGAGAGTGGAGAGTGGAGAGAAGGGAGATGGGCAGGGGAGGTTGAGACGGCAGCGGCGGGTGGTCTCACCACCCGCCGCTGCCGTTTGTTGCCTCTAGCGCATCGCGCAAAGCGTTGCGTAGCCAGAACGCTGTCAGAATAGTTTCCAAGCCGGATTGATCCGGCGCATTTCGTAGCCCGGAGACTTCATCTCCGGGCGGGCGTTGTATCTCCACCCAACTTGACAGAACTCTATCTGCCTTGGGGTCCACCATAGCCAGATGGCCCCCTTTCCCGCTACAGTTGCCCGGTGAAACCCCGAACACCGGGCGTTCAGGCAAAGAAAGGTTAGAAAATGGCGGCGAAACTCGGCGAATTGCGGCGCAGCCGCCACGTCACCCAGGACGAGCTGGCGGCGCTGGTGGGCGTGGAATTGCGCACCATCCAGCGGTGGGAGGAGGGCACCCAGCGGCCCGGACCGGCCATGAGCCGCAAGCTCGCCGGGGCGCTCGGCGTCGGGATCGAGAAGGTGCAGGCAGCCCTTGACGAGGGCGGCGAGACGCCGAGGTAAGGTTTTCCCATGCGCATCGCCCCGCATCTCGGCGGGCATGCCGTCGCTACGTCGGTTCCTCTTCCAACCCGATCGGCGCGAACCAATCGCGCGCCCTGGCGAGCGAACTGATCTGCGCATCGCTCGGATGCTGCTCCAGCCCGTGCATCGCGATACGCACGCGCCCCGCCGCAGGGTCCCAGCCAGCTTCGAGAAACACCGCCTCGCGCGGATCGCCGATGTACTGCACCCAGAGCTGCGCGTACCACTCGTCGCCGGGCTCGCCCAGTTCCAGCACGGCCCCTTCCCGCGCACCGCTGTCCACCGGCGTGCCGATCGCGCTCCAGTCGAGCTTCCTCGGCCAGGGACGCCCCACGTCCCACGGCAGCCCGAGCCCCGCACGCACGGTGAAGCGATACCATTCGCGATCGTCGGGCAAGCCCAGCGCCGCGAGGCGCGGATCATCCGGGGAGAGCCTGGTCGAAATGAGCATCGAACCTCCTGTGTGGTGGCCGCGACACGAACGGCGACCTTCTCTCGCCCCTCGTCGCGGGCCAGCGAGCAGTCGAGCAATCTTCCACGCCGATCGCCCGCGTCGTCACCAGAGCATAACACCGAAACGCACCCACCATTCTCCCCGCCCGAGCCGCAACACGGCATCGAATGTCCCGCTGCCGTCCCCTGGCCGCCTCTCCGTACGAGTGGTCGCCTCACCGGGACGGCTAGCACCGCAGAGCGGTACCTTCGGGCCATATTCAGTGCTCAGTACTGGCCGAGTGCTTCATTCCCCTGATCGAGCAACTGCTCTCCACCCCGCACGCCTTGCGCCCGCTCTCGCTGGCCGATCTCCGCCGCCCCGCGTTGCAGGTTGCCATCGGCGGCTAGTACCCCAGGCAGGACCTCCCAGAAAAACAGCGACAGCGAGGGGCAACCCTCGCCGTTTTCCTTGCCGCTCCTCGCGTGTTCACACCCCGCAGCGCCCATAATGTCACCCCATCATTCACCTGGCTGGAATCAAGGGCAGATCAGACTTTCGTCCCGGTTTGGCCCTATGACCTCTCTCACAGCGGAATTCGAGACCTCCGTCCCGAACGCCTGAAGCTGACGGGCTAGCATAAAAGTCATGGTGGGCTATTGTGACCCCACCCCCTACTCCTACACAATGGTCGGCATGAGAGGCGTACTGGGCATGCGCTTTTTGTGCAAGGGTGGCCATCAGCCTGTGTTGGCCACGGAGTATTCTTCGCGAGTAGGAGTAGTGGATTTCATGAAATTCGGTATCCGGCAACGTCTTTTTGCTAGCTTCGCTGTGGTGCTGGTACTGATGGTCACGGTCTGGTGGGTCGGCTTCCAGGCGAACAAAGGTTTGGAGAGCGAGCTCGAAGCGCAATACAACGTCGAACTGCGCGGCGCGGTCGATCTCGGCGCTGCACAAAGCGCGATGTGGCAGTTGCGCTACACCCTCCCCGACTATCTCACCCAGAATGAGGATGGGAAGCAGCAGATCGTCAAGGCCGAGGTGGCGCGCATCAAGGCGGTCGAGGACAACATCGCCGCGTTCCGCGCGGTAGCTGATACCTCCGACTCGCTCGCCGCCCTGCAAGTGTGGGATCGGACCTGGCCGAAGTATCGCGATTCCCGGCCGCACTGGTTCGAACTGCAGCAGGCCGGCAAGTCCCAGGAAGCGGAAGCCTGGCGCACGCAGACGATGGTGCCCGCCAGCGATGCCACGGTCAAGGCGCTGGACAGCCTGATCAACCTGCAGAGCAACACCGCCGAAGTGGAGCAGGGCGAAGTGGTGGAGGCGGCGCACACGGGCCAGCAGCAGCAACTCATCCTGCTTGTCCTGGCCCTGCTCGTCGGCATCGGTGCCGCCATCTTCCTGATGCAGACCCTGATCGTGCCGACGCGCGAGATGGCCGTGGTCGCGCGGCGGTTGGCCAAGGGCGAACTCGGTGAGACGCTCCGGGTGCGCTCGGACGACGAGATCGGGCAACTCGCCGAAGCCTTCAACGCGGTGTCGGACTACCAGCGGCGCATGGCCAACGTCGCCAACAAGCTCGCCCAGGGCGATGTCAGCGTGGACGCCGACCCGATCTCGGAGAAGGATGTGCTCGGCACGGCCTTCCAGCGGATGGTGGCGAACCTGCGGCGCAAGGCGATGGCCGCCGATGCGCTGTCGCGCGGCGACATCAGCGCCGCCCGCGTGGTGGAGCTGCGCCCGGAGTCGGACGCCGATGTCTTCGGCCTCGCCTTCCAGCGACTCGTCGCCAAGATGCGCCTGCTCCAGGCCCACGAGAATCGCACGGTGCGCCCCGAGCGCGAACTGGCCGGTCGTTCCTGAGCCTGTCCTTGCCTGGATACCCGGCCTGGCCCACCGGGCACGCCAGCGAATGGTCGCTCAGTAGCAAGAACAGCAACGGCGAGGGCAATTGCCCTCGCCGTTTTCGTTGCTCTGCTCCGGGACTCAGCGGTATGCCTGGCAGGAGTCGAACCTGCGACCTCTTGGTCCGCAACCAAGCGCTCTATCCTCTGAGCTACAGGCACATGTGCCCGGAGCGAAGGGAATAATAGCACA
Organism: Chloroflexia bacterium; assembly: GCA_046328475.1. Classification (GTDB taxonomy): domain Bacteria; phylum Chloroflexota; class Chloroflexia; order Thermomicrobiales; family CADCWN01; genus CADCWN01. Next base: position 17,963 of record JAXLWN010000068.1, on the reverse strand, counting down.
CCGCTGGCCCCGCTGCAACCGCCTTTTCGGTCCGAGTTGGCCGTTTGCCGCAGGCGCGCATCCTGCCCCGCGCAGGGAGTTTCGTGGTCGTGCGACCCTCGTCCGCGGGTTCGGCCGCCAACGCCGTCCCGTCGCCGACCGCCGCGCTCCATCCCCTGTCTATACATTCCTTCCTACCCGTCGCGCTGGTCCCCCTCGTTCTGCCCCCAAACCGCCTCGCTTGACACCCCGATCAACAAACGGGTATGATCGCTCAGATGGATCATTGGTGCTGCGGAGCGGTGCCGGGGTGATCGTTGCCATCGCGGGCCTCGATCAGCAGTGCCGTTCACAACGTCGATGAACCTTAACAATTGAAAAACAGGCAGAGGGAAGGGAACGTATGTCAACGGCGAACGTTCTCGTCCTGCTGGTGGCGATGCTCGTTGCGGCGGGGCTGGCAAGCGTTGCAACCTACTACTGGTTGCAGGCGCGCGAAGCCTCCCGGATGAAGGAGTCACAGCGGGACGCGGACACAATCCTCGAAGATGCGCGATCACAGCAGAAGGAAATCATCCTCCAGGGCAAAGACGAGGCGCTGCGCCTGCGCAGCGAGGTCGACCTAGAACTCAAGGAACGCCGCGCCGAGGTGACCAGGCTTGAACGCCGACTCCAACAGAAGGAGGAGGCGGCCGACAAGAAGGTCGAGACCATGGAGCGGCGCGAGAAGACCATCCAGAGCCGCGAACGCGAACTCGACACCATCCGTCTCGAACTCGACGGGGCGCGCGAACAGCAACGACTGGAGCTGGAACGCGTTGCCGGGCTGAGCACGGATGACGCCAAGAAACTCCTGCTGGACGAAATCGAAGAAGAAGTTCGGGAGATCGCCGGTCGCAAGATCAGGCAGATCGAGCAGGAGACTAAAGAAGAAGCTAACCGGCGGGCAATGCAGATCCTGGCCACCGCAGTCCAGCGCTGCGCCCCCGAATACGTTGCCGAATCGACCGTCTCGGTCGTCCCCCTGCCCAGCGATGACATGAAAGGCCGGATCATCGGGCGCGAAGGGCGCAACATCCGCGCACTCGAAGCCGCCACCCACGTCGATATCATCATCGACGACACGCCCGAAGCGATCATGGTCTCTTGCTTCGATGCTGTCCGGCGCGAAATCGCCCGGCGCGCGATCCTCAAACTGGTCCAGGATGGGCGCATCCACCCGGCCAGGATCGAGGAAGTCGTCCTCAAGGCGACGCAAGAGGTCGAAACGGTCATGCAGGAGGAGGGCGAGCGCGTCGCCTACGAAGCGAACGTGCAGGGCCTCCACCCCGAGCTGATCCGCCTGCTGGGACGGCTCAAGTACCGCACCAGCTACGGCCAGAACGTCCTGCAACACTCGCTCGAGTGCTCATTCATCGCCGCAGGGATCGCCGCCGAGATCGGGGCGGACATCAACGTTGCCAAGACCGCCGCGCTGCTGCACGACATCGGCAAGGCGGTTGACCACGAAGTCGAAGGCCCCCACGCCTTGATCGGCGCGGAAATCGCGAAGCGCCTTGGACGATCGTCGCGGATCGTCCACGCGATCGCCGCCCATCACGGCGAGGAAGAGCCCGCGACTGTCGAAGCCTTCATCGTCGCCACCGCCGACGCGATCAGCGGTGGCCGACCGGGCGCACGGCGCGACATGCTGGAGCGGTACATCCAGCGGCTGGAGGCGCTCGAGAGCGTCGCCAACTCGTTCGACGGCGTGGACAAGTCCTTCGCGATCCAGGCGGGTCGCGAGGTTCGCATCCTCGTCCGACCCGATCACATCGACGATCTCGGTGCCATCCGCCTCGCGCGCGATGTCGCCAAGCGGATCGAAGAGACCCTGGAGTATCCGGGACAGATCAAAGTCACCGTTATCCGCGAAACACGCGCAGTAGACCACGCACGGTAACGTGCGTCGCGGGCTAGGGGAGTCGGCGGACAGCGCGATGATCGTCCGCCGACTCCCCTTCGCTTTGCCGGTTCACGGGTTGAAGGTTCGAAGGTTCGAAAGTTCAAGCGCTAACCGCCGAACCTTCGAACTTTTGAACCTTCGAACCGTGAACCACCAGGCTACTGACCACCACAGGCAATCGCTATGGCGAACTCCCACCTCCGCATCCTCGCCCTCGGCGACCTGATCGGCACCGCCGGGCGGGCGCTGGTCCAGCGCCAGCTCAGACCGCTGCGCAAGCAGTACGGTGTCGATCTGGTCATCGCCAACGGCGAGAACAGTTCCGGCGGCCGGGGGATCACCGCCGCCACCGCCGAGGACATGCTCTCGGCCGGGGTGGACGTGATCACCACCGGGAATCACGTCTGGCGCGACAAAGACATCGCCAAAACCCTCACCGGGCGCCTGCCGATCGTCCGCCCGCTCAACTTCCCGGCCGGTGCGCCGGGGCAAGGCTGGCTGACGACGCAGGTGGGCGAGCTGCGCGTGACCGTGGTCAACGCGATCGGCCGCGCCTTCCTCGAACCGGTGGACGACCCCTTCGCCGCGCTCACCCGCCTGCTCGACGCGCCGCCCGCGCCGCTCGGCATCGTCATCGTCGATTTCCACGCCGAGGCGACGAGCGAAAAACGGGCACTCGGCTGGTATCTCGATGGTCGGGTTGCGGCACTCTTCGGCACCCACACCCACGTGCCGACCGCCGACGCCCAGGTCTTGCCGAAAGGCACCGCCTACGTGACCGACCTCGGCATGTGCGGGCCGCGCCACTCGGTGATCGGCATGGCGATCGGCCCGAGCGTCGAGCGTTTCGTCACCGGGCGGCCGACCCGCTACGAAGTCGCCGAGGGCGGCCCCCTGGATCTCCACGGTGTCCTCATCGATATCGACCGCGCCACCGGTCGCGCGGCGAGCATTCGCCGCATCGACCGGGCCGATGGCTGAACGGCCACCGAAGCGCGACAAATCCCCCTGCACCTCGTTCAATCAGGACTGCCACGGGCGCGATTCACGCCGCATCCGGCGTGACGCTGCTCGCCAGGGAGAAGATATGGAACGCATCTTGCTAATGGTGGGTACGGAGAGGGATGTCGCCCATCAGAGATGTAGCCCGCTACACGGACAACACCGGCAAGGGCCGGGCAACCGGGAAAGGATCTGTTATCATGGATCGACTCTTCAGCAAGTTCCAACTCGGTGACATCAAGGTTGGGGAGGAGACCAACTTCCCGCCGGATGCCGAGCCCTTTGGGGAGCAGCAGGCGGTGAGTTCAACACCGGCCGCTGCGGAGGACCAGCTGAGGGAACAGCGCCCGACTGTTCCACATGGCGAGCGGACGTATCGCCCCGGCTACGGCCAGGGCGTGCCGGAGCAGCGCGGCGAAGTGTTGAAGGTCTCCTCGCGGTCGCGCCCGAGCGCGGTCGCCGGGGCAATCGCGGGCGTGGTGCGCGAGAGCGGTCGCGCCGAGGTGCAGGCGATCGGGGCCGGGGCCGCCAACCAGGCGATCAAGGCCGTGGCGATTGCCCGCGACTATCTGATCGAGACCGGCATCGAGGCGATCTGCCTGCCGTCGCTGATCGATCTGCAAATTGACGACGCCGATCGCACCGCGATCCGGCTGGTTGTGGAAACGCGATAGCCGATAACTGAGGGAGGACAACGGAAGGGTGGGCACACCAGGGCGCGCGTACACGGTCGATCTGCACACCCATTCCACCGCCTCGGACGGGATGCTTGCCCCCGCTCGCTTGGTCGCTCTGGCCGTCGAGCGGGGGCTTCGCGTGCTCGCCCTGACCGACCACGACACCGTCGGCGGCGTCCCCGAAGCCAGCGCCGCCGCCGCAGCGACGACGACCCTCCGCTTCATCCCCGGCGTCGAACTGAGCACCCATGTCGATGCGGGCGAAGTCCACATGCTCGGCTATTTCATCGATCCCGCCAACCAGACCCTGATCGACTCCCTCGCGCGCTTCCGCGAGGCGCGCGAGGGCCGCGCCGAGGGCATGGTCGAGCGCCTGAGCGCCGCCGGTGCCCCGATCCGCCTGGAACGGGTGCTCGAACTCGCCGCCGGTGGCTCGATCGGCCGCCCCCACGTTGCGCGGGCGCTCGTCGAGGCCGGTCACGCCCAATCGGTCGGCGACGCCTTCGACCGCTGGCTCGTGCGCGGTCGCCCCGGCTACGTCGAGCGCTTCAAGCTCACCCCCGCCGACGCCGTCCGCCTCATCCGCGAAGTCGGCGGCGTGCCCGTGCTGGCGCACCCGCACTCGGCCGACGACCTCCCCGGCCTCCTCCCCGAATTGCTCGCGGCGGGCCTCAGGCGGCCTGGAGATGCTACTACGGCGACTACGACGACCACCGCCGCGAGGAATACCTCAAGCTCGCCCGCCGCCACAACCTCGTTCCCACCGGCGGCACCGACTTCCACGGCACCGGCGTCGCCCACCGCCGCCCCCTTGGCGGCACCTACGTCCCCCGAATGCGTCGAAGCGCTCGAAGCGCGCAAAGCCTAAACCGTTCGCCGCTCCTCAGCGCGACGGATCACGCCTTCACGCCCCCACGCCCCCACATCCCCCGTCCCCATGTGCTATCCTCCGCGTGACAACAGCTTGGTGGCGCAGGCACGCGAGGGCGCATGGCAACGGTCGGGGCGGTCATCGTCGGCGCGGGCCGGGGCGAACGGATGGGCGGCGTGGACAAAGTCTTCGCCCCCCTCGGCGATCGCCCCCTCCTGGCTTACAGCCTCGCCGCTTTCGAAGCCAGTCGCCTCGTCCACTACATCGTCGTCGTCCTCGGCGATCACAACCTCGCCCAAGGCGAAGCCCTCATCCGCGCCGGGCGCTGGCGCAAAGTCGTCGCGGTCATCCCCGGCGGCGCGCGGCGGCAGGACTCGACCCAACTCGGCATCGCCGCCCTGCCCCCTGCGACCTCGTCGCCGTCCACGACGCCGCGCGCCCTTTCCTGACCACCGACCTCATCCGCCGTGGCGTCGAGACGGCGCAGATCACCGGCGCGGCCGTCGCGGCGATGCCGGTGAAGGAGACGATCAAGCAGGTCGGCGACGGCGGCCTCGTGATCGCCACCCCGCCGCGCGAAACCCTCTGGGCCGCCCAGACCCCCCAGATCGCCCGCCGCGACGCCCTGGAGACCGCCCTGGCCGTCGCCAACGAGCGCGGCCGAACCGTCACCGACGAAGCCGCCGCCCTCGAAGCCATCGGCCAGCCCGTCTCCGTCTTCGCCGGGTCCTACGCCAACATCAAAATCACCACTCCCGAAGACCTCATCCTCGCCGCCGCCCTCCTCGAAGCGGGAATATGACGAGGGTACGGTTGGAAAGTTCGAAAGTTCAAATGTTCGAAGGTTCGGCTGCGGATCTCGAACCTTCAACCTTCGAGCCGTACCCTCCGAACTTTGAACTTTGAACTTTGAACCTGGAACAAGGTTATGAACACCCGCATCGGCATCGGCTACGACGTCCACCAACTCGCGCCCGGTCGCGCCCTCGTCCTCGGCGGGGTCACCATCCCCTTCGAATTGGGCCTGCTCGGCCACTCGGATGCCGATGTCGCCCTGCACGCCATCATGGACGCCCTGCTCGGCGCGGCGGCCCTCGGCGACATCGGCCAGCACTTCCCACCGAGCGACGAAACCTATCGCGGGGCCGACAGCCGCGCCCTCCTCACCCGCGTGCGCGAAATCTTGCAGCAGCACGGCTGGCAACCCACCAACGTCGATTGCACCATCGTCGCCGAGCGCCCGAAGCTCGCCCCGCACACCCCCGCCATGCGCGCCGCCATCGGCGCAGCCCTCGGCCTCCCCATCGACGCCGTCAGCATCAAAGCCACCACCAACGAGCGGATCGGCTTCATCGGCCGCGAGGAAGGCATCGCCGCGATGGCCGTCGCCCAGATCGCCCGAATCGGCTAATCCTGGCGAGAGCAGGAAGGAGCAAGCAACCTCGTGCGAGCACTGGTACAGCGCGTCAGCAAAGGCGCGGTCACGGTCGAAGGCGAGACCGTCGGCGCGATCGACGCCGGCCTCGTCATCCTGCTCGGCGTCGGCGACGGCGACACCGAGTCCGACGCCGACTTCCTGGCCAACAAAATCGCCGGGCTGCGCATCTTCGGCGACGCCGACGGCAAATTTAACCTCTCCCTCCAGGATGTCGGCGGCGGCGCGCTCGTCGTCTCCCAGTTCACCCTCTACGCCGACGCGCGCAAAGGTCGCCGCCCCAGCTTTGTCCACGCCGCGCCGCCAGACGTCGCCGAAGCCCTCGTCGCCCACTTCGCCACCACCCTCAAGCGCCTGGGCATCCCCGTCGCCACCGGCCGCTTCCGCAGCCACATGTTCGTCGAAATCCACAACGACGGACCCGTCACCATCTGGCTCGACACCGCCGAACTGCGCAAAGCGTGAGGGCGACGGGTGGGCGAGCGGGCGAGCGGGCGAACAGGAGAACAGGAGAGCAGGAGAACAGGAGACACCCCCTCCCGAAGCCCCACCCAAAAAGACACCCCCCTCTCCTCGCGGGAGAGGGGGCCGGGGGGTGAGGTCTCCCCACGAACCCACTGACGCACTGACGCACTGACCCACCGACACACGCCCCACACCCGGAGCCCCCATGCCCACCCAAACCGCCCCTCTCCCCCACCTCCCCTGGCCCGCAATCTGCGCCCGCCGCCTCGAACGCCACGCCCTCGTCGCGCCGTCGCCCGACGCCACCCCCGCCGACATCGCCGCCGCCATCTGCGGCGCGCACGCCCAGGTCCTCTCCGCCGCCGAACTCTCAATCGGCCTGCGCCTCACCAACGCCACGCCCGCCACCATCCGCGACGCCCTCTGGACCGATCACACCCTGATCAAAACGCGCGGCCCGCGCGGCACCGTCCACCTCCTCCCCGCGCGCGACCTCCCGATGTGGACCGGTGCCCTCTCCGCGATCCCACCCACGTCCAACCCCTTCTCGCCCGACATCCGCCTCTCCCCCGAGTAGACCGACGAAGTCGTCGCCGCCATCGCCGCCGCGCTGGCGAACGCCGAACTCACCGTTGACGAGCTGACCGCCGCCATCGTCGCCATCGTCGGCCCCTGGGCCGGGGCACTGGTCATGCCCGCCTTCCAGACCTTCTGGCCCCGCTGGCGGCAGATCGAAGGTCTCGCCATGAACCGGGGTGTCCTCTGCTTCGGCCCCAACCGTGGCCGCAATGTCACCTACACCAGCCCCCGCCGCTTCACCCCCAACTTCCAGCCCCTCGCCGCCCCCATCGCCTGCGCCGAACTCCTCAAACGCTACCTGCACGCCTACGGCCCCGCCACACCCCACCAATTCGCCCAATGGCTGAACGCCCCCCGCCGCTGGGCCACCGACCTCTTCGACACCCTCGCCCCCGAGCTGCAAGCAGTCGAAGTCGCGGGCACCCACGCCTGGGTCGTCGCCGGTGACACCGCTACCCCCGCCGATCCCTCCCAGGAGCTCCACCTCCTCCCCTACTTCGACGCCTACACCGTCGGTTGCCACCCGCGCGAACTCCTCTTCCCCGGCCGCGCCGCCGAACGCGCCCTCGCCGGTAGCCAGGCCGGCAACTTCCCCGTCCTCCTCATCGGCGGCACCGTCGCGGGCGTCTGGCACCAGCGCCGCACAGGCCGCAAACTCCACATCACCGTCGAACCGCTCGCCCCCCTCACCACCCCGCAACGCCGCGCCCTCGACACCCGGATCGCCCGCATCGCGACCTTTCTCGACGCCACCCCCACCCTCACCATCGGCCCCATCACCACCGGTGCCCACGCCTGATGGCAGGAAGAGGAGAGTGGAGAGAGGAGAGAGCAAAGATTGTCTCGCCCTTTCCTCGTCTCTGTGCCTCAGTGTCCTCTGTGGTTCAATCCGTCCCTCGTCGTCCTTCTCTCCACTCTCCTCACTCCACCCCTCGTCGTCTCTGCATCGTTCTCTGCGCTCTCCGCGCCCGCTGCGGTTAAATCGTCTCCCCTTTGGCGCTCTTGGCCTCTTCTTGGCGTCTTGGCGGTTCCCGTCCTTCTCTCCTCTCTCCACTCTCTTCTCTCCACCCTCCTCACCCCGTCCCCCCTCCGAAATACCCCGCCTACTTGATACCAAAGTACCAGATACTCCCGGAAGTACCGCTGCTATACTCGATTGCAGCGGCACCATTCGTCTGTCTCCGGTATGACCGCTGGGCACCGTGCCGCAGGGGCGCTTGTCCGTGGGTGTCCGCTGATTCGCAGTTGCGCCGCGCGGATGCGAGGCCGAGGGAGGATTGCGCGTGATCACCTGTCCAGATTGCCACGCTGAGAACGAGACCGGCGCGGAGACGTGCCACTCCTGCGGTCGCGCGCTGCCCCAGGCCGAGCCAGCCAACGCCGCACTCCCGCCGTGGCTCCAGCAATTGAAGCCCGAGGATGCCCTGCTCGAAGAGCCGATGGCCGTCTCCGCCCGGGCCATCGCCACCGGCACCGACAGCGTGCTGGCCGCGCCGAAGAGCAAGAGCAGCAAGCGCTCGAAGCCCGAGCCCGAGCCGAAAGGCGGCGCGCAAGGCGGCATGACCGAGACCGCCTCGCTGATCAGCGAAGACGACCTCCCCGCCTGGCTGCGCGCCTTCGGCGAGGTCGAATCGCAGAAGCAGGCCGCCCCCGCCGACGAATCCTGGATGGTCGGGGTCGATGCCGAAGGTGCCGCGAATCAGGCCTCGGCGCAGAACCTCGCGCAGTCCTGGCAAGCCCCCTCGCGCCCGGTCGAAGCCCGCGCCCGCAGCGGTGCCGCATCGGTCTTCTCCAAGCCGGGCGAGAGCGTCGCCAAGACCGACCGCGTGATCGCCTCGGCGGCACCCGTCGCGCCCGCCCCCGAGCCGGAGCCGGAAGTGCGCCCCGCCAGCGGCCGGATGGACCTGCCGCGCCCGACCCCGATGCCCCGCGAGCGGAGCGGCCTGCCCCTCCAGCGCGTCGCCCTGGTCGCCTTCATCGCCGCCCTGGTCATCTTCCTGATCGTCGTCGCCGTCTTCGTACTCCGTCCGTCACTCGGCTAGTCATTCAGTTGCGCCATCGCCTCGCAGATATATCCGCAGCCCATACCCTCCCCTCGCAGGGGAGGGTCGCCGTCCGCAGACGGCGGGGAGAGGTCAGAGCGCGGCCATAGACGATCCGCAACCCAGCGCCCAAGAGGGCACGAGCAAGGTTCAAGGAGCAGGCATGAGCGATGGGCAGGTCCTCGAATCGATCATCGTCGCCGATTGCGGGAAGGCCCTGACCCGCGTCTCCCTCGTGGAGCTCGTGGAAGGCGTCTGCCGCTTCGTCGCGCAGGGCACCAGCCCCAGCACGATCGAAGCCCCCCACGACGACGTTGCCGCCGGGCTGCGCGCCGCGCTGACCTCGCTGGAAGAAGCCACCATGCGCCGCTTCGTCGAGCGCAACCGCCTCGCGATGCCCCAGGAGGACACCGGCGACGGCGTCGATGCCTTCCTGGCCACCGTCGCGGTCGCCCCACCCCTGCGCGTCGCGATGCTCACCTCCGGCGGCGGCACGATGGTCGACGCGCTGCTGACGATCGCCCGCCGCTCGCCCGTGACCGTCCTCCCGACCCTCACCGTCGATCCCGGTGGCCCGAGCGACGACACCACGCGCGCCACCGTCGCCACCCTCAAGCGCCTGCGCCCCGACCTCCTGCTGATCGTCGCCCCGAACGATGTCGAGCGCGCCCTGCCGCGCCTGCTCGGCCTGGCGAGCGAAGTTGTCGGCGCGACCGCCGTGGGGCACGACGCCACCAACCCCGCGATCCTGGTGATCGCCGACCAGCGCGGGCAGGATGCCGCCACCGCCGCCTTCGGGCGCGGCTACGAATTCGGCTTCCTCCCGATCAACGACAGCGACCCGGCCACGATCGCCCTGACCGTCGAGGCGGAACTGCTCGACCTGAGCAACCGCCGCGCCTCCGCCACCCTGCCCGGCTTCGAGTCGGTCGAGGCCCTCAGTTCCGCGCCGCCTCGCGCGGGCGCGGGCTATCGACCTCGTCAACCGCTTCATGGCCCTCCAATTCGATTGCGAAGTCCTCACCGTCGATCTCGACGAAGGCTTCACCTGCTGCTGGGCGCGGGGCGGCGAAGGCCGCGCGCTGAGCGAGCCCGCGCTCGACCTCGCGCTCGGCGCGGCCAACTTGCTGACCGCCCTGCCGCTCGGCGAAGTCCTCCGCTGGCTCCCCTTCAGCATGAGCGAGGCCGGCCTGCGCGAGTGGATCCTCAACCGCGCCGTGCGTCCCTTCACCGTGCCGGTCAGCCGCAAAGACCGCGTGATCGAGGTCGCTATCGTCCGCGAACTGCTGAAGATCGGCGCGGCCGAACTCGGCGGCACCGGCAAGAGCGCCCTCTCGCCCGATCTGCTCGTCGCGGGCAGCTTCTTCGCCCGCTGGCCCGACCCCTACGACGTCTTCATGGCCCTGATCGACGGCCTGAACCCGCAGCCCGCGACCGGCGTGGTGCAGGTGGCCATCGACCGCGAAGCCCTGCTGCCGCTGATCGGCACGCTCGGCGCGCTGGAGCCGGATCGCGCCGCCGAACTCTTCGAGCACGACGGCCTCTTCGACCTCGGTGCCTGCGTGGTGGCGAGTTGCCCCCCCGGCGAGGAAGTGCGCGGCGAACTGACCTACCAGAACGGCCAGACCCGCAAGTTCGCCGTCGCGGGCGGCAGCCTGTTGCGCCTGCACCTGCCGGGCGGCGAGCGCGCCGCCTCGCTGACCTTCGCGCCGGGCGGTCGCGTCTCGATCGGCCGCAATGGCCAGGGGAAAGGTGCCTCCTTCGCGGGCGACCTGGCCCCCCACGGCGGCCAGGTCGGCCTCGTCATCGACGCGCGCGAGCGCCCCGTCACTCTGCCGCGCAACGAACAGGAACGCATCGAGCGCCTGGCGGGCTGGTCCGCCGCGCTCCGCTCATGATTGTGACGATCGGGCGAGCGGGCGAGCAAGCGAATGGGCGATGTCCTGCTACGTTGCGATTCGCCCGTTCGCCCGTTCGCCCGTTCGCCGTTTCGACCCAAGGAGGCCGCCCTTGTACCACTACCACCCGACCCGCCAACCGCTCCTGGTGCGCGACAACGAGTTGCGGATCATGCGCCGCCTGCCGGTGGCGGGGAACGTTCGGTGCGCCCGGGCGAACGCGTCGAGCCCGGCGTGATCGTCGCCACGGCCGAGCACGCCAACGCGCCGCTCCTGATCAACGTCGCGCACGAACTCGACATGGATCCCGCCGGTGTGCCCGAGCGGCTGACCAAGGATCCGGGGCAGTCGATCGCCGAGAACGAGCCGATCGCCAAGCGTCGGCGCGGCCTCCGCACCACCTCGGTGCGCAGCCCAGTCGCTGGTATCTTCATCGGCTACGACACCATCACCGGCACCGCCGCCATTCGCCCGCAGGCCACGCGCGTCGAACTCGCCGCCTACGTCGGCGGCGTGATCGAGGACGTCGAGACCGCCTGGGGCGTCACCATCCGCACCTTCGGCTCGCGCTTCTACGGCACCTTCGGCCTCGGCGATGAGGTCTTCGGCGTGCTGAAAGTCGTCGGTGGCGACCGGCAGCGCCCGCTCAGCCCCGACCTGATCGACGGCCGCGCGCAGCGCGCGGTGATCGCCGCCGGCGGCACCGCCAGCGCCGCCGCCCTCACCAAAGCGGCGCAAGTCGGGGCGCGCGGCGTGATCGTCGGCTCGATCGAAGAATCCGAACTCAACCAGTTCCTGAAGGCACCAGAAGGCGTCCTCTGGCGCGTCGGCCTGCCCGATTGGAAGATCCCGCTCGCGAATTCCCCGCTCACCATCGTCGTCACCGAAGGCTTCGGCCGGGCCGCGATGGCCGCCCCCTTCTACGACACCCTCGCCGCGAACGACGGGGCCGAAATCTCGCTCTGCGGCACCACCCGCCTGGCCGGTGGTCTGAGCCGCCCCGAAGTAATCCTCCCCTCGCGCGGCGGCGGGCGCGGCGGCGAAGACAGCAGCCTGCCGGTCGCGACCCTCTCGCCGGGCGCGACGGTGCGCCTGGTCGATCAAGACCACCTCGGCGTGATCGCCACCGTGCGCGAAGCCCCGCGCTACCGCCGCTTCGATGGCGACGTGCTGCTCGACGCCCTGGTGATCGCCGCTAAGGTCATGTCGCGCTGTGTAGCCGCCATTCGGCTGGTTCGCGCTCTGCGCAGTAACCTATTGGGATAGGTGCCGCCCCCGTGCGAGACACTTCCCACTTCCCACTTCCCACTTCCGCCCATGCTACATTCGCACGCCCAGCGCACGTTCTGTTAATATAGGGGGTGGGTGACAGATCCAAAGTCACCGGCCCTGCGTATTAATGGACAGAGCGCCCAGGATCCGATAGTCGCACCCGCGCTATCGCACCCTGGGTGCCCGACAAGGCAAAGGCGAGCGTGAACCAGGCGGTGCAAGACGAGGCGCTCATCGCGCGCCTCGCCGCTGGCGACACAGCGGCGCTCAGTCTGTTGTACGACCGGTATGCGGGGGCTGTCTTCTCGCTGGTCGCGCGGATCATCGGCGATCGACAGGTCGCCGAAGACCTGTTGCAGGAAGTCTTCGTGCGCGTCTGGCAGCGGGCGGGGACCTATCAGGGTGCGCGCGGCAAGCCGCTGACCTGGGTGTTGGGGATCGCCCACAATCTGGCGATCGACGAGGTGCGGCGGCGGCGACGACGACCACTCGAAGCGGACGAGCGCGACGAAGAAGGCCAGCTTTCGGCCTTGCAGACGCTCTCCTCGGATGACCCCGGCCCGGCCGAGTTGGCCTGGGAGCAGGTGCGCCGCGAGCAAATCGTGGCCGCCCTGGAGCAATTGCCGGAGGCACAGCGCATCCTGATCGAACTGGCGTATTTCGAGGGCTACACCCAGTCGCAATTAGCCACGCGCCTGGGTGAGCCGCTGGGGACGATCAAGACGCGCATGCGCCTGGCGGTCCAGAAGCTGCGCGAACTCCTGCGCGATCTGGCGCTGGAGGTGCGCTGAACGATGCCGAGACGTCCGCTCGCGGTTGTGGGAAAACCGGCGGTACGCGGCCATGGTGGGTGGGATAGGCAAGAGATCGAAGGTCAACGGTGAACGAGCGGGATTACGAAACAATTGAGGAACTCCTCCCCGCCTACGCGCTCGGGGCGCTCGATCCCGAGGATTACGTGCGCGTCGAGGCCTACCTCTCCGCGCATCCCGAGGCGCGGCGCGAGGTCGAGGAGTTGCAGGAAACACTCGGTGCCCTGGCGCTCGCGGCCCCACCGCTCGCTCCGCCACCCGGCGCGAAAGCCGCCCTGCTGGCGCGCGTCGAGCAACTCGCCGCACCCGCCCCGGCAGCCGCACCACGCCCCCTGACCGTCGTTCCCGCCGCGCCCGCCGATGACGTGGTGCGCCCCTTTCGCGGGCCGACGGCAGGGCCGAACCGGCGCGATCGGGGCCGCTGGACGGCGCTCGCGGCGGTGGCGGCGGCGGTCATCCTCGGCCTGACCGGCTGGAACGTCGCCCTGCAACGCCAGGTCGGCACCGTGCAGCAGAACGTGACCACGCTCGAAGCGCAAATCACCGCCCAGGCCGACTCGGTCACGCTCGGCCGCCTCGTGAGCGACCACAGCTTCGCCCGGCCCCTCAGTTCGTCGGCCGCCGCCGATGGCCCCTACTCCTCGTCCGGTGGCCCCGCAGGCTACCTCTACTCCGACCCGGCCAACAAAGTCGGCTTGATGAATTGCTACTGGATGCCGGTCCTCAACAAAGATCAGGTCTACCAGGTCTGGTTGGTGCGCGCGGATGGCACCCGCGACAGCGGCGGCACCTTCACCGTGGACTCGCGCGGCAACGCCTCCGTCGTCATCAAGGCCCCCGCCAATTTCACCACCTACACCTCCGTCGGCGTCACCACAGAACCATCCGGCGGCAGCCCCGGCCCCACCTCCCCCCGCGTCGTCTGGGCCGATCTGAACTGACGGACAGCGTATAAACCACCAGGACGAAGCTACAATGGACCAGGGGGCGCACTCGATCGCCCCCTGGTTTTGCATTCATGATGCGATCGGAGGAGTGCGATGGAAGGTACGTCGGCCCCCGGCCTCCCCACCCGCTCCATGATCGCCCCCGAGCACACCTGGGACGCCCACAGCGTCTTCCCCTCAGATTTCGTCTGGGAAACGGAAGTCGCCCAGATCGAGGTCGGCCTCGCGGGCCTCCCCGACCTCCGCGACCAACTCGGCACCTCGCCCGCCGCCCTTGCCAACTGGTTCGCCACCTCCGAAGACCTTGTCGCCCGCGCCGACCGCGCCTACATCTACGCCTTCCTCTTCTACGCCGCCGACACCACCGACCAGCGCGCGGCGGCGATGTACGATCGCATGGTCAGCCTCTACTCCCGCGCCACCGCCCTGGCGCAATCGGGCGATCCCGCCATCCTGGCGATCGGCTTCGCCACCCTGCGCCGCTGGTGCGACGAGGAACCCCGCCTCGCCCACCGCGCCCACGCCTTCGACCGCCTGGAGCGCACCCAGGCCCACGTCCGCTCGCCGGAGGTCGAAGAGCTGCTCGGCCAGGCCGCCGAGTCCTTCAACGCCGTGCGCGGCCTGCCCGGCATCTTCGCCGACGCCGACATGCGCTTCCGCCCCGCCACCAACGCGCTCGGCGAGTCCGTCGCCATCGATCAAGGGACCGCCTACGCCCTGCTCAATAGCCCCGACCGCGAGACGCGCCGGACCACCTGGGAGAGCTACGCCGATGCCCACCTCGCCGCGCGCAACACCCTGGCGGCCAGCCTCGCGGCGATCGTCAAGCAGCGCGTCTTCCTGGCGCGTGCCCGCCGCTACGCCTCGTCAGCCGCCATGGCGCTCGAATCGAGTTTCATCCCCCTCGATGTCCTCCACGCCACGCTCGATGCCTTCCGGCGCAACCTGCCGATCTGGCACCGCTACTGGCGCGTCCGCCGCCGCGCGCTCGGCTACGACACCCTGCGCGCCCACGACATCTTCGCCCCGCTCGCCGCCGCCCCGCTCCGCCTCCCCTTCGATCGCGGCCTCGACGCGGTCGCCGCTGCCCTCGCCCCGCTCGGCGACGACTACGTCGCTACGATGCTGCGCGGCGTCAACGAATGGCGCTGGGTCGACAAATACCCCAGCCAGGGCAAGCGCCAGGGCGCGTTCCAGACCGGCGTCCCCGGCACCCACCCCGTCATCCTCACCAACTACACCGACGACCTCGACAGCCTGAGCGGCCTCGCCCACGAACTCGGCCACGCCATGCACTCGCACTACGCCTGGACCACCCAGCCCTACTGCTACGCCAACTACTCCGACTTCACCGCCGAAGTCGCCTCCAACGCGCACGAAGTCCTCGTGCGTGCCCATTTGCTCGCGACCAGCGACGATCCCAACACCCAACTCGCCATCATCGACCAGGCGATGTCCCGCTTCGGCCGCTACTTCTTCATCATGCCCACCCTGGCCCGTCTCGAACTCGCCATCCACGAGATGGTCGAACGCGGCGAAGCCCTCACCGCCGACACCCTCGGCACCCTCACCACCGACCTCTTCGCCGAAGGCTACGGCGGCGAGGTCGCCTTCGACCCCGACCGCCTCGGCAGCACCTGGGCGCAATACCCCCACCACCTCCGCAGCCCCTTCTACGTCTACCAATACACCACCGGCCTCGCCGGAGCCCACACCCTCGTCGCCCGCATCCACTCCGGCCACCCCGGTGCCGCCGACGCCTACCTCACCTTCCTCAAATCCGGCGACCACGGCTACCCCCTCGACCTCCTCCGCGCCGTCGGCGTCGACCTCGCCACCCCCGACCCCATGCAACACGCCTTCGCCGCCCTCTCCGCCACCATCGACCGCCTCGAAACCCTCATCCCCTGACCCCACACGTCTCCAGCACCAACAATTCGCCACATTCCCGCCAAAGTGGCATGATTTGCCCTCACCACGGGTCCGTAGCTTGTAGGGGCGACTCGCCGAGTCGCCCGCGTGGGGCCAGCAACCGCACTGCCATCCTCACCCGCCTGGTAGGGGCGGGTCTCAGACCCGCCCTCGTGGGAACAGCTATCGCTTCGCCTATCGTCACCCGCGTCCCCAGCAGCCCCTACCCTCTCCTCATCGGGGAGGGTCGCCGCCGCAGCGGCGGGGAGGGGTCCGTCCCTCATTCGCCGGAGAAGAGACCGCGAAAAAATCAAAATTCGCAAAACAAACCTACTTTTCCTCCGCCCAACACAAGAGCGCGCGGGGCGAATCATTCGCCCCGCGCGCTCCCCAACCCGTCAATTCGCTAACTATCAGCCCCTACGGCACATACCCGCCCGCCGGTCGGCCATCGGGCATGATCACATCTTTCCCCCAGTAGGAGTCGAGCGCCGTCCACAACGCCCGCGCGAACCAGCCGCGCAGCGCCACACCATTCCACCCCGCCGCCGATGTCGGCGCGGCCGGCACACCGCCGGTGTAGAAGATGTAGGTCCGGACCTCCTTCGCCAACACGCCCGGCACCCCGGTATCGGGCAGCGGCGCATCGAGCTGCCACTCCCAGTACCCCTTCGCCACCATCGCCCTCGCGATGAACGCGATCGTTTGCGCCTGGCTCACCTGATCGGTCGGCCCGTAGCAGGGGAAGGCGCGACCCTTCTTGGCGCAGTCCTGCTCCGAATAGCCGAACGCCACCCGGTAATGCTGCAACGTCCCCGCGTCGCGCCAGAGGCTGGCGGGCACCCCGCTCTGGTCGGTGAAGGTGTTCCCCCAGTCCTCGCAGTCCCAGGTGTTCGCCACCACGCAATCCGGCGGCGTCAGCATCGTCGGCGGGGTGTCGGGGCCATTGGGCGTCGCCCTGGCGATCAGCGCCGCCATCTGCGCCCGCTGCACCGGGTCATTCACGCCGTAGTTGCCATTGGTATAGCCGAAGATCGCCCCCCGGCTGGCGAGTTCGCGCACCGCCACCAGCGTCTGCCCGGTGGTCACATCCGGGAAGTTCACCGTCTTGACGAAGGCGGCCTCCACGGCGTGATTGGCCTCCATCGTGATCGTCAGCGGCGTCTCCCAGCCCCGGTAGACCCCATCCACCGTCCAGCCAGCGAACGTACTCCCCGCCGCAGGCTGCGGGCTCAGCGCCACCACGTCGCCCGGACCGAAGGCGCGCGTCGTCGCACCAGTCGTTGCCCCGGCTGGCGCGGTGCCGGTCGTCCCGCTGCTCTCCCCGTCGTTGGTCGTCGTCACCGTCAGCGTCACCAACTCCGCCGCCGCCCGCCCGATCCGGTCCCCATCCTGCTCGGTGAACCAGAGGTTGCCATCCGGCCCCAGCGCGATCCCATACGGCTTACTCAGCGCCGTGGGGGGCGTGAACTGGTCGAACACGCCCGTCGTCGTCACCCGCCCGATGTGGTTCGAGTCATAGCCGGTGTACCAGAGCGCGCCATCCGGCCCGCCCACAATCCCCTTCGGCGAGAAGACCTCCGCCGGGATATAGAAGTCGAAGGCATTCCCGGTCGTATCGACGCGCGTGATCGCCCCTGCCGCCTCCGCGAGCCACAGGTTGCCATCCGCCCCGACCGCGATCCCCTCCGGCCAGCAGGGGCAATTCGGCAGCGGGTACTCGGTGACATCCCCGTCCGTCGTGATCTTCGCGACCTTGTTGCCCGACCGCAGCGTGAACCAGAGATTGCCATCCGGCCCCGCCACGATGCCCACCGGCAGCCCGTTGCTCGTGGGGATCGGGTACGACGTGCTCACGCCCGCCGTGGTGATCCGCCCGATCAGGTCGTCGTTGCCCCCGCTCCCCTGCCGCGTGAACCAGAGCGCGTTGTCTGGCCCGGCTGTGATCCCAAAGGGCTGCTGCACCGTGCCGTTCGCGATCGGGAACTCGGTGATATCCCCGGCCGTCGTGATCCGCCCGATCTTCCCCGCCTCGTGCTCCGTGAACCAGAGCGCGCCGTCCGAACCGACCGCGATCTCCTCCGCCCCGCTATTCTCGGTCGGGATCGGATAGGTTGTGATCGTCCCG
>JAXLWN010000067.1:0-39589 GCA_046328475.1 Chloroflexia bacterium | reverse complement strand
TCTGCGCTACGAGGTCCGCCCGCGCCACGTCCCGCGCCGCAACCTGCCACCGGCAGAGGTGGTGCGCGACGTTGTGCGCGGGGCGACATCAGGGCTGGCCGATGCGTCCCTGCGCCAGGCGCAAGACGCGCTGATCGCCCACCTGGAAGCGCGCGACTATCGGTTCAGCGTCTTCCAGCGCGAGGCGTTCGAGTGCATCGCCGAGCAGGCGATCGGCCGGCGCGAGGCGGGCGGCGAGGCCGGGGTCATCGTCGGCGCGGGCACCGGTGCGGGCAAGACCGACGCGTTCTTCCTACCTGCGCTGCTGCGGCTGCTCCGCGATCATTTTGCCGACCAGCGCGGCACGAAGGTGATCTGCATCTACCCGCGCGTCAAGCTGGCCGAGGATCACTTCAGCAACACCTATGCGCGTGCGCTGGCGCTCTTACACGAAGAGCAGCGGATTACGCTCTCGCTGGGGATCGACTATGGCAACATCCCCTACCGGCGCAGCCAGTTCGGTGCCGCGTCGCAGCAAGCGCAGCGCTGGATGGGCGGCTGGGTCCGCGAGGGGGAGCGCTGGCGCTGCAAGTTCGTGACCTGTCCCTGCAGCACGCCGACCGGCGACCGCTGCGGCCAACCACTCTTCGTCGCGGCGTCCGCCGATCGTCACCGCCCGGCGCCGCTCCACTGCGATGTGCACGGCGCGATCCCCTACGTGCGGACGACGCGCGACGACCTGTGCCAAAACCCGCCCGACATCCTGCTGACGACGACCGAGTCGCTCAACGAGCACCTGGGGAATGCCGAGTTCGCGCGCCTCTGGGGGCTGGAAGGGAGCCCGTTCGCGCCCCCGAGCGTGGTGATGGTCGACGAGGCGCACCTCCACAGCGGCACCAAAGGGGTGCAAATCGCCTACCTGCTGCGACGATTGAAGGCTCGCCTGCGACGCGGGGATTCCGGAGGCTCGCGCCGCATCACGTTCGTCGGCCTGAGCGCGACCCTGGCCGACCCAGGCGACTTCTTCGCCCGGCTGACCGGCGTGCCCGAGTCCGCCGTCAGCGTCGTGCTCCCGCGCCCGGTCGATCTGCGCACCTTCGGCGCGGAGCACCTGATCTTCCTCCGCGCCCAGTCGGCCGACCGGGCGCAGGTCCTCTCCACGCTCATCCAGACCGCGATGGCGCTGCTGCATGTCCAGCTGCGCCCTGGGCCGCGCCTGCCCGAGCGCGCGTTCGGTTTCATGGATTCGCTCGATGTGCTGCACCGCTGGGACCTGCAGATGCGCGATGCCGAGCAGGAGCGGCAACTCTGGCGACTCCGGCTACCGGCCGGGGCCGAGGGCAGCCAGATGATCGACGACTACGCCGGGCCGAAGGGGGACCGCTGCGCGGGCTGCCACGATCGCGCCGCGCCGCACTGGGACTGCCCGCTCTTTCGCCAGGGGGAATGCTGGTGGGTGATGGCCGCGGATGGCCTGCGGGAGCCGTCGGGGATTGCCATCTCCTCGTCGCAGGTTTCGGAGACACTCCAGCCGCAGGATCAACTCGTGATCACCACCTCGGCCAACGAGGTCGGGGTGGACGATCCGCAGCTGATGGCCGTGCTGCAGTACACCGCGCCGCGCGACGTGGCCGGGTTCGTCCAGCGGCGCGGGCGGATGGGGCGTCGGCAGGGCGATCGACCGACGATGGTGACCGTCCTCAGCCCCTTCCGCAGCGCCGACAACTTCTACTTCCAGAATCACGACCGGCTCCTCGATCCCCGGTTCCGGCCATTGCCTCTCAATGTGGCGAACCGCGTCGCGCGCCGCATCCACGCCTTCTACGCGCTGACCGACCGCCTCGCCGCCCTCGCCGCCGAGGCACCGACCAACACCGCGCCGAACTTCAGCGTTGGTGGACTCGACGAGCCGGGCCTCCGCTGGTTGATGGACAAGTCGCGCTCGGCCGACGACTGGCGCAGCACCATCGCCTACCTGATGGGCGCGCTCGATGCGACCCAGGAGGAGGTGATTGCCCACCTGAGCAATGCCCACGACGGGGTGGCGACCCGCCAGCTCGGACAGTTGCTGGAGCGCGGCTTCGCCAGGCTCGCGAGCGGCGACGAGCAAGTCCGCTACGGCGTGGCGGCAAACCGCCTGCTGCCGGAATACTTGCCGGGACGGCTCTTCTCCGAGCTCAATCTCCCCGAGCTGACCCTGGCCCTGCGCGGCACCACGTCGTCCGAGACGCTGGCGATCGAGTTCGGGCTGCGCGAGGCGATGCCCGGGCGGGTCTCGTATCGCCACGGCCTGCCCTACTGGGTGCCGCTGACGCGCCAACCGGACCTGCACGATCCGCCGCGCGTGGTGATCGACGCGCACTACGACGTGCTCGACAAGCCGGAGCGGCGCGTGCCCAGGCGCGACATCCCGCAGCGCATCCGCGATCGCATCCCGACGAACCTGCTCCAGGATGTCGAGGTGTACCGTCCCAGGGTTGCGACCCTGACCCCCTTCGGGAGCGGCGCACCGCGCGGCGGCGAAGTCCCCGCCGGCTGGTTCCTCGGCCGGGACGGGGCAATCACGCCGACGCGCCAGCAGGGTGCGCGAGAACTCTTCCACCGCACGACCGGCAACCCGCTCGGCTTCACCCTGATCGAGTTCGACGAGGCGACCGCCGCGCCGCGCTTCACCGCGCAGTCGGGCGAACTCCGCGCCGTCCCCGCCCTCTTCGACCGGGTCGCGTTCGGGATCGCCGACGAGGAGGTCGAGCCAGACACCCGCCAGGCACACCGCGCCATCCGGGCGCTGAGCGTGAATCTCGGTGCCGACGTCCGGCTGCAGGTGCGCGAGCCGGACCGCTCGCTCTCCTCGCAATCCGGGCCGGTCCTCTTCGGCCGGGAAGATGGACGCCTGGCGGCCCTTGGCTATCACCTGGAGACCGAGGGTATCCAGTTCATCGCCGCGATGGACTCCATTCACCAGCATGTTCGCAGGCTGCTGAACGACGACGAGGCGCTCTGGGCACACCTCTGGTGGAATGCCTTCCGCCTGGCGTCGATCGAGGCGTTGGTGCATACCCACCTCGCCGATGACTTCACCGCCGAGCGCTTCGTGTCGCTCTACGTCAGCGCGCTCGGCGTGGCAGGGTTCCGGGCCGCCGCGCCGCAAACATTCAATGCCGACGGGTTTCACCAGCTGGCCGGGCCGGGTGGGACGCTGCGCGATCGCCTGGCCGCCGCCGCCGCCCGCTTCCGCCCGCTCGCGCCCGCGCTGCTCGACCCGCTGCTGGAGTTGGCGGATCGCCGGGAGGTTCGCGATGCCCTGGTCGCCTGCTTCGGCGACTACGCCCTCGGCCGCAATCCGGGCCGGTTCGACGACTATCTCGACGATCTGTTCGTCCACAGCCTCGAACACGCCCTCAAGCAGACCTGCGAGAGCGTGGGCGGCGTGGAAACCCTCTCGCGGCTCGCGAGCTGGGTCGATTTGCGCATGGACGTCGGCTCGGCGACGGGGCGCATCACCGTCTACGAACTCGGCACGGGCGGGATCGGGATCATGCACGCTGTGCAGCGCGAGTTCCGCGATCGACCGCAACTCTTCTGGCGTGTCTTCGAACGGCAGGCAACCGAGTGCGAGGTCCACGCCGCCGAGCAGTTCGGGCGGGCCTTGCTCCGCTTGCCGGACGATGAATTGGCGGAACTGGCCCGGCGTATCCGCGAGGCGACATTCAACTTCGACGGTGCGGATGCCGATCAGTTGATCCGCGAGCTCACCGACGCTTTCCGCGAGCGCCACGGCTTCGTGCTGACCGAGGCGCATTTCCGCTTCCTGACCCGCCTCTTCGCCGAGCCGATCGCGCTCAAGGCGGGCGGCGAAATCTCCTCCTGGCAGCTCTATAAGGAGATCAACGTGATCCGCTGGGAGGCGCTGGCGCACGAACTTGGCCGCGAGCCGACGCTGACCGAGGCGCGCTATGCTATCGCCCGGCAGGTTGAGTCGGAAGTCGATGCCGCAGGCGACGGCGGGGGCGATCCGACACCCCTCCAGCGCCTCTACCGGACGATCCTTCGCGACCACGGTGCCACGGCACGCCGGGCGGTGCCGGCGCGCCAGGCCGAAAACAGCGGATACGCCGGTCCCGATGACGATGCCGACGACGACGATACGGCCACGGGCGCGGTTGGCACACTCGGCAGGCAGATCGCCCAGCGTCTGCTTGCCAGTTGCGGCGATGTCTGTATCCAGTGCTTGCAGGACTCGAGTTGCTCGCTGCTCGATCCACGGCGCAGCCCGCTGCTGCTCAGTCGCCTGCTGCTGCGCGCCTATCTCCGCGACGCCCTCGGCGAGGCGATCGTCTCGCTGGACGATTATCCGCGCCCGACCCTGGCCCGCAACGCGGCCCTGCGGTCGCTCGATCAACAGCGCCGCGCGCGGATCCGCTATCGCCCGGCGCAGGCACCCCTCCTCGGCCAGCTGCTGCTCTCCTTGATGGATCGGCAGGTCCGGCCGGTCGCCTCGCGGATGGTCACGGTCGCGCTCGATGGGGAGGGGCCACAGTATGAACTCGAACTGGAGCCCTGGGACGAGCCGATCCGGGTGCGGGCAGGGGCGCAAGGGGCAGATCCGCTGACCCGTCGCCGGGATGCCGCGCGCTGGGAATTCTTCGTCGTGCGCGAGCTGATCCTGGCGCGATTCGGCGAGCGTGGGCCGCTGCTCGTCGCCGGGGCGGCATTCGGTGGCCCCGTGGGCTGCGACGACGAGCGCGACGAGGGGTATGGCGCGGAGCGGGTGCCGCAACTCGCCTGCCGATCAGCCGCAGCCCCGGCCGTTGCAGCCCTACACGCTGCACGACCTGGCCACGGCGCTGGGGCGACTGGGGCGACCCGTAGCGGCTCGCCGCCGGGCCGGAGATGGTCACACCGGAGCAGTTGGCTGAGCTACAGGCGCTGCGCGCCGCCCACGGCGATCGCTTCGACGCGCGGCTGCTCGACGCGCCGCCCGCGACGGCGGTCTATCTCGGCGCGGGCGCGGCGCTGGAAATCGCGCCCGATGGGACGCTGGCGCTGGTGACCGATCCCCAGCGCCTGACCGAGCTGCGCGCCAGCATCGAGCAACTCTTCGCACCCGACGCACCGGGCGCGCGACCGATCGATGCCCCCGAGTTGACCGGGGTGGAGGGATGAGCGCGTGAGTTCACACCAGGCTGCGCCGGACGTGCGGTACTCCCGGGGCAAGGCGGTCCTCTGCCTGGATGTCGACTTCGGCGACTTGCAGCGAATACGTCGCGCCCTGCGGGCGGCGGGCATCTCGGGTGGACATTTCACGAACCCGTGGCACAACGGACGGTCGTATCGCTATGGGAACTACCTCGACGTCATCGGGCGCGGCCCCGCCACACCCGCCGACCGCGACCACATTCTGGCGATCGTCCGGCAGGAACTGGACGAGCTGCGGCCAGCCGCCTCGCCTGCGCCGCCCGCGTCATCCGCGTCGCCCGTGCCAACCCGGCAGGGTGGTCTCCCCGCGCCTCAAGGCATTCCCGTGTGGCGCGCCGACATCCAGGCCTGGCAGCGCGATGTGGCCCAGGTATTCAGCGCCTATCCCCCGCAGCGGCGGGCCGAGCGCAGGATGGCGTTCGATGCCAACCTCCTGACGCAGCGGATCAGCAGCGGCGACTTTCGCGGCGCGCAGCGGCTCCTGGCAACCTATCAGCGCGAGGAAATCGCTCCCGCTGCGCTCGCACCATTCCTGCTGCGACTCGCCGTGGCGCAACGCCATTGGGAGGACGCAATCGCGCTCGCGCGAGAGTATGCCGCCGCCCTCGCCGATGCCGAGAGCGCGTTCCAACTCGCCGAGGCATTGCTCGCCCTCGGCAACCCGGATGAGGCGGTCGCCTTGCTTGGCGACGAACCGCCCGCGTTGGCGGCGACGGCGCAGGATGTCGCGCGGTTGGAATTGCTCGCGCGTGGCTACTGGGCGCAAGGGCGGCGCGTGGAGGGGCTGCGCGCACTCACGCGCCTGCTCCAGCCGGATGCCCTGTCGCTCGGATCCGCCGACGAGCAACGCCGGCGGGTTCGCCTCAAGGATCAGCTGGTCACCGCAGGTTTGCTCCAGATCGCGCAGGATCCGCCCCAGGGAACCGCCGAGTCGCTCGTGTCGCTCATCGACGCGCTGCTCCCCTTCGTGGAGCCGGACGAACTGGCCCAGCTTCAGGAGCGCCGCGCGCTCCTCACGGCCCCGGTTGCTCCCGCCCGTCGCAGTGGCGATCCCCTCGCTCGCCCTCGATTCGGTGCGTGATGAGCTGTTGCCCGGCGCTACGACGCCTTGCGGCAACTCGATTGCTGCCGCCGGAGGTTCAGCACGCCGAGAGGATCCAGCTCGACTACCTGCGAGCCGAGGCGCTGGCAGGATTAGGGCGCGATGCCGAGAGCGCTGCCCTCGACCATCGACTGCTGGACGAAGCGGGTGATGCGCTCGCTCCCGCCGATCGCCGCCGACTCTTCGAGCGCCTGCTCGTCGCGCTCGCCCGAGGCGAAGACTACGCGGCGGCGGCGGCGATCGCCGACCGTGTCGCGGGCGAAGCGCCGGAAATCCTCGCGCGGCCGGAAATCGTCCGGGCCGTGGCGCTTGGGCGTTGGGACACGGGAGATGCCAATCTTCGCGACGCAGCGCGCCCGAATCTGCTGGCGATCCTGCGCGCCGATCCCGACGACCTCCCGATCGCGCGTCGGCTGCACGCAGACGGTATCGCCAGGCTGTCGGACGAGGAGGCGATCGTGGTATTCGACGCCATCGCCCGCGCCAATCCGCAGGACGATGGCCTTGCCGTGCAGCTATCCGAACGCCTCTATCAGTCCGAGCTACCGCAGGCGATCGAGCGGGCCTACCAGGTCATGTGCCGCTATCTCGGCGCGGTGGACCGCCAACGCCCAACCGCCAGGGTGTGCGAACTGGCGCGCTGGACGCTCGACCTCGCCCCGGAAGGTGCGCCCGAAGATGAGCTCCCCGCGCTGGCGATCCGCGCTGCTCGGTTCCACGCGCGTGCCGACGAGTTTGCGCCACTGCTCGGCCACTACTTCGACGACTGCCTGCGTCTTTGTCGCGACGATGGCGATCGGCTGGCCCTGCTCGAACAGTTCGAAATGGCCTCCGCACCCGTGCGGGAACGCGCCGCCGGTGTCTGCGCCGAATTCTTGCACCAGGAGCTGCGGCGGCAGTCGCCGCGCCACCTGCGCCAGGCTGTGCTGCTGCTGGACAGCCTCGATCCCGAACGCTTGCGGGCGCTGATCCCGGACGTGGCCCAGGGCAGGGCGGTCGCCCTGCCCGAACCCGGCATCGACTTGCGCGACCAAACGATCTGCCTCATCGGCGGCACCGCCGCGACCAGGAGGCGAGCCTTCGACGTGCTGGCACGCGACTACGGCTTGCCAAAGGATGGTCGGCGCGAGGTTGAGCCGTTCGATGAGCGGTTCGACGGCGCGCTCATGCGCCAGCGGGTGTCGCTCCAAAAGGCAAATGGTACTGTCCCGGTCGATCTGGTCATCCACGTTCCGGACCAGGAGAGCCACGAAGTCTTCTACGCGCTCCAGGCCGCGCGCTCGGGTTTCGACGCGCGCGGCGACGCACTGGAGGTCTGCGAAGCGGCCGGGGCCGGATCGACGAGCCTGATCCGCGCGGTTGAGGAGTTCTATCGCGAGCGTACGGGGGAATCTGACGAGTAGTTGGGTGCGCATGTGCGCTGCGAAAGGCATCGGGAAGCATGGCGAGAGCGCAAGCGGGCGAAGCGGGGGGATCGAGATGGGGTCGGTGAGGACACTCTGCTACACAGGTGCCCCGCTTGAGCCGCGATCCCTCCTGGCGGAACTCGGCCTGATCGGGCAGGAATATACCTTGATCGTGGCGACGACCGCGCAGGAGCGACAGCGGGCCGAACTGGCACCGCCGCACCAACTCGCGGACGACCAGCCGCAACTGGTCTTCCACAAGGTGCTGCGCCACCTGATGACCGAGCACCCGCTGACCCGCGCCGAGGAGCGAATCGCCCTCCAGCGCGCTATCCGCCGTGCTGCGGCCGATCCAATGCTCTCGCGCCTGCTCCGCCAGGATGTCTTCGCCTGGCGCGACGCGCTCGCGGACCTCGCCGAGCAAGGGGCAGACTTCGCGCGCGGCATCTCCGAACAATGGCGGAATCGTTTGCTCAATCCGGGGATTGGCGATGTGCTCGCGGCATTGCAGCGGGAGTACCGCGCCGAACAGGCGGCGCACGGTCGGCGACCGTTCGAGGATGCCGCGCGCGATTTTCTCGACCTGACCTACCGTCCCACCGCCCATGTCATCGTGGAAGGTTTCACGTTCCTGACCACGCTCCAGCGGCACTTCATCGACGTCTGCCGCGCGCGGAATGCCATCGTGCATCTCGTCTACGCCCGCAACGACGCGCAGGGGGAGGGGTTCGCGATCATGCGCCGCACCTACGCCTCCTACGCGGTCGGGGCGACGCGCGCCGTGCAGACGTCCCCGGCCGGGAGTGGCAGCCTCGCCACGCTGCAAGGAGTCCTCTTCGCAGATGCGGCGACACCCGTGCCGATCGCCGACGACCGGGTGGTCTTGGCCGCGTTCACGCACCGGCACCAGGAGGTGGCCGCCTGCATCGCGCGGGTGCGCGCGCTGCTGGAGCAAGGGGCGGACCCCCGCGATATCGCCATCGTCGTGCGCGATGTCGCCGCCGCGCAGCCTTTGCTGGAGGAGGAAGCCCGGCTACAGCAGCTGCCGGTGACGCTGAGCATCCCGCCCCGCCTGCTGCTACTGACGCCATTGGGCCGGTTCGTCCTGACGCTCTATGAAATCCGCCGCGAAGGTGCGTTGCGGATGGGGGCGGAAGCGTTCGAGGCGATCGTCGCCTCGGGCTGGCTCGGTGCCCTGCTGCAGACGACCGTGGATCAGTTCGACGCGGTCAAGGCGCAGTTCTTCGCCCGCTGTCTGTCCGAGGCCGACTGGCGGCGCACGCTCGGCGATCTCCGCACCCTCCGCCGGGCCTTGCCGACCAATTCGCGGCACGCCGCCGCCTCGGTGGAGGAGCGGTCGATCGATCTCTGGGAGCGTGCGTTGCAGCAAGTGCGCACCCTGTGCGACCGCCTCTTCGCCAGCGGCACGCACTCGATCGGGGGGCACGTCGAGCGCCTGCTCGATGAGTTGAGCCGACTGGTGCCGGAGCAACTCTTCGCCGATGAGCGCCAGATCGTCGAGCGGATCAGGGAGAGCCTGGAGCAATTGCGGGTGCAGACCTCCTTGCCGATGTCGCCCGACGAGTTCGGCGACGTCCTGAACAGCCTCGTGCGCGAATATGACCGCCCGGCGGATGAGGAGGAGCCCCTGCCCGACATTCCCGGCCGCGTCTGGGTGACGACCCCCGAGGGGATCGACGGCTATACCAAGCGGCACGTCCTCTTCATCGGCGTCGACGACCGGCGGGTGCCGCGCGGGTACGCCGAGCCCTGGCCATTCTGGGAGGATCGCTTCGAGGAGCATCAGGATCAGGAGCGCTATCTCTCCCTGGCGGTGGTGCGCGCGGCGCAGGAAAGCCTCTATCTTTCCTACGCACAGCTGGACCAGGACCGCGCCTGCGGGCCGTCCCCCTACCTGCAGGAAACGGCGGCCCGGCTCGGTCTGAGGATCGCACCGCCGCCCGCGCCAGCCGCCCTCCCAGCCGGGGCTGTGGGGCAACGCGCCTCGCTGGCGCAGGCACGTCGCGGAGCATACAGCCTGGCAGAAATCGCGCACTTCAGCCTGTGCCCTTTCCGCTACAAGATGGAGGGCCTCGATCGTCGCGCTCGCCAGTATCGCCAGCGGTTCCAGATCCGGCCCCTGGCCCAGGGCCGCTGGCTCGGCCTCATCATGCAACACCTGGCGGAGACCGGCCTGTGGGCCAGAGGGCGGGACGAAGTCCTGGCGATGCTCCAGGATGTGCGGGGCGCGACGGAAGAACAGGCGCGTGCCGCGTTTCCGGGATTGCGCGACGTGGAGTGGTAGACCGTGGCGCGCCGAGTCGCGAGCGAGCTTGCCTACCTGGCAGAGTGGGGCGGTGAGTATCAAATCAGCGTCGGGCCAGCCGGCCAGGTCGGATACACGATCGTGGAGGGTCAGCGCGCGATCGCTGTCGATGCGAGCGTGCGGCACGCCATCCGCAGGGGCAACATCACCTATCCCTTCCTTGAGGATCGCCGGTTCGAGGAATGGCTACTGCCGGCGTCGATGCCGCGTGACAACGACCCGCCAACAATCCAGCTTGGGAACGTTAGCCTCTATGGCGTGCGCTATCACGCCTGGCGGTGGTGGGATCGCGGGATACGCCTGGCATACCGGCACGACGCGCTGCGCGGGCGGCAGGATGCGCTGGGCGAGGAGGCGCGGCAGGAGTACGAGGCGTTCAGCGCAGAACTCGCAAGCCGTATTCACGAGATCGAGGCTGGCGACTACCCGAAGAACCCGGGCGATCACTGCCATTTCTGCCCGGTGCGCGCGGATTGCCTGGGGCTCGAACCGTGAGGAGGGGATCGTGACTGCGGAGATGCGTGGCGGCGTTCCGGTGACGCCGCAGCAGGCGGCGATCGTCGACCATGTGCGCGAGCATCCGGTCACCGTCGTGAGCGCGGGCGCGGGATCGGGGAAGACCTACACGATGGTAGCGACGGTCCTCGATCTAATCGAGCGGGGGCTGGCGACGGTCAACCAATTTGTGCTGATCACCTTCACCAACAAGGCGGCGGACGAACTGCGGGAGCGGATCGAGCGAGCGCTCGCCGACCGCAGCCGACGCGCGGAGCGGGAGGGCGACGACGCGGGGCGTCGCCTCTGGCAACGCCAACAGGAACGCCTCGCCGGTGCCCACATCGGCACGATCCACAGCTACTGCGCGCACGTCCTCAAGACCTATGGCTACGGCGAGCGCGTGGCCCACACCGCCGATATCTCGATGGCGCGCTCCCTGTTCACCGAGACACTGGCCGATACGACCGAAGCGAGCCTGGCGGGACCGGACGCGCTCCTCTTCTCGCCCGACCTGGACTGGGACGACCACCACGCCGCGCACATAATCGGCGCGATCCTCGACAACATTCGGCAGCGCGGCCTGATCCGGCGATCGTGCTGGCGGAGACGCGCGCCCAGCCCGACGATGACGGCAAGCTCCACCGGGTCGCGCTCGCTGACCTCGTCGCGCGGGCGAACGCCGCCTACACCGCGCGGAAGGACGACGAGCAGCGCTTCGATAGCGACGACTTGCTCGGCCGCACGGCCGATCTCGTCGCTGGACGGGCGGCGCGGCGGTGCTACGGCGCTGGCCTGCGCTGGCGCTATCTTCTTCATCGACGAGTTCCAGGATACCGATCGCACCCAGAAGCGCATCCTCGACGCCCACCGCGATCACCTCGCCGGGCTGCTCGTCGTGGGCGACCGAAAGCAGTCGATCTACGGCTTCCGCGCCGCCGTCTCCACGCCCTCGCGGATCTGGCCGAGCAGAACGCGGTGGCGATCCTGCCGCTCAACGTCTGCGCCGCCCGACGCGCAATCCTCGATCTACAGAATGGCCTGTTCCAGGCAATGAGCGCCCGGTATCCCGACCTCGGCGACCCGCTCGAAGCGTCGGAGGGCACAATCGAGCCCACAACCGCACTCCGCCATTGATTTACGCGGCGGCGGAGACCAACGATCGCGACGCGCGCATCGCCAAGACCGCCGATGCCATCCGCTGGCTGCTGCGACAGCGGATCGATGATCCCTGACGCGCGGATGGGGAGGCGAGGACTCGTCTGGTGGCGCAGGGCGACATAACGATACTGGTGCGGACGAATCATGACCTGCGCCACTATGTACATGGCCTGAGCGGCACTTCGCCGACACGGAGCCGAGGGTCGTCGTCCGCGAAGATTCGTGGGGCCGCTTCTACCACCGTCACGAGATCGCCGCGACCTATCACCTGCTGCGACTCATCCTCCTGCCGCGCGACGACATGATCCTGTCGCAGGCGCTGCGCACCCCGTATCTGCGAGATATCGATGCCAGTATGCAGGAGCAGTACATTCTGCAATACGGCGCGCTCCACGGTGCCCCACTCACCGATTGGTTCGACCACAACGCCCCGCAGCGCGCCGCGACGCTGGATAGCCTCCGCCAGGCTGTCCGCAGCGACACCGTCCCACAATTGCTCGCGCGGCTTTATGACGCCTTCTCGATTCGCGAGTATTACATAGCTGCGGGCGACCGCCAGGCCCTGGAGAACCTGGAGAAGTTGCGCGAACTGGCGCGCAGCATGTTTCGCAACGAGCAGGCGCTCACCCTGCGCCAGTTCGTCGGCCGCCTCCAGGCGAACATCCTCAGCGGGCAGCAGGAGGAGGACGCGGAACTGCCGGGAACGGCCGAGGCCGGGCCGGTGCCCTACATCCGCATCATGACGATCCACCGCGCGAAGGGGCTCCAGTTCCCGATCGTCATCATCCCGGAGATCCAGGCACCGCTGAAGCGCGAATACAACCCGCCGAACTTCCTGATCACCCCCGGTTACGGCCTCGACGTCCGCCTGCCCCTGCGCGACCAGCGGGAGACGCGGTCGGCCTCGTTCAACCAGAACCTCGCCGACGCCACCAGATCGAGCGTTGAGGAGGCGATGCGTATCTTCTACGTCGCCGTGACGCGTGCGCAGCACCAGGTGATTCTCATCGGCAGCGGGCGTACCTCCCCGCTCGATCCGAGCGCGCCGCGCTATGCCTGGCTGGACGAGATCCTGCGCGCCGGTTCGCGCCTTCGTTCGCTCGGCGCGCAACTGTCTGGCCGAGTCCGCTGAAAGGCGGTGCCGACTGGCCCGTTGGCGTCGACTCACCCGGGGGATGATTCCGCGTGCGGTGCCTGCCGCTGCTGCGCCCGCACCGCCGCGCGCAGCATCATCACCAAGTCGCCGAGCGATTGCTCGATCCTCGGGTCGCACCGGACGAGGGCGGCTTCGTCGATCTGCGCCGCGACCCGGCTCGCCCAGCGCCCGAGTTCGTGATAGTGCGCTTCAGCGGACTGGTTGCCCGACTCAGCCGACGATGCGGTGAGGTGGTCAAGGGCCGCGGTTGCGGCGTCGAGCAACCGGCCGATCCGGCGACAGTAGGCGGCGATGTGCGGCCGGTGCCGCTGCTCGTGCAGGCGATCGATCGCCGCGATCGTCGCGTCGATCCGCTCGACAAGGTTCATCGCGCCCTCCGTAGCGGCTTGCTCGCGCGCAGCAGCGCGTCGCGTCGCCCAAGGACATCACGGAGCATTTCACCCATCCCTGTGTCTTCGGCGCTGTTCAGCTCGGGTTCCAGTCGCGCCAGCAGGTCCAGCGCCGCCCGCAGCGTGCGATAGGTGGGGCGGCGCTGAATCTGCCGGATCCGACCGAGCCAGGCGAAATAGCCGTACGGGTCGGCGGGCGGCTGGAGGAGCGACGCAATCGCCTTGCGCAACTCCGAGGCATCCGTCGCCTCGCCATCGGGCAGGTCTGACACCGCCGCCTGCCACTGCCGCCAGCGCGGGCTGTCGTAGAGTTCGTGCAGCGAGTAGAGCCCGAGCCGATCGCCGAGTCGCTCCATCCGTTCGACGATCGCCGTCGGCGCGGTCACGGTTGCGGCCTGCACCTCCGCGAGTTCCGCCGCGATGCGGCGGTAGAGTTCGCCCGGATCGAGGGCACCCAGCGCGGCGCACACACCCTTCACCGCTCGCGCGAGGTCGCGGAGGCGTATCCCGCCTGCAAAGCGGAAGTCTTCGTCTACGCGGGTCAACACGATGGCGGCGGCCCGCTCCACCAGCGCCGGTACGTCGAGCCGAGCGATTGCGGCGGCCAGTCGCGGATAATCGAGGAAATCGCGCGCGATGAAGAAGCGCGCCACCAGCGCGCCGTCGATCACTTCGGCAAGCGCGCGGAGCGGCGAAAAATCGACCGGTGCAGGATCTTCGCCATCGGCCACGATTTCGACATCGAGTGGCGTAAGCAGGGTCAGCGGATCCGGCGGCAGGCCGACGGCAAGATAGCGGTTGAGAAGCAGGAACTTGGCGAGCAGGAGGAAGGTCGGCAGATCCATGCCGAGGCCCTCGGTGAGCCGCCGCTCGATCCGCTCGCGATAGGCCGTGTGGGCCGCGTCGGCCCAGTGCCCGAGCAGGGCAAGGTCGGCGTCCTCGGGATAGCTGCCGAAGACCTGGAGCGCCAGCAGGGTTTCGAGCAGGAGGTAATTCTGCTCGTCGTCGAGGCCCGCCGCGCCGGGGCCGATTTCGAGTTGCAGCGAGCGCTGCGGCTTCATGCGTGTGCTGCGGATGAAGATGTTGACCTCGCCTGTGCTGCGCCCGTAGGTGAGCGGCTGCCCGAGTCCGACCGGGCCGGCCGGGTGGGCAAAGGTGAGCGGCAGGCGGTGCCTGAAGAACTGCAGCGTCTTGTACGCGCCGCGCTGGAGATCGAGGTAGTGGTCGAGCGGGGTGCCGTGGTTGTACCACGACTGTAGTTCGAGCCGGAGGGATTTGAAGCGATTCTGTAGATCTACTTCCAGGGTTGCCGCCCGCACCACGTCCTGCTCGGGTGCCTCGCGCGCGAGGTGGATCTCGATGAGGTCGTCCTCCTCAAACTCCTCCGGTATCGCGACCCCGAGGTGACGGGCCAGCGAATGGGGCAGGCGCAGGCTGCCGTCCTGCCGCTCGCCGTACCAGCTGACGAGGGCCACGAACGCGGCGTACTCCTCGCGATAACGGTAGAGGGCGGTGTCGTAATAGATGTCCTGCACGGCGTCCGGTTGCTTGAGCGGCGGGAACGCCCCATCCCGCTCGGCAAGCTCGAGGTACGCCTTCACCGCCCGATCAAGGAGGTGGCGGGGCGTACGTCGCCGCTCTCGCCCGGGCGTGGTGAGGTTGTCGTAGAGGCGCTGCACGAAGGGGGCGTTGAACGGGTAGAGGTGGTCGAAGATCGGCCCGGCACGCGCGCAGACCGGGCAGCCGCCCGGGATGTCGAGCCGGACCGCATCCAGATAGCGGCGCACGAGTTCGACGCAGCGGCCATCCTGGAGACTGTAGGCTTCGTTCTGGTCGTCGGTGAGCGAGAGGCGCGCGGTGTAGCGCTGCTCTCCTGGTAGGTCTGCATGTAGTTCTCGAAGCCGGTCGTCCAGCAGACGAGCGCGTCGAAGTGCCCGGCCGACTCGTCGAGCAGGGAACCATCAGCAGGTCGTCGTGGAGCATGTCGAGGAACATCCTCCAGGATGAGCACGGGGCTCGCCCAGCGCAATGCAACGCTCGGAAATCGCAGCGAGGAGCTGCTTGAGATCGAGACGATCGAGGTTGGCCAGCCGACGGACGGCCAGCCCGAAGGCGGCGGCGAGGCGCTCGAACCGCCCCTGCGCCTGCGCAAGAGTGCTCTTCTCCCGATCTGCTCGCGCAGTGCCGCGAAATCGGCCGCGCCCAGTTCGAGAAGCTCCCGGGTCTTCAACCCGGTGTCCGTGCGCTTGCGCTCGGCTTGATAGCGGCCGACTTGCTCCTGCACGAGCGCGCGGAACGCGGCGGACTCGACCAGCTGCGCGAGCCCTGGGTCGCGGTCGCCTTCCGGGGTGTCGCTTCCCAACTCCATCTCGATCGAGGCGAGCAGGTAGCGCACGAGCTTGTCGGCGGGCGTGGTGAGCAGGTGCGACGATGGCCTGGCACCGGTCGCGATGCCGGTCCGCTCCTCCAGCCGCCTGACGACCGCTTCGAGGGTGTCGATGTGGCGCAGGATGTGGATCGGGAAATGGGAGAGGCGTCGTCGAGCGAGTGCTCGATCAGCGCGCCAGGTGGGACTTGCCCGACCCCGGCTCGCCGACCACCACGAATATCCGGTTCGGATCGGCGAGGATGGATGCCTGCAACGCCGCCAGCAGCCCCGCCTCGCCGGTGTAGGCGCTGCCTCCCTCTTCCCACATATCGTGCGGGCGGAAAACCATCGGCTTGGCATCGAGCACGCGGATGCGCTCCATCGGCAGGTGCAGCCGCAGGAGAGTCCTCGCGGCTTGCCTTCGTGCTCGCCTCGGTCGTGAAGTACCGCCGCACCAGGCGCGCGTCATCAGCAGACATGGCGTGCCGCTCAGCCCTCCCCGGAGCGTTCGCGCTAGTCGCGGGGGCGATGGAGTTGCCGCGGTCGTGCAGCAGCACCCCCGCCGGCATCTCCGATCGTGGTAAGCCCGATCTCGCCGCCGTTCGAGGCGCCAGGGCGTCGGCATACCCGGGGTGGAGCGAGCCCGAGCGCTGCGTGAGCGGGCGAAGCGCCTCGATGCGCGCGACGACGGCTGCTCAGGTTGTCGCCACCCAGGCCAACGATCGAGCGGAGCATGGCGCGGAGGAGGTCGAGCTTCGGGGCGAGGATGAAGGTGTTGCTGCGCTCTGGCCGGACCAGGCCAACGAACGTCATCAGCCGCAGCCAGGAGGCCATCTTGAGGCTGTTGAGGATCACCGATTGCCCACCGATCCCGATCGCCGCGCAATGCCGGTTAAAGCGCGGCCAAATCGCGTCGCGATCGAGGACGCGCCGCCCGAACGAGCCATCCTCGAGCAGGAAGCGGTAGAGATCGAGGATCACCGCGTTCTCATCCTCGAACGCGCGCAGCGTGGCGAGGACATGCAGGCGCAGCGCAGCGCCGGTGGCGCGATCGGGCGCGAGCGCGCGACGCAGGGAGTGCTCGTCAACCGCCGCGATGCCCAGGTCGCCCAGGTCGGCGAGCAGTTCGCGCTCCAGCGTCTCGTTCTCGCGGCGGGGAAAGAGCAGGGCACGAAACTGGTCGAGCGGGAGCACTTCCCGCTCGACCAGCACCTCGCTGGCAATCGCCAGCATCTCCCCATAGACGCTCAACCGGTCGAGCAGCAGCGGCATCCTGCCCCCGGGCGCGACGCAACGTTACGACACCATGCCGCGCAACTCCGGGGTCCCGAACTCGGCGCGATCGTCGCACCCGGCGCTCTCGGCAATCGCCTGGACCAGTTCGTCGAGATTGGCGTTGCGGTAGAACTCGGTCGGCATCTGGCTGGCGGGTTTGCGCGGGTAGAGTTGCAGCCCGGCGCGCTGGAGGACCGTGCGATAGGCCTTACTCGTCGCGTAGCCGAAGATCGCCTGATAGTGTTTGCCGTGCTGTTTGAGATAGGCGGTGAGACGCTTCGCATCCTCTTCAATCTGCGCGTGATCCATCGGCGAGAGCAGGAAGTTGTAGTGCAAGACGTTCTCGTCCGACTCGTGCTCCTGCGGCACCGGCCCGTACAGCCCTGACAGGGAGATTTTGTGGATTCGCGCGAGCGTCGGCGCATCCAGCGCCTGCCGCAACCGCCGCATGAGCGCCTGGTGGCTGCGCGATTCGGAGTAGGGCTTGGTCTCCGAGCAGGGGACGATCAGCAGGAGATCCTGGCCTGCTGGTGGATGATAGTCGCGCGGCACCTTGAAGTCGTCGGGGGTGAAGCGCAACGAGATGGTCGGGCGGTCGGGCTCGCGTGCCTCGGTCCTTCGCCCGGGCAGAGGAGCGCGTTCGCCGAAGAGCTTGGTCGTGTAGACCACCCGGGTGAGCCGAGGCGAGAGAATCGCGTCGTCCCGCGCAATCGTCTGCAGGGCGGGCTGCAGGCGTGGGAATTGCTCGGCATGCTCCACGAGGAGTTCGACCAGGCTGTCAGCCTCCAGTGCCTTGCGCGTGCGGTCGAGGACCTGCCGCTCCATCTCCAGGTTGTGCAGCGCGATCTGGGCGTAGTAATAGCTCTTGAAGCCCTTCGGTTCGCTGGGTCGGTAGACATCGCGATGGGCGGTCAGCGTGTCGTGGAGTTTGCCGAAGTCGAGCGCGCGGCAGATGCGGCAGTCGCACGGCAAGTCTTCCAGTTGGAGGACCGGAACCATCTCGCTCGCGCGGGTGGTAGTACTTGAGCGAGCGGCTGGCTTGGATATAGGTGCTGCTGTCGAAGGAATCAACGCCCAGGTACGTCAGGAGCGGGATAAGGTCGCCGCTGACCCCGAAGACGTGGATGGGGAGGGTTGCGCGCAATGTCTCGGGGATGCCGCGCAACGCGCCCTGGATAATGCCGACGAGATCGACCAGCTTGTGGGCGCTGCGTAGCGGCACGAGCGACCCGATCGCGATGCCGATGCCCTGCGTCGGGAGCCCGCGCTCGACAATTGCCGCCAGGGTGCGGCGCACATAGTCCTCGATATCGTCCGCCGTCAGGCCGTGGCAGGCGATGTACAGCAAAGGCGCGTAGTCGGCGAACTCGTCCCCCGACGACAGCAACTCCAGGGCGCGCAGGGCGTTCGCCTCGCTGCGGCGCATCCGCTCGCGGGCCTCGGTGGGATCGAGGTTCGGCGGCAGCGGGTAATCGAGCGAAGCGACGAGGTCGCCACCGAAGTCCTTTTGCAAGCGCAGAATGCTCTCCGCCTCCTCGCCTGGGCGCAGCAGTCCATATTGGGCCAGGGTGAGGTCGGGCTTGAAGAGGAGTTTAAATCCGCCCGAGTCGAGGAAAAGCGGGGCGCGGAAGTCGATCGGCTCACGCCGGTCGCGGTAATGCTGGCGCAGCGTCTTCCCCCGCCAGCGTTTGAGCATGTGCGGCAACAGGTGGAAGTCGAGGAAGTGCAGTACCTGGGAGAGGATCGGCGAGTTCTGGTGCTCGTGATCGAGGAGATCGTTGACGATGTAGCGCCAGATGCCCCCGCCATTGGGCGTGGTGCCGGTCACCAGGTTCAGGACCGGGTAGAGGATGGGCGTCGATCGCCCCGGCAGCCATTGCTGATCGCGGACAAGGCGCAGCGTCCCCATTCGACCACGGCTGCGGGCGTGCGCTTCGAACTGCGGCGTGAGCGCCATGAATGCTCTTTTCCTCTCGGGCCAGGCGGATCCCGCCCCCGGACTGGTCAGGGGGCGGTCGCGTAGCCGGTTTCCCGGGACCACTCAACGTTGGCGAAGGCGCTGTGGTTGTGGATGGACTCGTGGTTCACCACACCCACCCGGAACCAGGCCACCCTGGCATCGTCGGCCAGTTGCGCCGCCACATTCCGGGCGATGTCCTCGACGAACGCCGGGTTGTCGTAGGCCTGCATCGTGACATGCCGCTCGTCCATGCGCTTCAGCAGCGGGTAGACCGGTGCGGAGCCCGGCAATCTCGACCAACTCCTCGATCCAGATCAACGCCGGGATCCCGTGGCGTCCCGCACGCTACGGACGCTGTAGTCACACAATACCCACGCTGGTTGTGTGCCCCGTAATCGGAGATTTCCTTGCTGCGGGCAGAGACTCGCGACCGGCACCCGCACTTCAGGACAAATCAGCGGAGTGCCCGTTATTCAATTGCCCGACAAGTCGCACTCGTGGTCCTCAAGGCCGCCGCACCATGACGGCGCGGTGGCACCAGCAAATAGGAACCGCGCTCGTCCGCCGCCTTTTTCGGCGCCAGCCGCTCGATCGGCGCGGATCGCCGAGAACGTCCGCATCACCTCGCCGTGGTGCTCGTTCAGCACCTCGACGAAGCGGCTCATGTGCGTCCCCTTGAACTGGTGCGGCAGGCGCACCGACATGCGCAGTTGCGCGATCGTCCGCTGCTCCCCCTGCTGCGGATCGAGCACCACGATCCGGGTGGCGCAACTCGCTCACCCCGACCTGATCGATCAGGATGCGGCGCGCATCGCTGCGGCCCTGCACGTCCGGCATTGTCACTGTGCCCACCATCGGCTCGCTTCCTCCCGGTTCCGCCGCGCAGGTCGCGCACCTTCCTCGCGCTGCGCGATGCGCGCAGCGCGCAGGCGTCGCGCCTCCGCCGCGCTCAACTGCTTGTTGTTCCCCCCTTCGAGGTCCGAAACGGCAGGTAGTTGTATTGCAGGCGCGGGCCAAAGCGCCACTCGGGGTGCTCGCGCAGCAGCGCAGCGTCCGCGCGACCATCGCCTGGCGCGGCGGTGCCCCCTCCGGCATCAGGCGCACGGGCGGCGCGGGGCGGCCGGTGAGGCGTCGGTATTCGGCAAGGTGTAACGCAGCGTCGCCGGGATCGTAGTCTTCATCGACATACTTCAACTCGCCCGCGCTCGCCAGGACGTCGTCCGCCACCGCCAGCCTGCGACCGCCTTCAGGGAGAGCGTCACCCAGCAGGGCCGCAGCTGCCCGCCGAACCCAGGTGAACGCCGGAGGTCTCCAGGTGGGTCTCGCGCGCCAGGTGGCGCTCGACATCAGGTCGTGGATCAGCGGCTCCCGCCGGTGATGACCAGCAACTCCAGTCGGGGTAGCCCGCTACGATCGCCAGCAGCTCGTCATGCCGCCGCTCGCCGCCCGCGTACCAGGTGAGCTTCGAGTCGCACCACGCACGCAGCCGACAGGGCAACCCTGTAGCCGCAGGAAGACGGCGGTGCGCCCGGCGTGCTCACCCTCGCCCTGGATCGTCGAAGTGCTCGTTGAGCTGGTACCAGCCAGCGCGCTCGGCGCTCACGCCTCGGCCTCGGCGTAGTTGTTGTCGGTCTCCCAGACGCGCACTTTGGTGTAGCGGTCGTCCCGCGCCCGGAGAGCTTCCAGGAACACGAGCGCGAGATTCTCCGTAGTCGGCGACAGTTCATCGAATGGGGCTGGCGTTGAGCGTCTGGTGGTCATATCCACGATCGTGGACCAGCTCCTTGAAGGTCGCGTTTGACCCGATCTCCTCGAACGGCTTGATCATGCCGCGCGCGTCAGGATCGCCCGCCACGAATGCCTCCACGGAATAGTTGTGCCCATGGACAACTTCGCGGTAAATTACCCATTTCCGGCATTGCGCCGCAGAGAAGTCGACCTTGCGTCGCAGCGTGATCCTGGTCATCGGCGTGCTGGCGTCTGCGGCGGCTGGTACATTTCGGTAGGGCGCGGGGTCGGCGAGGCCATTCTCGGCAAAACCCTTCAGGCGCAGGAGGCAAGCATCGCATTCGCCGCAGGCGACGCCAGCGGGCGTGGGGTCGTAGCAGGTGATCGTCTGGCTGTAATCGACGCCGAGTTCCAGGCCCTTGCGGATGATCTCGGCCTTCGTCATGCTGATCAAGGGCGTGGATCGTCAGGCGCTGGGTCCCCTCGACGCCCGCTTTCGTCGCCGGGTTCGCCATCTGCTCGTAGGCGGCGATATATTCGTCGGCAATCAGGATAGCCGGAGTAATCGAGCGCATTCACACCAATAAAAGATATCGCTCGCCCCAGCGTCTCGGCCCAGGCTAGCGCCAGGAGAAGACCGTGTTCCGCGCGGCACATGGTCTGGGATACCGACGCCCATTTCGTCGAGGCTGCGGCCCTTCGGCACGGCGATGTCGGCCGTCAGCGCGGAGCCGCCGAAGCGTCCGAGGTCGAACTGCACGATCACATGCTCGGCGACGTTGCTGGCTGCGGCGATGCGCGCCGCTGCGGCCAATTCCGCCTCGTGCCGCTGGCCGTAGCGGAAGGAGAGCGCGTAGACCTCGAACCCCTGGCTCCTGGCGATCGCCAGCGTCGTCGTCGAATCGAGCCCACCGCTCAACAGCACGACCGCCGGTCGCTGCTCCGTGCCCATGTCGCACCACTCCTGGCTACTGCACGCCGATCGTCAGTCGTCGCCACCTGCGTGGAGTGGCATTGGCGAGAACCCGACCGGCTGCATGGCGTCGGCCCGACCCTCGGCGTGCCGGAAGAAACCGACGGCGAGGTAGGTGAGCGGCGTCGCCAGCGCCTCGTAGCCCGTCTTGATCAGCCACTGTGTGGCGGCGGTGATCAGGAGCGTCCGCACCGGGAGGATGCCCGCAAAGGCGAGGCCCACGAAGAGGAGCGAGTCCAGCCCCTCGCCGACGAGCGTCGAGCCGATGGTCCGGGTCCAGAGCCACCGCCCCCGGGTGAGCGCTTTCAGCCAGGTGAGCACATAGGCATTGGCGAACTCGCCG
Source organism: Chloroflexia bacterium (assembly GCA_046328475.1). Taxonomy (GTDB): domain Bacteria; phylum Chloroflexota; class Chloroflexia; order Thermomicrobiales; family CADCWN01; genus CADCWN01. Next base: position 17,729 of record JAXLWN010000067.1, on the reverse strand, counting down.
ACGAGGTACGCGACCAACGACGCCGCGAGCAGGCGCGGGGTGAAGCCGAGGATGCGCTCGTAGGCCGGCTGACCATCCCAGAACCCGGCCGCCGGGAGGATCCCGCCGAGCCACGCCGCCGCGACGAAGAGCGCGTTGCAACCGAAGCCGGTCCAGATGACCAGGCGCGCCCGCCGGAGCCCGTAGACCTCGGTCAACACATCGCCGAGGATGTAGCTGACGGGGAAGATGACGATACCGGCCGGGAGGATCTGCCCGCCGATGGCGACCAGCTTCACGGCGATGACATTGGCGGTGATCAGGCAGGTGACGAACAACGCGGTCGCGACAATGAACCACTGGGAAACGCGCATAGCGACCTCCAGGACACCAACCGCATGACCTGAAGCGGTGTGTACGTACAATGTAGCAAGAACTCGAGGAGAAGTCTAGTACCCCACCATGCTGCTGCTGGGTGAGCACAGTGCGATTCCTGTGGCATCGCTCGGTTTGCTACCCAGCGAAATCAGCGTGGTGCGGCACAAGTGCGCCGTTCCTCAAATGCGGTGCAGATACGGAGCCACGCATTTGCCCAGATATCGATCGCAGTCTAGTACATACGCGGCTTCCAATTTGCACCCCACTTGAGGAACGGCGCACTAGCCTGCGGTCATACGACTCCTCCTTGTTGTGGTGATGTCACCCGAAATGACAACGCGTGCGGATCGGGGTTCGCAGCGTCGGCCGTGAGACGGCCGACGCCTGCCAACGTCCAACCAGTGGTGCGGTTCAATTCCTTGCGTGGTAGATGAGCTGCCAACACGGCGTGCCTGACCATGCATGCGATACGCTGGTGGGTTAGCTTGTTGGTCGATGCTCTCGTCTGAATGCCGGTCGCGCGGCACGAAGGGTGTGTGCTGCCGTCGGGACTGGCATCGACACAGCGCGCAGCGGAGCGACTCAGGGAGGTGCCGCATCGTATGGTCGGGCGCAGCGTGGCCGGGGCCTACTTGATACCAACGACCATCGCGTCCGGCCCGGCGAGGGGCGACGTAGGTCTCCCGGAAACCGGCCTCGCGCAGCCGGCGCGCAGTCGGCCCCGGTGTAGTCGAAACCGTCCGGCGTCTCGATGAGCATGTTCAGGCTCATCAGCAGCCCGAAGGCGTTCTGACGCCGCTCGTCGTCGATCACCGCGTCGTAGACGATCAGTGCCCCACCCGGCGGCAGCGCGGCGTGGGCCTTGGCGACCAGCAGGCGCTTCTCGTCCAGGCTCCAGTCGTGGAGGATGTGCCCCATGGTCAGCACGTCCGCCTCGGGCAGCGGCTCGCGGAGGAAGTCGCCCGGGTAGAAGCGCAGCCGCTCACCGAGCCCGTGCGCCGCGACGTACGACGCGAAGTGCGGCTGGACAGGCGGCGAGGTCAAATCCGCCGCCCGCGAGGTGGGAATGCGCCAGGGCGACCTGGACGGGGAGGCACCCCTCGGCGCAGCCGACATCGACGAAGGTGCGGTACTGCTCCCAGGGGAACTGCCGCGCGATCGCGAGCGCCGCGCCCGCGCTGAGGCCGGTCATCGCGCGCAGGAACTGCCCCAACCGTTGCGGGTCCCGGTAGAGCGCCTCGAAGAAGTTGCCGCCCGTCTTGGCCTCGTTCTGCGGCCGTCCGGTACGCAGCCCCTCGGTCAGCGCGCCCCAGAACGGGTAGAGTCGCGCATTGGCCATTTCCAGCATGCCCCCGACGTACGACGGCTTGGCGCGGTCCAGGAAGCGATCGGCCTCGGGCGTGTTGCGGTAGCGGTCGCCCTCGCGCGCGAGCATGCCGAGGGCGACCAGCGCGTCGAGGAAATCGCGCGCGCTGCGCAGGTGGAGCCTCGAGTGCCGCCGCAGCGTCTCCCATCACCAGCGGGTTGCCGGCCAGGGCGCTGAAGACGCCGAGTTCGACCGCGCTGAGCAGCGTCTTGGCACCCCAGAAGCCGAGCCCCGAGTTGCAGGATGCGCTCCGGGGATGGCTGGGTGCGTGTCGCCTGGGTCAGTTCGTGAACCTGGATCGTCATGTGGCTCTCCTTTCGGTGACCAATACTTGCTCCGCGTCAGGTGCTCACCTGGTCGGCACCGCCCGCCTGGTCTGCGGGTCTACTCAGCTGCGGCATGACCTCCTCGGCGAACCGGGCCAGCGAGGCTCGCGCCAGGTCGATCGGCAGGCCGGGCGCGCGGCCGAAGAAGATCACCCGGTCCACGTCGCCCAGCGGCTTGACCCGCTCGCGCAGCCCCTCGGCGACCGTCCGGCAGGCCCACCAGGAACAGCTCGCGCGGCAGGTCGTCCACCGACGAGATCGTCGGGTTGCCGAACCACGCCATGAACGCGTTCATCAGGTACAGATAGTGCTCGCGTAGCAGCGTCCAGCCCTCGTCCGCGTTGTCGCACACGAACACGCCCGGCGAGACGATTGCCGTGATCTGGCCGCGTGCCGGGTCGTGACCGTGCTCGGCCAGCGTGGCCCGGTACAGGTCGAGCACCTCCGGCGGCGTGCCGAGGTCGGGCAGAAAGTGGCAGCCGTGTCGGCCGGCCCGCCTCGCCGCAGCCGTGCTACCGCCGCCGATCCACAGCGGCACGCCGCCCTCCTGCGGCGGCACCGGCACCACGGTGATCTCGTCGTCGAACGTGAAGTGCTTGCCGTGGAAGGAGAACGGCTCACCCGTCCACGCCCGCCGCAGCACCTCGATGGTCTCCTCGGTGCGCGCGCCGCGCTGCTCGCGCGGCACCCCGAGGTTGGCGAACTCCTCGTGTCGGTAACCGGGCGCGAGGCCCAGATCGAGCCGGCCGCCGGTGAGCAGATCGGTGACCGCAGCATCCTCGGCCAGCCGCAGCGGGTGGTACAGCGGGGCGAGCAGCATCGCGGTGCCCAGCCGGACGCGCCGCGTGCGGGCACCCACGGCGGCGATCGCGGGGAACAGCGCGGGTAGGTAGCCATCGTCGACCAGGTGGTGCTCGGAGAACCACACGGAGTCGAAGCCCCAGCGCTCGGCCGACACGGCGAGGTCGACCGACTCCTCGTACACCTGCATCCACGGGCGGTGCCACGGCTGCGGGTTGCGGAAATCGAGCCAGATGCCGAACTTCACGATCACTCCTCCTTTGTGTCAGTGACGCATAGCTATCGCGGTTGCCAGCACAGGGCAGGGGCGGTCAACCGCGCTCGGCCTCCGCGCGCATTGCCTGCCATGCCGCCTCGACATCCACGCGCTCCGTCGGCTCCGCGCCGATCGACACGCGTGCCATCCACCTCCCCGCCAGCACGGCGGGCGTCAGATAGGCGGCCCCAGAGCGGTTTAGCCGTCCCACCCAGCCAAGCGTGTGCGCGTCGAGCTCTTCCCTCTCTCGCCCGGCGGGACGGTGCCGCACGCAGACCGTCTGGAGCGGGACCGGTGCCACCCGCTCCCAGCCCGGTGTTGCGTCCACCTGCTCTGCCAGCCAACGCGCATTCTTCATGTCTCGGCGTAGGCGCGCTTGTAGTCCGGCCACACCCTGCTCCCGTACGAGGCACCAGAGTTTGAGGGCACGGAAACGGCGACCGAGCGGGATCTGCCAATCGCGCAGATTCCGCACGCGACCATCGGCGTCGGTGCGCAGAAAACTCGGGTTGGTCGACATCACCTGTACCAGGTGATCCTGGTCGCGGATGTAGTAGAGCGAACAATCAAAGGCCGCGCCGAGCCACTTGTGAGGGTTGATCACCAGCGAATCGGCCCCCTCGATCCCCGCCCACAAGGGGCGACACTCAGGCAGGATCATCGCGGATCCGGCGAGCGCCGCGTCGACGTGAAGCCAGAGGCCGTGGGCATGCGCCAGCGCCGCGATCGGCTCCAGCGGATCGAGCGCGGTGCTCGCCGTGGTGCCAACGCTCGCGACGATCGCGCAGGGCACGCGACCCGCCGCCAGATCCGCGCGGATCGCCTCTTCCAGCGCATCAACGCGCAGGGCAAAGTGCTCGTCGGTCGGCAGGGCGCGAACATTCGCCCGGCCGAAGCCGGCGAGGAGCGCGTCCTTCTCGACCGAGCTATGGCTCTGGTCGGAGGTGTAGACGACCAGCGGGCGCTCCTCCGCCTGGAGCCCGCCGCGTGTCTGCCCGTGGCCAGTTGTGCGCTCACGGGCGCAGAGCAAGGCGACCAGGGTGGCGGTCGAGGCAGAATCCTGGATCACGCCCGCCCACGCATCAGAGAGCCCGATCATCTGGCGCAGCCAGTCGGTGACGGTCTCCTCCAGTTCGGTCAGGGCCGGGCTCGACTGCCAGCTCAACCCGAGGGTGCCGAGTCCCGTGCTGAGCAAGTCTCCGAGCACCGAGGCGAGGCTGGCGTTGGCGGGGAAGTAGGCAAAGAAGCGCGGGTGCTGCCAGTGGGAGAGGCCGGGGGCGATCAGCCGGTCCAGATCGGCGAGGATCGCCGCGAAGGGTTCGCCCTGCTCGGGCGGATGAACGGGGAGTTGCGCGCGAACCGATCCCGGCTCGACAGGTGACATCACGGGCAGGTCGGCGACGTGCGCGCGGTAGTCGGCGATCCAATCGATCACTTGATGGCCAAACTGGCGGAATTCCTCCGGGGTCATGCGGCACCTTCCTTGCTGCAACGTATCGGATCAGGCCTGTCCCCCGCGCGCAAAGTCCACGATGAACTCGTCGGCGTTCATGATCGTGCGCGTGAGGAGGCCGAGGGTCGCAATCGACGCGTCATGCGCCTCCTGGGTGCTCGTCGTGCAGCAGTCCGCCACCACATGGACATCGAATCCGGCATCGGCGAGGTTGCGCGCGGTACTTTCCACCGAGATGTTGGTCGATACGCCGAGAATGGCGGCATGCTTGATGTCGCGTGCCCGGAGTTGTTCGACCAGATTGGTGCCCTGGGTGCCCGCCACTCGTGTGTGGCTCACGACCACATCCCCCGGCTGGGGCGACAACTCCGGGATGATCATCGCGCCGGGCGAGCCGTCCACCAGGGCTTTCCGCTGACCGACGAGGTCGAGGAGCGGGCAGTTGGCATCTAGTTCCGGATGCCCTTCGCTGTAGCAAACGCGCGTATAGAAGATCGGCACGTTTCGCGCGCGGGCACTGGCGAGCAGGCTGACAGAACGCTCAATGACGCCGGTGCGCTCGACCATTTCGCCGTAGAACTCGCCGAAGGCTCCTTCGCGCTTCACGATGTCTCGTTGCCAGTGGATTGCGAGTACGGCGGTGTTACGGGGATCCATCGGCGTTCTCCTCTCTGCGCGCTCGCCCGGCAATTTGCGCGAGGGCGTGGCTTCACTAGAAGGAGGCAATCGTCTCCTTCGTTGCACGTCGGTTTCATTCGCGGACGGCGTTGCAGGCACCTACTCGGCGTTGCGCGCTGGCGCCTGGCGCTTGCGGATGAGGCCCCATGGCTTGAAGACGGCCAGGATCGTCGCGAAGATGAGCGCGCTTGTCGAGACGATCGGTGGGAAGACGAGTTGACCCGTCGCGAGCATGGCCGCTTGCCCGGCCTCGAAGCGTCGCCCTTGTTCTGCCAGTTCGACGACCCCCGGCCGCAAGAGGATCGCGACCAGGGCGACGAGGACGACGTTCAGCACGAGCTTGACCACGACCCACCAGTAGCGCAGCAGACCATAGACCGTGCCGAGGCCGAGGAGGACGCCGCTGGCGAGGCAGATCAGGCCAGTCACGATCAGCGGCCAACCAGCGAACAATTCGAGCGCGCGGTAGCAGAGCGCCCTGGTGGCATCGTCGCCACCGAGGGCGGTGAAGACCATGACGCCCATGACGACATCGATCCCGATCCACGCGCCGCCCGACGCGATGTGGATGACCAGGAGCGTCTTGCGCGTCGGGGGCCTCAACCGCCACGGTCGAGCATCGCTCAACTCGGCATTCCGCATCGCGCCTCCTTCCCGGCCGCTACCCATGCCCTGCTAGCCGTCACTGCTCCGAGCAGCACGAGTCAACCCACCAGCATCGTCCGCGACACGAGAGCGTGCGCGATCTTCTTCAGGTAGAGCACGACACCGCCCGATGCCGCGAACGGGCTGCGGAACTCAAGCGTGGCACGACGTTCGGCATTGACTACGCCTTCCCTCGTCACCGCGCGCCGCTCGACATCGTGCCACTCCGCACGGTAGGTGCCCGCCTCCAGCATGACGGTGAACGGCACCGTCGTGTTGCCCGCTTGCAGGACGAGGTACTCTGCGCCAGGGTTCGCCAGCACATAGCCAGTCGAAGCGAGTTCGCCGTTTGCACCATCGCGGACAGATCGATCCGCTCGGCGAAACGGCGCGTGTCGCCCATGGCGCGGCGGACCGGTTCGAACGCCTCGTATTCCGGCGTCCCCGCGCCCAGGTTGGGTGCGGTCGCGGCGGCGATCAGGCCGTAGTCCATCAGGATCGGGTGGTGGCCGCGCAGGAAGGACTTCCAGACCCAGAGCGGGTCGCCCTTGCCCGCCGCGTAGTGGTCGGTATCGGTGAGGATGACCTTGGTGCCGTCCCCAGCGGGTGGGTCGATGTACCAGCGCGACTCCGGGCTGCCGTCGTGGCCGGGATGCCCGCCCTCAGCGAAGGCGTCGTCGTCATAGCCGGGCGAGATCCAGTCGGCGCGACTATTAAGGAGGGGGGCGTTGACCCGCCGCTGGTCGGCAAACTGGAACTGCATCGTCATCCCGACCGGGTGCTGGTCGTAGCCCATCCGCTGTTCGTGCTCCTTGATGGTGTGGATCACCCAGTATTGCCAGGTGGTCGAGTCGCCCCAGTCGGGCACGTCGGCCAGCCCGAGCAGATATCCGCGAACTCGCGGTCCACACGCCCGCCACCCACCGACTCGTTGGCGACCTCGTAGAGGACGTTGGGCAAGTCGTGGACGGTCTCGACGACCTGCCGGATGTACGCTTGCTGGAAAGTCTGGACACGCGGATCGAGCGGCAGGACCTGGTAGTCGTTGATCGAGGCGATGGCGATCCCGTTGACGTTGTTCGCGCGGAACGGGTAACCGGATGTGGTCGGGTGCGGGCCGATGCGTGGAGGGCGAAGCCGTCAAAGAGCATGATCGCGACGTAGATGCCGCGCTCGCCGGCGGCGCTGACACGCTCGCGGAGCCGCGCGAAGTAGGCCGGGTCGAACTGCGTGAGATCGAACTTCGGCTGGCCGTCGGTCGCAACACCCGCCCCGCTCCTGGGCCACGGCTGCGGGGACATGCAGATAGGTAGTCGCCACCGGCAGCCTGCGAGCGGAATCACCAGCGCCAGGCGGATGAAATGGTACGTAGTCCGCGAGAAAGGCGAGGTAGGCATCGAAATCGAGCCGTTCCGGTTCCGGGGCAATCCCGACCCGGTCCCATCCCATCGTGGAAGTTATTCCAGACGTGCGAACCGGTCAGGCAGATGGCCCGCCCTCTGCACCGTCGTGCCCACGGGCTGCGAAGTAACGCGGTTGGCCCGCGAGACAACGAGTGGTCCGGCAGCGGGCATTTTGTGTAGGGTCCGCTGGCGTGAGCGCCGCTGCACCGCCGTCGGTAGATAGCTGCTGAGTCGCCATCAATCGATGCTCCCATTTTAATCGCCGCTTCCTCGATCGCTGCGCCGATGGTGAAGGGGTCGCCGAGGACCAGCAGCCAGCGCCCATCTGGTTGCCGACGCAGGACTTCGAGCGCGTAGCCCGAACTGATGCGTGGTCCGCTGATCTGCACTGCGGTGTGAGGCAAGGCCAGGTCGCCGGACCGATGATCTTCTTGATTGTGAAGTCGAAGTTCGCCCGCGCCTCCACCAGCGGCCTGAGCTGTGCGCGCACGCCGTCGTGTCCGGCCGCATCTGGCCGTCCGCACCGGCGATTACCGTCACCGTAGAGACGCAGCAGCGCCTCGATATCGCCAGCGCCCATCGCCCGCTGAAAGAGGCCACCACTGTTCGGGGCTGTTCGGTTCCATCGCTCGATCTCCTACTCTCGATATCGGGAAAGGCCGCGCGTGGCACATGGTCAGCGCGGGCGAACTCCCAGAGGGTCGCGCCGAAGGGACGGCCCCGCGACGCCGACGACCCGATCGAAGGTGAAGCGGAAGACGCCACGGCGACGGGCCGGCGCTGGGTGCACTGAAAAGGGCCAGCGCATCGCCCGCGACCTCGGCGGGCCAGCCGCCTTCGCGGTAGATTGCGGCGAGCTTGCCAGCGCGGCCGCATCGCTCACCGCGCGGCGGTCCCGAAGAACGTCAGATCGATGCCCGCCAGCTTGACGGCGATCGTGCAGGTCGGGTTCGCGGCCAGGTTGCGGGCCTTGCGCGCGTTGAGGTTGCTGGTGACATAGAAGTCGCCGTCGAGCCAGGCCGCCCCGACCCCGGCGACGTGCGGGCGCGCCATCGGGGCTTGCTCGTGCCCAGGAAATGGGTGATGTCGGCGCTGGTAGGCCTTTCGCGAGTTCGTCGTGCGCGCGACTCCAGGGTGCGCATCGTTGCTGTAGCCATCGAGGCTCTTCGTCCTGGTTGGTGTGCGGATCGGTCATCGGATTGCCTCCTCTCATCGTGCTCGTCGTACAACCGCTGGGGGCCTCAGGGCTGGTTCACCTGGTCAACGGCGTAACCGGCCAGGGTGGCGTAGCCGCGCACGACCGCCTCGCGTTCGGCATGGCTCGCCACGGCACCGAGGTCGGTGAAGCCCCCGGTGCCCGCGCCTCGACCAGGTCGATCACCCCTTCCGCCACCACGGCGATTGGAAAGGGTGATCGCAGCTGTGGCGGGGCGGCGCTCGGCGTCGTAGGCTGCCAACGCCCTGGCTACGGGGGCACCCGACATCAGGTGAGCGGCAAGCGCGAGGGCATCGAGGATCGCCTGGCTCGCGCCGTTGCTGCCGGTCGGGTACATCGGGTGGGCGGCGTCGCCGAGCAGCGTGGCGCGGCCGAAGGACCAGCGATCGACCGGGTCGCGGTCGCAGCAGGGGAACTCGTAGAAGGTCTCGGTCGTTGACATCAGCGCCTCAAATCGACGAAATCGAGGCGGAAGGTGTCGCGTACGGCAGGGCTTCGTCCAATCGCCCAGGTCGGCTCCAGTCCTCGCGGCGCGGCAGCGGTTGTGAGCCGTCGCCCAGGCGTGCCATGATCGCCCAGTTGGTCAGTTGGGTGTCGGGGCGCGCCGGGTCGGCGTGGACCGGGTAGTAGACGAGCTTGGCGTCGTTCCCGCCCGCGATCACTTGCGTGAGACCGTCGGCGTAGATCGGCCACTCGGTTGCGCCACGCCAGAGCATGTGCCCGTTCCAGGCGGGCGGGCCTTCGTCGGGGTAGAAGATCCACCGCAGCGCCGAATGGATGCCGTCGGCACCGACCAGCAGATCGCCGCTGGCCTCGACCAGCACGCCATCGGCGCGGCGCGCGAATTGCGCCAGGATGCGATCGCCTCGCTCGGCGTAGCCGGTCAGGCGGAGTCCGGTGTGGACGCGCTCCGGTCCCAGGCGGTCGAGGACCGCGCGATAGAGGACCCCCTGCAGCTTGCCGCGATGAATGCTGATCTGCGGCAGATCGTAGCCGGCGTCGAGGCCGCGCGGCTCCTCCCAGACCGTCTGCCCGTGGCGGTTCATCAGGACCAGGAGGCGCTGGCGAATGCCCACCTCGTCCAGTGCGGGCAGCAGGCCAAGCCCGGCCAGCGCCTTGACGGCGTGCGGCAGCAGGTTGATGCCGACGCCGAGTTCGCGCACTTCCTGCGCCTGCTCGAAGAGTTCGGCTTCGATCCCGGCCCGGTGCAGCGCCAGCGCGGCGGTGAGACCGCCGATGCCGCATCCCGCAATGATCACTTTCATCAGGCATTCCTCCGATGTACGTCACCTCTCGTCGGTCGAATGCTGCGGTGTAGGCAATGCCATCGCACAATCGATTCCCCGCTAGAGCCGGAAGAAGAGGTCGGGGCTGACTTTCGCCGGGTCGAGCCAACTATCCGACTTGAGGATGGTGCCGTTTTCGCGGTTCAGCTTGAGCTGCGTCAGGATCGTCTGGATGTGCTCGTCGGTGAGGCCAAAGAGCGGATTCGTTTGTCCCAGCGCCATTTCGACGACATCCTTCGGCAGTTGGGTCACCTGCATGATCGCGTCGATCGCCTTCGCATCCTTCTTCTGCCAGAGGTCGGCGACCTCCGCCTGGCACTGGTTGACATCGGCGAGCAGGGCCCTGTACTCGCGAGCGATTTCCGGTGTGGTCACATAGACGACGTGGATCTGGCTCGTGCTTGTCCCGCTGGCCTGTTCCCAGAGTTCCTGCTGCGATGCCAGCACGCGATAGGCGGCATTCACTTTCAGTTGCGAGGTGATCGGCTCCCAGACGAAGCCCGCCTCAACGTCGCGCTTTTGCATCAGCCCGATCAGATCCGCGGGGGCGGTCGCCTGGACGAACTGGGTGTCGGTGAAGAGGTCGAAACCGTGGACCTTGCGGAGCGAGGCGTTGACATCCTGGGCGGTCGCCGAGCCGGGGATTCCGCCCACCTTGCGACCCTTGAGATCGGTCACCGACTTGATTGAGGAGTCCTCGGGGACGACGATCGACCCGAGGGTGGCGACGGCAGTGCCGAAGATCGTCAGCGGCACCCCGTTCTCGTACATCTGGGCGGCGAGGACCAGCGCCATGTCGATCAGCTCAACCTGCTTCGACGCGTAGGCGTTGATCAGCCCGTTGATCGGCCCCACCGACTGCCATTCGGTGTTCCAGCCACGCTGCTTGAGCAAATCGAGCTTGTGGGTGATCTCGATGCCAGCCCAACCGAGGGTCAGGTAGCCGAGCGAGAATTTGCGCGAGGGCTTGCTCGCACCGCCGGGCGTGGCCCCGCCGGGTGTCGCTCCGCCTGGCGTGCCCCGACCAGGGCTGCCGGTGCCGGGGACTGTTCCCCCGGAGGCAGCCGAGGTGGGTGTCGTGCCGCCACCACATGCAGCGAGCACGGAGGCCAGCCCCAACCCACCGGCCGCGAGCCCGGCCTTGTTGAGAAAATCTCGTCGCGTCATTGCCATGATTGAACTCCTCCTCGTCTCAGCGCCAGCGGCTCACGCGGCGCGAAATCGTCACGAAGACGAGGCGATCGACCACGACCATCACCACGATCAGGACCACCGCCCAGGCGAACATCAGGTCGGTGCGCAGGATGTCGCGGCTGTAATTCATCTGATAGCCGATGCCGGTGGTCACCCCGAAGATCTCCGCGATCACGCTCACCCGCAGGGCGAGGGCGAAGGCATTGCTCATCCCGGCCAGCAGATAAGGGCTGATACTCGGGATCGTGATCTGGACGAAGCGATCCAGGCTGCCGAACCGGTAAGCGCGGGCCATCTCCAGCAACTTGCGATCGACGCTCGCGACCCCTTCCAGTACATTGCTGAGGAGCACTGGCAGGGTGATCATGAAGGTGGTGAAGACCGGAGCCCGGTCGGTCAGGCCGAACCAGATCATCGCCAGCACGATCCAGACGAAGACCGAGGTGCTGTTCAGGATCGCCGTGAGATCGCGGATTACCAGTTCGACCGGGCGAAGCCGCGAGGCGCAGAAACCGACCACGAGGGCAACGCCGCAGGCGGCACCGAAACCGAGGCCGATGCGCCGCAAGGTGGCCCCGATGTGGACCCAAATATCGCCACTGGTGACCAACTGGTCGAGCGCACGCAACACCCGCCCCGGCGAGGGGAGCAAATACTGGCCGAATCGCTGGGAGAGCAGCGACCAGATCACCACGCCGATCAGCAGCACGACCAGCGTGGGGAGGTGCAGCCGCTCGACCACGCGCCAGAGCGTGCCGCGCCCTCGGTCGGTGGCCCCCTCCTTACGTTGTGCGCCCACCAGTGGACGGGTGGCCCCTTGCTTCATCCACTCACCCCGCGACTGCACTCGGCGTCTCCTGACGGCGTTGTCGCCATACTTCCTCCGAGAGTTGCTCGAGCAACTGCTCTGCTATCTGCTGGCGGTCGTCCCCAGTCGCGACCGGTAGGTCTGTGCGGACCCGCGCGGGGCGGGCGGTGAGCAGGGCGACCCGGTTCCCGATTCGCAGCGCCTCCTCGATGTTGTGTGTCACGAAGAGGATCGTGGTCCCCATCGCCTCCCACAGCTTCACCAACTCGTCCTGCATGATGCGGCGCGTCTCCGGGTCGAGCGCGCTGAACGGCTCGTCCATCAGCAGGATTGTCGGTCCGGTTGCCAGCGCGCGGGCGATCGCCGCGCGCTGCTGCATACCCCCCGACAGCCGGCCGGGGAACTCGCGCTCGAACCCGCGCAACCCGACGAGGTCGAGGTAGGTGCCGACCCGTTGCCGCGCGGCCTCTCCGTGCAGCCCCAGTGGTTTGAGGCAGAGCGTGATGTTGTCGAGCACCGAGCGCCAGGGGAGCAAGCGCGACTCCTGGAAGACCACTCCGACCCGCCGTGCACGATCGGATTGCGCAGCGACGGGCTCGTTAGCGATCAATACCTGGCCATGATCAGGTTCCTCCAGGCCCGCGAGGATACGCAGCAGGGTCGTCTTGCCGCAGCCATTCGGGCCGAGCAGGCAGACAAACTCGCCGGGCCGCACCCCAAGCGTGAGGTCGCGGAGGACAGGGAGGCGGAAATCCTTGGAGAGTCCCCGCAATTCGAGCGCAAAAGGGTGTGCTGGGGCGCGCTCGACGGGTGGGGCTTGCTGTACAGAGTTCATCAGCTCTCGCTTCTTCAAAATCGCGCCTGAAATGCCGGGAGGGGTCGTCTTCAGGATAAAGTGCTCGCCCATTTCAGGCGCGATACCTGATTGCCTGGCGCAATACTTTTCATCGACGCCACCCTGTACGGGAGGGTCGCTGCCAACGAGTTTGCCCCCTGGCAGACCCCGGTGGCTGCGAACAGCATGAGGAGAGTGTGCGGACAGTGGGGGATGCGTTCATCGCGCGGCGAGTTCCACCGACCAGGTCACGCCAGCGAAAACTCAGCCGTGGCTATGCGCGACGGCATCGGCCACGGCCAGGCCATGCTGCTCCAGATAGGCTGCTGCCCCTTCTGGACTGCCAAAGATCGCCCAGTTGCGCGCCGGGGCGTTGAAGTTGTCGACCAGTTCGTCGGCGATCGCCTTGTCCTGGGCGGCGGCGGCGAAGAGTGCGATGGCATGCGGCGCGGGCGGCTGCAGCGCCGCGTTGGTCCATTCCGTCACCGCGCTCGCGTACTCCCAGGAGCGCCCCTCCACGCGGCGGCAGAACGCTTCGTCGAATGGCCCACCAGCGGCGATTGCCTCGCCGAGCGTCCAGGCGGCATGCGAGGCGGCGTTCGCCCCCTGCCCGAGTACCGGATCGTTCAGCACATGAACATCGCCGATGGCGACGGCATATTTGCCGTCACCGAGCGGCGCGTAACCGCGCCGGACAACCGGCGTGATCGCACTTGAGCACGTCGAGTGGCTCAGTTTGAACGCCGACAGATCGATCCGCTCGTAGATGGCCGGAGCGTCGGCACAGCATTTCCAGCGCCAATGCTTCGAATTCTTCCGAGTCGTCGTCATAGCGCAGCCGCGTGATCGGCTCCATGCTCCTGGCCGGGGGTCGCCTCGAAGAAGATGCTGTTCACCCGCCCGGCGGCGGAGAGAACGGCGTTTTCTGGAAGATCTCTTCGCCGTGTCCGGGCGAGATGTTGAAGGAGAGGCCAAGCGGTTCCGTCGGGGCGACTCCGCGATAGAGCCCGCTGCAGAGCAGGCGCTGCGGCGCGGTGTAGGGCGAGCGTTCGGGTAGGCGTGGGAAGAGTTCGGTGAGGCTTCCGCGACCGGAGGCAACCACCATCAGGCCGTGCTTCCGCGCCAGCCGGGCGACATCGTCCGCCGCCAGCGCGCCGATCTCCACCCGCCCGCCGCGCCCGGCGAAGTCTTCGAGCAGCGCCGCCAGGTAGAGGCGCATGTCGACGAAACTCGCGGGTTGTGCGAGGTCGCCGCGAAAGGTCAGTGGGGGTCGCCGTTGATGCGGAAGTGGGCGCAGAACATGGCATAGTCGGGGATATCCCAGTGGTCCACGCCGAGGGCGCGATCACGATCCCGGTGTGAACCGGGCGACGGTGTTGGGCAGCCGTCCCACGCGGATCTCTGTCGGGCGTGCGGTCGCTGTAGATAGTGGCGGGGATGTCGCGATCTTGCAGGAAGAGGCCGGAGGTGCAGCCCGGCGATGCCCGAGCCGACGATGCCGATACTGGTCATGTGATCTCCCGCTCTGTGGCGGCTGCCCGCGCTGCGGGTAAGGATCACCATACCTCTCGGACCGGTCTGCCGAAGCTGCGGACACCTTGCGGACACCGTGCGGACAGGGCGGCGGATCGCCCGCCTATGCCAGATTCAGCGGCGATGAGCAATGCCTATTGTGGGAGGAAAAGTGAACGGTGACAGGTGGTATCGAATGCCCCCTACTCGTGGGCCTCGATCACATAGTCGCCCAACTGGCGCGCGCGCGATTCCATGGCGGCCTGGCACAGCTGCAATTCCTGGGCAGCACCGAAGAGGGCGTCGGCACGCTGGAGATCGTTGTGGGCGATGGCGAGATCGCCCGCCGCGCGCAGTGCGCGCGCCCGCAGCGGCACCGGGATATCGCGCTCAACGATGCCCGCCTTGCGGAGGAACATCTCCAGCCAACGCCGACCACCGGTCGCATGCCCGCGCAGATCCCAGAATGGTGCCAGGTCACTTGCCAGTCGTAGACCAAGTTCGACTTCGTTGTTGTCCCGCGCCCATTCCATGGCGACGAGGCAATTCTCCAGATCGACCGTCAGGCGCGTCAGCCAGGTAGCGCGTGCCGGGCCGTCGAACGCGGCCTGGGCCGTCTCCACCAGTTCCAGAAAGTACGTCGCATGCGCGCGCCGCGCCGACGACTCTTCGTCCGGCTCCAGTTGCTCCAGCCCATAGGCGCGCACGGTCTCGAGCAGTTCCAGGCGCGTCCCATCGGCACTCTCGCGTGGTTGGACGAGGCTCTGCTCGGCGAGCATGGTCAAATGTTCGAGTGCTTCATCCTCGGGCAGCGTCGCCACCCGCGCCACCGCTTCTACGGTGCCACCACGGGCGAAGACTGCGAGTTGGCGGAAAATTAGCTGCGCGCCTGGTGTCAGGGAGTCGTAGCTCCAGGCGATCGCCGCCCGCAGCGATTGATGCCGCTCGGGGAGATCGCGCGCGCCGTCCGTGAGGAGAGCAAGCCGGTGTTCGAGATGTGGCAGTAACTCTGTCGGCGACAGGATCTTGACCCGCGCCGCCGCCAATTCGAGTGCCAGCGGCAGGCCGTCGAGGTGGCGGCAGATCGTCGCCACCGCCGCGATGTTCCCTTGGGTGAGCGCGAAGTCGGGACGAACCGCCCGCGCCCGTTCGGCGAAGAGCGCGATCGCCGGGCTGCGTTCAAGCGTCGCCAGCGATGACGCGGGATCCGGCTCGGGCAATGCCAGCGGCGGGAGGAGACAGACCTGCTCGCCGCGCACCCGCAATGGTGACCGACTCGTCGCGAGCACGGCCAGACCGGGGCAGGAGCGCAGCAACTCCGCCACCAGGGGTGCCGCCTCGATGACGTGCTCGAAGTTGTCGAGCACCAGGAGCAGCCGCCTGTCACCGATATGTGCGGGAAGCAGCGTCGGGGCCGTCTCGTCGTCCGCCTCCCAGAGATCCAACCCCATCGCGATCGTCTCCACTACCTGGAATGGCTTGCGGAGTGGGGCGAGCGAGAAAACCGCACACCATCGGGGAACTGCGCCCGCAACTCGGCGGCGGCGGCGACGCTGCCGCGTCTTCCTGACCCGGCGGCCGGTACGGTGAGCAGTCGCACCGCGCCGACTGCAGCGGCGCGACAACGTTCGCCAGCGTCATCGCGCCCGATCAGCACCGTGAGTTCCGCAGGGAGTGTTGTGGGGAGGATGGGACAGGCTGGTGGGCCGAATCGCGCCAGCGCGAGGCGGCCGTGAACGCGGTGTGCTGGGTGCCGTCGAGTTCCAGCGCATCGGCCAGGAGGCGCACCGTTTCCGGTAGGGATTGTACGCGCTCCAGTGCACTCAGCGCTTCCCGACTCAACCCGGCGCGCCGGGCGAGCGTCTCCTGACTCAGATTGGCATCAAGACGAAAGCGGCGAAGGAGTGCGCCGAATGGCGATTGTGGCTGGGCGGCCATTGCCTCCCCCATCAGAGCCTCCTCTCGGGCATGATCGTCGCCCGATTGTCGACAGCATCCGCCAGCGGACCCTGGTGTCCGCGCGCTGTCCGCGCACTGTTCGCAGCCACCGAGCGAAGCGGCACCCATACTGGGGATCGATGGCGGCTACGCCGAGGGGCATGATGCCCCGGCCAGTGTGGCCGCAATAACTGTACCGTCGGGCGCGAGGGGAGATCAAACCCAGGCGTGTGATCGCGCGGGCGCGACGGCGGTCAGGAGGGAATGATGTACGACTATGCCATCGTCGGTGCCGGGAGCG
Source organism: Chloroflexia bacterium (assembly GCA_046328475.1). Lineage (GTDB taxonomy): Bacteria > Chloroflexota > Chloroflexia > Thermomicrobiales > CADCWN01 > CADCWN01. The sequence continues at coordinate 1,354 of JAXLWN010000067.1, read as the reverse complement.
CAGGCTGCGTGCTCGCTGCACGGCTGAGCGAGGACGCGTCGGCCAAGGTGCTGCTCCTGGAGGCCGGGCCGCCGGACGACGCGGCCGAGATCACCATCCCGGCGTCGCTCTTCCTCGCGGAAGCGCAGGCCGTGCTGCTCGGCGGTCCGCGTGCCTGGGCCTATGCGACAACCCCGCAGCCGCACGCTGGCGACCGCGCGATTCCGTGGCCGAGTGGCCGGACGCTGGGCGGCAGTTCGTCGATCAACGGTATGATCTACATCCGGGGCAACCGGTTGGACTACGACGATTGGCGCGACACCTACGGCTGCACCGGGTGGGGCTACGACGACCTGCTCCCCTACTTCATCCGCGCCGAGGACCAGGAACGCGGCGCATCGGACTATCACGGCACCGGCGGTCCGCTGCGCGTCGAGGATCCACGCTACCGCCACCCGCTCAGCCAAGTCTGGCTCGATGCGGCCAGGGCCGCCGGGCTGCCCGACAACGACGACTTCAACGCGGCCAGTCAGGGCGGAGTCGGCTACTATCAGTACACGCAGCGACATGGCCGCCGCTGCTCGACGGCCGACGCCTACCTGCGCCCGGCCCTGGGCAGGGACAATCTCACTGTGGAGACGAATGCCTCGGTCACCGGCCTGATCCTCGAGAGTGGCCGCGCTGCCGGGGTGCGCTACGTCCGGAGTGGAGAGGAGTGCGAGGCCCGCGCCAACCGAGAAGTGCTGCTCTGCGGCGGCGCAGTCAACAGTCCACGGCTACTGCTCCTCTCGGGAATTGGCCCCGCAAGCCACCTGCGCGAGTGCGGCATCGACCCGCTCATCGACGCCCCCAACGTCGGGATGGGCCTGCAGGATCACCCAGTCTGCCTCCCTGAGTGGAGCACGCCCGGCATCCGCAGCTTCCCGGAAGAAGCGGCGTTGCCAGAGAGCATGGACCTGTGGCGGCGGGAGGGGCGCGGACCGCTGGCCTCCGGAGGTGACGATGTCGGTGGCTTCGCCCGCTCCCGCTCGGGGCTGCGGGCACCCGATCTGCAATTCGGCACGTTCCCATTCGCCCAATTCTTCAACCCCGAGTCGACACTGGAGCGGCGGCGGGGCCTCTCGCAACTCGTGATCGGCATTGGTGCCAGGAGCCGGGGGCGAGTCTCGCTCGAACCTGCCGATCCGCGCACGACGCCGGTGATCGACCCCGCCTACTTCACCGACGAAGCAGACCTGGATCTGATGGTTGCTGGGGTGCGCCTGACGCGGGAGATCGCAGCCAGCCAGCCGCTGGCGGCCCTGATCGCCGCAGAGTTGGTCCCCGGCGAGCGCTGTGCCGACGACGCGCAGTTGCGGGACTGGGTCCGGCGCAC
>JAXLWN010000066.1:0-39836 GCA_046328475.1 Chloroflexia bacterium | reverse complement strand
TCTGTAACTCGGCACTCGGCACTGAGCACTTGGCACTACCGCAGGTTATTCGGCCTGGTGCCGATGTCGAGGAACTGGATGACGGTGACCATGTCGGCGTTGAAGGCGAAGCCGCGCGAGGAGCCGCCGACCTGAAAGCCCTCCTGGGAGGCGATCTGCTGCATGAAGTCGGGGAGCGGGCTGGAGAGATTGTAGAGCAGCTTGGCCCACTTGTCGGGGAGGGTGCTATTGTCGGACGGGAACTGGACGGGCGCGGCTTTTTGCGACGAGAGGTGGAGGTTGAAGAGGAGGACGTTGCCGTCGTCGGTGCGCAGATCGCGCAGGCTGGCGGCGGCGGCGCTCGGGTCGCCATCGGTCGATTCGCCGTCGGTGAGGTTGATCACGATCGGCGGGAAGCCTTGCGGGTGCTGGTCGAGCCAGGCGGTCAGCACCTTGCGCGCCTGTCCGAAGGCGGCGCACATCGGGGTGCCGCCCTTGGCGATCGGGTCGAACCAGACCGGGAACTTGATCGACTGCTCGATCAGGCCGCCCGCGCCGTCGTCGGTCTTGCGCGTGCGCTCCTCGATGCGCGCGGGCAGGTTGGCGATCGCGCTCACCGGCGCGAGTTCCTTGCCCGCGAGCGCGCCGCCGAATGCGGGGCCGACCGCGTTGCCGTAGCCGATCACGCCGATGTGGTAGTAGTCGCGCACCCCCTCGGATTTGGCGCATTTCAGCACCAGATTCTGCAAGAGGCGGTTGATAATCGTCGCCAGGCCATCGGCCTTCTGCTTGCCGGGCTCGCCCGCCCAGCCATCTTCCATCGATCCCGATTGATCGACCAGGAAGAGGAAGCAGGAGGGATTGGTCCGGCTAATCTCTGCGGTGTAGGGCATCGGGCACCTCCCAACTGGATCACCACGGTGTATGTACGTACGTAATAGTAGGCCAACTTTCCAGATTGTCAAGGGCAGTGGACAAAGATTTAGTGCCAGACGCTAAATCTGCGGTGTTTCTTAACATACACCTAAAGGATTTCATGTCGCGGATGCAATTCTCTCCACACTCGCTGCCGTGCGTTACAATAGTTGTCGCCTAACCTTGCCAGGAATGACGCATTGCGAGAGGCCGATGGCGACCGAGCCTGCTCCCGAACAGCGCATCCGCCTCGCCGAAGTGATCATGGCGCTTTCCCTCGCCAGCGACCTGGGGATGGGGATGTCGGTCGAGCACACCCTGCGGTCCACCCTGCTGGCGGTCCATCTCGGCGACGCGCTCGGTTTGGACGAGGCGACGCTGCGCGACACATATTATGTCACCTTGTTGCGCTACCTCGGTTGCACGGCGGATGTCCACCTGGCGGCGGAGACCTTCGGCGACGAGCGCCGGGCGCGGGCCTGGCTCGGGATGATGGACTGGGGCAACCCGCTGCAGATGTTCGGGACGATCCTGGGGCATCACGGCGCGGATCGGCCGCTGGCGGAGCGCGGGCGGATGCTCGCCACCCTCTTCGCGCACTTCCCGGCGCTGCTCGGCACCGCCGAGTCCCACTGCGACGCGGCGGCGCACCTCGCGGGGCGGCTCGGCTTCGGGGAGGAGCTGCGCGCGAGCCTGTGGCACCTCTACGAGCGCTGGGACGGCAAGGGCTATCCGGGCCGCGTCGCGGGGGAGGCAATCGGCTGGCCCGCGCGCCTGTCGCAGATCGCGCACGACGCCGACATGTTCCACCGCCTCGGCGGGGTGGAGGCGGCGGTGGCGATGGCGCGCGAGCGGCGCGGCGGGGCCTACGACCCGCGCGTCGCCGACCGCTTCGCGCAGGAGGCGCACCGCCTCTTCGCCGCGCTCGACGCGGAGTCGATCTGGGATGCTGTGCTGGCCGCCGAACCGGGGCTGCGCCCGGATCTCTCCGAGACGGCTTTCACCACCGCCGCCGAGGCGGTCGCCGACTTCGCCGACCTGAAGCTGCCCTTCACGGTGGGGCATTCGCGCGGGGTGGCCGCGCTGGCCGAGGAGGCCGCGCGCCGCTGCCGCTTGCCCGAGCGCGAGGTCGCGCTGGTGCGCCACGCCGGGCTGCTGCACGATGTGGGGCGCACCGGGGTCGCGACGGGGGTCTGGACGAAGCCGGGGCCGCTGACGGCGCACGAGCGCGAGCGGGTGCGGCTGCACACCTACTATACCGAGCGCGTGCTGGCGCGACCGCGCACGCTGGCGACGGTCGGCGCGGTCGCCGCGCTGCACCACGAGCGGCTCGACGGTTCCGGCTACCATCGCGGGCTGCCGGACGCGCTCCTCCCGCCGACCGCGCGCCTGCTCGCCGCCGCCGATGTGTATCGCGCGATGTCGGAGGAGCGCCCGCATCGCCCGGCGCACCAGCCCGAGGCGATCGCGGCGGAACTGCGCCGCCAGGTGCGCGCGGGGCAACTGGATGGCGAGGCGGTGGACGCGGTGCTGGCGGCGGCGGGGCACCGCATCCGCCGCAAGCGCCCCGACCGCCCGGCCGGGCTGAGCGACCGCGAGGTGGAGGTGCTGGGGCTGCTCGCTCGGGGTCGCTCGAACCGCGAGGTGGCGACCGAACTGGGCATCTCCAAGGAGACGGCGGGGCACCACATCCGCCACATCTACAACAAGATCGGCGTCTCCACGCGCGCGGCGGCCACGCTCTACGCCATGCAGCACGGCCTCGTCGGCGACGGCGACTGAGCCCCATTCCTGGCAAAAACATCGCGCGATCGGGCGATGGCGGCACGGCCGTCGCCCGGCAGGCTGTGTCCATCACGGAACGTCGTGACGGGGCCACGAAGTGGGATAGAACAGAAGGGAGTCGCCACCATGGGAACAGCGAAGGCCGTCGTCGATCGGACCTGGGCAGCGCTGGAGTCGGGGCAGCTTGCGGACTTGCGGGGCATCTTCGCGCCGGACGCCGAGATGGTGATGCCAGGCGGGCTGCAGGTGCGGGGGATCGAGCAGATCGAGCCGGTGCTGCGGGCCTACTTCGCGGCGTTCCCCGATCTGCGGCACCGCGTCGTCAGTACGGTGGAGGCGGGGGATCGGATCGCGCTCGAATTGCAGATCACCGGGACGCACACCGGCACGCTGATGACGCCGAACGGCCCGATCCCGGCCACCGGGCGGGGCGTCGAATGGCAGTCGGTGGACATGATCACGGTCGCCGACGACAAGATCGCCTCCTGGCACGCCTACTACGACCAGCTGGCGTTCCTCGGGCAGTTGGGGTTGCTGCCCGAGCCCGCCACGGCGTGAGCAACGGGCGAGAGGGGCGGTGGCATCGTGTCATCGCCCCCGCCCGCCGGAACTGAGGAGTTACGGCACGAAGCCGCCGCCCGGTCGCCCGTCGAGCAGATTGCCGTCGGTGCCCCAGTAGCTATCGAGCGCGGACCAGAGGGCTGCGGCGAACCAGCCGCGCGAGGCACCCGCGTTCCAGTCGCCAGGCGGGTCGGGGATGCCGCCGGTGTAGAAGGCGAAGGTGCGGATCGGCGTGGCGAGGACGCCGGGGACGTTGCCGCCGGGGAGGGGGGCGTTCGGCTGGGCCACCCAGTAGCCCTTGGCGATCATCGCGCGGGCGATGAAGGTGATCGTCTGGGCGTAGCTGACCGGGTCGGTCGGGCCGTAGCAGGGGAACTGGCGTCCCTGATTGGCGCAGTCCTGCTGGGTGTAGCCGAAGGCGACGCCGTAGTGCTGGAGGGTGCCCGCGTCGCGCCAGAGCGAGGCGACGATGCCGCCCTGGTCCGTGAAGGTATTGCCCCAGTCCTCGCAGTCCCAGGTGCCCGCGCTGGTGCAAGCGGGCGGCGCGAGCGTGCCGTTGGTGGGGGTGCCGGGGCCGTTGGGCATGGCGCGGGCGATCAGCGCGGCCATCTGCGCCCGCTGCACCCCGTTGTTCGGGCCGTAGTGGGTGCTGTCGTAGCCGAGGATGGTGCCCCGGCTGGCGAGCTCGGTGATCGCCGCGAAGTAGGGGTGGTTGCCCGGCACATCGGCGCTGAAGAGCTTCGTCGGGGCGAAGATCGCCTGCACCGTGTGCGCCGTGTCCAGCGTGATGGTCAGCGTGCTGGCCCAGCCCGCGTAGACGTTGTCCACCTGCCAGCCGATGAAGCTGCTCCCCGGGTTGGGGTCGGCGGTCACCGCCACGACCGCGCCCGTGGGGACAGCGCCGGTGGCGGGGCTGATGGTGCCGCTGCCGGTCCCGGTGGTGCCGGTGGTCAGCGTGACCGGGACATAGACCAATTCGAACGCCCCGATGTCGCAATGCGGACCCTGCGGGCGGGCGATGCCGCGCTGATCGATGCTGTTGACGGTGCCCGGGCCGGTCAGGTTGCAGGTGTCGTCATCGCCGGCGTTGATGGCGGCGCTGGACGGCAGCAGGGCGATCGTCTGCGTCGGCCCACCATTGAACTGTAGGCCGTTCGAGTCCAGCCCAGCCGGGGTACTCGACTTGTTGCCGTTGGCGCTGCCGAAGCCGCAGCTGGTGCCGCTGTCCAGGTTGTTCTTGCTGCTGTTGATGGTGCCGCTGCAATTGGCGTTGGTATTCGCGGCCACGATCGTGTTGGTCAGGGTCACGCTCCCGGCATCGCGATGGATGCCCTCGGTGTTGTTGGCGACGGTGACGTTCTTCAGGGTCACGGTCCCGGCGGCGACAAAGACGCCAGCGGCATTGCTGGTGAGCGTGGCGTTGATCAGCGACGTGGTCCCGCCGCTGGTGAGGACACCATTAGTACCACCGGCGAAGGTGGCCCCGGTTACCCTGGCGATGCCAGCGGTGACGACAAGGCCGAAGTTGTTGCCGCTGGCGGTGCTATTGGTCATCGTTACGAGCGTGCCATCGGTCCACAGACCGTAGATGTTGCCATTGAGGACAACATCCGTCACCGTCGCGCTCCCGCCGGTCTGCACCCAGAGGCCCGTCTCGGCACCGACCAGCGTCAGGCCGCTGACCGTGAGGTCGCCGTTGGCACCCACCGTGATGACCGATTCGAGGGCATTCAAGTTGTTGCGGTTGACGGTGAGCAGGCTCGCGCCCGGCCCGGTGAGCGACACCACCCGCGTCACAGTAGAAAGATTGCTGGCCAGCGTGATGTTGCCGGTCAGCCCGGGTTGAAAGGTGACCGCATTGACCTCGGTCAAACCGAGGCATTGCCTGAGCGTCCCGGCCCCGCTGTCGGCGAGGTTGGTCACCGTGCAGGCGGCATTGGTGAGTTCGACAGCCCCCATGTCGCAGATGGCACCCTGCGGTCGCGCCACGCCGCGCTGATCGACCGCATTAACCTTGCCGGTGCCGGTCTCGCCGCAGCTGCCGTTGTTCCCGGCATCGCGGGCCGAGCTGTTCGAGGTTAACGCGACTGTCTGCGTCTGGCCGCCGTTGAACTGCAAGCCAGCCGGGCTCAGGCCGGCCGGGGTGCTCGAGAGGCTGCCGTTCGCGCTGCCGAAGCCGCAACTGGTGCCGCTATCCAGGTTGTTCCCGTCGCTGGCGACGGTACCGTTGCAGTTCAGGGCGGAATTCAGGGCCACGATCGTGTTGGTGAGCGTCACCGTCCCGCCGGTGCGTTCGATGCCCGTGCCATTGCTGGCGATGGTGGCATTGGTCAGCCTAACTGTCCCGGCGGCGACGGACATTCCACGGATGGTATTGCTGGCGAGCGTGACGTTCGCCAGCGTCGCACTCCCACTCTGGATGAAGATGCCGCTGGAATTATTGCCAGCGGTGGCGTTCGTCACCGTCGCAACGCCGCCGGAAACCTGCAGGCCAATGCCATTATTGCTGAAGGCAAGGTTGTTCAGCGTCGCGGTGGAGTTGCTGTTGACCAGGATCCCGATTGCGGCCCCGGTCAGCGTCAGCCCGCTGGCCGTGAGAAAACCATCGGTGGCGATGGTGAAGACGGTCGTCCCGGTCTGGGTGTTGTTGCGATCGATGGTCAGCAGGTTCGCGCCCGGCCCATTAATCGTGACGCCGTCCGTGATCGCCGGTAGATCGCTGGCGAGGGTGATCGTCCCCTGCGCCTGGACGGTGATCGTGATGACCTCGGGGGCGATCAGGCAGTTGCGCAGCGTCCCCGCGCCGCTGTCGCCCGAACTCGTCACCGGGCAGATCGCCGCAGCGAGCTCGAATGCGCCGATGTCGCAATGCGCGCCGGCCCCGGTGGTGCGGCTGAAGCCGCGCTGATCGATGCCATTCGCTCCGCCCTGGGTACAGGCCAAATCATCGCCGGCATCGAGGGCGGCGCTGCCGGGGTTCAGGCTGATGGTCTTCGTCGGGCCGCCGTTATTCAGCAACCCGCTCGAATTGAGCCCCGAGGCGGTGCTCGACTGGTTGCCGTTGCCGTTGCCGAAGCCGCAGGTCTCGCCGGTATCCAGGCTGTGGCCGCCGCTACCGGCCGTGGTGCTGCAATTCCTGGTCGTGCTGTCGGCCACGATCGTGTTCGTGAGCTGCGTCGACCCCGCGAGGTTAAACAGGCCGACGTTATTGCCGCGAAGTGTGACATTGGAGAGTGTCGCGGCCCCATTGTCATCGTTTTCTACGCCGACAAAGTTGCCACTTATCGTGACATTGCCCAGGTTTGCGTTCCCATTTCCCGAGACCCGCAGGCCGGTGTCATTCCCGCTTAGGGTCACATTCCGCAGCGTCGCACTGCTATCCTCGGCAAAGACGCCCACATTCAGGTTGTTGCTGATGTCCATGTTGGTCAGCGACCCGATCCCGCCGGGCAGAATGTAGACGCCATTGGTCGCTCCGGTCAGCGTCAGACCACTCACCGTGAGATTACCGCCATTGTCCACAATGAAGGCACCGCCGGGGAAGCCCACAAAGGTGGGATCGATGGAGAGCAGGTTGGCCCCCGGCCCGATCACCGTCACGGCTTTGGTCAGCGTCGGGAGTGCGGTTGCCGGGGCGATCGTCCCGGTCAAGCCGGCCTGGAAGGTGATCGTCCCCCCACTGTCGATGTCGGTCAGGCATTGGCGCAGGCTGCCCGCGTTGCTGTCATTCAGGTTGGTCACCACACAGGTCGGCGCAGCCAGCGCGACGGGCGTGGGCAGCAGCGGCAGCACCAGGGCCAGCAGGAGCAGCGCCACGCCCAGGCGGGCGAAGCGGCGGGTCGCGGGCACGCGCAGGAAGGTAGGGCGCATGGGTCCTCCTCCGGGTGAAGGTGTCGACGGCGATGTCGGGTGTCCCGAGTGCGTGCGCTATGTTCGCGTGGTTGCCCGCAGTATGCGGGCAACCAACCGCCGCCGTCAAGCCACACCTTGCCAATTTTGCGAGGCCGCTGAAAAGTGAGCGGCGTTTGGGCAGGGATCGGTCACAATCTGGACTGTCGCCGGACGCGCCGGTGATCGATGATGTCCCAGGTGCTCGCTGGGTGGAGCATGTGCGTCGCGAAGGGGAACGCAGGTGGGAAGGAACGAACAGCAGCGAACGGGCGGCATCGCGGCGCGGGGGCCGCTCGCACCCTGGTTCAACGCCGTCTCGCTGCTCGGGAGCGCCGTCAACGCGGGGCTGGCGCTGCGCCACTCGTTGCGGGCGCGCGGCGCGCGGAACACGGCGATCTTCGCCGCGCTCGGCATCGGGCTACCGACGCTCGGCGAGTGGTACGCGATCAACATCGACCGCACGCTGCGACATCATTCCGGTCCGCAACTGCGCGGCGTGCCGCTCAACGCCTCGGTGGCGTGGTGGACCATCGCCTCGGCAACCCGGGCGGTGACTGAGGAGATCGTCGCGCGGAGCGGCGCGAGCGAGGCGGTGCGGCGTTGGGCAACGCCGGTCGGCAGCGCACTCGTCGCGACCAGCCTCGATCTCGTGCTCGATCCCTACGGCCTCGCCAACGGCTTCTGGGAGTGGCGCGACGACGGGGCCTACGCGAGCGAGATCACCGGCGCGAACGGGCGCAGCGGCATCCCGGTCGGCAACTACCTCTCCTGGCTCGTGCTGGTCGGCGGCGTGACCGCGCTCTATGGCGCGCTCATGCGCCGCACACCACCGCGCGCCGCCGCGCCGGCGACGACGCGCGACGCGGCCGGTATCCTGCTCTCGTACTACTTCCCCGCCGCGCTCTGGGCGCTCAAGGAACGCCGCCCGCGCTACCTGCTCAACGCCGCGCTCTTCCCGGCGGCGATCGCCCTGGCGTTCTGGCCGCGCCGTGCCCAACCGGAGAATCAGTCGAGGGGATAGTCCCCCTCGTCGAGCGCGAGCGTGGCACCGTCGGCCAGGGTGATGATGATCGCGGTCGCGGCTGGGTCAGCGTCGGCAACGACGGCGGTCGCCGGGCACGATGCGCCGGGTCGCGTCGGATAGAGGAGCGTGGCGAGGCGCGAGGGTCCGGCCACGCGCCACTCGTAGATGGCGGTCGGCGCGGGGATTTCGGTCCCCTGGACCTCGTGCAGCGGCGAGCGCCAGCCCTGCCACTCCGGCTCGGTCTGCCCGGCGACCAGCGACAGGCGCAGCCCCGGCAACGCCGACGGGAGGATGGCGAGGTTCGCCAGGCCCGCGTCGGCGCTCCGCACCAGAAAGCCTTCCGACACCGCTCCGGCCGCGTCGAGGTGCCAGAGCGCCTGGTAGTCGTGCGATCGGTCGTCGGTCGGCAGCAAGCGGTCGATCACCAGCAGGCAGGGGCCGAGCGCCCCGAGGCCGCGCTTGAGGAAGATCACGCAACGGCGGTGGGCCACCGGGCGGGCGAGGTCGGGACCATACCCCTCGGCGTACTCGGCTTCGACGGCGTCGTAGTCGGCGGTGGTGCGCCAGCGCGCCCCGGCCGGACGGGTCAGCAGGTCGGGATCGTCGTGGTCGTAGGTCGGGCGGCGCTGCTGATCGAGGCCGTCCACGCGGATCGTGTTGTGGCTGCGCGTCGAGAGGACGTAGCGACGCATCTCCGAATCGTCGTAGGCATAGTTGCCCCCCTCGGTCAGCAGATCGCGACCGTAGGCGTGAAGAATCAGGTTCAGCTTATCCTCGTGCTGGTGCGCGAAGCCGAGCGGGCCACCGTCGAAGAGCGCCCAGACCGCATCCGGCTCCCAGCCGGTGCGCATCACATAGTACCCGGCATAGGGGAAGGCGAGCGAGGTCGCGGCGGGCGGTGCGCCCTCCTCGCCGCGCGTCGCGGCCCAGCGGAAATCGGCGCGGTCGGGATAGCGCACGACGGCGCGCTGTAGCAGCGACGCGACCTCCCAGCGGAAGCCATCGTTGAGGTCGGGCAACCGGCCGTCCGGGGCCATCATCAGCACGTTGGCGGCGTGGGCGAGTTCCAGCGTGCGGTCGAACTCGGGCGGCGTCGCCACCTCGTAGGCGGCGCAAACATCGCGCAGCGTCTCGTAGTTGCGGATGACGACCTGATGATAGTTCGTGCTCAGCTCGAACTGCACGCCATCGGGATGGAACTGCCGCGCCAGTTCCTCGACCAATCGCGCGAAGGCGTATTCGCGCCAGGCGACGGCCTCGCGGAACTGGGGATAGAGGATGGCGATCTGCGCCAGCCCGTTCATCTCCATGATCAGCCAGTTGTGGGTCCAGTGGAAATTGTGCAGCCGCCAGGCGTGCTCCCACACCGACTTGAACCAGTCCACGATCAGGTCGTCGGTGAAGGCGGGCGAGCGGTAGCAGGCGTGGAGCGCGGAATGCCAGGTGCCGCCCATGCGGATGCCGGCCTCGATGGTGCGCCAGCAGAGGGTCGCGTTGCCGGGCGCATCCTGCGGCACGACCGCCTGCCGCACCCAGGAGCCGAAGAGCCGCGCCACACCCGCCGCGTAGCGCTCGTCGCCGGTCTCGCGGTAGCGCTCGCCGAGGATCGCCCACTCGGGGTGGCGGCTAAGCTGCCAGGTCCACTCGCGATACTGGTTGTGGGTCGGGTTGGCGAACCAGTCCACCTCGCCCGCGAAGCGGTGCATGGTGCCGCACGACATCAGCTCCAGGCGCAGGGCGCGCTCGGCCACCTCCGCTGCCGTCTCGCCGGGGTGGATGGTGCCCCGCCCGCCGTACCAGCGCGGGATGCTCAGCAGCCGTTCGGGTTGGAGCGTCGCGCGCACGTCGGCCGCGAACAGTCGCCGCGCCCCGGCAACGTCGCCGTCCGCCACCGCGCGCGGGATGCCGGTCAGCCCCGGCCGGTCGGTGTCGATCAGCCGCCCGAAGAACTCGGCATCGCTCAGTCGCGGACCTTGTTGCACCTCGCCTTCAGTCATGCCCCGCTTCCTCCCTCGGCAATCGCCCGTGTGCCGTCACCTCCGTATCGCATCAATGCGCGAAGTTGAGCGCGCAGCGGTGCGCCTGCGCTACGCGGCCAGGCTTGGGGCGATGTGACGAACGCGGTGATCTCAACGCGCGCTGTCGGCGAGGGATAGGGCCTCACCCGATGGGTGTGTCGCGATCTGGTCGGGCCTGCGAACCAATCGCGCACCCAAGGCGATTCCGGGCCGCTCCACCAGCACGAACGTGACGCGCGCGATCAGGTATGCCCCGATCAGGGTTGCGAGCGCCACCGCGACCTGCAATACGACGCGGGAAGCACCCAGCTTGCTCAGCACGAAGATCGAGCTGTAGAGCGGGATCATGTGGACCAGGTAGATCGAGTACGACAATTCGCCGAAGTGGACCGCCGGTTTCGAGCCGAGGAGGCCGGCCAGCCAGCCGACGGGGCGCAGTGGCAACGCCACCGTCGATACCAGCACCGCACCCCAGATCGCCAGCGGGATCACCTGGAGATTCCCGCCGACGGCGACGACCACCAGGCTAAGCCCCGAGGCGACGCCGATCCACAGGTAACGTTCGACGCGCCGCTCGATGGCGAGATAGCAGCAGATGCCGATGCAGAAGTGCAGAATCTTGGCACCGAGGAATGCGCCGGGGAAAAACCGCGCGCTGTAGCACAGCAAGGCGACGACGACGACGACGAGCGGCCAACGGCGACGCGCGAGCAGCGCCCACATGAAGAACGGCGCGAGCAGGTAGAACTGCCATTCGAGCGAAATACTCCACGCCTGCCCGAGCAGCGTGTAGGCCGCGCCCGGGAGAAGAGACTGCGGGATCACACCCTGGATCAGCGGCAGATGGACGCCAAGTTGCGCGGGCACGTTGGCGAGGGCTTGCTGCGCCAGGGCGATGCGGGCGGTATTGGAGGTTGTCGTAAATGGGAGGCTGGTCCAGGCTGCCTGCTGAACCGGGAGCAGTATCGTCGATGCGACGAGTGCAACAAGATACAGCGGAAAGAGCCGAAACGCGCGACGCGTGATGTAGCGCCCGAAATGCTCCCGCTTGCGATCGATCAGGCGGGCGATCACGAAGCCGGAGAGGAGGATGAAGACATCGACGGCGAGCGCGTTCCGATCGATCAGCGGCAGACCCCAGCCGAACGTCAGCGAAATGTGCCCGACCACAACCCACCAGGCCATGACCCCGCGCAGCCCCTCCAGGGACTGAATCTTCGCACTTTCCGGCGTCGGTTCGGTCGCTTGCACGCTTCGCTCAGCCATTGCCCCCCGCCGCCCGACCAGCCACGACCGCCGATAACCATTGGCGACCCCCGCGAGTATAGCACCCACTCTGGGGAGTCGCTACCGAGTTGAACAGGCAAAGCTGTTCCGGCTATCACCGGAACAGTGCCAGATTAAAGAGTACGTTCGCGAGTATGTTTCCTCTTCAGCACTGCCACTCGCCCCAGTCCGCGCAGGCGGACTTCGCGGCGACCGCAGTCGCCTCCAGCCGGGATTTCAATCCAACGGCCCTCCCGGTCCACTTAACCGCAAGAGCACGGCGGCGGCACATCTGTGCCGCCGCCGGTCAGAGTTGTGAAGCTGTCCGAGCTTTGAAGCTGTTGGCACCGCGACGGCGCGAGTTGACGATGAGCCAGATAACGCCGACGATGAGGAAGAGCCACCACCAGCTCAGCAGCAACCCGAGGACCTTGAAGCCGGTCGCGATCACCCCGATGAAGGCCAGGAAGCCGGCGATCCCGAAGAGGATGGTGCCGGGGATGCGCGCCCAGGCGAAGCCGCTGCCGTAGGGGTTGCGCAGCTTCTCGATCAGGTGAATCGCCCAGAAACCAGCGCCCAGACCACCGACCACCCGCCGCGCCGCCGAGCGCGCCGCTCAGGTGGCTGAGGATGGCGGCGGCGATCACGCCCGAGCCGAGGCCGAGCAGGATGCCACCGGGGATCAGCAGGCCGCGCAGCCCGCGCCCGAATGATGCCGCAGTGAAGACACCGCCGATGAAGAGCAGCGGCAGCGCGCCGGTCGGCACCAGGATCCGCAGGAAGAGGAACGCCAACCCTAAGCCAACCAGGACCAGGCCCCACGATACGCCATTGCCCGACCGACCAAACCCATCGCCATAGCCGCTATAGGTATCCCGCCTGAACATCGCCAGACCCTCCATGCCCCGCAGGGCGTTTCCTTCGCGCTTGACCTGCGCCGACTGCGTTGTCGGCCGGGCGCTACCACATCTACGTAGCCGCGCGCGTCAGGTTCCATGTGCTCAGGATAGGCGAGAGTGGTGTCGAAAGTTTGACGGCTATGTAACGGAAGTGCTGAGTGCTGAGTGCTGAGTGCTGAGTCGGGGACGGAGTAACGGGCGGTCGGGCAGAAAGGGGACCCCTCCTCGTTACTCGTTACTCGGTTACTCGTCACTCCGACTACCCGACTCGCACTCAGCACTCAGCACTCATCACGGATTGCCCCAGGGCAGGAGTGCACGCCGTAGCCTTCCCGGCCTGGCGGGCAACCGCTGCTGCGATCCGGGTTGACGCGCGCGAAGTATGCCGTGGCCGCCGCGTAGTCGCCCAGGATCGCCGTCGTGTCGCGCTTGTAGTTGTAAATATGGAGTCTCTCGCCGTAGGGATACCGATTCCTGAACGATCCATAGAGGACGGTCAGGAGATAGGGCGGCTCGGCCGTCAACCTCGGAGTGACGATGTCGGCGAGAACGGCGGGATAGCCGTTCACTACCGTGAGCGCGCTGGCGAAATCCCAGGCGGACTCGAAGACCTGCGCCGGCCCGACGTAGGCGCAGGCACCATCGAGGATGAGGGTATCCCCCGCCGGGAACGCGGGATACTGGGCGCGGACAGCGGCCAGGATCGCCATCTGCTGCCGCGACGCCTGTCCCCAGAAGGCCCCGTAGGTCGAGAAGGTGATCACCCCGCAGCAGCAGAGCACCGCGACGACCCCGGTGAAGCTCCGCGCCCGCCAGCGCGCCGGTAGCCGGGCGCACACCAATCCCAGTATCCCGACCATCGTGATCGCGATGCCGACGGTCGCGCCGATTGTGGTGCGATTGCCGATCCCGGCAACCGCGAACTGCACCTGGGTCGTCGTGAGGAAAACCGCATAGCCGGACCAAAAGACGACGACGCCCGCAGCCGCGAGGGAGGCCCACCGCGCAGCGGAGAACCACTCCGCCCCTGGGGCGCGGCCGAGGTGCCCGAGGTAGGCGACGATCATCATGGCGAAGGCGAGCGCGAGGATGATGACCGCGCTGTCGGTGTAACGATCGCTTAACCCGGCCGCCGTGACCGGCAGCGCCACCCCGAGGTCGCCGTAGCCGATCTCGGTCGCCTTGCGGATATTCAGCCCGTAGTCGCCCGGGCCATAGTGCCAATTGAAGAGCTGCCGCACGATGAACGGCAGCTGCGCACCCAAATCGTTGACCGAGAGGCGCACCGTCACCCGCGACTTGAAGACGATCGTCGCGACAACCACCGCCGCCTGCGCCGCCGTGAATAGCGCGAGCCAGCGATGCGCCCTGCCGACACGCCGCCCCAGCCACCAGGTCGCCGCCGCGCTCAGCACGAACAGCGGCAGCACCACCTCGTAAGCGAGCAGGCTCACGGCGAGGGCCACCAGGGTGAGGGCAGACCAGGCGAAGGCCCGGCGCGACCGCCGCTGCCGCACCGCCAGGAATCCGGCCAGGACGGCCAAGAAAAACGCGGCCTGGCTCTGCACCGCCATCGACGAGGCGACGACCCAGAAGCGATCGGTGCTGTATTGCGGCAGCAAGGCATAGAGCAAGGTGATGCTCAGGGCCGGCAGGCGCGGCAGTTCGAGCATTCTGAGAGCGAGATAGAGACACACCACCATCGTCGTCAGCACCGCGACGTTGGCGATGTGGTACGGCAGGGGCTCGCTCCCGAAGAAGCGGAAGACTGCGGCCATGAAGGTAATCTGGACGGGTCGTTGCCGCACGACCGGCTCGTGTTCCCAGAGCGACCGCCAGAGTCCCAGGAAGGTGTTCTCGCGCGCGATCGTCAGGTACTTGAGGAAGAGCCAGTCATCGCCATAGAATCCGAGGTGGGCGACGTAGGGGGCGCAGCTGATCACCATCAGCACACCGAGGAAGAGCGCATCGCGCGTCTCGGCCAGTCGCAACCCCGGTACATCCCTGCGCGCGACGAACAGCAGGCACGCGACCGCGACGATCCCCAGCGCAACGGCCCAGAGGATGCCGCCGTCGCTAGACGATACGTACAGCAGGCGCAAGATCGCCGGGCGATCGAGCGCGGCGTAGGCCACGAGTGCGAGGGTGAGCAGGCCCAACGTGCCTACCGACCAGCGGATCGCCAGCCCGCCGACCCGCAGGAGGAGATAGCCGCCAACCAGGACGAGCAGGCAGAAGATCAGCAGCCGTGGCTGCCAGACGGTCGGTCCCACGACCTGTTCGAGGCGAAAAGCTGTCACGACCGGACCGAGCACGCGGCGATCGCCGCTGATCGTCAGCGGCGTAGCCTCAAGGCCGACCTCGATCCACGGGCTGCGGGCCCACTCCTCGGGCGTGAGCGTGTAGGTGGCGATAAAATCCTGCGGCCGGGGCGAGAGCTGTGTTTCGCCGACCGGACGGCCATTCACCGCCACGCGCACGGTGCGCGGCGGCTGGCCAGCGGCACCTTCTTGCAACCGCAAAGCCACGCGATAGGTCCCGGGTGTGGTGATTCGCACGCTTGCCGTTGACGTCGGCATGGCCCAGCGGAAGGGGCCGGCATCGTTGCGTTCGGCGGGGTAGAAACCCTGTAGCCCGATCCGCTCCGGGATCTGCGCCATGTCGGAGGCGACGTGATCGTTCGCCAGCCAGGGAACCGCGACGAGGATAGCGACGATGAGCATGGCGAGGCAGAGGAGGCCCACCGACTCCGGGCACCGCCTGGCGCTTCCCCTCACCCGCGACCAATACCTCGCCAGCGGACCATGCAGTCCACCTTGAAGGGGATCGATCATGCGCTCCCGCCCCGCATCCTGCCCACCCACCGATCGGTCGCCCATGCTAACGGCGCGTCGCAAGCAAGATCGCCGCCGCCAGCCTGCGCCGCGCCTCGCCGGCGGTCAACCCGGCCACGCGGACCAGCTTGCGCCGCCCGCGCTCCCCCGTCGCGATCGCCACATCCCGCTTTGGCACCCCCAACACCTCCGCCAGGAACGCGACCAGCGCCTTATTCGCCGCCCCCTCGACCGGCGGCGCGGCCAACCGCACCCGCAGCGCCCCCTCCGCCACGCCATCGAGCGCGTTGCGCGCAGCGCGCGGCACGGCGCGGATGGGGATGGTGACACCGCCCGGCTGCTCGGTGAGTTCAAGCATCGCCAAATCTGTTGAGGAATCTGCAAAGCTCATCATCAACACTCACTCATGTCGGCTCAGGAGTGAACGGCGGGAAGAACTCAAGGATTCTATCGAATACGGGGCTATTCAACAGCAGCAGACTATCGGCTGCCGCATCGCCAAGTCTGCGATCAGGCGGATCCAGCGTGGCCAGATAGGCGTGAACGCGCGCCTTCGATTGTTGCCTCGGTAGAGGGATATTAGCCTCCACGAGGCAAGTCATGAAGGATTCGACGCACGAAACCGCCGCTTCGCCTGCGACCGACTCCCACACGAGCGATTCGAGATCGCCTGGGTTATGCCCGTCGGGCAGGACGAGCGCGACAACCTCCGGTGAGCCAGCGGCTATCGCCCATGAGCGACGCGGCACCGATAAGCCCGCAATGACAAGCGCACCACAGATCCGATCAAAAGCTGCGCCTGCATCATCGTCTGCATCTTGTGCAACACCGAGACGACGAACCTGCGCAAATCCGCGCGCCCGTGTGGCAGAGGGGAGATTCGTCGTCAGGCTGTACTTGCCGCCAACCGCCTGAACCTGAATATCGTTGCGAGCACGCACCCGCAAGAGTGCGTTCCAGAAGCGCTCTTCCTCTTCGCCTTCGACCATTAAGAGATTGGGGCGCTCGATTGGCCGCAGGCGCGGAGGCATCAGCGCACCTCAAGGTTCAGATCGAGCGCAGCATGAGCCTGATTATGGGAAAAAGTGACAGCCCGGACGGTCCCAGCATCATCCTTCTCCAGCCGATGCAGGCGGAAGTCGCTCGGATGGGACTCTGCGAAGGCACTGATCGCCGCATCGATGCATTCCCAGCTATGGGTGGTAGCGAAAACCTGCGTGTTGCGCTCGAAGCTGGCCCTATTGATCGCTTCCCACATCGCAACGAGGTTCTGGTGGTGCAAGCCACTCTCAACTTCATCGATCAGCGCCACACCACTAGCCGCGAAATGGACAGCCAGCAGCACTTCGAGCAGATGGGCCACACCATCCCCCAGGAGCGGCAACGGGAGCGGTCGCGCGAGTCCGACGTCCGCCACAATCACCGGTGGTCCGTCCTCTTTCGGCCCGAGGTCGAGTTTGAGTCCACGAAGGCTCGGCAGCACCCTTTGCAGATCGCGAACGAGGTCACCGCTTTTCGCTGGTCCCGTCGTTGACGGAAATCGAACAGCGAGATCCATCAGACTCGCCTCTCGATGCGTGGATACGAAGACTCCGTGCGGAAAACTAGGGCGGGTATTACCAGAAGAATAGGATTCCTGTGCCTCGCGAATAGCGGGTGTCTTTCCCATTGTAGGATCAGCTTGTCGATACCAATAGCTGCGTGAGCGCCCAGGTCCAAGTTGCAGGGAGGTTTTTAAGCCATCGGCTTCCGTTACAACAATGGAAACCTGATCATTCATGTCAAGACGATGGAAGAGCAGAGACCAGTTATCACTCGAAGTCAATGATGCGAAGCGACTACCACGCACTTCATCGAATGAAACTGACTGGACCGACTCGCCAGCATTGAGCAATAGCCAGATAGCCTCCAGCAAACTGGTCTTCCCAACCCCATTCTCGCCGACGATCAGATTGACCCGACCGAGATCATCGATCATCAGTTCGCGCAGGCCACGTAAAGTGCCAGTGTGGACGCGCTTGTACATGGCGCACGTCCTAACGCTATGCCGCCGCGCTCATCCCCGCCGCGAGTTGACGCGCGACCTCGCTCATCGTGTGGGCGGCGAGTAGGGGGCGGCCCAGTTCAGTCTCCAACTGCTCGATGCTCATGTCGTCGAGCGTGAGGCCGTTGAGGCCGGCTGAACATCACGCGCGGCAGCAGCAGCGGACCTTCGCCAGGATCGTCGCGGAGCGCACCGAGGATGTCACCCGGTCAACAGAGCCCGAGACGACGATCTCGGAGCCGAAGTAGCCGTTCGTCACCGGGCACGCACGCGCAGCGCGCGCCGGTGAGCGCATTAAGCTCGGCCACGACGCGCTCCATCGTCGGCGCGATCAGCACCGCGCAGGCAACCGTAAGCGCGCACGCCGCGCAGATCGGAGTCGCCGCTCGCCGCGCCGCCGCTTCACCCCGGCCCAGTCGTCGAAACTGCGCGTAGTGCCGATGCCGTCCTCGATCTGCGGGAAGCCGTCGTAGTAGCGGCTGGCGGGCACCTTCTCGCCGATCATCAGGTAGAACTCGTCGCCCAGGTGCAGGAAGGACTCGCCGCGCTCGGCGCAGGTGGCGCTGCCGGGTCTCAGTGCGGCGGATCATCGCGCACCTGCGCCTCGGTGTAGAGGTGGAACCGGTCGCCCGGCAGCCCCGGCAGCGCGCGGTGGAGCGTTGCACGATCCCGGCGATCTTCTTCATGTCGCGCTGCACGCCGAGCGGCGTGATCCCCACCGGCACCGCCGCGATCGAGATGATCCCCGGCAGATCCTTCAGGTCGCGCACCGAGCGGTCGAGCTGCTCGCCATCGATGATGCGGATTGAGCACCAGTTGCGTGTTGTAGGCGATCCCCATCTCGCCCAGGCGGCGCAAGTCGTCCAGAATCGCCCCGGCGCGCGGGTGGCGCAGCAGATCGACGCGCAATTGCGGGTCGGTGGCGTGGACCGAGACGTTCAGCGGGCTGAGGTGCTGCTCGCCGATCCGCTGCCAATCCTCCTCGTAGTTGATCAGCGTGACGAAGTACGTAGAGGAAGGAGTAGCGGTAGTCGTCGTCCTTGATGTAGAGCGTGCGCCGCATCCCGCGCGCGGCACCTGCTTCACGAAGCAGAGGGGCAATCGTTGGTGCGGCGGCGGATGCCGTCGAAGTCGACTCGGGTAGGCCGGGCCCCGGTAGTCGTCCCCTTCGAGTTCCACCTCGTACACGATCCGCTCGCCCGCGCGCTCGACCTCGATCTCGGCGACCGCCCCGGCGGTCAGGTAATACTGGTAGTCGATCACGTCGGCGCGGCCGCGACGTCGATACTCTGCACGATATCGCCCAGCTGCCAGCCCCAGCACCGCGCCGAGCGAGCCAGGCGCAACCGACTCCAACTCGCCGCCCGTGTGCCCCCGCCGAGAAAGAATCTGCCCCTTCTCAGACACCCAAAAGCTCCGAATGACGAATGACGAATGACGAATGACGAATGTTCCTCGCCGTTCGCCGCTTCCCCTCCGCTCCCTTCTCGCTACTCAACGCACTCTCTTCGTCCGTCTTGGCGTCCTTGGCGTCTTGGCGGTTAATTCCGTACCTCAAGCCGCCCATTTGCCATGCGCTCGCGGCGCGCGGCGCCAGCGCGCCAGCTTCTTCGCGACGTTTGGCGATGCGCTGAAGAAGTGGACGAAGAAGGGGCTGCGCAGGATTGCCATGATCGTCGCATTCTTCAGGTTCGCCACGAATTCGTCGCGGTTGGCGAACAGCTCGATCTCGATGTAGGCGTGCGCGTACTCCGGGCGGCTGTGCCCGTCGCTCCCCGGCCGTGCCGGAAGATTGTATCGCGCCGCGGGAACTCCGCGCCGCGCAGGTTGCTTGGCTCTTCGAGGCCGCGCGCGGTATAGCGCCTCGTCGGCATCTGTTGCCGCCACCAGCAGTTCCAGGCCAGGTACTCGGCGAACTCCGCTGTAGGTCGACCAGGCCGGCGATCTGCCCTGTTCGCGGATGTCCTCCTCGAGACCTTCGTTGACTGGATCTATAGAGGTAGTGATGATCTCCTGCTCAACGTTACCAGCAGGGTCTTCAGCGGCTGGTAGCGGGTTGCGCACCAGCACCGCCAGCATGTCATGTCGGCCGATCACGGCCACCACCATGCCGTACTGCGGTGCAGCCCTGCTGATCGAGATGACCACCGTCTTCGGTATTGATGCGCGAGATCGACTTCGGCTGCGATCTCTGTTGCAATTCAACGGTGCCGGTTGGTGATGCCAACGTGCCGCTTGCGCCGGCCTGTAACTGCGTCAATCCATCTCACCGAGCGCCGCCAGCGCCAGCGCGGTCGCCATCCGCCGCCGTCTCCGCGCGCAGGATGCGCCGCCCCAGTGTCACCGGCGCGATGCCCGTCGCCGTGGCGGTGGCAATCTCAGCCTCCGTGAAGCCACCCTCCGGGCCGATGAAGAGGCCGAGCGTTGCGACGGACCCAACTCACGCACCGCCGCACCGAGCGACCGGTCGCGCTCGCTCTCCCACCCGGAATCAGCGCCGGGCCGCTTGGCGGCGCAGGCTGCGGCGAACGGCAACGGCGCGTGTACCGCAGGAACTCTACCACGCCCGGACTGCTCGGCAGCTTCGCGGACGATGCGTCGCCAGCGTTCAGCTTCGTCCCGCTCGCCTCGCTCGCCACCGTGCGCGCGGTGATGATCGGCACCGAAGGCCGCCGCGCCGATCTCGGTCGCCTTCTGCAACGTATGGGCGAAGTGATCCCCCTTCGGCGGTGCCACATGGGCGTGATCGCCACGCGCGGCTCGCTTTCGACCGGCTCACCCGCGCCGACGCGCCCGCTGACACGACCGCCGTCCGAACCAGTTAAGTGTGCTGGATACGCCATCCCGCTGCCATCGAAACGCTCGATCAGCGCGCCCGGCCGCAGGCGCAGCACGCGCGTCACCTGGTGCGCGATCGCGGCCGGTAGATCGATCTCCTGACCTGCAACGATGGGTTGCTCGACAAAGAAGCGGTGTATCATGGCTCCCCGCCCAAACCAGCATCACTCACGCTTCATCGCGCGGGAGCGGGCACCATCCAGGCCGCGCACGCCGGGGATGATCCGGGCTGTAGAGCGCGAGCGCCCCAGCGAGCCAGGCTCGCGCCTCCTCATCAAGCAGGCCGTGCGCGACGGCGAAGTCCTGCTCATCCTTCGGTCGCGGCGTCGCCCGCGCCTTGAAGAGCAGTTGCACCTCGGGGGCGACATGGGGCAACCCCTCGTCGCTCCGGCGCGTCAGCGCGGCCAGCGAACGGCGCACCCGCCGGTCGCGCCGGAAGACCCACTGATCGCCAAGCGTATCCGCCAGATTGAACTGGAACGCCCAGGGCGCGGTCGGCCCTGGGCGGCAAAAGACATCCTGCACCCCCGGCGGCAGCACCTCGCCGCGCCGCCAGGGACGCAGGGTGCCCGGCGGGTCGGCGGCGTGCCGCGGGTCCCAGGTCGCGAGCGCCGCCTGGAACGCGAGTTGGTCGTCGCGATTGATCTGCATCAACGTCGCTATGTGCTCGCGTGGTCCGGCCGACGAGGATCGATCGCCCAGCCGCCCGCGATCCACCAGGGAACCGCCCATCCCCGCGAAGAGCGCGGCCAGTTCCGATAGCGGTATTGGCGACCCACACCCCAGTTCATCTGCCACCGTCGACTCCTCATCACAGAAGACGCAAGGCAGCAGAGGACGCAAGGCGGCCATCCGCTCGTACTTCGTCGTTCGTACTTCGTACTTCGCCCGCCGCCCCTCGACGCAGCACCAGTCGCCCAGGTCGTGCCGCTCGATCTCGATCAACCCGGCGGCGAGCGCGATCTCGACGCCGAACGCTCGGCGATGATGCCGGAGGTGATCAGGCGACCGCCCGGCACGCAGGCCGCGACCAGCGCGGGGGCGAGTTCGACGATGATCCGGGCGATGATGTTGGCGACAACCAATTCGTACTGCGCAGCGGGGAGGCGTTCGGTCAGTTCGACCGAACCAACCTCCACCGTGATCGGCGTCCGTCAGGTCGTTGCGCGCGATATTCTCGTTCGTCACGCGCACCGCGACCGCCTCGACATCGACCGCGTCGATCGAGGCCGCGCCGTGCTTCGCGGCGGCGATCGTCAGCACGCCCAGGCCGACGCCGACATCGAGCACGCGCATGCCAGGGCGCATCCGCTCCTCCAGCGCGATCAGGCGGAGCTGCGTCGAAGGGTGCAGGCCGGTGCCGAAGGCCATGCCGGGGTCGAGGTTGAGCACGACATCATCCGGTTTGGCGTCATACTCGCGCCAGGGCGGGCGGATCACCCGTGCGCTTCGACGCGGTGGACGTAAGTAGTGCTCTTTCCAGGCGTTCGCCCAATCCTCCTCCTGCCCGCTCGGTGACGCTCGGCGGACCGACGTAGCGCATCCGCCCGAGGTGCCAGGGCCTGTTCGAATCCGGCAACCTTCTCGCGCGCCCCCTCGTCGTCCGGCACATGGAGGTCCGCACGACAGGCGGGCGGTCGATCGCGATCTGGAGTTGTCGCCATCCTTCTCCTGGTCGAACGGCTGGTCAATCGCCACCCCTTCGCCATAGCCGGGGGGAAGCGCGAAAGACACTCCGTCACCGCCTCAACGGCCTCGTTATCCGCCTCCACCGCCAGTTCGAGCCAGCCGCCGGTCATTCCTGCTCCCGTATTGTTGCAAGTTGGCAAGTTGGCAAGTTGCAGGTTGGGGTGAGGAACTTGCAACCTGCAAACTTGTAACCTGTAACACCGTCTTATTTCCCATTCTGCATCGTCAGCATCGGCATGATGCCGCTCGAACCCGCGCCGAGATTGAGGCGCAGCGTCGTACCGTGCATCCCCGCCCCCTGGCTGATGATCGACTCGGTCAGCGTCATGTACGAGAGCGTCGCATTGTCGCCGACGATGCTGTTCTCGATCCCGCACGCCATCGAAGGCATCGCGCCCGCGCCGATGCTGACGTTCAGGCCAACCACCGAGCGGCGGATGGTCGCTGTCGGGTCGATCGTGGAGGCTGGATGACGACGCTATCGGCATACTGCAGGGCCGAGATCGCGCCGCTTCGCCGCGAGTTGGCTCAGCGAATGGCAGTTAGTCTGCAACAGCTCCTCGGGCTTGCCGCAATCCTCCCAGACCGGGACCATCCTCTTCAGCCGCTGCCCGCGATCGATCAGCACCTGCACCGCGTCAGCCGGTAATATTCGCCCTTAGTCATCCTGCCGCTGGCGATCAATTCGTCGATCGCTGAGAAACGGTGTTCATGTCGGCGAAATGGCTGGTGCCGACAGGCGCGAGATTCGATTGCGGATTCTCCCGGCTTCTCCACCAGCTGGGTCGCGAGAGCCCCTGCTCGTCGATCGCGCGTGATACCGAGCGGCGTGGATCGTCGATCTCCTTGACGTAGATCGCGCCGTCGATCCCCTGGTCGCGCAGCATACGCAGGCGAGCTGAAATCGGCCTCGAAGACCGTATCGGCAGACATCACCAGCGCGTCGCCCTGCACCACCCACTCGCGCGTCAGGGCGATAGCGTGGGCCTGGCCGCGCATCTCCGGCTGCACCACGAGCGCGTCCGGCACGTCGTAGCGTTCGCCAGCGTAGGTCTCGATCCTGGTCGCCCAGATAGCCGACGATGCAGACGATCTCCTCCGGACAGGCAGCGGCAAGCGATCCGGGATGTGGTCGATCATGGTCTTGCCCGCCAGCGGCACCGGCGGCTTCCAGCACGCTCAATGGGGCCGCAAGCGGAGTACCGTAGCCAGCCATCGGGAGGATGATCTTCACGTCGTTACCTCGCGGATGTTGAGGTTCAAGGTTCGAAGGTTGAAGGTTCGAACCTTCGAACCATCTCCCCGAACGTTGAACCGACTCTTCTACGCTACTCCACGGCCAATCGCCGGGGGACATCATCTGGCACACGTCCTACCCCGTCTAGAATAATACCCTATCTCGTGCGCCGCGCGGGGCGCGCGCGGCGCACGAGCGCGTATGTGTGCGCGCAGGAAGATCAGGCACACAACGCGGTGTGCGCCTGCCGTTGCGGGCGTGGGAAATAACGTGCCGCCGCGTAACGTTGATGGTGATTGGAAGGTGGCAACACCTTCCCGCAACCGACTGGAGACCTATGGACGCCACCGACACGGCGGCAGTCGAGCGGCAGGAGCGGCTCAGGCGGAGGCGCTGACCCATCTCCCGACGCGCTCTATCGCACGGCGTTGCGGCTTAGCCGCAGCCCACAGGACGCCGAGGATCTGGTGCAGGAGACATTTCTCAATGCGTTCCGCTCGCTCGATCGCTTTGAGGAAGGGACCAATCTCCGCGCCTGGCTCTTCCGCATCCTGAACAATGCGTTCATCAGTCAGTATCGGCGGCGCAAGCGCCGTCCGAGCAGTTCGATCGAGGACGTGACGGAGTACTACCTCTACGACCATCTCGTGGAGGGGGGGGCCGCGCCGCGCACCGAGAATCCGGAGCAGGAAGTGCTCGACCGGATCGGCGACGAGGCGGTGCTGCGGGCACTGGAGGACCTGCCGGTGGAGTTCCGGCAAGTCGAACTGTTGGCCGATGTCGAGGGCTTCTCCTACCGGGAGATCGCCGACATCCTCAACATTCCGATCGGCACGGTGATGTCGCGCCTCTACCGGGCGCGGCGGCGGTTGCAGAAGATGCTCTGGCAGGAAGCCCAGGAACTGGGCTACGGGGCCGCCGGAGCAAGTGTGTAGAACCGAGTCCAGGGGACCGGGGGAAAGGGCCAGAAAGCAGGCAACGCCCATGTACAGTTGCACCGAGTGCATGGAACAACTTTATCCGTTCCTCGATCGCGCACTCAACGATGACGAGCAATTGGAAGTACGCCAGCATCTCAGCCTCTGCCGAGAATGCCTGGATCGGTTCCGCTTCGAAGGGAATGTCTTGCGCGCGATCGGCACCGTCGGCCGCAAGTACAGCTGCCCCGACGAGACCAAAGGCGGCTCCTGAGGCGATCGGCAAGACGGCCACCGACTGAGCTGGTTCCACAGCGACAACCCAATGCGCGACGCAGGCGTGCCCCGGTTTGGGGCACGCCTGCGGCATTTGCGCGAGCGGGTACAATGGCGGGACGAGTCGTGAGTCGTGAGTCGTGAGTCGTGGGGAGGGTTTGGCGGAGCTAGTACCCCACCCTGAAGCCACCAGCCACGAGCGAGATTCTCACGACTCACGTCTCACGTCTCACATCTCACGAGCCGGGGAGCCGCATGACGCAATCCGCGCACAAACCGACGGCCACCATCGCCATCGCCGTCCTCGGCCTGGGCATCACCATCGCCTGGGGCGTCGCCGTGGCGCTCGCGGCAGGCAGGCGCAATCCTATCCACATCTACAACGGCGCGTTCGCGGTCGCCTTCGTCCTCTACCTCATCGCCGCCGCGCTCATCGTCTCGCCGCGCGGCGGCACGCTCGGCCGCTGGGGGCTGCCCCTCATCCTCGCGCTGGCGCTCCTGCACACCTCGTCTTCACTCGCCTCACGCCCGCCCTCTCCGACGACCACTCACCGCTACATCTGGGACGGCAAGGTGATCGCGGCGGGCATCGACCCCTACCGCTACGCCCCCGACGCCCCCGAACTCGCCGATCTGCGCGATCCCCTCTGGGAGCGGGTCAACCAGAAGTCGCAGCACACGCCCTACCCACCCGCCGCGCAGGCCGTCTTCGCCCTCACCTACCAGCTCGCGCCCGGCAGCATCAAGGCGCAGCAAGTCGTCGCCACGCTCGCCGATCTCGCCGTCATCGGCTGCTGGCTCTACTGCTCGCCCAGCTCGGCTTGCTGCCGCGCAGGCGGGTGTACTCTACGCCTGGGGCCCGCTGCCGGTGCTCCACTTCGCGCACAGCGCCCACAACGGCGCGCTGATGGTCGCGCCCTCATCCTCGCGCTGGCGCTCGTCATCGGGCCACAGGGGACTACCCGCGCCGCGCGCATCAGCAGCGGGCTTGCGCTCGCATTCCAGGTTGGTGAAACTCGTGCCGCTCCTCCTCGCACCGCCCTTGCTGCGCCGCTGGCAACTCCCCAGCGCATCGCCCTCGGCGCGGGCTGGTACTCGGCGTCGGCGCTCCTTTCCTCCGCCCCGACACTCACCATCCTCAATGGCCTCGGCACCGGGGCGGAAGCCGAAGCGGTCTTCAACGACAGCCTGCACTACGCCACAGCCGCCCTCCTCGCGCCGCTCGGCGTGTCGGCCAGCACCACCATCAGCGTCCTCTCCGCCGCCGCGCTCGCCGCCGCCGCCCTGGCGCTCCTGCTGCGCCCCCCGGCCGACGACACTCGGCCTGGTGCGCGGCGGCGCGCTGCTGCTCGGCCTCGCCGTCCTGCTCAACGCCGTGGTCAGACCCTGTCTGCTCGCCTGGATGCTCCCCTTCGTCGCCGTCTCTCCGCCCCGGCGGCCCGCTCCCCTTCGCCCCCACACCGATACTCGGCTGGCTCTGGCTCAGCGGCGCGGTACCGCTCACCGACACTCACCTACCTCAGCCCCGACATGGCCCGCCTCTGGCCCCTCATCCGCCCGCCATGGAATATGGCCCACTGTTCGTTTTACTGGCCTGGGCAGCCTACGAACTTGCCCGACGACGAGACGCATCCCCAGCGTAAGGCCATTCGATTGAACGCCCTACGGCATCCTGGTCACCTTATCCAGCCGTTCACAATCTGTTGACGGAGTCGTCAGCTGATGGCGGCAGCGGCCTCGGCCCGGCGATCGTCAAGCGGCTGATCAAACCCAGGGCGGCATCGTCCGTGCCGAGCGTGCTTGGCGCGGGCACCTGCATCCGCTTCACCCTGCCGAGGGTCTGAAGCCAGCGTCGCGACCGCTCGCTACGGGCTCGCCAAGCCGAGCACGCCATAGTGTATCCGAGGAATAGGGCGGGTAGCCATCCATCGAGACAATCGTGAGGCCACCGGGACCGACAAGGCGAGCCAGTAGCCGTCGACCAGGCGAGAGCAGGGGCCGCGCCAATCGCCTGGCCATTGATGTTGTAGAGCCCGCAACGCGCCGCTGCTATCGAGATCTGGATCGTGCAGTCGTTGGAGACGAGATTGAAGACGCCGAGGAAGCGAGCAGCGCGCCATCGGGCGACCACAAGGCGGCCACGCCGCCGAATCGGCCACCAGCGGCACCACCGGCCAATCCCATCCAGGCGCACGAAGACGAGCGCCGACTCCTCCAGCGCGCCAGCGGGTGCGCGGGGGCAATCGTCGAGGAGCGCGCGACAGCGGCGCCAGCGTCCCACCATCCAGGGCGATCGCCCCCGTGGCGAACGTGGTGGAACTCGCCCCCTGGCCACCCCGAAGACCTGTTGCCCCAGCGGCGCTCCGCCTCGACAATCGTCCGCCGCGCAGGTGCGCGGATCGATCCGCGACGATCGGCCGCGGCGATCGAGTCGGACGCCCAGGGCGCGGGGTCAGGCACCAACGAACTCGCGACGATGGGCCCGCTATTCCCATCGGCCGAAACGCCGAGCGGCAGGAAACTGCCGTAACCTTGCCACCACGTGCGCCAGTGCGGCTGACCAGCCAGATCGAGGAACTCGCTATCGAGCGGTCGCCAACCCACGACGGCGACCTGCCCGCATCGGTCCACGAGGGCGTCACCTGGCGATGCTCGGGGAGTTCGACGCGCTGCGGCTCCTCCTGCACCCGGTGACGGGCCAGATATCGCTGGCATCGCTCACGCCCGACGGGGAGCTGCGTCGCGGGCCGCACCGCACGCGAGCACCGCGCCATCCGGCGACCAGAGCACGCCATCCACCGACCCCGCGAACGGATAGCGCGCGATGGCGCGGCCATCCAGGGCAAGGCCAGCGGCCTGAAGGTGAGATCACCGAGCCGCCCGATCGCTGAGCGGTCGCCCTTCCGGACTCACGCGACGTCTGGTCGTAGTTCCCACCGATCGTTCCGCTATTGTTGGCCATCGCGCTTTCCGCGCGAATGATTGCCTGCCCCTCAGGCCCGATGAGCAGGATCCCGCCGCGCATCGCGGTCAGGCGATGGCGTCGCCAGCACAGCGTCGGAAGACGGGCCGCAGGCGTGAGGCCGCCGCCGCGGGTGGCCACTTTGCGCTCGGCATGCCGAATCGCCACCGGCACCTGATTGCCGTCGCGGATGGTTGGCGCGCACCAGCGCAGCCAGACGCGCATCCAGCACCGGGGCCGCCACCAGACCGTAGCGCAATAGCCAGCGCCAGGACAACCCCAAGCGGCACGATCCAGCGCGCATCAGGTCGCACAGTCAATCGCGGTGGTTGCCTCATGCCACGCTCCCGTCGTCCATGTCGCCGCTCTCCTCCAATCTACGCCGCAACCACCCCGCCGGATCTACGCGCTCGGCAGCCAGCGGCTTCGCCGCCTCCAGCAATCCCTCACGCAGGCCACGCCCGCAACGCCTCCGCACCGCAGGCGGCACCAGCGCCCCAACCTCGCCACCCCCGGCGATCAACTGCTTCAGCAGCGTCGAACTGACGAACGTATTGCGGCTTGGTCGGCATGAAAGGCGTTTCCGAGGTCAGGCGCGATCGTACCGTTCATGTGCGCGAGCGGCAACTCGAAGTCAAGGTCCGCATCGGTGCGAATGCCGCGCAGCATCACGGTCGCCCCCCGCTGCCGCGCGAAGAGCACCGTCAGCCCCGAATAGTCGGCCACCGCCACATTCGGCAGCCGCGCCACAACCTGTCCGACCAGCTCCAGCCGCTCCGCCAGCGAGAAGAGCGGCGACTTCACCCCCTCGCCCGAAGCAACCGCCACAATCAATCGCTCAAAGATCGCCGCCGCCCGCTCGATCACATCAAAGTGCCCCGCATGGATCGGATCGAACGTCCCCGGATACATCGCCACCGCCATCGCCACCCTCCTCGTTACTCGTTACTCGTTACTCGTTACTTCTATCCGACTATCCGACTGCCCGACTGCCCGACTCGCCCGGTTGCCGCGAATACCCCCAGTTGGCTACACTTCCACCAGAATCCGACACGCGGTGCCAGGCTTTGGGGGGCGCGAGGGTGGTGGTACAGGTAGAACCCGCGAATACGACGATCGGCCAACTCCTGGCGCGCATCGATGCCGACTTGCCCGCGCTGGCGCGCGAATTGATCCCCCGCTCGGAAACCGCCTCCCCCTCCTTCCTCGCCAACCCCGACGACCCCGCCGAACACAAACCCGAGTGGCACCAGTTCGGCATTATCACCCACACCCGCGAACTCGTCGCCGCGCTGGATACGGAAGTCCCGGCGGCACTCCGCGAGATCGACCCGGCCATCGCCGCGCGCGTGGACTCCTATCTCGCCGAATCGATCGACGGCCTGACGCGCCGCGAGCTGGGGCAGATCGCCGGCTACTGGCACGACATCGGCAAATTCTCGTCGCGCACGCTCGGTCGGCGCGGCGATTGGCGCTTCCGTGGGCACGCGCACGAGTCGGCGCGGCTGCTCACCGGCGAGCGCGACGACTACGCCGACGGCATCGGCGTGCGCTACGCCCTCACCCGCGCGCAAATCGCCTATGTCGCGCGCCTCGCCGACCTCCATTACGCCCCGATGGAACTCAACCTCGCGCTCAAGCGCGCCGAAGGCCCGCACGACGACGCCGCAGTCTACGCGACGATCGCGGCACGCCTCGGCGCGGAGGGCTACGCCGTCTGCTGCATCTTCTGGGCCGATTGCCTCGCCAAGGGCGCGGCACCGCGCCAACTCGCCGAACGCCCGGCCTTGTGGGGAGTGCTGGTGAACACGTTGCGGGCCGTTGATCGATTGCGGATTGCGGATTGCGGATTGTAGATTGGGTTCCGCATCCGGCTACGAGCAAGCGCCGGAACCCTCGTCAATCCGCAATCCGCAATCCGCAATCACATGGGGGAAGGATGATTACCACCGCCAGTAATCCCGACCTGACCTTGGAGTGTCCCGACGCGCTCGGGGTGCTGGAGACCACCGCGCCGGTCGTCGCCGCCGCGCAAGCGGTGCGGATCGAGCGCGAGGCGGTCGCCCGCGCCGCCGACCGCCTGGCCGGGCTGAGCAGCGACGGCAGGCTCGTCGTGCCCGCCTGGGACAAGCACTATCACTGGCACGACGACCACGGCCGCGCGGTCAACGTGACGCTGGTGCTCGACGCCCTCAATTTCTGCTTCTGGGCCGATCCCGGCGAAGACCGCTGGAAGTTCACCTACGAGGGCGAGGTGCTCGACGGCTACTGGGCACTCGCGGCGGCGATCAAGCGCGCCATCGACGAGGACGAGTGCCCGCTCTGGGACGCCGATTTCCTCGCCAACCTGGACGAGGAGGACGCCGACGAGATCTTCCACCCCACCGGCGTCAGCAGCGGGCGCATCCCAATGTTCGTCACCCGCATCGCCAACATGCGCGAGGTCGGCCGCGTCCTGGCGCGCAAGTACGACGGCTGGTTCGGTGCCGCCATCGAAGCCGCCGGGGGCAGCGCCCCCGCGCTCGTGCAGCGCGTGGTGAGCGACTTCCCCTCGTTCGACGACACCACAACCTACAACGGCCAATCGGTGCGCCTCTACAAGCGGGCGCAGATCCTCGCCTCCGACCTCTACGGCGCGCTCGACGGGCGCGGCTGGGGCGACCTGCGCGACCTCGACCAACTGACCGCCTTCGCCGACTACAAAGTGCCGCAACTGCTCCGCGCCGAGGGCATCCTGGTCTACTCCCAGAACCTCGCCGCGCGCATCGCCACCCGCGCCGAACTGGCCCCCGAATCCCCCGAAGAAGTGGAAATCCGCGCGGCGACCATCTGGGGCGTCGAACTCCTGCGCCGCGCCCTCGCCGACCGTGGCGTCAGCGCCCACGCCTTCGAGATCGACTGGTATCTCTGGACCCTCGCCCAGGGCCGCCACGACATGGAGCCCTACCACCGCACGCGCACGGTCTTCTACTAGAGGGTTCAACGCTCAAGGCCCGGCGTTACGGTTCGAAAGTTCGCAGGTTCGCAGGTTGGGCACTCGAACCTGCGAACTTGCAAACCTTCAAACCTTCGAACCGTGAACCTCAAACCCACCCTCCCGCTCCCCATCCAGCAGCCCCAGCGACACCAGCAGCGCCGCCGTCTGCTCCACCCCCGCCACCCGGTGCGCCACCATCCCCACCGACGCCGCCTGCTCGACATTCAGCCGATTGTCATCGAGGAAGAGAATGCGCCCCGGCGCGCACCCCAGCGCCTCGGCCACATGCTCGAACACTTCGCGATCGGGCTTGATCAGCCCGATCTCATGCGACAAGAAACTCGCGCTGAAGTAGCCGCCCAGCCCCATGTCGCGGCTGATCCGCTCCCAATGCACCGCATTATTGTTCGAGAGCGCCGCCAGCCGGTGCCGCGCCGCCAGCGCCCCCAGCAACTCGTGCCCGCCGGGAAAAACGTGGCGCGGCCACAGCGCGAACTCCGCCATGAACTCCGCCGCCCCAACCGGCAACGCGAACTCCAGGCACATCGCCGCCGCGAACTCGTCCGCCGCCAGCCGCCCCGTCTCAAAGCCCCGCACGCTCGGCGATGTCAACCACCGCCGCCACAACTCCTCGTCGCTCTCAATCCCGGTCCACGCAATCATCTGCGCCACACCGGTCAACTCGATCAGCACCCCACCAAGATCAAACACAATTACGTCAAACTGAGGCTGCGACACAACCAGACTCCCCTATTTCGCGAAGGCACAGCCTCTTCGTAGGGGCGCTTCGTGAAGCGCCCGGTGTCCCTGGCTCACGGTTGCCACTCGGCGCAGGGCGGTTCACGAACCGCCCCTACAAGCGTTGGCAAGAGTCAGCCGATCACCCCACCAGCCCCGCCACCCACCGCGCATCTGCTTCTGACAGCGCAGGCGGCGGTGGCGGCTGATGATAATCAATCGACAGCTCGTACGCCGCTTCATCATAAATCGCCGCAAAAGCCACAGCGAGATCGAGCAACACATCGTCATCCGGTGGCAGCAACGGCACCGGGATCACCGGCAGCCTCTCTTGCAGGCGTAGGGCCCAGATATCAGTCAATGCGACGTGCGCGCGGGT
This sequence comes from Chloroflexia bacterium, assembly GCA_046328475.1. Lineage (GTDB taxonomy): Bacteria > Chloroflexota > Chloroflexia > Thermomicrobiales > CADCWN01 > CADCWN01. The sequence goes on along the minus strand of JAXLWN010000066.1, from coordinate 8,607 downwards.
CAGCGTAATCAGGTACGGCACAGCGGGAATACGCGGGTGCGTCACCGGGCGCGTGCCGCGCCGCAGCAGATCGAGTTCGATCAGATGCACCCCCGCACCATGCAGCCGCTGCCGCTTCTGGCGATATTGCGCCAACCCCGGCTCACGTTTGTTCACCGGCGACAGAATCTCAATCGCCGTCACCAACTGCTGCTGCGCCGTATCGCGAATCTCCACGGTCACCAGCCGCACCTCGACCGGCTGCACGACAGGAATCGTCAGCGTCGCCGGACTGGCACCGCCACCGACACTCGGCGTCGAACCCGGATCAACCGCAACACCCGCTCGCAGCACTTCAACATCGGGATACATGATCCCAATCTCGTTCTCCGGCGCGACATCCTCAACAACAGAGATCGCCAACCGCGCCGTGTAGCGCGGTCGCAGCAACGGCGTGAGCAATGCGCGCACCTTCCCGGCCAACGCGCTATGCACATCTGGCCAGAGATGACCTTCGAGATAAGGGTCCATACCAGGGAAAGGCGAGGGCATAGCTACGACCTTATCCAAGGCTAACAATCATTGCACAGAGTATACCAGGGCATCTGTCACCCCCATCCTTCTCGTCCTAACCGGCGTAGGCCGGTTTCTTTGTGGCCCGCAGGCTGTCAGGCGCGGTTTCAACTGCCGACGCACCGTTGCCAGCCGCCCTCGCCGTTGAAGGCCAGCACATCTCCCGCCAATTCCGTTACCATACCCCACGCAGCCCCGCCGATCACCGGTGATCGGCCCCCTCAACGATTGAGCTACGAGGAGCACCCAGTGCCAGGATCGCCCGAGCCATCCCCCTGACCTTCACCATCGAAGCCCGCCTCCCAACGCGGGCGGGCGCGCCGCCACCCTCACCCTGCCCCACGGCACGGTCGAGACCCCCGCCTTCATGGTCGTCGGGACTCCAGGCCACCGTGAAGAGCCTCACGCCTGAAGAATTGCGCGGCCTGGGGACGCAGATGATTCTCGGCAACGCCTACCACCTCTACCTGCGCCCCGGTCCCGATGTCGTCGCCGAGTTCGGCGGCCTGCACGGCTTCAGCCACTGGGACGGCCCGATCCTCACCGACAGCGGCGGCTTCCAGGTCTTCAGCCTCGGCTTCGCGCTCGAACACGGCGTTGGCAAGATCGCCAACATCTTCCCCGGCGCGGGCGCGCAAGCCCCCACCCGCGCCCAGCGCCCGCGCCTCACGCGCATCGACGATGACGGCGTCACCTTCACCTCGCACCTCGACGGCTCGGCGCACCGCTTCACCCCCGAGAAGTCGATCGCCATCCAGGAAGCCCTCGGGGCCGACGTGATCGTCGCGTTCGACGAATGCACCTCGCCGCTCCACGACCACGCCTACACCGCCCGCGCCCTCGACCGCACCCACCGCTGGGCCGAGCGCTGCCTCGTCGCGCGCACCCGCCACCACGACCAGGCCCTCTTCGGCATCGTCCAGGGGGGTGCCTACCACGACTTGCGCGTGCGCAGCGCCGAATTCTTCGCCGGCATGCCCTTCCCCGGCTACTGCGTCGGCGGCTCGCTCGGCAAGGACAAGGCCGACATGCACGCCATCCTCGACTGGACGCTGCCGATTCTGCCCGAGGAGCGCCCGCGCCACCTGCTCGGCATCGGCGACCCCGAGGACTTCTTCGACGCCATCGAGCGCGGCATCGATCTCTTCGACTGCGTCGCGCCGACCCGCATCGCCCGCCACGGCGCGCTCTACACCAAGGATGGGCGACTCAACATCAAGGGTGCCCGTTACATCCGCGACCACGCCCCGGTCGAGGGCGATTGCGGCTGCTACACCTGCCAGCACTACACGCGCGGCTACCTGCGCCACCTCTTCGCCGCCGGCGAAACGTTGGCGCTCCGCCTCGCCTCGATCCACAATCTCTACTTCATCGTGAACCTGGTCCGGTCCATCCGCGCCAGCATCATTGATGGCACCTTCTTCGACTACAAGCGGGAATTCCTGGCGCGCTATCGCCGGGCGCGTTCCTGACACAATCCCCGCGCGGGAGGGCCACGATGGAGTTCTCGCTGATCATCGTCTTGGGACTACTCGCCGTCGCCGCCGCCGCCATCCTCGGACCGCGACTCGGCGTCGCCGCGCCGCTGCTGCTGGTCATGATCGGCATCGGCGTCAGCCTGCTCCCCTTCGTCCCCGCCATCGAGATCGAGCCGCACTGGATCCTCGCCGGGGTGTTGCCGCCCTTGCTCTATTCCGCCTCGGTCTCCATGCCCGCCATGGAGTTCCGGCGCGAGTTCACCGCCATCGGCGGCCTCTCGGTGCTCCTGGTGCTGATCAGCGCCGTGCTGCTCGGCCTCGTTTTCGCCTGGCTCATCCCCGGCCTCGGCCTCCCGGCGGGTATCGCCCTCGGCGCGATCGTCAGCCCCACCGATGCCGTCGCCACCGCCATCGTCAAGCAGGTCGGCGTCTCCCCCCGCATCGTAGCGCTGCTCGAAGGCGAGAGCCTGCTCAACGACGCCACCGCGCTCGTCATCCTCCGCTCCGCCATCGCGGCGGCGGCGGCCTCGGTCTCGCTCTGGGGCGTGCTCGGCGACTTCATCTACGCCGTCATCGTCGCCATCATCATCGGCCTAGTCGTCGGCAAGCTGAACCTGCTGGTGCGCAAGCGGGTCCAGGACCCGACCGTCAACACGGTCATCTCCTTCGCCGTGCCGTTCGCCGCCGCCGTCCCGGCCGAGCAACTGCACGCGTCCGGCCTCGTCGCCGCCGTCGTCGCCGGATTGCTCACCGGTCAGGGCGCGCTGCGCCATTTCTCGCCGCAGCACCGGGTCTCCGACGCGCAAAACTGGCGCTCGATCGAGATGATCCTGGAGGGCACCGTATTCCTCGTCATGGGCCTTGAACTCTACGCTGTCCTCGAAGATCTCTCCGCCGAGGGGGGCGGCGTCGGCAAGGCGCTCGGGCTGACCGTGGCCGCGCTGCTCGTCGTCGTACTCGTCCGCGCCGCCTATATCGCCCCGCTGCTCCTCCTCCTGAAGAAGACTGCCAGGCGTGGCGCGCAATTGAGGCCGAAACTCACCGCGTTCCAGGAGCGCCTGGGATCGGTCGACTTCAACTCGCCCGAGTTCGCCGCGCAGGTGGCGGAGAAACAGCAGCAGCACAAGAAGAAGCTCGGGCGGCGGCGCTCATTCACCCCGGAAGCGCTCGAACGCTTCCAGACCGACATCCGCCGCCGACTCGCCGACATCGACTACTTCCTCGCCGAACCGCTCGGCTGGCGCGAGGGGACGATCCTCGTCTGGGCCGGGATGCGCGGCGTCGTCACGCTCGCCGCCGCCCAGACCCTCCCCGAAGATACCCCCCACCGCGCGCTCCTGATCTTCGTCGCCTTTCTCGTCGCCGCCTGCTCGCTCGTCCTCCAGGGCGGCTCACTCCCCTGGCTGGTGCGCCTGGTCAGGCCAGCGGGAATCAATCAAGCCGCCCTGGACGAAGAACGCCTCCGGCTGCGCACGATGCTCACGGAGGCCACCGACCAGGCCATGTCCAAACACAGCCACGACCCGACCGTGCAGCAGTTCCGCGAACGACTGAAGCAGGTCAACACCTCGTCGGAGACCAATGGCGAAGTCGCCGTCACCGAGGTCTACCGCCGCGTGCGCTTCGACATCATCGAAGCCCAGCGCGAGGCCCTGCTGACCGCGCGCGACGACGGCACCTTCAGCGCCGGTCCCCTCTCCGCCGCGCTCAACGCCCTCGACGCCGAGCAAATCAGCATGGACCTGCGCACGCAACCCCTCACCCGGTAAGCGACAGAACACCGACCTTCGCCAGGACAACAATGTCGCCGCTGCCCCCCATCGCGGCCCAGCGACTACCTCGCGGCCACTCCTGCTGCGCCCATGCCGGGGTTCATCAAATCCGTGAACAATTCGTATTGTGAATCCACATACAGGATGCTACGATGAGACGAGAATACTCTTGCTCGCATGCAGCGGAGTATCCTGGTTCGCTGGTGATGAGATCCTGGGAAGTCGTAGTGGTGAGAGCAGCATGAGCGCCGCAAACACGCTCCTGCTCGCGATGATCCGCGAATGTATCCGCACAGGGCGCTACGCGTTCACGTCTCACGCCCTGATCAAACACCCGACGAGTGAGGGATTCACCCCTCGCCAAGCGATCGAGGCGATCAACAACGGTGATATCATCGAGCACTACCCGGAGCAGTCTCGCTGCCTCATCGCAGGGACCGCCTCCGGGATTGTTATCTCCAAGGAGTACATCACGACGTATATTCATTGTGTCTGTCATTATGATGACGTGAACCAGATCGTCATCGTGACCATGTACCGGCCGCGCAGCGACACATGGCGTAATCACGCCAGTCGCAAAGCGCAGTCCGGTGAAAGGTAGAAGAGCGGATGGAAGAGCGCCCGTTGTTCCAGGTCCAGCCTTGCCTGCTTTGCAAAGGCGTGACCACACAGGGCTACACCGAACTCGTCTATGAGTTTCCGCGCTTTCGCATCACTGTCCGGGATGTGCCAGCGGCATTGTGCGATGGCTGCGGCGAACGCTTTGTCCCCGGTGATTTCGGGGTCTGGCTGGGCGATGAGATCGCCAGGCTCGCCGCGCAGGTAGAAGCATTCCTCGCCGACGAAGATGCCTTACGCGGCATGGAGATTACTATGCGGCTGGATGGCGAACGACTGGTGAATTCCGGGCGTGTACGCAAGCTGTCTATCGTCTGAGCGCGATCAGCGCAGCCATAACCTGAACCTGGGGGCGAGCCAGCGTGGCCCGGGCTCGTGATTCTCCATCGCGGAAAAGTAAAGCCAACCACCCCGGTATCAGCGCCCGGTGACAGCCTCCCGATACCCGTGGCTGATCGATTCCTGCCCCCACACGGCGATCAGCAGGCGACTGAGCGCCGCGACCGCCGCGAACATCCAGGCCAGCGACGGTTGCCCGGCGGCGACAAGCGCCAGCACACCCAGCCCGAATATCGCGATCTCCGCGCCGAGTGCGGCCGATCGTGGCAGCCGCACCCGCGCCTTCGGTGCCATGAAGGTGCCCCAGACCACCGCCACCAGCACCGGCGCACTGATGCCCAGCACCACCTTCACGAGCGTCCCGCCACCAACGTGGAAGCCCCAATAACCCACCGCCGCCAGCAAGCAGAGTTCCAGCAGGAAGCGCAGCGCCAGATTCGCCCCTTTCAGCACGGCCATCTCAACGCCCTCCCCGGCACGACGCCCGCAGCCCCGCGATGAAAATGTCGAGCAGGCGGCGAAAGCTCACGTCCAGGTCGAGCGGGATGCCGAAGCCGCCCTGCGCTTCGAGCGTCGCGAAGCCGTGGAGCAGGCTGCGCAGCGCGCGAATGGCGTGGATCGCGTCGTCGCCCTGCAGCCCATACTCGGCCAGCGTCGCCCCGACGATCGCCACCACCTCGCCCGCCTCAGCCCGCCACTCCTCGTCGTCGGACGCCGGGGCCTGCTGGGTCGCCGCATACAGCCCTGGGCGCTCGCGAACAACAAGATATGCGTCCGCCAGCGCGATCACCGCCCCGTCGCCCGCTTTGCCCACCGCCGCCCGCGCCAGCCGCGCGCCCAACTCCCGCACTCCCCAATACCGCCAGGTCGCGCTGCAGCGCCGCCATGCTCGATGTGGTTGTAGAGTGACGGCGGGCGTACTCCCCCAGTTGCGCCGCCAGATCCGCCAGCGACAATAGCCCCATCAGGCCCCGCTCGTCGGCCATCACCGCCGCCGCCCGCCCCACCGCCGCCCGGTCCAGCCCCGGCCTACGAGGCATGGGCCACCGCCTCGCCAAACCGTGCGCCGCCCGACCGCAATCGCCTCGTCGAGCGCCGCACCCGGCGCTTCCAGCACCGTGCCGTGCCCGATCGCCAGCCGCGTCGGATTCAGCGTCCGCAGCGCGCGTGCCGTCGCCAGCGCCGTCGGCTTGTGCCACGTCGCCATCGCCGGGAAGGGGAACGTCGGCCGATCACCTCGACACCGCCACCCCGCCGCGCGTCTGGAATGCATCGCCCGCGATCAGCGAACCATCCCGCTCGTCGTAGTACGCGATCTGCCCCGGCGAATGCCCCGGCGCGGCCACCACGCGCAGCGACCCCACCCGGTCGCCCGGCACCAACTCCCCCGTCGGCCGCGTCTTCACCTTCGGGAAACTCCCGTTCAGCTTCGGCGTCAACTCCCGCTCCGCCACATCCAGGCTCAGATCACCAGCCAGCAGCCGCGCCTCGCGCGCCCCGATCAGCACCTCCGCCCCCGGCAACGCCGCGTGCAGCGCATCGAGCGCCCCCACATGGTCCATGTGCGCGTGCGTCAGCGCGATCCGTCGGATCGGCCGCCCCAACCGCGCCGCCGCCGCCAGAAACATCTTCGCCATCCCCGGAATCCCCGCGTCGATCAGCGTCAGCCCATCCTCCTCGCGCACAAAGTACGCATTCACCGGGAACCAGAGCGGGAACCGCGTCAACTGCACCAACTGCGCCCCATATTCCGTGACCCGCATCGCCCCAACCTCCACACCCAACCACAATAACTATCCTACATAGTTATAAACTAATGATATTAGTTTTGCAAGACCTTAACCCACCCAATTTTCCACAACGTGGCATGATTTCCCCGCGTCCACGGGTCCGCATATGCAGGGCAGACACGCAGGGGCGCTTCGAGAAGCACCCGCCCTTCGCCCGCCACCCGCACCGAGGAGGTCCAGCATGGCCAACCACACCCCTAGCCACTGACAGTCCCCCGCATGCGGGGGACTTAGGGGCCAACCTCGCCCCAGCCACACCCTTCGCATCCACCACCGCCCCAAAGTCCCCCCAGGATTGGGGGGATTTAGGGGGCCTCCCGCACCCCAGCCGCCTCTTTTCCACACCGGGGAACGCCTACCCAGGGAAGAAAGAAAGAAAGTTAAAAACCGCAAATCAAAAAACCTACTTTCCCCCGCGTAAGCGCGCTCCCTCCGCTTACGTAAGCCACTTACGCACTGACACACCGACACACAGACGCACTGACGCACAAACAAGGCGCGGGGCCTCACCGCCCCGCGCCTCGCATCACCCTCGCCTTCGTGCCACCCAGGGGCCTACCGTCCCCCAACTGTTCCGGCTTATTGACGACCTGAATCCGGTCCACCAGCACGATCGTCTTCCCCTCATCGTCCGTGAAGCGCACGTAGACCTGCACATTCCCCGGCGTATCGGGCAAGAGAATCGTCTTCGTCGCCGCGAAGGGCTCAGGTGCCGTCCAGGTCTGGCCATCGAAGCTGAACTGCATCTTCAGCGCCGCCGGGGCCAGTTCTCTGCGACGCCAGCGCGATCGTCACATCGAGCGTCCGCGCCTGCGGGATGCCCGCGTGCAGGAACTCGCCCGAACCCGCCACCGCCGCCAGCGTCGCGCGCGACGGCAGGCGACTCCAGACCGCGAGATCCTGAATCGCCACATTCGCCGCCTTCGCGCCGGTCGCGTCGCCGCCGACGAAGGCCACCGGCTCACCGGGCAGGGCGAAATCGGGCAGGAAGGTCTGGACAACCAGTTGCCCATCCTGGAGGAACGAGAGGATGCCGTACTCCCAAGTCAAGGCATAGTGGTGCGTCTCACCCTGCACCCAGGGCATCGAGCCAACCACCTGCTCGCCCCAGTGCAGCGTCAGCAGCCCATTCGCCACCGACAGGTTCAGCTTGTCCCCGAGCGCCAGCAGTTGCGCGCCATCGGCCGATGCGCCCAGTGGCGTGGCCCAAAAGCCGATCGCCCCGCGCTCGGCGCTGACGATGCCGCTCAGGTTCACCTGCATGCTCGTCGGCATGCGCCCGGAGAAGGAGTTGTGCTCCACCCGGTCCCAGCCATATCCCGCGCCGAGCGAGCCATCGGCGTAGCTCGTCGCGTAGGGCTTCTGCTCCAACTGCGCCGCGTCGATCTCGATCATCGCCCCGGCGGGCACCACGATCAGCCGCTCGTTGCCGGTCCCGCCCGTCTGGCCGCTCAGCGCGAAGCGCTGCCAGTCCGTCGTCAGCGCGAACGACTGCGCGCCCAGGCCCGACATCTGCAGCCCGAAGGTCGGCGCGGTCGGCGGCGTCGCGCCCGCCTCGACCACCACGCGGGCGTAGACCGACCACGTCGCCATGTTCCCGTCGCCCGCGATCGTCACGTAGGCGGCATCAGCCTTCCCGGTGCGATTGTCGAGCCGGATCGACTTGCTGCCGAACGGCCCGCTCTCCACGACCGTCGCCACCAGCGCCCCGCCGGGCAGGTTGCGAATCGTCCAGCCCTCGGTGTTGCGCTCGAAGCTCGGGTTGGTGACGAGATTGGTGGTCGCCTCCTCCACGAAGAGGCCCAGCCCATCGCGAATCTGCCCCGGATGACTGCCAGCCTGCGCCGTCTGCGCCACAAGCGCCGCGCCCACCCCGAACGAAGCCAGCCGTGGTGCCTGCCCGCTCGCCGGGACGAAGCGCAGCGGCCCGCTCACCACCGGGTGCTCCCCACCGATGCGCGCCAGCGCCGTGCCATCCAGCGGGGCCAGCAGCGCCAGGTCGGCGCGCGGGTTCAGCACCGCCGACCCGCGCGCCTCGCCGCGCCGGATCGCGTAGCG
>JAXLWN010000065.1:0-40324 GCA_046328475.1 Chloroflexia bacterium | reverse complement strand
ACTTCCCACTTCTCACTTTCCTGCGATGCCCGGCAGGTAGAAGCGCTCGGTATACTCGCGCACCATGCGCCCGGTGTTGAAGTAGGGGCAGATCGACGCGATCGACCGCTTCATGCGGGCGGTCCAGCCGTAAGGCACGCCGTCCATGCCGCGCTCGTAGAAGGCGGGCACGATCTCCCGCTCCAGCAACTCGTAGAGCGCCTGCGCATCGACGTGGGCCTGGTGCTCGGCGTTGTCGAACGTCTCGCCGTGGCCGATCGACCAGCCGATCTCCTCGTCGCGCGCCTGCGCCTCGTCCCAGGCCTCGACCCACCAGCCGTCGAGCGTGCTGCACATCAGGCTGCCGTTCGCCGCTGCCTTCATGCCGCTCGTGCCGCTCGCCTCGTAGGGGCGCTGCGGCGTGTTCAGCCAGACATCGACCCCCTGCACCAGCAGCCGCGCCACGCCGATGTCGTAGCCCTCGATGAAGATCATGCGGTGGTTGAACGGATCGTCGTGCGAGAGCGTGCTGATCCGCTGGATCAGCAGCTTGCCGCCGTCGTCGCGCGGGTGTGCCTTGCCCGCGAAGATGAACTGCACCGGGCGCTTCGCGTGGTTGACGATCTGCTCCAGGCGGGGCAGATCGCGCAGTAGCAGCGTGGCGCGCTTGTAGGTCGCGAAGCGGCGCGCGAAGCCGATGGTCAGCGCCTTCGGGTCGAAGAGCTCTTCGCCCCCCTGGCGCCCGAACCGCTCGTCCTGCTGCCGCCCCCGCTCCTGGACGAAATTGAGCAACCGCGCCCGCAACTGCTCGCGGATGGCCCAGAGTTCGCCATCGGGCACCCCGGCCATCCCCGCCCAGGCCGCCGGATCGAACGGCGCGTCCCCCTGGCGCAGCCCCAGGTGGCGCTCGTAGAGCCCGGCCATCTCGCGCGAGATGAACGACGGCAGATGCACCCCGTTGGTGATGTGCCCGATCGGGATCTCCTCGTTCGGGGTGCCCGGCCAGAGGTCGCGCCACTGGTTGCGGCTGACCTCGCCGTGCAGCTTGCTCACGCCATTGCTGCGCGCCGCCAGCCGCAGCGCCAGGATCGTCATGCAGAAGTATTCGCGATAGTCGTCCGGGTTGTGCCGCCCCAGCCCGATCAACTCGTGCAGTTGCAGCCCCAGCCCGCCGACATACTCGCTGAAATATTCTTCCATCAGGTGGGGGGAGAAGTAGTCGTGCCCGGCCGCGACCGGCGTGTGGGTGGTGAAGACCAGCCCCGGGCGCACCCGCCCGCGCGCATCGTCGAAGGAGCACTGCTCGCGCTCCATCGTGCGGCGGATGCGCTCCAGCGTCAGGAAGGCGGCGTGCCCCTCGTTCATGTGGTAGACGTCGGGCGCGACGCCGATGGCCTCCAGGAAGCGGTAGCCGCCGATGCCGAGGACGATCTCCTGCCGGATGCGCACCCCGATCTCGCCGCCGTAGAGGCGCGACGCGATCCGGCGATCCTCCTCGTCATTCTCGGGGCGGTCGGTGTCGAGCAGGTAGAGGTTGACCCGGCCCACGCGCACCAGCCAGCCCTGGATCGTCACCTCGCGGTCGCGGAGCTTCACGCAGACCGTCATCGGCGACCCGTCGCCCCCGGTGATCAGTTCCAGCGGCAGATGGTCGGGGGCGTTGTCCTCGTCCAGGTCCTGCTGCCAGCCGGAATGGTCGAGTTCTTGCCGGAAATAGCCGTCGCGATAGAGCAACCCGACCGCGATCAGCGGCACGCCCAGGTCGCTGGCCGACTTGAGGTGATCCCCGGCCAGCACGCCGAGCCCGCCCGAGTAGATCGGCAGGCTCTCGTGCAGGCCGAATTCCATCGAGAAATAGGCCACCCGCGGCCGTTCCGCCGATACACCCGTGCTCGCGAACCAGGCATCGCCGTGGAGGTAGGCCTCCAGGTCGGCGGCGGCGCGTTCCACGGCATCGATGTACGCAGTATCGTTCGCCGCCGAGTGCAGCTTGCTTTCGTCGATGTCGCTAAGGAGCGCAATCGGGTTGTGGTTGGTCTTTTCCCAGAGGTCGGGATCGAGGCGGTTGAAGAGGTCGATCGCGTCGAGGTTCCAGGACCAGCGGAGATTGCGCGCCAGGTCGCTCAGGCGGGCCAACGGAATCGGCAGCATCGTCATACGGTTTCCCCGTCTCCTTGTGTGCGCTTTGCTACGTCGTCGTTTCCTGTTGCGCGCCCGTCTTGTGCGGAGGAGTGCGTTTCGCCCAACTGCTTTCGCAAGCAGTCCGCTAGGACGCAACATGATACGCCCCATGCACGCTGCTGACAAGGTGATAGAATGCCTGGAACGGGGTGCAGGGAGGCCTGGGGAGAACGAATTAACCGCCAAGACGCCAAGGACGCCAAGATCATGGACGCAGTCGCGCAGGTGGAACCCGGCGAAATCGCAGACTTTTGGGCGAGTGAGGTGATCGGGGCGGCGATCGAGGTTCATCGTAGGCTTGGACCGGGATTTCTTGAGTCGGTCTATGAGGAGGCGCTAGCGATTGAATTCGACCTTCGCCAAATCCCCTATGCTCGGCAGGCAGCTGTTGGTGTGAACTACAAGGGGTATATGATTGGTGAAGGGCGAGTTGATCTGCTGGTGGCGGATATCCTCGTCGTCGAACTCAAGACAGTTGAAAGCCTGAGCGCATTGCATGTGGCACAAGTCATTTCCTACTTGAAGGCGACGCGCCTCCACCTTGGTCTACTACTCAACTTCCATGTTCCCGTTCGGCCAGAGTTAAACGTATCATCCGCACCCTGATCTTCTTGGCGTTCTTGGCGTCTCCTTGGCGTCTTGGCGGTTCACTCGTCTCTGAAGGAGGAAACATGCCCGCAGTGAGTCAGTTCCCGGTCTTCGACGGACACAACGACACGTTGCTCGATCTCTCCCATCCCGGGCGCAGCGGGAAACGCTCGTTCTGGGAGCGCAGCGACAAGGGGCACATCGACTATCCCCGCGCGATCGAAGGCGGCTTCGGCGGCGGCTTCTTCGCCGTCTACGTCCCCGCCGACCCGAACGCCGCGCCCCCGGCCGGGCCGGTGCTCAACGTCTTCGAGGGGCGCGAGTTCCGCATGCCCCGCCCGCTCACGCTCGGCTTTGCCCAGCAGCAAACGCTGGCGATGACCGGGCTCCTCTTCCGCCTGGAGCGCGAGTCCGAGGGCAAGCTGAAGGTGGTGCTGACGGCGGACGAACTCGAACAATGCTTGCAGGACGGCGTGCTCGCCACGATCCTCCACTTCGAGGGGGCCGAGGCGATCGATCCCGGTCTCGATTCGCTGGAACTCTTCTATCGCCTCGGGCTGCGCTCGATCGGGCCGGTCTGGAGCCGCGCCAACGACTTCGCCACCGGCGTCCCGTTCCTCTTCCCGCACTCGCCCGACATCGGCCCCGGCCTCACCGACGCCGGGAAGGCGTTCGTGAAGGAGTGCAACCGCCTCGGGATCATGCTCGACCTCTCGCACCTCAACGAGGCCGGGTTCTGGGATGTTGCCAAGCTCAGCGACGCGCCGATCGTCGCGACCCACTCGAACGTCCACGCGCTCACCCCGACCCCGCGCAACCTGACCGACAAGCAGCTCGACGCGGTCCGCGACTCGGATGGCATGGTCGGCCTCAACTTCGCGGTCGGCTTCCTGCGCGAGGATGGCGGCCCCGGTGCCGACGTCTCGCTCGACACGATGGTGCGCCACATCGACTACCTCGTGGAGCGCCTCGGCATCGAGCGCGTCGGCCTCGGCTCCGACTTCGACGGCGCGACCATCCCGGCCGAGATTGGCGACGTCGCCGGCCTGCCGCGCCTGCTCGCCGCCCTCCGCGCCACCGGCTTCGACGACGACGCCATGCGCAAGGTGACGCACGAGAACTGGATCCGCGTGCTGCGAAAGACGTGGAAATAAGTGCTGAGTGCTGAGTGCTGAGTACTGAGTGGCGTTCGAGGTAGTCGATAATCTGCGCTTGCCACGGACCAATACTCAGCACTCAGCACTCAGCACTCAGCACAGCGAACGGAGTGAGCCATATGAGCGCAGCCAGCCTACCCCGCCGTGCCGAACTGACCCCGGACCAGCGGTGGGATATCGAAAGCGTCTTCCCGGACGAGGCGCACTGGGAGGCGGCGCTCGCGGAGGCCACCGGGAGTCTGGGCGAACTGGCGGCCTATCGCGGGCGGCTGGGGGAGTCGGCGGAGACGCTGCTGGAGGCGCTGGAACTGCGCTACGACCTGATCGCGGCGGTCGGCAGGGTGGGGGTCTACTCCTCGCTCCGTTTCTCCGAGGATGCGACCAACGCGGCCAACGCCGCGCTCGCCGAGCGCGGGCGCGGGCTGCGCGCCCGCTTCGAGGCGGCGGCCTCCTACTTCGAGCCCGAGATCCTGGCGATGGATGCGGCGACGCTCGATGGGTTTATGGCCGAGAACCCGGGGCTGGCCGTCTACCGCCACTACTTCGACAAGGTCGGGCGCGGGCGCGGGCACATCCGCTCGGCCGAGGTCGAGGAGGTGCTGGCGGAGGCGGCGAACCTCGGCGACACGCCGCGCGCCGTGCGCAGCGCGCTGGAGAACGCCGACATGTCGCTCGGCACGATCCGCGACGACGCCGGGAACGAGGTGCGGCTCGGCCAGGGGAACCAGCAGCGCTTCTTGCGCAGCGCCGACCGCGAGGTGCGCCGCGCCGCCTGGGAGACGTCTGCCGACGCCTATCTCGCCCTGAAGAACACCTACGCCGCGACCCTCGCGGGCGTGGTCAAGCGCGATGTCTTCTACGCGAAGATGCGCCGCTACGGTTCGTCGCTGGAGGCGGCGCTCGCCCCGAACAGCGTCCCGACCGAGGTCTTCCACAACCTGCTCGACACCGTCTGGCGCAACTTCCCGACCTGGCACCGCTACTTCGCCGTGCGGCGGCGGATGCTGGGCCTGGACCAGCTGCACGGCTGGGATCTCACCGCGCCGCTCGAGCGCCAGCGCAAGCACATCCCCTTCGAGGAGGGGGTGGAGTTGATCGCGACCGCGCTCGCGCCGCTCGGCGAGGAGTATGTCGGGATCGTGCGGCGCGGGATCGCCGAGCGCTGGGTCGATGCCTGGCCGAACGTCGGCAAGGGGGGCGGGGCCTTCAGCAGCGGCGTGAAGGGGACCCATCCTTTCATCAGCATGAGCTACGGCTACGACCTCGGCGGCGTCAGCACGCTGGCGCACGAACTGGGCCACTCGCTCCACTCCTACTACAGCTGGCAGACCCAGCCGCAGGTCTACGCGCCCTACAGCCTCTTCGTCGCGGAGGCGGCGTCGAACATGCACCAGGCGCTGATGGGGGCGCACCTGCTGGAGACGACCACCGACCCGCAGGAGCTGATCTCGGTGATCGAGGAGCGGATGGGGAACCACATGCGCTACTTCTTCACCATGCCGATCCTCGCCCGCTTCGAACTCGACTGCCACGAGCGGGTCGAGCGCGGCGAAGCGCTCACCGCCGACGGGATGACCGCGACGCTGGCCGAAATCTATCGCCAGGGCTACGGCGGCGAGGTGGTGCTGGACGCGCCGCGCATGGGGATCACCTGGGCGCGCTTCGGGCACCTCTTCGCCAACTTCTACGTCTTCCAGTACGCCACCGGCATCGCCGCCGCCGCCGCGCTCGCCCGGCAGGTGCGCGCCGAGGGGCAACCCGCCGCCGAGCGATACGTCAACTTCCTCAAGGCGGGCGGCTCGGTCTACCCCATCGACGCGCTGAAGGCGGCGGGCGTGGATCTCCGCGACCCCGCGCCGGTGCAGGCCGCGTTCGACATCCTGGCCGGGTATGTGGACCGGCTGGAGCAACTGGCGGGGTAGACCTCACCCCGCCGCGCTGCGGCGCGGCACCCCTCTCCCGCGAGGAGAGGGATGGGATGCTGGCGAGAGTGCAGAGCGGATAGTGAGTTGGTGTCGCTCATTGGTCCGAGTTCATCACGATGCATCGGACAGTGCTCCCCCCTCTCCTATCCGCAGATGGAGAGGGGGTGCCGCCCGCAGGCGGCGGGGGTGAGGTAACCCTCGTGCTACACTATCCCCATCGTATCCACGACGAGGTGCCCAATGTCCGTCGAAGTCCTGCTCGAAACCCTCCCCACCGGCGGCTACAGCGCCACCCTCCTCGGCTGGCCCGACACCAGCGCCGAAGGCGCGACCGAGGAAGAAGCCCTCATCCGCTTGCGCCAGCTCGCCCGCGACCGCCTCCAGCACGGCAAAGTCGTCACCCTCGACCTCGCCACCGACACCCCACCCAACCCCTGGCTCGACTTCGCCGCCCGCTTCCGCGACAACCCCCTCCTCGACGACCTGGACGAAGCCATCGCCGCTGACCGTCGCGAACTCAACGCGGCAACGCAGCCGTGACCTCCTTCGTCCTCGACACCGACCATCTCAGCCTCCTCCAGCAGTCCCACCCGGCCGTTATCCGGCACCTATCGGCCATCCCCGCTGCCGAGATTGCTATCACCATCGTCACCGCCGAGGAGCAGCTACGTGGCTGGCTCGCCGTCATCCGGCAGCACCACGCGAGCACACGCCAACTCTGGGCCTACCGCAGCCTCCGCGAAGCCCTCGCCTCCTTCACCCGCTTCACCATCCTCGACTTCGACCAGGCTGCCTACGATCACTACACCGCACTGCGCCAGTCCCATCCACGCCTCGGCACACAAGACCTCCGCATCGCGGCGATCACCTCATCCATCGGCGCAACCCTCGTCACCCGCAACCACCGCGACTTCTCCCAACTCCCCCACCTCACCCTCGCCGACTGGACCATCTCCGCCGCTTCACCCTAACCCCTCGTCATTCTCAATTCGTCATTCGTCATTCTTCATTCAACGGAGGTCCCCCATGCCCACCCGCCTCCTCCTCAACGAGATCACCCGCGCCGAAGCCCTCGCCGTCGCCCCCAACACCCTCCTCGTCCTCCCCACCGGCGCGACCGAGCAGCACGGCCCCCACCTCCCCGTCGGCACCGACACCTTCGCCGTCGAACACATCGCCCGCGCCGCCGCCGCCATCGCCGCCGAGCAGATCTCCGTCCTCGTCGCCCCCACCCTCCCCTACGGCTCGTCCCACCACCACATCCCCTTCGGCGGCACCATGTCCCTCAGCACCGAGGTCTACTACCGCGTCCTGATCGACCTCCTCGAATCCCTCATCGCGGGCGGCTTCCGCCGCTTCTTCCTCGTCAACGGCCACGGCGGCAACGACGAACTCGTCCAACTCGCCGCCCGCGACCTCGCCCTCAAGCACGACGCCCACCTCGCCGCCGCCTCCTACTGGAACGCCACCTGGACCGCCCTCACCGACGTCGGCGCGCACGAGCAGGGCGGCCTCCCCGGCCACGCCGGGGCCTTCGAAACCGCCCTCGTCCTTGCCCTGCGCCCCGAACTCGTCGTCGAACCCCGCCCCGCCCGCGACGACGCCCCGCCCGGCGACCCCCGCCCCCTCCGCACCTACCGCGCCGAATTCCACGGCCGCTGGCAAACCTTCGACGGCTACACCGACAGCCCCGCCCGCGCCACCCCCGAACGCGGCCAACGCTACCTGGACGCCGCCGCCCAATCCCTCGCCGCCGCCCTCATCGAATTCCACACCAGCGCCGTATGAAGTACGAAGTACGAACGACGAAGTACGAACAACACCCACCCATAGCACCGCCTTAATTCGTACTTCGTACTTCGTCGTTCGTACTTAATCGGAGCATTGATGAAAATCACCTCCATCGAGACCATCCCCGTCCAGGTCCCCATCGACCCCGTCCGCGCCATCAAGGGCGGGCGCGGCGCGCACACCGTCTCCCCCTTCCTCCTCGTCAAAATCCACACCGACGAAGGGCTGATCGGCCTCGGCGAAGTCTCCTGCACCCCGATCTGGAGCGGCGAAGACCAGGTCACCGCCGCCCACCTGATCGCCACTTACCTCGCCCCACTCCTCGTCGGCCAGGATCCCCGGCACGTCGAGCGCCTGACCAAAGTCATCATGACCGGCATCGCCGGCAACCCTTTCACCAAGTCCGCCCTGGAGATGGCCCTCTGGGATCTTCTCGGCAAGTCGGTCGGCCTCCCCGTCTACCGCCTCCTCGGCGGCCCCGTGCGCGACTTCGTCACGACGAAATTCTCCGTCTCGGGCCAGGAGCCGCCGCAGGCCGCCGCCATCGCCGCCTGGGCCGTCGAGCAAGGCTTCCGCACCATGAAGGTGAAGGTCGGTATCGAGCCCGAAGGCGACATCGCCCGCGTCCGCGCCGTCCGCGCGGCCATCGGCCCCGACGTGCGCCTCGGCGTGGACGCCAACGGCGGCTGGACCGCCCGCGACGCCATCCGCACCATCCGCCGCCTGGAAGAGTTCAACATCTTCTTCGCCGAGCAGCCCGTCGCCCCGCTCGACGTCGCCTGGCTCGCCGACGTCCGCGCCAACGTCCGCGTCCCCGTCATGGCCGACGAGAGCATCTACACCCTGCAAGACGCCATGGCCGTCGCCCGCGCCGGTGCCGCCGACATCCTCTCCGTCTACATCGGCAAAGGCGGCGGCATCGGCCCCGCGCGCAAAGTCGCCGCCGTCGCCGAGGCCGCCGGACTCACCTGCACCATCGGCAGCAACCTCGAACTCGGCATCGCCAGCGCCGCCATGATCCACCTCGCCATGGCCACCCCCGGCATCGGTGCCGAGGAATACCCCTGCGACATCCTCAGCACCTTCTTCTACGAGCACCACCTCCTCGCCGAACCCCTCCCGATCACCGCCGGCACCGCCCGCCCCCACGAGAAACCCGGCCTTGGCGTCGAACTCGACGAGACCGCCGTCGCGCACTACCGCGTGCATTGAGATGATCGGAGAGAAGCCGCTGCTCAGCACCACTCGTACAGGGCGATCCGCCCATCGACCAGCCCCGCCGCGATCCGGTTCCCGCGCCCGGCCAGCGAGAGCGGGACCGCCCCGGTCGCCCCGGCAACAACCTGCTGCCGATCAAGCAGCGCGCCCGTCTGCGCGTCAATTGCCCCCAATTGCCCCCCGGTGAGCGCGAAGACCACGATCTCCGGCTGCGGCAGATAGGCGATCGCCGTCACCTGACTCTCGCACGGCACCATCCACAATGCCTCACCATCGCCCAACGCCCGCCGCACGATGAGGTGGTGACGCTCCGCTCGGTGCAGCGATCCGGCCAGGATCAGCCCTTCTCCACGCGCGTCGCAGACATAGCATCCCGCCCCGCCGAACAGGTGCCCGGCGCGCTCGCTATCCCACTCGAGCGGGAAAAGCCGCTCCACCTGGCCTGTATCCGGCTCGATTCGACAAACCCACTTGCGCTCGCTAGCGCGCCGCCTCGGCTTCTCTTCCCAGTGAGTGCGCGGCGGCGTCCCTTGCAGGAAATAGAGGTGGTCGGCACCGTCAATCCGCAGATAGTGATTGAAAAGATCATAGCCGCCCAGATCCAGTGGCCCGGAAACCGTAAGGTCACTCGCGATGATCCGGTCTAGGGTAGGCTCCTCTCGCCGATACCACTCACGCGCAGTATCCCGCGCAAGGAGGTGCCCGGTGCGGGCAATCGAGAGCATCACCGGAGCATCGATGCCGGACAGCTGCTCAACCGCCCCGGAGCCCAGCCAGATCCGCACAATGCTCGTCCTGGCGAACTTGGCAAACTCCTCGTCGCGCTTCCGACCACCGTGCATGTTAACATAGGCATATTCACCGTCGGGCGCGAGCAGCAGTTGCACCCCGTTCATCTCATCGGGAATGTGCCAGTCAAGCGTCCCTTCTAAGGACCAGCACTCTAGGGCAGTTTGATTGCGCACCGCCAGCAGGCGATCATCAGCACCCCAGGCCACATCCCAGACATCCCAGCGCGGCGTGTAGCGCTGCCCAGCCCCCAGGGCGAAGTGGGTGAGCGTGGCCGCAATCTCCTCCGCCATCTGACGCTTGTACATCTCCAATGCATTGGCAACCTGCGTGAACCGCGTCGGCAAAGTATCGGGATCGACGCTCCGCTCACCCATCCGCTGCCATGCAGCAGCGGGGATTGCAGTATCCAACCGCATGTACTTCTTCGGTTGCGGCGGTAGCCCCTCACCCCGCCAGGGGTAGATGTTCACCCTCCGCTCGGCGTCCCAGAAGTTCTCGTCAATCGGTGGTCGTAGCGTGAGGTGCAGAGCATCGCTTTCATCATCAAACCGGCAAGTAACAACCTCGCGCGACCCAGCGAGTAACGAGACGCTACCCCCACTCTCGAAATCCCAGAGGATGAGTTCGCCGCCGTAGGTATAGCCCCCGTCATAACTCCCGGCAGCGATTGCCAGAATCGGGCAACGAGGGTGGAACGCCACGTAGTTGATCGGATGACGCACCCGGTCAAGGAAGGCAATGCGCCGCAAAGAAGCGGCTTCGTAAACGCTCACTCGGTGTGTGAGCTGTCGTCCATCCCAAACATCGCGGCCATGCCATTGCCTTCCGGAGAAATGGCCAGCAACGGCAAGAATCGTCCCTTCGGCATTCAGGAATACGCCGGTTGGCCTCCCCACGTCATCAAAGGCACCCGCCCCAAGCACACCCTGCTGCACCAACCGCACTTGCGCTACCTCGCCGCCTGCCAGGGGCGATCAATCTCCCTCGATGGTAATCATGTCCCTCTACTACCCCGAGAGTCCCACGGCCTGAGCGCACGCCGCGCCGCCGCCAACGTGTACTCGAACGTCGCTATCCCCTCCTCCCCGCGCTCCAGCGCGGGCGCAGATCATCAGCCCCGCCCCAGGCGTATCCGATATGCTCGTCGCTCAACTCCATCGGCACCTCGGCCGCCACCGGTAGTAGAGCAGCACCAGCCCAATCGCATCGTCGGTCGGCACCGCCGCGTGGAGTAACTCCCCCACCTCGATTCGCCCGATGCTCGACACCTCCTCGCGCAACTCCCGCCGCAGCGTCTCCTCGTCCTCTTCCCCGCCCTCCATCCGCCCGCCCGGCTTTATCCAGAAGATCCCGCTCCACCGATTCTCCCGCTTCAGCAGCAACACCTTGCCGTTGTTGACGATGAGCCCCTTGATCCCGACGTGGAATACTCGCGGTTCTGCCATCTCATCCCCCGGCGGCCTTCACAACACGACGATATCTGGTAGTCAGCTCGTAGAAGCAGATAGCCAGCCACGGTGAAGTAGCTCGCGAACTGCTCGCGCACATACTCCTCGGTGTGGTAGGTCATCTGGTACCACTCCGGGTACATCCCCCGTCCGAAGCCGTGCGACACATCGAAGAGATCCCCTCTTCCCGCACCCGCCCGGCCTTGTCCGGCACCATGTGCTGCACGCACCGATCGCCGTGGAGCGACGCGATCACTGCGCCCCCGGCTTGCAGATCCGCCGCAACTCCTCCAACCAGAGAAACTGCCGCTCCTCGTCCAGATGCGTGAAGACCGAGACCGCGTAGATCAGGTCGAAATAGTCGCCCGGATAGTTCAGCGGCGGCAGCGCCTCGTTCACGCCGCAGGATGCCAGCGGCAACTGCGCGCAGCACCAGCCGACCGCCTCCGCGTCGATATCCGTCGCGTGCAGGCGGTCGAACGAGTACCGCTCGCCGAGCGCAATCAGCGTGCGCCCGCAACCGCACCCAAAGTCGAGCACCCGCTCGCACTCGTCCACTCGGCGCTCGATCAACGCCAACCCAACCCCTGCTCAATCGCCGCCATCGAACGCTGCCCGACCTCCGGAACCGCGCCGGATCGGCGCTCCCTCAACGCGGAAGCGCAACGCCTCCGGCGGCAGCCCGCCGCCCCATCGACACCCGGCGTCTCTGGCGCCGTGTCGGGTGTCGCCGCCCGCGCGCCTGGCGCGATCACGCGCCGCAAGGCCCTGCCCCATGCCGCGACCTGCTCCCTCATCGCCCCGCACCCCCTCCGCCACTCGCCATGCGGGAAATATCCCTTCAACGCAGGGTACAACCGATATGCCCGGTACGCCCGCTCGTATGCCGCCGTCGTCGCCCCATCCGGCTCCCGCCGTCCCGCGCGGCTGCGCCGCCGCAGCGCCATCTCCCAATCCCACGCCCCGACCGCCACCCCCCGCCGCCAGCGCCGCCCCCAGCGCCCCGCCCGAGGGTGGTCGCACCACATCACCCGCAGCCCGGTCGCATCGGCCACGATCTGCCGCCACAGCGCCGAGCGCGCCCCGCCGTCGGAGATCAGCGCCCGGCGCGGCTCGTGCCCCGCCTCCCGCAGCACATCCAGGTGGTGCCGGAAGCCGAACGCGAACGCCTCCAGAATCGCCCGGTAGACGTGCGCCCGCGTGTGCGCCAGCGTGAAGCCGCTCAATACCCCGCGCGCCGCCGGGTCGAAGATCGGCGTCTTCTCCCCCTGCACATAGGGCAGCACCGTCAGCCCCTCGCACCCCGGTGGCACCGCCGCAGCCTCCGCATCGAGCGTCGCGTAGCGGTTCGGCCCCGGCACATCCCGGCAGAACTGCTCCACAAACCAGTGCAGCAGCGCCCCACCCGACGCCATGCAGCCATTGATGACAAAACGCCCCGGTACATCGTGATAATCGAGGAACAACTGCGGGTGCGGCTCGCCGCGCGCCGTCGTATAGAGAATATCCGCGCTGCCGCCGATCTTCAGCAGCAGATCCCCCTCCTCCACACACCCCGTCGCCAGCGCCGAGGCGATGTGGTCCGCGCTCCCCGTGCAGACCGGCGTCCCGGCCGGGATCCCGCTCACCTCCGCCGCCCCCGGCGTCACCGCCCCGACCACCTCCGTCGGCCAGCGCAGCGGCGGCAGCCAGTCCCGCTCCACCTGCCCCAGCGCCAGCAGATCGTCGGCCCAATCCGCCGTCCCCAGGTCGTACAGCCCACTCTCCAGCGCCCAATTCCGCTCGACCCCCAGCGCCCCGGTCAGCTTGTAGGTCACGTAGTCATACGATCCGCAGATCCGTGCCACTCGCGCCATCGTCCCCGGCTCGTGCGTCCGCAGCCAGCGCACGCGCGGCCCGATCGACTGCTGGCTGATCGGACTCCCCGTCCGCGCCAGGAACGCCGCCTCGTCGGTCGCCGCCCGCATCGCCTCGATCTCAGTGCCCGTCCGCGCGTCGTTCTGCTGAATAGATCGCCGCAGCGGCTCCTCCTCGGCATCGAGCAGCAGCAATGCCGGGAGCATCCCCGCCACCCCGACGCCGCGCACCTCCACCCCCGGCGCACGCGCCAGCAACTCCCTTGCGACCGCGCAGGCATTCGCCCACCACGCCGCCGCATCCGCCTCGGCCCAGCCCGGTTGCGGCGCGAACTGCGGCTGCGCCGCGCTCGCCTCCGCCAGCACCGCGCCATCCAGCCCCAGCAGCAGCCCCTTGCAGGCCGTCGTCCCCACGTCGATCCCAACGATTGCCGCCGTCATCCCGCCCCCGCGAGATAGTCGAGTGTTGCCGCCGTCAGCGCCGGACCCGCCGGGTAGCGCTCTCGCTCGACCCCGATCTGACGCCAGGGCCGCGCCCCCCACATCCCTTCCGCCGCCGCAACGAAGAAGAGCGCGCTGCGGTAGACCGGCCCGAATCGGATCGCCTCGGTCAGCACCGCCAACTCCTCATTCGCCACTCGCCGCCATCGGCAATACCCGCCCACCAGCGCCGCGATCCGCCCCGCGTCGGGCAAGCATCCCGGCAAATCGTAGTGCCCGTGCAGGATCAACGACCCGAAATCGAGTATCGTCGGCCCCGTCCCCGCCAACTCCCAATCGATCAGCGTCGCCCGCCCATCGCCACTGATCACCGTATTCCCCGCCCAGGCATCCGCGTGAATGATCGCCTCAGGCAGTCCCGCACGCCCCGGCCACGCCGCCAACTCGCGCAGGCAGTCCTCATACCACCCCCGCCACTCCGGCGGCACCTTCTCGCCCATCTCCGCCAACCGCCCGGCCACCCTCGGCACCACCGTCCCCAGCGACCACCACGACTCGCCCACCTCCCCCATCGGCAGCGTGTGCAGCGTCCCGACCGCTTCCCCGAGTGCCCGCAACCCCGCCACGCTGTAATCCTTCGCCTCGCCTTCCGCGTAGCCCGTCAGCAGGATCGCCCACCCTTCCCGCAGCGCAAAGTCCTCCCCCCGCCGCGTCCTCACAACGCGCGTCACCGCATACCCCCATCCCTCCAGATGCGCCAACAACCGCGCGCACGCCCCGACCCGACCCGGCCACCCCTGCCGCGCCCCGATCCAATCGATCCACGCCCGCCGATACGCGTGCAGCACCGCCACCGCCACCCCATCCCGCTCCACCCGGAACGTCTGGCTCTCTGCCCCGACCCACCCGACAGCGCCACCAACGCGCAGTCGCCCCAGCCAAATTCACTCCGCCAACACGCCGCCTCAAACAACCCCTGTTCATCCACCAATTGTTACCTTCTCCCTCTTCTCCTTCTTTCTTCGTCTCCGCGTCCTCTGCGTCCTCTGCGGTAGAACCGCCTCTCCCCTCTCCCTTCGCCCTTCACCCCTCGTTCTTGGCGCCCTTGGCGTCTTGGCGGTTCACCCGTCCCCCTTCACCGCAGCCATCAGCCCGCGCACCCGCACCGGATCGACCGCGTTCCAGGTCACCCCGTCCACCTTCAGCGCCGTCCCCACGATGCAGCCATCCGCGATCGAGAGTGTCTCCGCGATCGTCTCCCGCCGCACCCCGGTGTTGGCGAAGACCGGCGTCTCCCCCGCCGCCCCCTTCGCCGCGCGCAACTCCTCGAACGGCGCGGGCGTGCCGGTGATCGGCCCCGACACGCAGAGCGCATCCGGCAGCGACGAGAAGGCCACCGACCGCGCCACCGCCGCGATCGGGCGCGGTGCGACCGGCGCGGCAAACTCCGCATTGATCGTGAAGAGCAGCCGCACCCCCTGCGCATCGATCGCCCGGCGATACTGGAAGACCTCCCCCGCTGCCGTCTCCCATAGCCCCAGGTCTCCCCCAAACAGCCCCGCAAAGACCTCGCGCGCGAAACGCGCCCCGGTCGCCTTCGCCACCGCCAGCGTCGCGCGCGGATCCCACAGCACATCCACTCCGAACGGCACCGACAGCCCCGGTGCGACCGCCGCGACCGCCGCCGCGACCGCCGCGGTCGTCTCCGGTCCTACTTTCGTGCGATACGGCCGGTCCCCCTCGTTCCCGAACATCACCGCGCCAATGCCACCCGCCTGCAACGCCTCCGCATCCCGCTTCGCGCTCTCCACGATCCACGCCATCCCGCGCGCATCGTCGTAGAGCGCCGTCCCCGGCAGCGGCGGCAGATGAATCATCCCGATCACCGGCTTCTCGGTCTCGAACGTCTCGGTCAGCCAACTCATGGCGCACCCCTCGCGGATATAGCAGCAGGGCGTTCGACCGAACGCCCCGCCAGCCGTAGATTCATCGACTCGGATTGCTCAGTCCAGCGCCAGCGCCGCCGCCGTCTCGGCGTGGATGCGGGTGGTGTCGAACAGTGGCACCGTGGCGTCGCCATCGCCCACCAGCAGCATGATCTCGGTGCAGCCGAGGATGATCGCCTGCGCACCCCGCTCCACCAGCCGTGCCATGATCTGCCGGTACGCCTCGCGCGATTCCTCGCGCACGACCCCCAGGCAGAGCTCGTCGTAGATGACCCGGTGGACCACCGCGCGGTCGGCATCATCCGGGACCAGCACCGTCAGTCCGTGCTGCCCGGTCAGGCGACCCCGGTAGAACTCCTGCTCCATCGTGAAGGCCGTGCCCAGCAGGCCGATCGTCGCGAACCCCGCCGCCTTGATCTGCCCGGCGGTCGGATCGGCGATGTGGAGGAAGGGGAGCGCCACCGCGCCGGTGATCCGGTCGGCGACCTTGTGCATCGTGTTGGTGCAGAGCACGATGAAGTCCGCCCCGCCACGCTCCAACCGCTGCGCCGCGTCCACCAGGATATCGGCCGCCTGTTCCCACTCCCCGGCGTGCTGCAACTCCTCGATCTTCGCGAAGTCCACGCTGTAAAGCAGCACCTGCGCCGAGTGCAGCCCGCCAAGCCGCCCTTTCACCGCCTCATTAACGATGCGGTAATACTCGGCCGACGACTCCCAACTCATCCCCCCGATCAACCCAATCGTGCGCATACTACCTCGGAGAAATTAGCGGAAGTACGAAGTACGAACGCCGAAGTACGAATGAGACTTCAGTGCTCAGTGCTCAGTGCTCAGTGCTCAGCTTCCCTATTCGGCACTCGACACTCGGCACTGAGCACTTCGTCTCAGAATCCGACCGCGCAGCCGTCCGCGCGCGGCTCGCTGCCGGCCACATAGGCACCATTGTCCAGCCGCCAGATAATCTGGCCCTTGCCGAAGCCGCCGCCCTGGTGCGTCACCTGCAACTGGTGGCCGCGCGCCGAGAGACCGTGCAGCACGGATGCCGGGGTCGCCTGCTCAATCATTACCTCTTTGCCGCGCATCCACTGCCAGCGCGGCGCGTCGAGGCTCGCCTGCGGGTTCATGCCGTAGTCCACCTGGTTCACCACCATCTGGAGATGCCCCTGCGGCTGCATGTAGCCGCCCATCACCCCGAACGGCCCGACCGCCTGGCCGCCGCGCGTCAGGAAGGCCGGGATGATCGTGTGGTAGGGGCGCTTGTTGGGCGCGACGATGTTGGGGTGCGTCGGGTCGAGCGAGAAGCCCGCGCCGCGATTCTGGAACGAGATCCCGGTGCCCGGCACCACGATGCCGCTGCCGAAGCCCATGTAATTCGACTGGATGTAGGAGATCATCATCCCGTCGCCATCGGCGGCGCAGAGGTAGACCGTCCCGCCGCGCGGCGGCTCGCCCTTGACCGGGTCGAGCGCCGTCCGCCCGATCAGCGCGCGGCGCTGGGAGGCATACTCCTTATCGAGCATCCCCTTCACCGGCACCTTGGCGTGGTCCATGTCGGCCACGTAGCCCATCGCGTCGGAGAACCCGAGCTTCATCGCCTCGATCTGCAGGTGGAAGCTCTCGACCGAGTCGCGCGGATACTTCGCGAGGTCGAAGCCCTCCAGGATGTTCAACCCGGCCAGCGCCGCGATCCCCTGACCGTTCGGCGGGATCTCCCAGACCTCGTAGCCCCGGTACGACACCCCGATCGGGTCAACCCAGGTGTTCGTGTGCGCCGCCAGATCGGCCTTCGTCAGATAGCCGCCGGTGGCTGCGGCGAAGTCGGCCATCTGCTGCGCCAGCTCACCGTGATAGAACTCCTCGCCGTTGCTCTCGGCGATGGCGCGCAGCGTCCTGGCGTGATCCGGAGAGCGGAAGACATCGCCTGCCTGCGGGGGCGAGCCGCCGGGGGCGAAGGTAGCGAACCAGCCCGCGAACTCCGGACCGGTGTTGCTCTCCGCGTAGCTGCGCGCCGCGTTGCCCCAGCCCCCCGCCGTCACCGGCGCGACCGGGAAGCCATCTTCGGCGTAGGCGATGGCGGGCTCGAACAGCTTCTCGAAGGGCAACTTACCGAAGCGACGGTGCAGATCGCGCCAGGTGGCGGGAGCGCCGGGCACCGTCACCGGCAGCCAGCCGTGGCTCGGCACCTTCTCGTGCCCCAGCCCCGCGAACAATTTCGGCGTGTGCGTCGCGGGCGCGCGGCCGGAGCCGTTCAGCCCGTGCAACTGCTTGCCGTCCCAGACGATCGCGAAGGCGTCCGAGCCGATGCCGTTGGAGGTCGGCTCCACGACGGTCAGCGCGATCGCCGTCGCGATCGCCGCGTCCACCGCGCTGCCCCCCTGGCGCAGCATCCAGAGCCCCGCCTGCGCCGCCAGCGGCTCGCTCGTCGCCACCACGCCGCGCGACGCCACGATTGGCATCCGTCGCGAGGCGTAGGGGTAAAACTCCTGTTGCAGGTTCCTGGCTGAATCGCGCTGCATCATCCCTCCCCGGTCGTCGTCGATCCGATAGTCGGGCGGTCGGGCGGTCGGGCTGTGGCTCGGCACGTTGCGAGATCGCACTCATCGCCCCATAGATGCCCACAGTATATCCCACCTCCGCGAAGCGCGGATCGGGCGAGGTCCGACGGGGTGAACGTCGTACATCGGTACGGCGGTACTACTCGTGGGTATACATCTGGGCTATGGGCCGCTAGACTAATGGGTACCCGAAGCGGAGCTGGGCGGCCAGGATCCCAGCCGGGCAAGGATTCGAGGCGATGGGGCGGGCTCAGCCGGGCATCGCTGTCCCCCGCGAGAGCGTTCGTTGAGGCTGTGGTAGGGAGTCGGTGAGATGAACGGTCGGACGCTGCGCATCGCCTGCGCGATCATCCTGGCGGTCCTCGGCGCGTTCTGGTTCGAGGTTGACTTCAGCAGTTCGCACCAGATCGCGCAGCCCGCTGCGGTCGCGCAGGCCGCCGAGTCCACCGTTGCGACGACTCCAAGCCATCCGCTGCCATCCCTCTCGGCACTCGGGAGCGCGCTCACGGGCGGCGTGGTGACGGCATTACCGCCGTGGGGTGTGCTCGCCCTGGCATCGGCCTATCTCCTTGGCCGCCTGTCGTATAAGCGCTGGAGCCTCCGCCGATGACCGCCACCGACAAGCCGCTGGTCCTCCTCGATCCGCACGGTCGCCGTATGGGCGAGATCTTCGCGCCAGACGACCTCGAACGACTCCACGCGGTTGCCGAAATCGCCTGGGCGCGCGACGAGCCGATGCCGGTGGAAGAGGCGCGCGAGGTGCTGCGCGAGGCGGTCGCCGTGATCTGCGGCACCTGGCGCTACGGCGATGCCGCGCTGGCCGAGGCGGCGAACCTGCGCGCCATCCTCACCGTCTCCGGCTCGTTCCCGGTCGAGTTCGACTATCCGCAGTGCTTCACGCGTGGCATCCGCGTCCTCTCCGCCGCGCCCGCGTTCGGGCCGCAGGTGGCCGAGATGGCGCTCGGCATGGCCCTCGCCGCCGGGCGCAACATCGTCGCCGCCGACCGCGCGATGCGCGCCGGGGGGGAGCGCTGGCTGCACGCCGGGAATGAAGGGGCGTTCCTCCTCGCGGGTAAGCGCGTCGGCTTCATCGGCTACGGCGGACTCGGGCGCGCCCTGCGGCCCCTGCTCGCCCCGTTCGGCTGCCCGGTCGCGGTCTACGATCCCTGGCTTGGCGAGGGCTACCTGCGCAGCCAGGGGCTGGAGCCGTGCGACTTGCCGACCCTGCTCGATAGCTGCCAGGTTATCTTCGTGCTCGCCGTGCCGAGCGGCGAGAACCGCGCGCTCCTCTCGCGCGAGTTGCTGGCGCGCATCGCGCCCGGCGCGGTGCTGGTGCTGATCAGCCGGGCGCACGTCGTGGACTTCGACGCGCTGACCGAGTTCGTGCTCGCGGGGCGTTTCAAGGCGGCGATCGATGTCTTCCCGGTCGAACCGGTGCCGCTCGACCACCCAATTCGCAGCGCGCCGGAGGCGATCCTCACCCCCCATCTCGCCGGGTCGGTGCCCGAAGGGTTGCTGGAGATCGGGCGGATGGTCGCGGACGACCTCGAAGCGATCGTGCGCGGCCTGCCGCCGCAGCGGATGCAGCTTGCGCAGCCCGAGCTTGCCCCGCGCTACGTCACCATCCGCGCGCCTCGGGCGTGATGGCGAGTCGTGAGTTGTGAGTCGTGAGTCGCGAAAGGGGATCTTACGCTGGCCGCATTGCGTCGCGGACGATGCCCTGCAATGTCTCACCATGGGCGGATAGCCAGGTGGCGAGATCGCGCAGTTCGGTGAGGCGTTCCAGGTTGGTGGGGCGACCTTCGGCCAGGTCGCGACCGAGCCACCAGATGGTTGCGACGACGCTGCGCAGGATCAGCAGGTTGGGCAGCGCGGCGATCTCCGCGTCGGTCAGCGAGGCGGCGCGGGCGAAGCCGCGACTGTAAGCGGCGGCCATCGCCAGGGCGTCGGGCGTGGTGCGCTCCCAGAGGCGCATCGAGTGGACGAGCGCGGAGGCCACGTCGATCGCCCGGACGTCGGGTTGGGCGAACTCGAAGTCGAGGATCGCCACCACCTTGCCCTCCACCACCAGGGTATTCCCGGGCGCGAAGTCGCTGTGCGTCATCTGCCGGGGTAAGGCGCGGTAGGGGCCGTCGATGAAGGCGGCGGTATCCGCCAGCACCGCGCGCCACCAGCCGAACAGCTCGGCGTGCTCCAGAGTGTCCGGGAGGTCCACGTCGGTGGGCGTGAGCGTGTACGGGTCGGGGATGCGCGGGTGGATGCCGCGCGGGTTGCCGTAGGAGACCATCGTCGGGTGGGGGCGGGGTGGCACCCCGGCCAGCGCGACCATCATCGCGCCGCCCGCCTCGCCGAAGGCCGCGATCTCCGCCGGGTCGTGTCGAATGATCTGCTCCCCCGGCAGCCTCGGCAGGAGGAGGCCCAACCCGCCGCCGGGGAGCGCGCTGTAGGTCTTGCCATCGCGCGTGCGCACCGGGACCGGCACGGCGAAAGGGGGCGACTGCCGCGCCAGCTCCTCGATCAGCCAGTGCTCGTACTCTAGCGCTGCTACGCTCCCCAGCGCGTGCCGCGACTCCTTCCAGATGAACTCGCCCGCCCCCGTGCGCACCAGCCAGACGCTGTTGTTCACGCCCGCCTGCGCGAACGGGGCGATCGCTATGGGCGGGATGAGGGCGAAGTCGGCAGTCGGCAGTCGGCAGTCGGCAGTCGGGTCGCTCATTGGCACCGCTCGTTGATGGAGTGGTTCAAAGTCCAACGCTCAAAGTTCTTCCTACCCTACCCTCTGAACCTTGAACCTCTCCTCATCACTCGTCACTCGCTACTCGTCACTCGCTACTCGTCACTCGCTACTCGTTACTCGACACAGCGCCCAGAGCCAGCGTTCTGGGACTTCGCGGCGTTCGGCGTGCTCGATGGTGAAGCCTGCTTCGCGGAGAAGGCGCAGATTGGTGGCCTCGTCGTGGTGGCTCCACCACATCGGGGCACCCCAGCCGAGCCAATCCTCCTCGCGGCCCTCCCATTCGCCCGTCGCCCAGGTGGCGAGGAAGCGACCGCCGGGGCGGATCCAGCGGGCGATCGAGGCGAGCAGCGCCGGGTGCTCCTCGCGCGGCAGGTGGATGATGGCGTAGCAGGAGACGACTGCATCGAATGAACCGGGCGCGAAGGCGATCGTGCCCATGTCCGCTCGGATCAACGACGCGCCGGGGAGGTATGCACGGGCGAGGGCCAGTTGCGCGGCCGACATGTCCACACCTGTTACGCGGAAGCGCTCGGCGAGCCAGCGCGTCACCGGGACGCCCGCGCCGCAGCCGAGGTCCAGCACGCGGGACTCTGGCCCCAGGTCGGCCATCAGGCCGCGCAACAGCGCCTCGATCTGCGGCTCGAGCGCCTCCTTCGATGCCAGGTACTCGCCCGCTATCTGATCGTAGCCAAGCGCCACCAGGCGCTTGGCTTCGCTACGCCCCATCGGTCGCCTCCGGCCAACTGACCCTGTGCGGTTCCGGCTGCCACACGGAGCAGGGCGGTTCAGGAACTTCCCCTACGCATCGCGCAGGTCGAGCCAGGCGACTTCCTCCGGGGTGAGGGCGAGGTCGAGGGCGGCGGCATTCTGCCGGAACTCCTCGCCGTTGACGCAGCCGACGAGCGCGAAGATGTTGTCCGGCTGGTGCAGCACGTAGGCGAGCGCGATCTGCGGGATGGTCACGCCGCGCGCTTCGGCCAGCTCGCGCGCCCGGTCGAGGCGGCGGAAGTTCTGCTCGTAACAGTAGGCCTCGATGCAGACGAGGTCGAGCGGGGTGCGGAAGGTGTCGAGGTTTTCCCGGCTGAAGCGCCCGGAGAAGAAGCCGCCCGCCAGACTCGACCAGGTGAAGAGCGGGATCTGCTGCTCGCGGTACCAGCGCCGCGCGGCCTCCCCTTGCGGCCCGCTCACGCTCAGGCAGCCGGTCCAGGGTGGGCGCACCTGCTCGGCGAGGCTGAAGTTGGGGCTGCTGACGGCGAACGGCACGAGGCGGCGCTCCTCGGCGTACTCGTTGGCCTCGCGCACCCGCCCGTAGGCCCAGTTGGACCCACCGAAGGCGCGGATGCGCCCGGCGCGGTGGTGCTCGTTCAGCGTCTCGATGATCGGCCCCACCGGCACCTCGGGGTCGTCGCGGTGGAGGACGTAGAGGTCGATGTAGTCGGTGCCGAGCCGCTCCAGCGACTCGTAGAGGTCGGCGGTGATATCCTCCGGGGTCACGCGACGGTCGCGCCCGGCCTCCGGGTGGGCACCTTTGTCGAGGATGACCGCCTGCTCGCGCACGCCGCGCTCGGCCAACCAGCGACCGAGGACTCGCTCTTTCTCGCCCGCGCCGTAGGAGTGGGCGGTGTCGAACGCGGTGCCGCCCGCCGCCCAGACGGCGTCCAGCAGCGCGAAGCTCCCCGCGAGGTCGGCCTCGCTCAGCATCACTGTCCCTTGAACCAGTCGCGACACCGGCTTGCCGATGCCGGGTACTTCACCGTAGCGCATGGCGCTCCTCCCTCGTGTGGCCTGTGTGTTTGTGCGTTCGTGCGTTCGTGCGTTCGCATCGCCGCCTGACCGGGCGTCAGTATAGCCGCATTGGCGAGCGGGTGGGGAGGATGAGCGTGTTGAGCAATTTATGTATTGGGATAAGGTGTTTGCGCGTCCATGTGTCCGTGCGTTGGCGTGTAAGCGTGTACGCGTGTAAGTGGATTACACGCGTACACGGGCAAAAGTAGGTTTGTTTTTCCATTTTTAACCTTCTCCTTCTCCTTCTCCGGGGACGGGGTGGGGCGTGGCAAAATCGGCACGGTGGTGCGGGATTTTGGCCTGGGTGGTGTGTGGATGAGGGTGTGATTGGAGCGGGGTTGGCCCCCTAAATCCCTCGTGAACGGGGGGCTTGAACGGGTGGCTGGTGCGAGACGTAGGGCTCATGGTGGTGCCTCCGGGTGTGTGGCAAGGCGCGACCTGGGGCGAAGCGCCTTGCGATCAGGGTGCCGCTATCTCTACCGTACCCGTCGAGGGAGGCGGATCATGCCACATCGGGATGGAATTGGTTGGGATGGGTGGGAGGGGGCTATCCGCCACAAGTTGGAAGGCGAACTGATCCTTTGGGGCAGGCATGCCGTCGGTGGCGGCGCGTATAACCAGAGGACCGCCCGCTGTTGGGGTGGCTGGTACGTTGTAGGGTGGCCCATGTTTACGAGGTGCCTGGTTTTCGTGATTCGTTACGCGCGATGATTTCCATTCTGCTGGCCGACGATCAACCGTTCATGCGCGAATGTCTGCGGATGCGCCTCGAACTCGAACCCGATCTGCGGATCGTGGGGGAGGCGGGCGATGGCGAGGCGGCGATCTCGCTCGCCTGCGACTGCTGCCCCGACGTGGTGATCATGGATATTTCCATGCCGATTCTCGATGGTCTCGCCGCCACCGCCGCCCTGCGCGCAATCCTCCCGGCCACCGCCGTGATCGTCCACAGCCTCTACGACGATGACATCACGCGCGCCCGCGCCCGCGCCGCCGGGGCGAAGGCGTTCGTGGGGAAGCACACGCTGGAAGAGCCGTTGATCGCCGCGATTCGCGCGGCGGCGGTGCGCCACGAGGCGTAGGGACCAGGAGTTTCATCCCCTGCGCGGATGAAACTCCTGGTCCCCGCTACCCCTGAACAGGACATTTCGGGGATACCGCCGACGCGCTAGTGCAAGTATCCTGGCTGACATGAAGTCCCAACGAGATTCTGTCAGTCGGGGGAATAATGTCTGACCTACTGCCGCCCGAACCGAGAGATTTCCGGTTTTTTTCGACGCTACGCACGCTGATCACCGCTCCCTCTTCGTCCATGGCGACCATCGCTGCGGCCAGACCGTGGGCGCAAGGG
Organism: Chloroflexia bacterium; assembly: GCA_046328475.1. GTDB lineage: Bacteria > Chloroflexota > Chloroflexia > Thermomicrobiales > CADCWN01 > CADCWN01. Next base: position 16,574 of record JAXLWN010000065.1, on the reverse strand, counting down.
AGTGCGCTGGCGATTGTGCTGGTGCTGCTCAATGGGTTCGTCAACCTGCTTGCCCCGATCAATCGCCAACTTCTTGAAGACCCGAACCTCCCCGGCTTCTACCGCCCGATCTTCACCGCCCTGACCTCCCCCTGGTGGGCTGTCACCAGTGCCTTCCTGATCTTTCCGGCCACGGCAATCGTCTCGGTCTGCATCTGCCTGGCCTGTGGCCGCCTCCTCGCGGGGCGAGGGACATTTGCGGGCCTGCTGGCGACGCAGATGTTCACGATGACGCCGTTGGCTTTTCTGATCCCGGTGACGCTGGTCCTCAATCTGCTGCGTGTGCCGGTGGTCGGTGGGCTGCTCGTCTTTCTGGTCGTCGGGTGGATGATTATCCTCGGATTGATCGGCATCCGTGAGAGCCTGGGCCTGTCGACTGGTCGCGCGATCATTACGATGCTCTCGCCGTTCCCGGTGGGCTTACTGCTCGGGATTTGCCTGGCGCTTGGTTTCCTGCCGGGCGCATCTCGCGACGATCGGGATGTTTCCGCGACCGCCGCTCGGCGCGTGCCCTACAACGCGCCTCAGCCGGAAGTGCGGCCACTCGCTGTGGCAGTGAACGATCTGCAGTACGACGCCACCCGCCGTGTGCTCTACGCCAGTGTGCCCTCGTCCGATCCGACGTACGGCAATCGTGTCGTCGCGATCGATCCCTTCGCGGGGGTGATCGGCAAGACGATCACCACGGTCAATACGCCCTCCGCCCTGGCGCTTTCGAGCGATAACCGCTACCTCTATGTTGGCCTGAATGGCGACGCCGCGATCCAGCGCATCGACCTGGCAACGGATACCGTCGATCTGACCATCCCGTTAGTCGACGCCAAGGGCAATACCTACACCGCGAGCACGATCGTCATCGCGCCCGACGATCCGAAGACCATCGTGGTCGGTCAGGCAGCTAAAGGTGTCTCGACCATGGTTGCGGTCGAGACGGTCGCTGTCTATGCGGACGGGCAGCAACGCTCGCAAGTGGTGCGTCGCAACGATATTGGCGGCAATGGGCTCTTCTTCTGTGACGACAGCGCGACGCTCTATGGTACTGATGGTGGCTATCAGTTCTACACGTTCGATTTCACCGCAGATGGCGTGCAGCTCCGTGGCAACCCGGCGAGGATTTTCGAGGAGCACGGTTCCTGGCCGAATATCGTCTGTGCTGGTGGGTTGCTCTATACCTCACAGGGCGACGTCTTCGAACCAACATCAGGGCGAAAGATGAGGGGGTTCGGAGGGGCATGGCAAGAGGCGCTCGTCTGCGTCGATGAGAGCGTTGGGCAGACGTACGTTGCTGCGATATCGAAGGGCGAACGCGTCTACAGAATTAGCATCAGTGATCTGCAGACCTACGATCCGATCACCTCCCTCCAATTTCCCTTGGGCCTGAGTCCTCAGTCCTATTCCTCGGCGCCTGGTGCACAGCGGCTGGTGCGCTGGGGCGATGATGGCCTCGCCTTTCGCTTAGGGGCGCAACTCTTCCTTGTGCGCTCGCCCGCAATTGCTGGTAAGCCAGCGGCAACCACGCCGACAACGCCTCAGGGTCCACTCACCTGGCCGTTTGGCGCACCGGTCGCTCTTGCCGCTGTCGCCCGGCGTACGCGAAGCGCCGCCGACCGGTTGCCCGATCGGTCGGCGGCGCTTCGGAAATCCTGATGATCGGCGCTACCGCTCGATCACGTACTTGATCAGGAATGCCTCCATCTTGGCGAGGTAGTCGCGCTGGGTCTCGACTTTGCGCCAGCCGTGGCCTTCGCCGGCGTAGGTGACGTATTCCACCAGTTTGCCCGCTTTCTGCATCGCCTCGACCATCTCCTCAGACTGGCGCGGCGGGACGCGCTTGTCGTCGAGCCCCTGGAAGATCAGCAGCGGGGCTTTGACCTTGTCGGCGTGGCTGGTCGGCGAGTTGCGCTCGTAGAGGTCGAAATTCTCGGCCATCGGCCCCATCTCGCTCGGGAAGAGGAAGCGCGCGAGGCGGTCGGTCTGCTCGCCGAACGAGACGAAGTTGGAGACGCCGTAGAGATCGACGCCCGCCTTGAAGACATCGGGCTTCTGCGTGAGCAGCGAGAGGGTCGCGAGGCCGCCGCCGCTGCCGCCCCAGGCGACCGCGCGCTTGCGGTCGATCAACCCCTGCTGGTCGAGGTGGTAGACGGCATGGACGTTGTCCTCCATGTCGATCTCGCCCCAGCGGCTGTGCATCGCATCGGTGTAGGCGCGACCGTAGCCGGTGCTGCCCCGGAAGTTGGTCGAGCAGACGACCCAGCCGCGCTGGACCCAGTACTGCACGATCGGGTTCCAGCCCCAGGTGGTCTGCGCGGTGGGACCGCCGTGGATGTGGACCAGCAGCGGGTGCTTGCCGGGGATGGTCTGTTCCGGGGTGTGGAGCATCGCGTGGATCGCCAGCCCGTCGATGCTCGGGTAGGTGATGCTCTCGGGCAGGCGCAGCCCCGCGTTGTCGAGCCCGGCGATCGTGTTGCGGGTGATCGCCCGGCGCTCGCCGCCACCGGCAGGGATGGTGTAGATGTTGGAGGGGGAGATCGGGCTCTGGTGGGCGAAGAGGATCTGCTTGCCGTCCGGCGAGAAGGAGGGCGAACCGTGGACGCCCGGCCCGTCGGCCAGCACCTTGGGCGTGCCGCCGCCCGCGCCGACGCGCATCAGGTGGATGTTGCCGTCCACATTGCGGGTGTAGACGATCGAGCGGCCATCCGGTGCCCATTCCGGCTCGGCGTGCTCCCAGTTGTCATCCACGAGGTGCCGCGACTCGCCGCTCGCCGCATCGACCAGCCAGAGGTTCGCCCAGCCGGAGCGGTCGGTGATGAAGGCGATCCGCTCGCCATCGGGCGACCAGCGCGGCGAGAGGGTCATGACACCATCCCATTCGACCAGCGTGCGCAGCGCGCCGCTGGCGAGGTCGGCGACGATGATGCGCGTGTGGTGCCAGGGGTAGCCCTCGCGGTCGTACTCGGCGTAGGCGATTTGCGTGCCGTCGGGCGACCACTGCGGGTCGAACGGGAAGGCGTCGCCCCGGCTGATTCGCTGTGGCCAGCCCTCGCCGTCGGCATCAATGACCGCGACATCGACCGACTCCGCACGGTCGGCGGTGAAGACGAGGCGCTTGCCGTCGGGCGAGAACTGGGGCGAGGCGTGGCCCCCTTCGCCCTCGGTGATCCGCTTCGCCTTGCCGCCGGTGATCGCCACGGCGTGGAGCTTGCCGTCCTCCGGCGAGGTATAGACGATGGTGCCGCCATCCGGCGAGACGGCGTAGCCACCGCCGAGCCCGCCGGTGAAGACCGGGATCGGCGCGCGGTCGGCGGTCAGTTGGAGCGGCAGGCCACCCGTGGCGTCGGCCAGGTAGAGATCGGCGCGCTGGTTGTGGTCCTGCACGTAGGCGATTTGCCCCGCGCCGATCCAGTGCGGCGCGCCCACGGCCTTGACCTGGGCGATCATCGCCGGGGTGAGCTGCGCTTCCCACTTGCCGGGGGCTTTGCCATTGGCGGTTGGTGTGGACATGCGGGGGCCTCCAAGGGTTCGAGGTTCAAAGTTCGAAGGTTCGACGGGTTATCTGCTCCGGGTGCGGGCTTTCGAGCGCTTCCTCCGTGAGCTGGCGCGCTTGGCGGCGCGGCGCGACCCCGTCGGTCGGCTAGAGCGGATTGTGACGGGGGTCGGGCGCGGGGTCAACTCGGGCACCCGCGACGTGAGGAAGAGGAGGCCGATGATAATCACGAGGGCGAGGGCGGAGATGGCGAGGCCGTTGCGCACCGAGGCCGGACGGTAGACGAATCCGACGGTGTGCTCGCCGGGGGGCACGATCACCCCACGGAAGAGGTAGTTGGTGCGGTGAATCGGCGCTTCCTGGCCGTCGATGGTCGCGTGCCAGCCCGGAAAATCCATTTCGCTGAGCACCAGCAGGCGGGGGACGGTCGCCGTGGCACGCACCTCCAGGCGGTCGGGAGCGTAGGCGGTGATCGCGACCGTCTCGGCGTCGGTCAGCGGGGTGTCGGGCGGCAGGGTGGCCGCGCCTTCCACCAGGGCGACGCGGCGACCGTCGAAGCCGGGCGCGGTCACGATTTTCAGCGTCTCCTCGTCGACCGGGGCCTGGCGGGGGGCCGAGGCGAAGTAGGCGCGTGGGTAGGCGCGGTCGTTCTGGTAGACGCGGACGGTGCTGTCCTCCCAGACGAGGCGATACGCTGCCCCCAGGCCCCCGAGTTGCTGGTCGCGGGCGACCACCAGATATTTCACGTTCAGCGCGCTCAGGACGGGGTTGTCGCTGGCGAGCAACGCATCGTCGTGCAGGTTGCCGTAGGAGACGTCGGTTTGCTGCGGCCCGAAGAGGTAGTCGGTGTAGCGGCGCGGCTGGAGCGAGTTGAAGCCGTTGATATCCTGGAGGCCGTAGACCATGCCCCAGCTCACCGCCAGCCGTTCCTGCGCCTCGCGCTCCTCCAGCTGGTTGTTGGCCACATAGACCGCCGTGCGGAAGAGGCCAGGATCCTGGCGCAGGAAATTCACCACGGGCGGCGTCTGCTCGTAGAGGCGCGGGTCGGCGTTGGCGTGGAAGGCCACCGCGAAGAGGCCGAAGTCGAGCACCACCAGGCCGATAGCGAGCGACGTGAGCTGCGGGCGGAACGAGGTCCGCGCCACCAGGCTCCAGACGACCAGCAGCAGGGCGCTGTAGGTCGCCAGCACGACCGGTACCAGCCCGTTGGGGCGGTCCAGGCGCAGCAGTTTCAGGTCATCCAGGGTGAAGCCGCGCTCGATCAGTCCCTGGGGCAGCATCGAACGGTTGGCCGAGCCAGACGAAACCGAGCGGCAGGGCGACCGTAATCGCCGCCAGCAGCCAGAGCCCGCGCCGCCAGTTCCGCCCGGTCGTCGCCGCGCCCGCGTCGAGCAGCCGCTGGAAACCGCAGCCCGCCAGCAGCGCCAGCGCGAACGACGCCAGGACCGCCGCCCGCTCCACGTCGCGCAGGCGGCCGAGCACCGGGATCTCGTAGGTGTAGGCGGCGAAGGGGGTGTTCCAGCCCGCCGCCAGCACCGCCCCGACGATCAGGAGCAGCGCGAGGAAGATGAGCGAGAACCAGCGCTCCCAGGTGTGGCCCGGGGGGGCATCCGCCCGCCCGCGCGTGCGCCACCCGGCGACGATCCCGGCCACGCCGATGGCGGCGAGGGCCAGCGGGAAGATGCCGACGTAGGCCGACTGCTCCCAGAGGCGGATGCCGATGCCGATGTGCGGGACCACGCCGTAGGGGCCGTCGCGCAGCGCGCCGAAGAGGTAAGGGAAGAGGTAGAGCAGCCAATCCTCGCCGACCTTGGAGCGCTCGAAGACGAAGGCGAAGGTCGCGCTCGCCGCGCGGGGCGAGAGTTCGGCCAATTCGGCCCAGGGGAGCAGCTGGAGCGCCGCCAGCGCGCCGCCGAGCGCGTAGATCCCGGCCACGCGCAGCGGGACGGCGAGCAGGGGCCGCCAGTCGATCGTCTCGACGCAGCCCTCGACCGCGCGCACGAGGGTCAGCAGGCCGACCGCGAGCAGGGTGTAGAGCGGCACCTGGGGGTGCCCGGCGGCCAGTTGCAGCCCCACGGCCAGGGCGGCGCAGGCGAACCAGCGCCAGCGGTGCGGGCCGGGGCGCAGCGCCCGCTCGATGCCGAGCAGCACGACCGGCAGCAGCGCCGCGCCCGCGAGGATCGAGAGGTGGATGATCCGCGCGGTCATGAAGCCGCCGAAGGTGTAGGCGATGGCGGAGATGCAGCCCGCCGCGCGCCCCAGGCCGAGCGTGCGCGCGAAGCCGTAGGTGCCCACCCCGGCGATGCTGAATTGCAGCAGGATCGCCCAGGTGAGGGCCAGCACCGGGGGGAGCCAGGGGATCAGGAAGAGCCAGTTCGGCGGGTAGAGCAGCGCCGTCTGCCCGTCGCCGAGCAGCGGGAAGCCGCCGAAGGCGTAGGGGTTCCAGAGCGGCGGGTGCCCGCCCGCGATCAGCTGCGCGGCGGCGGCGTGATAAGGGTAGAAGTAGTATTGGATATCGTGCCCGGAGAAGACCGACCGGCCGCTCGCCTCCGCCGCGAAGACGAGCAGCGGCAGCAGCGCGAGGATGGGGACGACGGGATCGGGTCGCCACTTCCAGTGCCACCGGAAGGGGCCGCGTCGTGGTGTTGCCGCCTTCTCTGGCCGAGCCTGGAGCACTGCGTTCCCGCGTATCATCTACCTCGAACCTGGCACGCTCTCTCCCCCGCCGGGCACCTTCGCAAGCGGCATGCCACGTCATCCCCCCGTCGCCGCCTCCCCCGGTGCATTATCCCCGAACCGGGGGGGACTGCCCACCGTGGCGGGGCCGAGCGGCGAGGGCGGAATAGGAGTCGCGGCGGGGGCGCTATGATAGCCAATGGCCGATCGTGGCGCGTTTGTGCGCCGGAAGCTGCGAAGGGGGAGAGCGATGGCGAAGCTCGCGAACGCGCAGGAAGTGACCAGGGAACTCAACAAGGTGCGGCAGGCCCGGCAGTATGGCCCGGAAACCGTTCCCGATGACGTGGTGGCCGAGTTGCTGGAGATCGCGCGCTGGACCGGCAGCTCGCGCAACTCCCAGCCGTGGCATTTCATCGTGGTGACCGACAAGGAGCAGTTGCGCCAGATCAGCCAGATTCGCACGCCGATCAACTGGGTCGCCGCCGCCCCGCTGGCGATCGCGGTCGTGCTCAATGGCGCGAGCGAGGCGAGCGAGGCCTACGACGAGGGGCGCGTCACCGAGCGGCTGCTGATCGGCGCGCGGCTGCTGGGGCTCGGCGGCGGCACCGCCTGGTTCGGCGACGCGGAGCAGCAGGCGCGCGGCAAGGAGATCCTCGGCATCCCGGCCGAGAAGACCGCGCGCTCGGTGGTCGTCCTCGGCTACCCCACCTCCGTGAAGGACCCGCGCCCGGGCGCGGTGGCGGGCGGGCGCAAGCCGATCGCGGAGGTGGTGAGCTACGGGAAGTTTGGGCAGTCGTGAGTCGTGAGTCGTGAGTCGTCGAGTGGACGAGTAGCCAGTAGCCAGTAGCCGGTAGCCAGTAAACAGCGGCCCGGAGAGCGATGCGCTCTCCGGGCGGCCGCTGTCCTGCACGACTCACGACTCACGACTCACGACCCGCCGTCAGGCGAAGCGCAGCGCGGACGCGGCCGAAGCGGAGGACGTCGCCGGTCTTGAGGCGGGTCGGGGTTTTGATCGGCGCGCCGTTCACGAAAGTGCCGTTCTTGGTGTCCAGGTCGGCGATCCACCAGCCGTCGGCCTCGCGCGAGATTTGCGCGTGGTGGGCGGAGACGAAGGCGTCGTCGAGCAGGATCGCGCTATCGGGATGCCGACCGATGGTCGTCCCCTGGCGCAGCGTGAAGCTCGCGCCGCGCGGGAGGCCGTAGAGCTGCGAGTCGAGGATGGCGATGCGCGCGGACGCCTCGCTCTCTGCCTCGTCGGGGGCAATCAGCGGGGCCGAGATCGGCCCGGATTGCCGCCGCCGGGCGCGCAGCGCATCGCGCTCGTGGCTGATGATCGCCAACTCGGCGATCAGCTGGTCTTGCCGGTCCCGCGCCTCCGCCAGTTGCCGGGTGAGGGCCGCGATGTCGGCCTCTTGCTCGCGCAGGGTCGCGGTTTGCGCGGCGATCTGCGCCTCGTAGCTGGCGGTCAGTTGCCGCAACTCGGCGGCGTGGCGTGCCGCGAGCTTTTCGAGCGAGTCCCCGCCGGCTACCACCGGCTGGGGCTCGGTGGCGAGTCCGGGGAGCAGGATCGTGCCGGCGTTCTTCTCCACGGGGAGTTGGGCGGTATCCGATTCGATGGTCGGGAGCGAGTCGGTGGTCACCTCGGGCGTGAAGAGCGCGCCCACCACCTCGGGCAGCGCCAGGATGCCGATCGGCCCGGTGTCGGCGGGCGCGGCCTCGGCGACCGCCGCGAGGAAGTTGAGGCAGGACGAGTAGCGCCGCTGCGGGTCCTTGTCCAGCGCCCGCAGCAGGACGCGCTCGACCGCGAGGCTGATCTTCGGGTTCAGCGCGTGCGGGCTGGGCGGCGGAGCCGTGATGTGCCGCGCGGCGATGGCGCGCGGCGTGTCGGTCGGCCGATCGGCGCGGAAGGGCGGACGCCCGACGAGCGCCTCGTAGAGGATGATGCCGAGGGAGTACTGGTCGGTGCGGCCGTCGAGCGCGAGCGCGTGCGCCTGCTCGGGCGACAGGTATTCGGGCGTGCCGTAGGAGCGCCCGGTCGCGGCCATCAGCAGGCTGTTGCCGCGCGGCAGCAATTCGGCGATGCCGAGGTCGGCCAGCGCGATCTCGCCGGAGCGCGTCAGCAGGATATTGCCCGGCTTCACGTCGCCGTGTACGAAGCCCTTCTCGTGGGCGTGATCGAGCGCGGCGGCGATCGGGCGCAGCACCTGCAATGCCTCGGCGAGGGGCAGGGGCGAGCCGAGCATCTGCCGGAAGGTGGTCCCCGAGACGTAGGGGCGCACCAGGAAAGCGCGGCCATCCTGCTGGTCGTGATCGATGACCGCCACGAGGTGGGGGTGGCGCACCGCCTTGAGTTTGTTGGCGTGCTGCTCGAAGCGCGAGGCGAAGGTTGGTTCCGCCGTGAGTTCGGGGTCGAAGACGCGCACCGAGACCGTCTGACCGCCACCTTGCGGTGTGGCCTGATAGACCGACGCGCGGTTGCCCCGCCCGAGCAATGAGCCGAGCTGATAGCGCCCTAGCGTGGTCCCCTGCAAGTTTTCCATGCTCACTCGCTCAATTGTAGTCATAACGCGAGCCAGGTACGCGCGGCGCGGCGCACGGGGCGGCAATGACGGGCGAAGATGGCGGCACCAAAGCGGCGTATCTCATGGTTGGCAAGTTCAGACGGTACCTCGCGGAGCATCATCCCTCTCAAAATCGCACATCCCAATTGTGCAGACCCCTCTCTCAAAGGATACGCCTCGGCCCTGCCCGAGGGCATCCCCCGAACGGGCCGGGTCAATCACCCGTCAGTTCGGGACGATCGGCTACTTCTCGGGTCGGAAAGTACTGCACGTCCCGCGCCGTCGCGTTCGCGCTTGCTCGGAGCGCGCCACCCGGCTAGAGTGCCGCTCGCGCGCCGCAACCGGGCGGTGTCGTCGCGCGCGACGAGGGGGATGGACCATGCAACTCGCGGGGAAAGTGGCGATTGTGACCGGCTCCGGTCAGGGGATCGGCAAGGGGATCGCCCTGCGCTTCGGGCGCGAGGGGGCGCTGGTAGTGGTGAATGCCCGGAATGCCGCGAAGGTGGCCGAGGTCGCGGCCGAGATCCGCGCCGCGGGCGGCACCGCGCTCGAAGTGCCCGCCGATGTGACGGTTGAGGAGGAGGTGGAGCGGATTTTCGCGCGGACGATGGCGGAGTTCGGCAAGGTCGATGTGCTGGTGAACAACGCCCAGACGGGGCTCGACCAGGGAGAGCGCGGGCCGTTCCTGAAGATGACCGCCGACGGCTGGAACGCTTACATGCACGCGAACCTCGGCGCGCTCTTCTACTGCACCCATCGCGCGGCGCGGATCATGGCGAAGCAGGGGATCAAGGGAAGCATCATCAACATCAGCACGAATGGGGCCATCCGCGCCCATCGCTACACCATCGCCTACGACGCGATGAAGGGGGCGATGGACAGTTTTACCCGCGCGGTGGCGGTCGATCTCGGCCCCTGGGGCATCCGCGTCAACGCGCTGCGCCCCGGCCCGATCATGATCGAGAGCCAGCCGGAGTTCTTCCTGCCGCGCCCCCACCCGCGCACCGACGTGCCGCTCGGGCACGCGGGCTACCCCGAGGATATCGCCTGGGCGGCGCTCTTCCTCGCCTCGGATGAGGCGCGCTTCGTGACGGGGCAGGCCTTCGAGATCGATGGGGGCCTGCTGGCGCAGGGGCGCAATCCGAGCGCGGAGGGGAAGGAACTGATCACCCCGGAGAATATCGGCGAGTACTGACGCGGGGCGGCGTGCGGCGGGTCGGCGGGTCGGTCAGCGCCCGCCGCTCTTCTCCCAGAGTTGGCGGCCGATTTGTCCGAGTTGCACCTGCTGGTCGGTGGGGTTGAGTTCGAAGCGGGCGCGCTCGAAGTACTGCACGGTGCGCCCATTCTCCACGATCTCCTCGGTGATCGGCAGCCCGAAGACGGCGAGACCGCCGCGCCCCTCCCAGTAGGCGCGGAAGGCCCCGCCGAGCGAGTGCCCGGTCTCGGCGAAGAAGCGCCGGTCGGGGGCGGGGGGTGACGTTAGCGCGGGATCGATCTTGTTGTTGCGCGCCTCCAGGCCGAGCAGCCCGAGGGTCACCTGCTGGCCGACCGGGGCGGTGGGGACGAGTTCGAAGCGGGCGCGCTCGAACCACTGCACCGTGCGGCCATTCTGCTCGAAGTCGGGGGTGATCGGATAGCCGTAGATCGCCAGGCCGCCATTCTTCGCCCAGTACTCGGCGAAGGGGGCGAAGACGTAGGTCTCGGTCTCCTTGAAAAAGATCGTGTCGGCCCCGGCCGCGTCGCTGGCGACTGTGAAGCGCCACTCGTAGGTCGCCTTCTCCCCTTCCTGATCGACCGCCTCGGCCGTGACCTTGTGCTCGCCCGCCGTGAGGTTGCGCCGCGCCTGGGCGACGGTTCGCTCGCCCACGCCCTGGCGGATGTCGGGGTTGGAGACGAGCGAATTGCCGTCGAGGGAGAGCTTGAAGGTGCTGATCGTCGTCAGGTCGCTGGAGGTGGCGAGCGAGATCAGCGCCTCGCCCGGCGGCAGCTTCGCGCCGTTGCGGGGGAGCGGGTTGGCGAACTTCGGCGGGTTGGTCGGGCCGGAGGCGTTGAAGGACCAGCGGTAGGGCTGCTCCCGCCCGCGCGTGTCGATCGCCACGATCTCGGCCTGGTGGGTCCCCTTCGGCAGCGACGCCTGGTAGCGCACTTCCCAGAAGCGCTCGCTGTGGGTGGTGATGATCGGGTCCACCTCGCGCCCGTCGACCCTCAGGATGACCTTATCCAGGTTCGACTCGCCGCGCACCTCGGCGCTGATCGTCACGTCCCCCTTCGGGGTGCGGCTGCCGTTGAGCGGGAGCGGGTTCTTAATCGTCGGCTTGACGCCCTGGAAGATCAGGAACCCGAGCAGCGCCACCACGCCGATGACGAGGAAGCCCAGGACGATGCGCAGCGGCGTGAAGCCACGATCCATGCGGGTCGACTCCGAGAGTGGTAGACGGCGGACGGTTGCGGCGGACCCCGTCTGGCGGGACGGCGAGACGGCCCGTTCACTGTTCGGAACGCGCGGGCGCTCGCGGAGGGTACGCCAACTGTGCCGCGTACCATAGCACAGGGGAGCGGGGGATGGCTACCACTTGTGCGGCTGCTGGAACCTGTAGGGGCGGTTCGTGAATCGCCCAGCTCAGTGTGGCAACCGCTAGCCAGGGACCTCGGGCAGGTCACGAACCGCCCCGTCGAAGATGCGCCCGAATCGCCACCGGTGGCGGTGTTCTGACCGCAGTCGTGCAGGCACGAGTCGAACGTAAAGGAGAAGATTTCCAGGCTGGGGGTGGCGGCGGTCAGCGTGAGGAGCAGCATCTCGCCGGGGGCGGCGTTCGGTGCGCCGTGGAGGGCGTAGAGGCGTGGCGCTGCGATGGTCAGCGGGTGTTGCTCGGGTGCAGCGGGGTCGTTCGCGAGGGCCAGGGGGCTGACGCTGGCGCTGACCTGCGCGGGGCCGCTGGCGGGCGGGGCGAGGACCACGTTCGGGGAGAGGCCGCGAAAGGCGACGCGGAGCGTGCCTTGACCGGGGCCAACGAAGCGCGCCGATTCGGCGCTGACGTGCCAGCGGCCGTCGAGATGGATGTAGCCCTCGCGGTGGTCGCCGGGGTCGGCATAGTCGGCGTCGCGGTCCTCGGCGAAGCCGCCGGGGTTGCCCGAGACGCCGCGATAATACCCGGCGAAGAGTTCGGGCGTGGCGGGGACGCAGACCGCGCCCATCAGCGCCTCGGGCCATTCCTCGCTGTCGGGGGTGTAGACCGGCGGCGGCAGTGGCCCGGCGGTGTGCGCCAGCAGCAGCGCGCGGATGGCCGCCTCGCTGCCCGCCTCGCCACCCTCCCCGGCATAGTCGTGCCGGATCCGCCCGGTCGGGTCGATCAGGTAGCGGTGGGGCCAGAAGCGGTTGGCGAAAGCCGACCAGTTCGCGCGGTCGTTATCGAGGAGGACGGGGTAGGTCACCCCCAGGTCGCGCACGGCGCGGGCAACATTCTCCGGGTCGTGCTCGAACGGGAATTCCGGCGTGTGGATGCCGACGACCGTCAGTCCGTGCGCCGCGTAGCGCTCGTGCCACGCGCGCAGCGCCGGGAGCGTCCGCAGGCAGTTGACGCAGGAGTAGGTCCAGAATTCGACCAGCGTCACGCGCCCCTGCCAACCCGCCAGCGGCTCGCCGTTGAGCCAGGGACCACCGGTCAGGCGCGGGGCGCGCAGGGCGGGTTGGGGGAGGGGGGCGGTCATGATTACCTCTCGGACCCCTCCCCCGCCGCCTGCGGGCGGCACCCCCTCCCCTGATGAGGAGAGGGGGAAAGTAGCGAAGGAGAAGCGGTGGCAGTAGGGTGGCCGTGTGCCACTCGGTGTCTTTGTGGCCCCGGTCATCGCTTGCAACCTTCACCCTCTCCCATCGGGGGAGGGGTCGCCGCCTGGCGGCGGGTGGGGTCTAACTCCGCACCTTCTCCATGAAGAACTCGACCGTCTGCCGCAGCCCGTCCTCGGGGCACCTGCGGTTGCCAGCCGAGTTCCTGCTCGGCCAGGGCGGCGCTGAGGCAACTGCGGCGCTGCTCGCCCACCTTGGCGGCGGCGTGCTGGCGGGTGGCGTGCGCCTCGGTCAGCTCGTTGAGGCGGTCGAAGAGGTCGTTGACCGTCGTCTCGACGCCGGTGCCGACGTTGTAGGCCCCGACGCGGTCGGAGGCGAGCGCCGCGAGGTTCGCGCGCACCACGTCCCCAACATAGACATAGTCTCGGGTGTTCTCGCCATCGCCGAAGACGACCGCCTGCTGGCCGCGCAGCGGCCGCTCGGCAAAGATCGCGATCGCCCGGCCTCGCCGTGCGGATTCTGGCGGGGGCCATAGATGTTCGCGTAGCGCAGCGCGACGTAGGGCAGCCCCTGGATGACGTGGAAATAGTGGAGGTAGTGCTCGATAGTCAGCTTCGCGACGCCGTAGGGGAGATCGGGGCGGGCGAAGACGTCTCCGGGATCGGCATCAACTCGGTATCGCCGTAAATCGCGCCGCCGCTGGAGGCGAACATCACCTTCTTCAGCCCGTTCTCGACCCCCGCCTGGAGCAGCCGCAGGGTCCGATGATGTTCACGTCGGCGTCGTAGGCCGGGTCGGCGACCGAGCGGCGGACATCAATTGCGCCGCCTGGTGGACCAGCACCTCCGGCTTCTCCGCCGCGAAGGAGTTGCCCGACCGCCTCCGCGTCGCGGATGTCGGCCTCATAGAAGCGCGCCTGCGGGAATTCAGGTTCTCGCGCACCCCGGTCGCCAGATTGTCGATCACGATCGCCTCGTGCCCGGCGGCGATGAACGCGTCCACGAGATGCGAGCCGATGAAGCCCGCCCCGCCGGTGACCAAAATTCGCATCGTTGCCCTTTCTCTATCACATCCATGATGCCGACGGTGGGAGTCGAACCCACACAGACGTAAACGCCGCAATGGCACGGCAGGACACACGCCACATTGTAGGGGCGGTTCGTGAACCGCCTGGTCTCCCTGGCTCGCGGTTGCCACTCGGCGCAAGGCGTCGCGACGCCCCCTACGAAGTGACCAGCGCGTCACCGTTCGTCGTAGTGTACAAGCACTTTGATGGCGTGCGCCGCACCATCCGCGAGGCGGGCGAAGGTGGCCGGGAGGTCATCGACAGCGATGTGCAGGTCAAAGAGGCGGTGCAAGGTCGCGGCGTAGGGCACGACATGCGCGAAATACCAGCGCGCGTGTGCATGGTAGTCGGGGCAATCACTCGTACCGCAGATGGTCAACTCGCGCTCGTGGAATGCGGAGTCGAGGACGAGCGGTTCGAGGTTGCCGTCGGCCACGACGACGATGCGCCCGCCATGGCGCAACTGCTGTTGCAGCAGGGTGCAGGCCGCCGCGCGGCTGGAGCATTCCACCCCGGCGTCGTAGCGTTCGGCGGGCGGGCCAACCTCGTCCGGTGCCAACGCGCGACGCGCGCCGAGCGCCAGCGCCAGGTCGCGCCGCGCCGCCTCCGGCTCGACCACATCCACCTCCGCCACGCCGAGCGCCTTCAGCACAAAAACCGCCAGCAGCCCGATTGTCCCCGCGCCCGTCACGAGGACCGACGCGGGCGGCGGCGTCCCGAGCCTGGCGATGCCGGTGGCGACATCGCCGCTGAGGATATTCAGAATGGCGAGGTCGTCGCCGAGGTTGGCGAGGATGGGCACGGCTTTGTGCGCGGCGATGACCGCGTGCGTGCGGTGCCCATAGGTGCAGACGACGCGGTCGCCCGGGCGCAACTGGTCCACCCCCGCGCCGCACGCCTGCACGATGCCGACATTCTCATAGCCGGTCACATGCGCAGGATACGTGTCGGGTCGGCTGCCGCGCGAGTCGCCCCGGAAATGCGGCAACTCGGTGCCGAGGCTGATCGCCCCGGTGCGCGTGGCAACCAGCACCTCGCCGGGACCAGGCGGCGGGAGTGCCTCGTCTACCCAGCGCAATTCGCGTGGCACCGTGAGAAGTAGAGAATGGCGCTGCATATCAACCTGATCTCTGATCTCTGATCTCTAACGACCGACGACTGGTATGACCTCGCGCACCAGTGTCTCGACCGTCGTCAGGTCCGGGAAGCCGCCGCAGTCGAGCATGAAATAGTCCACGCCCAGCTCGATGAACGGCTGCATCTGCGCGATCAGTTGCGCGGGCGTGCCCACGAAGTCGCCGGGGTCGTAGGCGACATCCTCCCCGGCCCGCTGCCGACGCGCCATCAGCGCCGCGACCTCCGCCTCGGTGGGGGCGCAGACGCAGCCGCCGCCCGTGGTGCGGCGCACGGTCGCCGGGTCGCGCCCGACCGCCGCGCAGGCGCGCTCGAACTCCCAGACAAGGGCGCGATAGTCCTCGATCGTGGTCGAAGAGACGTTCCACCAGTCGGCGTGCCGGGCCGTGAGTCGCAGCATCCGCGGCCGGAACGCCCCGACCATGATCGGGGGCAGCGGGTCGGGCTTCGGCTCGCACCAGGCATGTTCGACGCGGTAGTGCTCGCCCGCGAAGGTCGCCCGCTCCTCGGTCCAGAGCGCCTTGATGATCTGCAGCGCCTCGTCCAACTCCGCGACCCTGGTGCGCCCCGGCGGGAAGTCGTAGCCGTAGGCCCGGTACTCCTCCTCGTTCCAGCCCGCGCCGATGCCGAAGATATAGCGCCCGCCGGACATGAATTGGAGGGTCGCGACCATCTTGGCGACGAGCGCCGGGTTGCGGAACGACTGGCAGATCACCGTGTGGCCCCACCGCAGTTCCGGGTGGAGCGCCGACAGGTAGGTGAGCGCGGTCCAGCCCTCAACCACGTCGCGATCGGCGGATTGCAGGTGGTCGATGTACCAGGCCGAGTCGAAGTGCCCTTTCGCGACAGCGAGCAGGCGGTTCACATCGTCCAGATAGCGATCGCGGCGCGCTTTCTCCAGCGCATCGCCCGGCAGGATCAACCCGAACTGCACCCGCCCCATCGCGCGATCCCTTCGTGTCCCGCCGCGCACGTCATGCGGCCGATTATACGCTCGGGAGCGCGACGGTCGTCCCGTCATAGTCGATCGCGCCGAGGTTAGCCAGGAGTGTGAGGGTGGCGGCGAGGTCGCCACGGTCGAACGCGGCATCGCCGAAGTCGCCATCGCGCGCCAGGGCGGCGAGGCTCTGGTCGAGCAGCGCTGTGTTGAGAGCGAAGATCGAGCGCGGACCGTCAGCGAGCGCGGCGAGGACGCGGCGGGCCAGCGCCCCATCGAGCGCGGCGTTCGCCACCTGCGCCAGGATCTGGTCGTCGGTCAGCGCGCGTTCACCGAGCGGCGCGAGGCGGTATTTCTTGCCGCTCCGCCCAGCGCGGGCCTCCGCGAAGATGATGGCGTGGCGGCAGTCGTCGCGCAGCGGGCAGGCATGCTCGGTGCAGTCGGGGATGCGCTGGCGGATCGGCCGCACCAGCCCCAACTCGGCCAGGACCTCCACGCCAAGCCCCACCTCGGCCCGCAGTCGGTAGTGGCACCCGATGTCGTCGCCGGTCGCCTGGAGCGCCGTTCGCAGCAGGCTTGCTGTCACCGTGTCGGCCATAGCTCCCCCGACTTCCGCGTTCGTACGCGGCACAGTGTAGCACTTGCAGGCGGGATTGACCTCGCCCCGCCGCTGCGGCGGCGACCCTCTCTCTCGCAAGGGGGAGGGTGGGACACGGGAAGTAGGCAACCGCTTTCAGTCGACTTCCCCCTCTCCCTTCAGGGGGAGGGGGTGCCGCCCGCAGGCGGCGGGAGAGGGGTCCGTGACAAATCTCTAACCTGTGATCGCCGTCACACCCGCGCCGTGATCGGCCGCATATCGAGGAAAGGGGGCCGGGGCCTATGCTGGATACAGG
>JAXLWN010000064.1:0-40900 GCA_046328475.1 Chloroflexia bacterium | reverse complement strand
ACGATGGAGACTTCCTTCCCGTTCAGGATCGGCTTGCCATCCTCGCTGCGCGCGCCGTCCACGCGGCGCTTGCCGTCGAGGGTGTAGACGATCTCGCCGGTGCCACCCTCGCGGATGGACGAAGTGACCTGGGCGACGGTGCCGACCAGATCGTACCTCGCCGGGTCGAGGCGCGATTCGCCGCGCGGCAGGATTTTCGACAGGAGGACCCAGATCGCCGCGCCGCCGACGACGCCCACGGCGGTGGCGACGGGGAGGGCGATCCAGGCCGCCGCGCCGCCCCAGGTGCGCGCGATGTAGCCCGCCGCGCCGAACCAGGTGAGGAAGACCATGATCGCGCTGAGGCTGAATGGCCCGTGCGTGTGGCCGCTGTGGTCGCCGCCGAAGAGATCCAGCCCAGGGATGTCGTCCCCGGCCCCGAAGACGAGCGTCGCGATGCTGAAAATCAGCCCGAAGGCGAAGAGGAAGAGGAAAATCCCGCTGAGCATGTCACTGGGCCAACTCATCGCCACCTCCTGGGAGGGTAGGGGTTGTGTGGGCGTGGGGCGCGACGATCCGGCGTCACACCAGGTCCTCTTGCCGGTCCGCCAGGGACAGCGGGCAGACATAGACGAGGCCGTTGCGGTAGCGGACGATCGCCACCTCGGTCCCGCTGGGGAGCGGCGTGCCATCCAGGCTGCGCGCCCCGTCCACGCGCCGCTTGCCGTCGAGTTCGTAGATCACCTCGCCGGTGCCGCCCGCGTGGATGGAGGAGGTGACGCGCCCGATCGCCCCGGTGACCTGATAGTTCTGCGGGTCGAGCTGCGTCTGCCCGCGCCAGAGGACGCGCGACATCAGCAGGTAGATCAGCGCCGCGCCGATCCAGCCGACGAGCACGGCGGCGAGGAGGCTGAGTCCGGCCAGCGCGCCGTAGTAGACGTGCAGGATGTAGCCGGTCGCGCCGAACCAGAGCAGGAAGACCATGATGCTGCTCAGGTTGAACGGCGACGGCTCGCCCGTCGCCTGGTGGTCACCCCCGGCCGCGTGCGTCGCGGCGTGGCCGTGCCCCACCGCGACCGGGCCGTGATGCCCGGCGAGGCTGATGTGCGCGCCGTGCCCGCCGCCGTGCCCGATCGGCAGGTGCACACGCCCGACGCGGGCGCGCAGCACGACGGAGAGGGCGCTAAAGATCAGTCCGAACGCGAAGCAGAAGAGATAGATACTCGCCAGCAAATCGGACGGCCACGTCCACATCGGTTCCCCCTGTTGCCTTGAGCCATTCCACCGACGATCCGGTGTCCTGGCACGGCGGGCTGGTGATGCTCGTCGTGTCAGCCTTCCATAGTGAGATACGCATCCACGGAGGGAAAGTTTCGTTCGGCGAACGGTGGTGCGGTGTTGCAGGTTGCAAGTTCGCAGGTTGGCAGGTTCGGGGATGCAGGGGATAAAAACGACAAGGGTGAAGTCGCGTTGTGCAGACTCCACCCGCTGCCCGGATAACGGTCGGGCGGCCCGCTATTGCGTTGTCTGGCGACCATCGCCTGCGACTCGTAACCCGCCTCCGCCGTCAGCGTGGCTCCCTACTACCTCCACTATAGCACCGCCGGTGCGGGCGTCAAGATGGGGACAATTGGCGGCGACGCGCCCCGCCCGGCGGCGTTTGACAGGCATCGGGGGACGCCATATCCTGCGGCGGGGTGATTTCCCGCGCGGCGCGACAGTTGATGCAGCGGAGGGGCGAGGCCATGCAGTTCGGCTTGCAGATCAATCCGTATCAGCCCGGCGCGACGGGCAATCCCTGGGACAGCGTCGCGCCGGCGGCGATGGCCGCCGAGGAGAGCTGGCTACGACTCGGTCTGGGTCTACGACCACTTCCTCTACGAGGGTGGGTACTCCGGGCACCCGTATCCCGAGCCGGTGATGGAGTGCTTCACGACGCTGGGGGCGATCGCGGCGATCACGTCGCGCGTGCGGCTGGGGCAATTGGTGCTCGGCATGCCCTACCGCAACCCGGCGGCGATGACGAAGATGGCGACGACGCTCGATTTGATCAGCCACGGGCGCACGATCCTCGGCGTCGGCGCGGGGTGGCACAAGCGGGAGTACGAGGCGTACGGCTGGGGCGAGTTCGAGGAGGTCCCGGTGCGGATGAAGCGCCTGGAGGAGGGGCTGAAGGTGACGCTGGCCCTCTGGGGCGAGCAACCGGCCAATTTCAAGGGGACCTATTACCGCCTCGACAATGTGAACGAGAATCCGATGCCGGTGCAGCGCCCCCACCCGCCGATCATGGTCGGGGGGAGCGGCGAGAAGGTGACGCTGCGGCTGGTGGCGCAGTATGCGCAGTTCTGCAACGTCTCGGGCGATCCGGCGAAGTCGCGGGGCTGTTCGAGGCGCTGAAGGGGCACTGCGAGCGGGTCGGGCGGCTGGAGCAGATCACGCGCTCGATCTACGCGACGGTGGTGATCGGGCGGGACGAGGCGGAGGTGGCGGCGAAGCGCGAGCGGTTGGCCGACTTCATCCCGCAGCAGGGCGCGCTGATCGGCACGCCGGACCAGTTGATCGCGAAGTTCCGCGAGTACGAGGCGATCGGCTGCCGAGTACGTGGTCTTCCGCACGCCGGATTGGCTGGATGTGGAGACGGTGCGACTGTTCGGGGAGACGGTGGGGAAGGCGTTCGAGTGACGAGTGCTGAAGCGGAGCGGAGCGAAGCGATGACGCTGAATATTGCGGGTGGCGCGGGCGCGGGTAGCGTTTAAGGCGCCGGGCAGGCAGGCGAATGGGTTGGAGGCGGTGCCGGAGGGGCTGTGGATTTCGGACCAGCGCGATAATCGCGCCTATCTGGTGGATTACGAGGGGCGGGTGCTGCGGAGTTTTCCGGGACCGGCGCGCAATGCCAGTGGGATGAGCTTCAGAGCGGGATCGGTCTGGGTGGCGTCGAATACGCGCCCGGCGATCTTTCCGGCAGGATGCGGTGTCAGGGCACTGCACGGCGTACATCGTGCTGCCGAATCCCGACCAGGGCAGGGTGCATGGGATTCAGTGGCGGCCGTATGGGGCGGACGAGCGCCCGCCTGCGGCGCGGGAGGCGGGGCGGAGTTGCACCCCACCGGCCCCGGCCGGGCGGCTGAATGCGGGTCCGGGGGTGAGCGGGACGCTCTGGGTGACGCGGCCGGGGGCGATGAAGATCGACCACATCGACGCGGAGACGGGGGAGTTGCTGGGGGAGATCCCGTTCCCGGCGACGCGCTCGCACGGGCTGTTCTGGGACGAGGCGGATGGCAGCCTGAATGTGGCGGAGACGAATCACGGCCATATCTACCGGCTCGATCCGAAGGATGGGACGGTGCGCGAGGAGTGGCGCATCGAGGGGCCGGAGGTCCACGCGATGACCAGGAGCGCCGATGGGCGGATCTGGATCAGCGATGCCTCGACGAACGAGATTCTGGTGGTTGATGAGTCGTGAGTCGTAAGTCGTGAGTCGTGAGATGGGTTTCCGCCCCGCTTTATCCGGCAGGATAGGGTGGGGCGGATTGTTATCGTGTAGTGGAGTGTGGAGATGGCGGGGAAGCGGGCGTTGCGGTCGGAGGATTTGCTGGCGTTGCGGGTGATCACGGATGCGCGGATTTCGCCGGATGGGCGGTCGGTGGCCTATGTGGTGAAGCGCGCGGATCTGGAGGCGAACGGGTATACGAGCGCGATCTGGCTGGCGGCGACCGATGGCGGGGAGACGCGGCAGTTGACGGCGGGGACGGGGCGGGATAGCGCGCCGCGCTGGTCGCCGGATGGGCAGCAGATTGCGTTCGTCTCCGACCGTGGGGGGAGTGCGCAGCTCTATCTGCTGCCGCTCGCGGGGGGCGAACCGAGGCAGTTGACGAGTCTGGAGTTCGGGGTGAGCAGCCCGGCGTGGTCGCCCGATGGCGGTCGGCTGGCGGTGGTGAGCGCGGCGGGGAGCAACACCGGGGCGGTGGTCAGCGAGTTGCCGGGCGGGACGATCCGCCACATCGCGCGGCAGCGGTATCGGTTCGATGTGGTCGGGTATGCCGACGATCGCTTCCAGCATGTCTGGGTTGTCCCGGTGGCAGGCGGTGAGCCGTGGCAGTTGACGCGCGGGACGTGCAACGACGCGACGCCCGCGTGGTCGCCCGATGGTGAGCGGATCGCGTTCGTCTCCAATCGCGAGGACGAGGCCGATCTCAGCTTCCGGTCGCAGCTCTACGTGATCCCGGTGGCGGCGGGCGAGCAAGGCGCGGACGACGGGGCGGTGCGCCTCAGCACCAGGACGAAGTCGGCGGCGGTGCCGACGTGGTCGCCGAGCGGCGAGCGCATCGCCTACATCGGGGTGCGCGAGGGTGCGCCCGCCGGGGCCAACACCGGGATCTATGTCGTGGCGGCCGAGGGGGGCGGGGAGATCGCCTGCGCGACGGCGGGGTGGGATCGCAGCCGGGCACGGCGAACTTCGGCGATACCTGGTCGACGGCGAAGGTGCCGACGCCGCTCTTCTGGACGCCGGATGGCGCGGCGGTGCGCTTCGGCGAACGATCACGGCCGGGTCAACCTCTTCCAGACGGCGCTGGCGGGGAGACGACGGTGGTGGTCGGCGGGGAGCGCACGGTCGCCTTTGTTCGGCGCGGCAGGCGGCAGCCGCCTCGCCTACGTCGCCGGGGATATGTCCCGTGCGATCTCTATGCCTGCGACGGCGCTGGCGGCGGGGAGCGGCGGCTGACCGAGCTTAATGCAGCGCTGCT
This sequence comes from Chloroflexia bacterium, assembly GCA_046328475.1. Classification (GTDB taxonomy): domain Bacteria; phylum Chloroflexota; class Chloroflexia; order Thermomicrobiales; family CADCWN01; genus CADCWN01. Next base: position 36,176 of record JAXLWN010000064.1, on the reverse strand, counting down.
GGCCGAGGTGGCGATCCAGCGGCCGGAGGCGCACCCGTTCACGAGCTTCGATGGGCGCTTCCAGGTCGATGCGTGGCAGTTGCGCCCGGTCGGCTACGAGGCCGACAAAGGCATATCCGCTGGTGCGGATCATCCACGGCGGGCCGCACTCGATCTTCGGGCACGTCTTCTTCTTCGACATGCAGGCCTGGGCGAACCAGGGCTGGCACGTCATTTTCATCAACCCGCGCGCCAGCCAGAGGCGCTAAGCGAGAGTTCGCCACGGCCAACATCGGCGACTGGGGCGGGGCCGACTGGCGCGAGCAGGAGCAGGCGCTGGACGAGGCGATCGCGCGCGGTGGCGTCGCGTCCGACCGGCTGGCGGTGACGGGGCTGAGCTACGGCGGCTTCATGACGAACTGGATCATCGGGCAGACCGACCGCTACTGCGTCGCGGCGAGCAGAACAGCATCTGCAACCTGATCTCGTTCCACACCACGTCGGATATCGGCTGGTACTGGACGGAGCGCTGGGTGGGGCAAGCCGGTCTGGGAGAATCTGGACTTCTACCTGGCGCACTCGCCGATCAGTTACATGGAGCACATCAAGACGACGCTGCTGCTCCAGACGGAGACCGACTACCGCTGCCCGATCGAGCAGGGGAGCAGTTCTACACGGCGCTCCACTCGCGGGGGGTGCCCACCGAGATGATCCGCTTCCGGAGCGACAGCCACACAATGCTGAGCCAGGGCAAGCCCGCGTCGCGCCTCGCGCGGCGCGAGCACCTGCTGCGGTGGACCAGGCGGTATTTGGAGTGAGCCTGGCGGGGTGGCCGTTGGACTGGGAGTCCGGCTGAAGGACCCTGCGGGGTCCGCGAAGTCCGCCTGCGCGGACTGGGCTGCGCCGACACGATCGCGTTGCCATGGTGCGTGCAGATTGGTTCGTGAATCGCCCTGGTGGGCCTGGTAACCGCGGTCGGGCGGGGCACTTCACCGAAGCGCCCCTACGAGAGCCAGCCAAAGCGCCCCGGCTGCCAGGGCCGGGGCGCGCTTTGCTGACCTTTTGCGGCGTCGGGGTAGAGGGAGGAGGCGCAGGGTTTGTGTCGCGGCGCTGCCGGAGAGGACGGCGGTGTAGCGGTCATGCGGCGTCGAGCGCGAGCGGCTTGGTGTAGAGGGGGGCTTGCTGGCCGGGTGTGCGCACTTCCAGGCTGGGGGGAGCCGGCGGGGAGCGCGACGGAGGCCGGTGGTGAAGGGGGCGATGCCGGTGGCGAGGACAGGGCCACCGACGGCCGCGAGGTCGAGAGCGGTCCCGGCGGCGGGATCGAGTGGGAGGAAGCGGATCTGGCGGGTGCCGGGGGCGGGCGCTGGCTGGGCGTCGGTGGCGATGATGGTGCGCAGGTTGCCAGCATTCGGTGGCGACGACGACGGTGTAGGGCACGTCGTCGCGCACATCGACGATGCGGCGAGTTCGCCGGTCGGGCTGACACCCGCGACGCGGCGCGAGCCGAAGAGGACGTCGGCGTAGGCGCTCGCCTCCGGGGTAGCGGGCGTGGCGATTTCGGCGTTATCGACGGGATCGCCAGCGACGAAGGCCAGGGCGGCGTGGATGATGCGCAGGCGCGCTCGGGCGAAGCCTGCGGGGAGGCGCGGGGTGCCGCCGGGCGTCGCGGCGTTGACGCCCGCGCCCATCGGGTGGCAGGGCGCGGCTGGGGCGACACGCTGGTGACGATGGCGGTCGAGGGTGCGGCCGGCGTGGCGGTGGGGGCGGCGATGGTGGTGGTTGGACTGGGGAAGACGATGCGCACGGGCGAGCTGCAGGCGGCGAGGATGCCGCCGCCGCTGCACCGGGGCACCGCGCAGGCCCCGTCGCAGTATCGCGCGTCGTGTTTCGTCCTCCTGACCGGGCCTGGTGCCGATTCCATTGGCCGCGCGCCGGTGCAGCGCCCCTATTAAACGCTTGGGGCTGCGGGGCGGCATGGCTGGGATTCGGGGCGGCGGCGGGGCGTGTGACGGTAGGAGTTGAGGAGAGGGCGGGTGGCGTGCGGAGATCGCCCGGACATGGAAGGTGTCCGGGCTACGCAATGCGCCGGATCGGAAATCCGGCTACAGGAGGTTGTGGATGCCGGTGACGTTTGTGCGATGCAGGTGCCGTTCCGACGCGGAGCGGAATGTTGACCCGCCCCTACCAATGGGTGGCAGTTCAGGCTTCGTCTGCGGTGCGATAGCCTGCCGTTTCCTCGCCGTTGCCGGGCGCTTCCGGCGCTTCGATCAGGTGGCCTAGCTCGGCTTCGAGCTGATCGACGGTTGGCAGGTCGGTCGCCAGGTCGTCGGGGAGGGCGGCGGTGATCTGATAGTCGGCAACGCCGATCGGCGCGGAGGTATACCGCAGCGTGTATTCCGCCGTGAGTTTGTTCTTGCCCCGGCAGAGGATCAGGCCGATCGTCGGCTGGTCGTCGGGGTGGCGCAATTGGTCGTCCACCGCCGCCAGGTAGAGCAGCATCTGCCCGGCATCGCCCGGCTGGAAGTCGCGCGCCTTCAATTCGATCACCACGTAGCAGCGCAGCCGCAGGTGGTAGAAGAGGAGATCGATGTAGAAATCATCCTCGCCCACCGGGAGGTGATATTGGTTCCCCACGAAGGCGAAACCGACGCCAAGTTCGAGCAGGAACGCGCGGAGGTGTTCGAGCAACCCCTGCTCGATGGCGCGCTCGTGGGCATCCGCGCCGAGCGTCAGGAAGTCGAAGGTGTAGGGATCCTTGAGTAATTGCTGGGCGAGATCGGATTGCGGCGCGGGGCGTGCCGGGCAGAGTTGGTTGCCGCCTGCCCTTGCCGCAGGTGAGTCGCGTGTCGATCTGTGCCGCCAGGATGGCGCCGAAGCTCCAGCGCCATGTTCGAGCCGTCTTTGCGCATACCAGAGACGCAAATCCGCGCTGTCCAACGTTTCAAGAGAACGACGCTTGCCCCAGGGCAATTGTCCAACAGCTTGTTTGGACAATTGCCTCATCGGGATATGCCTTCGCGAAGGCACGCATCCGATAGAGATTGCGCTGCGAGAAGCCTTCCACTCCGGGGAATGCGGCCTGGAGGTCGCGGGCGAGCCGGTCCAATACCCGACTGCCCCAACTCCTGCGGGATAAGGCAGTGGCGATTTCGCGCCCCAACTGCCAGTAGAGATAGATCAGTTCGCGGTTGACCGACAGCGCGGCGCGCACCTGGGCCGCGCTGATGCGCTCCTTGAGGTCGCCGAGGAATCTGGCATAGCCCTCGGGGAGAAGGTCATTCGCCACAGTTCACCTCCCGTCGTCTCAGTTCTCATTCTCGGTGTGCTGGCCGAGTTTTTCCTGGGTTTCTTCCGCGCGGCGCTGGGCGGTGTGGCGGAGTTCTTCGGTGGCGGCGGCCTGGGTGAGGAGTTCGTAGCCGGAGCGGTCGAGGCGGAGCAGGGTGAGCGGGGTGAGCGCGACGACATCGGCGTTGCGCGGGCCGCCGGTGACGAGGGCGATCTCGCCGAAGTAGTGGCCGGGGCCGAGTTTGGTGATGACGGTTTCCTCGCCGTCCTCGCCGTGGGCGCGCACTTCGACCTCGCCCGCCTCGATCAGGAAGAGGGCGTCGCCTTCCTCGCCCTGGCGCACGATCACCTGGCCGGTCTCGGCCGATTCGCGCTGCACGAAGAGGCCGAGCAGCGCCGCCTCGCTCGGCGAGAGGTCGCCGAAGAGGGGCTGGGAGAGGAGGCTGGCCGGGACCGGGGCGGGGGCGGCCGGGCGCGGGGCCTTGCGGCGCGGGGTGGTGACGCGCTCGCGCATCTGGTGGAAGCGGTCGCGGAGCCGTTCCCTGGCGTGGTCAACCATGCTGCCCTCCTCGTGGTTCAGAGGCGTCGGCGCGCGTTGGATGGCGGGTGTGAACGATGCGCCCGCCGGGACTGGTGTTGCCGCTATTGTAGCCGAGCGCGAACGTGCGCGGCTCATGGTATGCTGCGCGATGGCCGCGCAGGCGGCTGCCCGGACGGTCAGCGCTGACAGGTTAACGAGGAGGCAGGCATTATGTCCCAGATCAAGTTCGGCTGGATTTCGCCCGCCATCGGCCCGCCCGAGAGCAATTTCGAGCCGCTGGTGATCTATCAGGAGCGGGAGATCCTGCCGGTGGCAGTCCAGCACTTCGATTCGCTCTGGGTCTGCGACCACTTCTACGGCTTCGACCGCCGCAGCGATCCCTTCGTGGAGGGCTGGACGGCACTGACCTGGCTGGCGGCGAAATTCCCGAACGTGCTGGTCGGGCACCACGTCCTCGGCCTGGGCTATCGCAACCCGGCACTGACGGCGAAGATGGGCGCGACGCTGCAAACGATGAGCGGCGGACGCTTCATCATGGCGATCGGGGCGGGCTGGCGCGGCGAGGAGTACAAGGCTTATGGCTACGACTTCCCCCGCCCGGCGGTGCGCATCGCGCAGCTGGAGGACGCGGTCCAGTTGATGCGGATCATGTGGACCGACGACAACCCGACCTTCCAGGGGAAGCACTTCCAGATCGAGTCGGCCTTCGCCCCGCCACACCCGGAGCCGATCCCGCCCATCCTGATCGGCGGCTCGGGCGAGCAGCTGATGCTGCCGCTGGTCGGGCGGCGCGCGGACATGTGGAACACCGGCGCGGGCCGGGGGATCGAGACCTTCATCCGCAAGCGGGATATCGTTTTCCGCGCGGCGGAGGAGTTCGGGCGCGATCCGGGCGCGATCGCGCTGACCGTGACGCGCGAGGCACCGCTGCCCAGGACGAGCGAGGACTCGGCGAAGTGGGTGGAGGCGCTGGAGCCGTTCAAGCGCGAGGGGGTGACGCACTTCCTCTGCGACTTCGGGCACGTCACCGAGACCGAGCCGGTGCTGCGGTTCGCGGAAGAGGTGATGGGGCCGCTGAAGGGATGACGAGTAACGAGTAACGAGTAACGAGGGGGTACGAAGCAGGGCCGCGCGCCGGGAGAGGGCGCGCGGCCCTGCTCTGTTTGGGCAATGGCGACTTCTCGGCTCGGCCAGGCACGACATGCTACGGGTGAACCTTTCGGCCTACACACTCGGCTTCATCGACGACATCCCTCAGATATAATGGTGGCAGCTATTGTGGGGAAGGAGAACGCCAGATGACAACGATCACCCTGGAGGAACGCGTCGCCCTCCTCGAACGGGAAGTGCTGACGCTGAAACGGCAGTTGTCGAAGCCAACCACTACGCCGTGGTGGGATCAGGTTCACGGCGTGTTTGCCGACGTGCCCGCGTTCTCGGAAGCGACCGAACTGGGTCGCCAGTATCGCGAGGCGCAGCGTCCGACGGCTGACGAGGATACGGATGTAGCTCCTTGATACCGATCATTTGAGCCTGCTGGAACGCGGTGGAGTCCAAGCGGAACGCCTCCGACAGCGGCTCCGGGCGGTTTCGCCCGACGAGGTCGCGGCAACAGTTATTAGCTAGGAGGAACAGACGCGCGGCTGGCTGAGCTACATCACAGTCCCGTTGATCGCGTTCGATGCGACTGCGGCGGCGATTGTCCAGCAACTCCAGCGGCAGCGCATTCGCATTGGCACCATGGATCTCAAAATTGCGGGCATCGCACTGGCGCGGGATGCGTCTCTATTGTCGCGAAATGGCGCGGATTTTCAGAAGGTGCCTGGGCTTCGGGTTGAAGATTGGACTGCATGAGTATCACCGCACGGGGCCGACATCGGCCCCGTGCGATCACTGGCGCCTTCTTCCGCGCAAGCTACGCTGTGGCTTGAAGAGTTCGGCGGTGCGGGAGTTCATCAGGGTGATCGCGTCGGTGAGGGGGGCCTGGCCGAGGAAGGCGCGGCGCAGCTCGGTGTTGACGATCGACTCGATCTGCTCGGTGGTGTCGATGTTGATCGTCGGGCGGATGATCGGGATCGCCTCGATGAAGGCGCGGTTGTTCAGCGGCTTCTCGGTCGGATTGAGGAAGGTGGGGGTCTCGGCGACGGCCTTGATCGAGGGGACGGTGCGGCCGGTCGCCGCGATGACGGGCTGCCCATCCGGGCCGTTGGCATACTCCATGAAGGCGAAGGCCGCCGCCTTATTCTTGCTGGCCGAGGTCAGCAGGTAGGCGTCGGAGTGGAGGATAGAGGCGCGCACCTTGCGCTGCGGCAGCGCGGCCACGTCGAAGTCGAAGAGCTTCTGCTCGCGCAGCGTCGGGGTGAAGCGGCGGCTCTCGAAGAACATCGCCGCGCGCCCGTTGAGGAAGCGCGCCTCGTCGGCCTCGGCGGCCTGCTGCACGGCGTCGGGTGCGACCTTGTGCTTGACCTGGAGATCGATGAACCACTGGGCCGCTTCGAGCGACTCGGGGCGGTCGAACGTCAGCTTGGTCGGCTTGGCGAGATTGTCGACGATATCGCCGCCATTCTGCCAGATGAAGGGCGCGACGCGGATCATCTGCGCGGCGATGGTGACGCCGTACTGCTCGGTCCCCTTCGTCAGGGCCTGCGCGGAGGTGAGAAAGTCGTCCCAGGTCCAGCCCGCCTTCGGGAAGGCCACGCCCGCCTTCGTGAACATGTCCTTGTTGTAGTAGATCACCAGGCTGGAGGCGTTCTGCGGGATGCCGACCAGGACGCCGTTGCGGCTGAACGGGGCGATCAGTTCGGGATAGAAGTCGGTTTGCTTGAGGACGCTGCTCTGCGCGAGGTAGGGACCGACGGGGTCGAAGGCACCCTTCGCGGCGTAGGCCCCGAAGCGACGATAGTTGAGCAGGATCACGTCGGCGGGCGTCCCGGCGGCGAAGTCGGCCGTGAGGCGCTTGGTGTAGTCGTCGGCGCTCGGGACGTGCTGGAGTTCGACCTTGATGCGGGTCTGGCGACCGTTGAAAGCGTTAACAATCGTCTGGTAGGCCTCCTTCTCCGCCAGGTCGCCGGTGACGAAGAAGACGACGTTGCCGGACGCGGCGGGGGTCGCCGGGGCCGCGCTCGGGGTGGCTGCCGCCGAAGGGGCTGCGGGGCGGGTGGGCGTTGCGGCTGCTGCCGCGCTACTCGCCGCCGATGCGGGGGCTGCCGATGCCGCCGCCGCGCTGCTGGGAGCGGCACTCGGCGCGACGCTTGGCGCGGCGCTTGGTGCCCGGCTGGGGGCGGCGCTCGGGGCCGATGTGGCCGTTGGACTGCCGCCGCAAGCGGCGAGCAGACCGGCTAGTGCCATTCCGCCGCTGCCCGCCGCCACGAACCGTAAGAACTCCCGTCGTCGCATTCCCCTCGCCATCTGTCCTTCCTCTGCCCCCGCCTTGCGGGGGCGCGTTATCCGGTCCGCCCCTCGGCGGTTGGACGCTGTGCTGGCGCGAGCTGGTCCTGGCAGAAGCGGTAGAGACCGTCGAGCACCGGGGCCAGCTGCGCGATGAACATCTCGTCGTCGTCGATCAGCTGGCGCAGGCCGTTGCCGATCGCCCAGAAACCGGGGGACCACTGGGTCAGGCTGCGGTCGTTGGTCTCCGCGCCGCGCAGGATGAGGGACATCAACCCGAGCGCGGGATCATCGAGCCCGTAGTGGGTCCGCAGCGCGTCGAAGCCGGTGCGCGTGCCGGTGTGGCGCAGTTCGGCCTGGGGGTGATGGAACGGGGTCGCGCCGGTCTCCTCGGCGTACTCCATCACCTCCGACTCAGGCAGGATCGCGATCTCGGCGGCGGGATCGATCTCCTTCTTGATCAGCCAGACCATCGCCGCGCGGTCCATGCGCACGCCCGCGCGCGTCACCCACTTCATGCCGGTGGCGGGCGACTCGGCCCGCGCCACGGTCGCGACCGGTCGCCGCTCGCGCCGCTCGGCGCGCTGCGGGAGGCCGCTCGGCGGGAGGGTGGCGGGCAGCGTGGCGGCGGCACCGTTCGCGCCGTTCGCCAGCGCCTGCAGCCGCGACTGCGGGATGTTCAGCGCGCGGGCGATCGCCGCCAGGTTCTCCGGGCGCGGCTGGTGCGTGACGCCGTGCTCGATGAACCAGAGCGTTTGCGGGGCGAGCCCCGCCGCCGCCGCCAGGGCGCGACTCGACAGACCGCGCGCCTTGCGATAGGCCTGGACAACTTGACCCAGATCGCTGACCATGGCTCACTCCTTCTAGACCCTACAACTACCCCACGATTCTGCTGTGACAGAGCCCTTGCTACTACCCCCTGCTGCACGAATCCTACGAAGTGCGACGGTATGCGTCAAGTGAAATTAGATGCGAACGTCAGAATAATTGGACACGTCTAGCAAGCTTGCGGCATTGATCTGGATAATTTCAGTGCTTCGTGGGGCGGTTAGGGTGTTGGGAAAGGTATGTGGCGTTCCGCAGAGCACCCGGAGATGAAGTCTCCGGGCTACGAGAGTGCGCCGGATCAATCCGGCTTTCTGTGGCGGTTGTAGGGGTTCTTGGCCCTTCGGCGAGAATTTGGTTGGGCAACTTGACAGCGCTGACCAGGTTGCTGGCTGGCGACTAGCGATATTTATACCCATCGACAATCGTGTCTAGATGTGCCCGCTGGCGTGAAAACTGCCGCTACCGGCGCGCGATCGTGAGCAAATAGCAGCCCAACCAAAGTTTAACATCCCGTTAACCTCCTGTTAAAGGTCGGTTTACCTCGCCCAATTACCTTTGTGCCGACGAGTGGTCACAACGGGGTGGCCGCGCGTCGGCCAATGTGCCTGCGGGGGGAGGCACGATGTGGCGAAACATTGGGACCGAAGGAGGGAAACACTCGGTATGATTTCCACCAAGCGCGTGCAGGCAACGACATCAACGAAGAAACTCAGTCGCCCATTCGCGCTCATCTCGCTCCTGGCCGGGATCATGATGATCCTCAGCGCGTGCGGTGCCGATGCGACCGCGACGCCCGCGCCGACCGCCGCGCCGTCAGCGGCGGCGAGCACCAGCGCCCGGCCGTCCACGGCCGCTTCGACCGCGCCGAGCGCCGCAGCTTCCGCCAGCACCGCCGGTGGTGCGAGCACGGCCCCCTCGGCAGCCGCCAGCGCGGCGAGCAGCGCAGCCGCCAGCACGGCCCCGTCGGCGGCGGCCAGCGCGGCCGGTTCGGCCAGCGCGCGGCCTTCGACTGCCGCCACGGCATCGACGAGCAGCAGCGGCCCCGCGATCAAGATCACCGGCAAGCAGGGGGATGCGGACACGCTGAACGGCGCGGGCGCGACCTTCCCGCAGGTGCTCTATAGCAAGTGGTTCGACGAGTACAACAAGGCGACCGGCGTCAAGGTTAACTACCAGGGCACCGGCTCCGGCGCGGGCAAGAACGCCATTCGCGACCAGACGGTCGACTTCGCCGGTTCCGACTCGCCGATGAGCGACCAGGAGCTCGCCGACGCCAAGGCGAAGTGCGGCGAGACGATTCTGCACATCCCGACGACCCTCGGCGCGATCGTCGTCGCCTACAACCTGCCGAACGTCTCGCAGACGCTCAAGCTGGATGCCGACACCATCGGCGGGATCTTCCTCGAGAAGATCAAGAAGTGGAACGACCCGAAGATCGCCGCCCTCAACCCCGGCGTGACCCTGCCGAACGAGGAGATCATCACCGTCCACCGCTCGGACAGCAGCGGCACGACCGATAACTTCACCTCCTACCTCACGGCGGCGAATCCCGACTGGGCAGCTGGCCCGAAGAGCGGCTCGACCGTGCAGTGGCCGGGCGGCATCGGTGCCGCCGGGAACCCCGGCGTCGCGACCGAGATCAAGAACAACCCCTACGGCATCGGCTACGTCGAGCTGGCCTTCGCCAAGCAAAATAGCCTCAAGTATGCCGACGTGAAGAACAAGGAAGGGCAGTTCGTCACCGCCAACGCCGCCTCGGTGACGGCGGCCGGCGCGGCTGTCGCGCCGTCGGCCCCGGCCGACCTGCGCTTCAAGGTGGTCAACGCGGCGGGCGCGCAGTCCTGGCCGATCACCGCGATCACCTGGATCCTGGTTTGCCCGAAGCAGACCGACCAGGCCAAGGCGGTCGCCGTGACCCGCATGCTCTGGTGGGCGCTCACCGATGGCCAGACGTTCAACGAGGGCCTCGACTACGCCCCGCTGCCGCCCGCCATCGTGGCCAAGGGCCAGGCGTTCATCAACAGCATCATGCTCAACGGGCAGAAGGCCTTCCCGGGCAAGTAGGACAGACGAACACGAAACCGGTAGAGGCGAGGCGGCGGGCAGGCCACAAATCTGTCCGTCGCCTCAGCCTCTACCGGAGTATTAGGGGGAGGAACGCAATTTTCAGGAGGGAGGGTTTGTGGCAGTCCGAATGACGGCGCGCGGCGGGGGTCGAGAGGGGGCCGCGCGAAACATCGATCTGCGCGGGGGATCCGGCGGCGCGATGGGGGATCGCGTCTTCCAGGGGATTGCCTTCACTTTCGCGGCGACGATCCTGGTCCTGCTCGCCACGATTTTCATCATCCTGCTGATCGATGCGCGCACGGCGCTGGTGCGGCAGGGATTGCGCTTCATCACCGGCCAGGTCTGGAACCCGACCGCCGATGTCTACGGCGCGTTGCCCTACATCTACGGCACACTCGTCACCTCGCTGCTCGGGCTGCTGATCGCCACGCCGATCGCGGTCGGCGCGGCGCTCTTTATTGTCGAATATGCCCCGGCCTGGCTGCGCACCCCGGTCTCCTTCGTGGTGGAACTCCTGGCGGTGATCCCGTCGGTGATCTACGGCTTCTGGGGGATCGCCATCCTCGCGCCCTTCCTGCGCGACCGGATCGAGCGCCCGGTCAAGGCGGCGCTCACCGACGTACCGGTCCTGAACCATCTCGTGGCGGGTCCGGCGCGCGGGCGCGACATGTTCGTGGCGGGGGTGATCCTGTCGATCATGATCCTGCCGACGATCATGTCGGTGGCGCGCGAGGTGATCAGCACCGTGCCGGGCACGCAGCGCGAGGGGATGCTCGCCCTCGGGGCGACGAAGTGGGAGATGATTCGCGGCGCGGTCCTGCCCTACGCCCGCACCGGCATCGTCGGCGCGGCGATGCTCGGCCTCGGGCGCGCGATCGGCGAGACGATGGCGGTGACGATGCTGATCGGCAACAGCTCGACCAAGATCAGCTGGTCGATCCTGACGCCGGGCTACACGATGGCGAGCGCCATCGCCAACCAGTTCGCTGACGCCAACAGCTCCCTCCACTTCAGCGCGATCATTGGGGTGGCGGTGGTCCTCCTCTTCGTCACCGGGATGGTGAATCTGACCGCGCGCGTGATCGTCGGCCGCTTCGGCGGCGATACCCGGGCGACCGGGCTCTAGCGGGAGGGACCATGCAAGCAGAGATGACCACGCCCGCTTCGCCTCGCTCGAAGCACCAGATCACGCTCGTGGCGACCGATGTATTGGCCCGCCGCCGCCGGACGGTCAACGCGCTCATGACCGGCCTGATCGGCGGCAGTGCGCTGATCGGCGTCAGCATCCTCTTCATCATCCTCGGCTACATCATCGTGAAGGGCGCGCCCGCACTCAACCTCGACTTCTTCATCAAGTCCCCCCCGCCGCTCGGAGAGGCCGGTGGCGGGGTCGCCCACGCCATTCGCGGCTCGCTCCTGATCGTCGCCCTCGCCAGCCTCGTCGGCATCCCGATCGGCCTCGGCGCGGGGATCTACCTGGCCGAATTCGGGCGCGGGCGCTTCGCCAACACCGTCCGCTTCGTCGCCGACCTGATGACCGGCCTCCCCTCGATCGCCATCGGCGCGGTCGCCTGGGCGCTGCTGGTCAAGCGCGGCATCGGCACCTACAACGCGGTCGCGGGCAGCGTCGCGCTGGCGATCATCATGATCCCGATCATCACGCGCACCAGCGAGGAGATCCTCAAACTCGTGCCGAACAACCTGCGCGAGGCCTCGCTCGCCCTCGGGACGCCGCGCTGGAAGACGATCACCAGCGTCGTCCTGCCGGTCGCGCGCAGCGGCGTCCTCACCGGCGTGATCCTCTCGATCGCGCGCGTCTCCGGCGAGACCGCCCCGCTGCTGCTGACGGTGCTGGGCAACAACTTCGCCAGCAGTAACCTGCGCGGCCCGATGGCGGCGCTGCCGCTGGAGATCTACACCTACGCGACCAAGTCGCCCTTCGCCGACTCCTACACCAAGGCCTGGGGGGCGTCGCTGGTCCTGATCATCATCATCGGCCTGCTCAGCCTGTTCGTCCGGCTCGCGGCGAGCGGCGGACCCAAAGGGCGGCGCTGAGGGCAAGCGACACGACGAAGGGCCGCAGCGGGCGGCGTGAGCACGACGGAGATGAGGTACGCGATGGCAGTGGATAGGAGCCAGCGGCCCGGGCCAGGGGGCACGGCCGCACGGACAAGCAAGGCAGGTGTCGCCACGGTGCAGAATTCGATCCCCGCCTCGATGGGGCCGGAAGAGGCGAAGCAGGCCGCGCGCGATCAGGCGGCGATGCACGAGACCCTCGCGCAGGGGGCGATGGAGGGCGTTTCGCTGATCGCCAAGCAGGTCAACGCCTGGTACGGCACCACCCACGCGATCAAGGATGTCTCGATGTCCTTCCGGGCCAACGAAGTCACCGCCCTGATCGGCCCTTCGGGCTGCGGCAAATCGACCTTCCTGCGCTGCCTCAACCGGATGCACGAGGTGCTCCCCGGGGCGCGCGTCGAGGGTTCGATCACGATCGAGGGGCAGGACATCTACGGCAAGGGAGTCGATCCGGTGCGGGTGCGCCGCCACATCGGGATGGTCTTCCAGAAGCCCAACCCCTTCCCGATGATGACGATCTACGACAACGTGATCGCCGGTTTGAAGCTGAACGGCATTCGCAAGAGCAAGCGGGAGCTGGACGAGACGGTCGAGCGCAGCCTGCTCGGTGCCGCCCTCTGGAACGAGGTCAAGGACAAGCTGAAGGAGTCGGGGGCCTCGCTCTCCGGCGGCCAGCAGCAGCGCCTCTGCATCGCCCGCACGATCGCGATCGAGCCCGAGGTCGTCCTGATGGACGAGCCCTGCTCGGCACTCGACCCGATCTCGACCTACAAGGTCGAGGAATTGATCGTCGAGCTGAAGCAGAAGTACACGATCGCCATCGTCACCCACAACATGCAGCAGGCGTCGCGCGTGGCCGACTGGACCGCCTTCATGCTCGCGGGCGACGCGCGCTACGGCGAGCTGGTGGAGTATGGCCGCACCGAGCAGATCTTCACCCACCCGAACGACAAGCGGACCGAGGACTACATCACTGGCCGGTTCGGCTAATGCGATTTATCGATTGCGGATTGCGGATTGCGGATTGAGAACAGGGCGCGGTGCCGACAGCGAAGCGGCGCAGCACACCAGGCTGGCGAGACAAGCCACTTGCCCAACGACAATCCGCAATCCGCAATCCGCAATCCGCAATGGTGAAAGATGGTGCGCACGCAATTCCACGGACAACTGGCGACGCTGCGCGACGAGGTGTTGGCGGTCGGGGAGACGGTCGCCAGCGCGCTCGAACGCGCGGTTTCCTGCCTGCAAGAGGCCGACGGGGCGACCGCAAATGCGATCGTGGCGGAGGACCGCGCGATCGACGAGCGCCACGGGGTGATCCAGCGCCTATCGATCAAGATGCTGACGACGCAACAACCGGTGGCGAGCGATCTGCGCGCGATCACCGCCGCGATGGTCATCGCCAGCGAGTTGGAGCGCATCGGCGACTATGCCGCCGGGATCGCCAAACTGGTGATCCGCGATCCGGGCGAGCCGCCGCTCGACGCGCCGCACGGGCTCTACGTGATGGCGCGGACGGCGCGAGCGATGCTCCAGCTCAGTCTCTCCGCCTACGAGACGCAGGACGCCGTGCAGGCGCGGCGGATCTGGCAGCAGGACGCGACGGTCGATCACTACCAGCAGGCGCTCTCGCGCACGCTGCTCCTCTCGATGATCGAAAACCCGAGCACGCTGACGCGCGCGACCCACCAGCTCTGGATCGTCCACAACCTGGAGCGCGTCGCCGACCGGTCCACCAACATCTGCGAGCAGGTCATCTTCATGATCGAGGGGGAGTGGCCCGATCTGCAGGAGTTGCCGACCGAGGTATCGGCGGACGAGATCATGCCGACCGAAGCACCAGCGACGGGAGAGATTTAGAAGTACGAAGTACGAACGACGAAGCACGAACGAGACGGACCCCAGGCACCGCCTCACTTCGTACTTCGTACTTCTCACTTCGTACGTCATATGCTACGCTGTGTGGCACAGACAGCGGCATGTCCTGAGTCTGCCTACCCCTGGCGGCACGGGTGGGAGATAGTGCCGTACTCCTCTTCCCGGTCGCTCGCAGGGAGGGGCGGATGCCACGGCTCGGGTTCGACCGGCAATTGCGGGATTTGCAGCACGAGATCCTGACACTGGGCAGCATGGCGGCCGTGGCGACGGAACGCGCGGTGGAGGCGCTGAAGCACCGCGACGCCGCGCTCGCCCAGGATGTGATCGACCACGACACCGACCTCGACCAGCTCGCGGTCGGCCTCGAAGAGCGGGCGCTGCTGGTGATCGCCACGCAGCAGCCGATCGCCACCGACCTCCGCACGATCTCCGCCGTCCTGGCGATCACCGGCGAATTGGAGCGCATCGGCGACTACGCCGAGGGGATCGCCAAAGTGGTCCTGCTCAGCCTGGACGAGCCGCCGATCAAGCCGCTGATCGATATCCCGCGCATGGCCGAACAATCGCTCGACATGCTGCGGCGCAGCCTGGACGCGTTCATCGACCGCGACCTGGGCACCGCGCGGGCGATCTGGGAAGAGGACGACGAGATCGACGCACTCCACGACCAGGTCTACCGCGAACTCCTGACCTACATGATCGAGGATCCCGCCAAGATTACGCGCGGCACCCGCCTGCTCTGGGTGACGCACAACCTGGAGCGGATCGCCGACCGCGTCACGAACATCTGCGAGCGCACGATCTACATGATCACGGGCGACCGGAGCAGGATTCTGCGGGCGGGGGTGGGTGCGGAGTAGGGACGGAGTTGCAGGTTTACAGGTTACAAGTTGCACGTTTCTCGTTCTGAACCTGTAACCTGTAACTTGCCAACCTGCAACTCAGCGTGGCAACCATCCCCCTCGCCAGGGCGTTGTAGCGGGTGTGGTGTTCGCTGCGACGGGTGGGGGGCGGGATAGTGTCGGTGCATCGTTTCCTGGCGGCGCGGGCGTTTTATGCGCTGTGGTTCGCCAGCGCGCTGGTCTGCGCGCTGGTGGCGGTGCGGATCGGGCGCACGGGGTCGTGGCACCTGCGCTGGCTGGTCTGGAACCTCTTCCTGGCCTGGGTGCCGTTTGGCGCGAGTTTGCTGGCCGATTGGCTGCGGCTGCGGCACCCCGAACGCCCCTGGCGTCTGATCGCCCCGGCGGCGCTCTGGATGGCGTTCCTGCCCAACGCGCCCTACATCGTCACCGATCTGATGCACATCAGCCCCCGGCCCGACCCCTGGCTCTACTGGTACGACGTGATCATGCTCGTGGCGGTCGCCTGGACCGGCTGCGTGCTGGGCGCGGTCTCGCTGGGGATCATGCAGGGGATCGTGGCGCGCTACCTCGGCCGGGCGGTGGGCTGGCTCTTCGTGCTGCTGTCGGCGGGGCTGTGCGGCTTCGGCATCTACGTGGGACGCTTCCAGCGCTGGAATAGCTGGGATTTGCTGGTGAACCCGCTGTCGCTGCTGCGCGATCTGGCGGCGGTCTTCCAACACCCGCTGCAGCAGCCGCGCCCCTGGGCGATGTGCGCGCTCTTCGCGGCGTTCGTGCTGGTCGGCTATCTGACGCTGATGGCGACGCGCTCGGCGCTGCCGACGAATGCGGAGACGAGGCCGGTGGATTAGGGGATGAGGCCGGTGGAGCACAATGCCGGTGGACTGAAGTCCCGGCTGAAGGCTCCCGTTGGTCGCCGCAAAGTCCGCCTGCGCGGACTCGATAGTATGTCCCCCTCATAGTTCAATTTCACGGACAACATTCGCGACGGAGAGGTATCGGGTAGTTGTCGATCCGCGTGAGGGTCGAACGACTACCCTGTGTTGGCAGCGGTGTGGCGTGGGCGCTACGCCGGGGCTGCCGAGCGATGTTGCCCGAGAAGGAGGATGCGCGATGGTCGCAGGGGCGAACGGCGACGCGGTTGAGGTGCAGCAGCGCGACGCGCAACCGGTGCTGAGCATCAGGGGGGCCATTCCGGTGGCCCAGTTGGGCGAGACGATGGGGGAGCGGATTCCGGCGTTGCTGGGCTATCTGCAGCAGAGCGGCGCGCGGGCTGCCGGGCCGGTCTTCGTGCGCTACCACACGTTCGGGGCGGAGGAGACGGACATGGAGATCGGCGTGCCGGTGGCCGAGGCGGTCGCGGGCGAGGGGCGAATCGCCGCTGGCGAACTCCCCGGCGGGCCGACGATCGCCACCTGGCACATCGGGGCGCACGACCGGCTGGGCGAGGCCTATGGTCGCCTGGCGGCCTGGCGCGACGAGCAGGGGCGCGAGGCGGCTGGCCCCGGCTGGGAGGTCTACTACTGGCTCGATCCGTCGCGGGAGGGCAGCACCGCCGACGCGAGCGATCCGTCCAGTTGGCGTACGCAACTGGTCCAGCCGATCAAAGCGTAGAAGGAGAACGAAAGTGGGCAAGGTGACGACGAGCCTGACGATGTCGCTGGATGGCTTCATCGCGGGGCCGAATGATGGGCCTGAGCACCCGCTGGGCGAGGGTGGGATGCGGCTGTTCGACTGGTACAACAGCGGCGACACCGAGTTTGTGGTGCCGAGCGGCACGATGACCTCCAAAGTCTCGGCGGCGAGCGCGGCGATGATGCGCGAGAGCTACGCCGAGGTCGGGGCGCTAATCTCGGGGCGGAAGACGTTCGACATCACCGACGGCTGGGGCGGGCGGCACCCGGTGGATACCCCGGTCTTCGTGGTGACGCACGCGGTGCCGCAGGAGTGGATCGCGCGCCACCCGGGCGCGCCATTCACCTTCGTCACCGCTGGCGTGGAGAGCGCCGTGGCCCAGGCCAGGGCGGTCGCCGGGGAGAAGGATGTCGCGGTGGCGGCGGCGAGCATCGTGCAACAATGCCTGAAGGCCGGGCTGCTCGATGAGTTCCAGGTTGACGTGGTGCCTTTCCTGCTCGGCGGCGGCGTCCGCTTGTTCGAGCAGTTCGGCAACGCACCGATCGAGCTGGAGCGCACCGCCGTGATCGAGGGCACCGGGGTAACACACTTGCGGTTCCGCATCGTCAAGTAAATCAGTGCCAGGTGCGGCCGGCGTTGACGCGCTCTTTGTCGCGGAAGGCCTGTTCGAGATCGACGCCGAAGCAGTTGGCGAGGTCGAGCAGGTAGCTGAGGACATCGGCGAACTCTTCTTCGAGGGCGTGGGTGGTGGGGCGGGCCTGTTCCTGATAGAGGTTGCGCGTCTTGCGAATCGCTTTCGCCAGTTCACCGATCTCTTCGGTGAAGAGGAGCCACTTCTCGGTCTCGCTATCCTTGGTCCAGCCGCGCTCCTGGCAGACCTCGTTCAGGTACTGCTGCAACTGCGGCAGGCTGGGGTGCGGGGGCAGTTCGGCCATTGGTGCTCCTCCTTCACCGACGCGACGATGCCTTTTGGGTCGGCCTGCCTCTTCTACAGACCTTCATCGGCCGCCCAGCGCCTTGTAATCGGCGGTGGTCCGAGCGAGTTCGCGAGTGGACTCTTCTAACTCAGTCCAGAGTGCATCGCGCGCCTTCATGATCTGCGCCCTGAGTTGGGCCAGTTGGGTATGGCCCTCGCGCAGGATGCGCTCTAGCTCGACTCGCTCCGACTCGATCTCTCGATCTACCGCCGCGATGTCGGCAGGTTAATGCTGCGCGCGGCGTTGAAGGAAACTCCCTCGATCGTCTGCCGCCAGTCGAGCAGGCGGTTAGTGTAGGTCTGGCCGAAGCCGGAGATCGCCTTGATCGCCCACGCTTCGACATCCGCTGCCGTTTCGATGCCCCACGATTGCAGCGTCGCCACGCGCGTGGGTCGAATGCCGAGAATGCTGTCCTCGCGATCGTGTGGTGTCGAGGAAGTACCGCAACCGTCGTTCGCGCGCCTTATTGCCGAGTTCATTGAGACGCGCTTGTCGCACCGTAGGCAATTGAGAAGCGGTCACGTAACGTGTCGAGTTGCAACAGGGCACGATCGAATTGCTTTGTCGATGCCTGCTCTCCCAACGCTTCTGGACACGTTGTTGGCGTTCCAACTGCCCATCCTGAGCGTATTCACCTCCAGACGCCGACGGCGAGTCGGCTCAGCAACGCCCGACAACACTTGCGAAGCAACGATGACACCCCCGACAATTATCGGGATTGTCACATTACCGAAAGGGTAAAGAGAGCCAGCATTGCTACGCCGAAAAACGCTACAACCAGCCCCCGTCGCATCGCGTTTCCGAACCAGCGCCAGCGTGCCGGTGATGGCCGTGGAGAAAACGCGGGTAATGAGGAGCTGGGCCTACGGCAGCGATCTGTGCCCAGACTGCCTGGAGGTCGAAACCAGACTGCGCCTCCTTCACGTCGTAGGAGGCTAGGCCGAAGAGGAGCACGCCCGCCTTGCGCTCGATCGGGCACCAGGGGCACGCGGGCAGGGTTTTCAGATAATGGTGCGCGCGGCTCTGGCGGCATTGCGTCAGCGAGCTGCCGAGCGCGGTCAGCGCGGGCACCCATTCCTGCGGCGTGGGGCGGCCGACGGTCGCGCCCTCGGCGGCGAAGGCGCGCTCGAAGAGGGTGGCGACTTCGGGCGAGACAGTCACCAGGGCGGGGGTCGCCGGGGGGGCGTGCATCTGGTAATCGGCGGCGTGCTTGCTGTAGGCGAAGCGGAACTCGCTGATCGACCGCTCCAGCGGCATCTCGCCGGGGCCGCTGTAGGCACCGGAGAAGGGGTGCCGTCCCATGAAGAGCAGCTGGAAGATGATCACCGCGAGCCCGAACGCGTCGTGATTCGGGGTGCGCGTGACCTCGCGGAACGATTTCCCCTGCAACTCGGGCGGGGTGTGGGTCGCCACGCCGACCTCGCAGCGGTAGAGCAGATCTCCGGCCGCGATCTGGAAGCTGTCGCAGTCGATCAGCTTCACGGTCGCCTGGGGCGAGACGACGAGGTTGCCGTGATTCACGTCGCCGATGACGTGGCCGTGCTCGTGGATGGCGGCGAAGGCGCGGGCGGCGTTGGCGGCGGCGTGGACCAGGAAGGGCCAGCCCGCCTGCGGGAACGCGGTGAGGCGACTCTTGGGGCTGTAGAGGGTGTGGATCGCCTGGTGCCCCTCGATGCGGGGCATCAGCAGCCCGGCGACCGGGCCACCCGCCTCGCGATGCAGGGTGCCGACCGGCCAGGCGGTCAGGCGCAGCAGCCGCTCGGTGCCGAGCGCGGCCATCGCGGCCAGCTTCGCGGCCTTCGCGGCGGCCGGCGGCTGATGATAGAGCTTGGCGACGATGTCGGGCTGAGTCGCCACGGCGTAGACCGCGCCCTCGCCACCGCGCCCGAGCTCGCCGCCGAGCACGAGCGCGCGTCCGGTGCCATCGACGATCGTGCGGGTGGCGCTGGCGGTCACCGCTTCGCTCCAGTAACGAGTAACGAGTAGCGAGTAACGAGCGGGTACGAAGTACGAACGACGAAGTACGAAGTGGACTTTCCAACGGCACCGCCATTAATTCGTACTTCGTACTTCTCACTTCGTACTTCATATTTACTCGCTCGGGGCGGGCGAGGTTTCCGGCGGGAGCAGTAGGCCGCCGGGTGGCGAGGACGAGGGTCTTGTCGTCGTCGGTGCGGGCGTTGACCGGGAGGCGAGGAAGGTGGCGAGTTGGGTCGAGAGGGCGTCCGCGCGCCCCGGATCGGCGGCGCGCACCGGGGCGAACATCGGAAGGAAGAAGGGGGCGTGCGCGGTGCGGCCCTCGTAGTGGAGGGCGAGGCGTTGCAGGCCGTCGCTGAAGAGCGCGACTTCGTCCACGGCTTGCCCGGCCTGCTCGACCGCGATCAGGCGGGGCGCGTCGAGATCGGTGGCGAAGACCGTCTCATTCTCGTACTCGCCGTGCTGAGGCCAGAAGACCCAGCGGTAGCCGTCCGACTCGTCGGGCGCGGCGACGACGATCGCGCCATCGCCGATCTGGCAGTAGGAGGCCGCGTCGTCGCCGACGACCGCCGCCAACGGCGATACCCCAGGCATAGTCGCGCGGGATGCCCCCGCCACCTCGACGCGCATGACGATCGCCCGCTGGAAATCGGCCAGCAGGGCGACGACGAACTCGCGTGAGGTCGCGCGGGCCACCACCACCCGCCAGCAGGGCGCGGATGCGCTCCAGAAAGAGGGCACAGGCGAGTTGCGCCCCTCGCCCGAACGCGCCGCGCTCCCCGCCATCCGCGACGACCGCGACCAGGGCCGGGCTGCCGTCGGCGGCGACCAGCACCTCGCGGGCCGGCATCCTGGCGGGGGTGCCCTGGCGGGCGTGGCTAATTGCCCGCGACCGAGGCCAGGGCGTAGCGCCAATCCCCCGCTGTGCGCTTCATGGCCGACCCAGGAACGCTTCAACCAGCCCGATCAGGGCGCTGATATCCCAGGGCTTGGCCAAAAAGGCGTCGGCACCGACCGCGCGCACCGATTCCTCCGCGCCGGGGTGGGCGGAGATCATGATGATCGGGATCTGCCGGGTGTCGGGGCGGTTCTTCAGGCTGCGGCAGATGGTGCGCCCATCCTTGCCCGAGAGGAGCACATCGAGGATGATCAGGTCCGGGCAAGCCGCCGTTCCATCCTGCAAATTCTCGGCGTATTCGCCCTTCTCGGTCGTGGTGACGAGGTAGCCCTCGTCTTCGAGCGTCAGGCGAATCGCGTCGAGGATATCGGGATCGTCGTCAACTGCCAGCACGCGCTGCGGACCGCTGCCCATCCGTCGCCCCTCCTGTCGGCCCGCCACCCGGCGCCTCGTGCCGGGGGAGCGGCAGCGTCACGGTGAAGGTCGTCCCCGCGCCCAACTGGCTCGTCACGAGAATCTCGCCGCCGTGCCGCCGCACGATCTCCCCCGCGATGTAGAGCCCGATCCCGAGGCCCGGGTAGGTCTTCTCGGACGGGTCGCTGACCCGGTAGAACTGCTCGAAAATGTGCGGCAGGTGGTCATCGGCGATCCCGATGCCGAAATCCTGCACGGCGATGGTCGCGCCCCGCGCGCTCGTCGCGAGCCGCACCAGCACCCGGTCGGCGCTCGGTGAATATTTTACGGCGTTGGTCAGCAAGTTGGTAATGACCTGGCCCAACCGCTCGCGGTCGCCCCAGGCGCGCTCGGCGATCGTCCCCTCGACGGTGATGCGGTGCTTCGCGGCGGTCGGCTGGACATCGGTGACCGCGTCGTGGACGATGGCGTTTAGATCGATCGTCTCATCGGTGTATTCGAGCCGCCCGCCCTGGATGCGCGCCACGTCGAGCAGGTCGTTGATCAGCCCGGTCAGCTTGTCGATCTGCCGGTCCATGCGCCCGAGGCGCGTCGCGAGATCGGCCTCGCCGCGCCGCTCGGCCTGCCGCTGCAAGACCTGGGTGTACATCTTCAGGCTCGTCACCGGCGTCTTCAACTCGTGCGAGGCGAGCGCCATGAATTCGTCGCGCACGGCGACCGCCGACTGCGCGGCGGTGTAGAGTCGGGCGTTCTCGACGGCCAGCGCCGCGCGGGCGGCGATCTCCTCGGCGAAGGCGAGATCGGCCGGGGTGTAGTGCCGCCCCGACTCGGCGGCGACGAAGCTCATCGCCCCGATCGTGCGCCCCTGCACCGTCAGCGGCACGATCATCACCGAGGAGAAGCCGATCCAGCGCACCAGCGCCAGGTCCTCCTCGCTCTGGATCGCCGCCGCCAGCATCTCGTCGGTGATCACCGGGATGAACTCAGACTTCCCGGTTCGCAGAACGTTGGGCAGTCCGGTGGGCGCGTCGGGATCGGGCGGGCGGCTCTTGTTCAACTCGATCGCCCAGGCGACCTTCTCGGGATCGACGTGCGCCACCGCCAGGCGCTCAATCTCCCCGGTGTCGGAGAGCATATCGACCGCGCACCAGTCGGCAATCTTGGGCACGCCGAGGCGCGCGACGGTCGCCAGGGTGGTGCGGTAGTCGAGCGACGAGCCGAACACCCTGCTCGCCTCCGCCAGGAAGCGCAGGTTTTCTTCCAGGTGCTGCTGCTGGGTGACATCCCGGTTGATCGCGGTCATCCCGACCGGCACACCCGCCGCATCGCGGATGAGGGTCACCATCGCGGCGACGGTGAGCGGGGAACCGTCCTTGCGCCGCTGGGCGACCTCGCCCTGCCAGCGCCCGTGCGCGGCGATTGCTTCCAAGATCGCCTGGCGCTCGGCGTCGCCGTTCGGGAATTGCGTCTGGAGGACATCGTTGGCGAGACGACCCACGACCTCATCTTCGGACCAGCCGTAGAGTTCGGTCGCCGCCGGATTCCAGCCTCGGATCACCTGGCGCGTGTCGGTCGTGATCGCGGCTTCCGCCATGTGCCGCACGAGGGTCGCGTAATACCGCAAGTCCTCGGCGACGGCTTTCTGCTCGGTGATATCGGTCGCGGTGCCGAAACGCCTGATGATCGTGCCCGCGCCGTCGGTGAGGGGCGTCGAGCGCCCGAGGTGCCAGCGATACTCGCCGTCGTAGCGTCGCAGGCGGTACTCCACTTCGAGCATTTCGCCCGTGCGCACGGCGCGCTCGCGGCGCACGCGCAATTGCGGCACGTCGTCGGGATGGATTGCAGCGTACCAGTCCTCGGTACCGTGCGCGGTATCGGGGAAGCCGGTGTAGTCGTACCAGTGGCGATTGAAGTACTCGATCTCCCCCGCTTCGTCGGCGATGAAGATGACCTGCGGCAACGCTTCCACGAGGTGGCGGAAGTACTCTGAATCCCGCGCGATCCCCTCCCCCTGGCCAGCGGCAACCGCGCCGCCAGGTGCGGTGGTGGCGTCATCACGCATGTTTGGCTCCCCCGTTCCCCAGCCTCGCTCCCAATACCCGGCGACGGAAGGCGCGAGGCACACTCGCGCCCTCGCGGGCGACACCACGCTGTGTCCGATCGATCGAGCGATGGTGCAGGAACCATACCACTTCCGGGGCTTCCCAACCGCTAATCGACAATCGCCCAACCGCCGGGAGCGGCCGGATTCTCCAGGGGTACCGGTTCGCCCGGATTGGAGCGCGAGACGGCGCTGAGCGAGTTCGAGAGCCAGGCGAAGAGGTCGCGGAAGCGCAGGCCGCCGAGCCGGAGCGGCTGGCGCACGGCGATCTTGCCCAGCGTCTCCATGTTCGCCCCCTGCACGCCGACCGCGAAGAACATGAACGATTTCGCCTCCTCGCCCTCGCGGATCAGTTGCGCGGCCGGTCGCCAGCGGTCGGTCGGTGCGCCGTCGGTGATCAGGAAGATCCAGGGGCGGTAATAGGAGATGCCGTTCTGCCGGTAGAGTTGCTTGCGCTCGGTGAGCATCTGCAACCCGTGTTCGATCACCGCGCCAATCGGCGTGTCGCCGCTGGCCCGCAGCGTGGGTGCCGAGAACTCCTCGGCGCTCTGGAACTCGCCGATCACCTTGACCGGGCCGAAGGTGACGACCGCCACCTCGACGCGCTTCGCCGCCATCGGGTCGCGCAGCAATTCCTCCTGGAAGGTCGCCAGACCCCGATTCAGCTCCGCGATCGGCTCGCCGCGCATCGAGGAGGAAACATCGAGCAGCAGCAGGCACGGGCAGCGCGGCTCCGGATTCTCCGCGAACTCGGTCCAGATGAAGGGGAGTTGATCGTCGTCGTAGGAAGACATGGGACGCTCAGCAACGGTGTGATTGGCATTGATAGTGATGGTCAAAGGTTCGCCCAGCCCCCGCCAATACTCCGTCCACAACGCCGACGAGCGCCTGGTTCGCACCAGGCTGGGGGTGCGGTTGACGACTACCTCCGGGTAGGAGGAGATAACCTGTGGTGGAGCAGTGGTGGAGGTTGTAGAAACGGCTCTCGAAGGCAACGCTATCGCAATTCCCATGCTGGGGGCGCGCGATACCGCGCTGGTCGGTCTCGGCCCCGCACTCCGCGACCGGAAATTCGCGATCGAGCGTACGCCGACGCGGAGATTGTGCGTCTGGGTCGGGCCACCATGATTCCCCAGGGTCGGATTGGGCAGGCCGCTGAGCGGTCCCGAATATTGGTATCCCCGGTGCCATTGCTCGGGCATCCGGTCCCGCTGCCAACCACGTTATAGCCATGCGATAATAGGGGCGAAGGGAGCAAATTCATTTATCCCACAGTCGGCCCTGCCCGTTGCGGTGAGATTACCGGCGACGATGCTACTCGTCAGCTGGCACTGGCGGTGCTCTGAGTTCCCAGCGTTGGCGAGGCCACCACCATAGACTGCCGTGTTCTTCACAATGCTGACGAAGCTGAAATCGACTGTGCCAGTAAAGTTGTACAGCCCACCGCCGTTGCCGCCGACGCTGCCACTCAGGTGCTCGCCGTCAGGGACACTATTCCAGAGTTGTTGAAGATAATGCCATAACCTGCCGAACGCCAGTACCGGCGCTGTTGCCGCTCAGGGTGCTACCGGTCACCGTCAGGGTGCCAGGACAGACGCCACCACCGGATGTCCCAGCGAAATTGTCCCGAATGGTGCTATCCACAACCGACGCCGAGCCTGAAAAGCTATAGAAACCGGCACCATCGCCCAGAGTCGCATTACCGCTCACGGTACTATTGCTCAAGGTCACAGCTTCAAATGCGCTAAAGAGGCCACCGCCGAGGCGAGCGCTGTTCCCGCTGACAACGCCATTCGAGAACGTCAGCATGCCACCATTGTAGAGACCGCCTCCGCCCACACTGCCGGATACCCGGCCATTCCTGATGGCGAGACCATCCAGCACGACGGTTATGCCTGAATTGATCATGAAGATCCGAAACCTGGAGTGCCGTTCGCGCCGCTGCGCCGAATCGTGACGCCGCCCACACTGGTCCCCTGGATGGTTATGTTCTTGGTGAGGGTTGACTCCCCCGAAGTCAGGGGTACACCGTGGTCACTGGGCAACCGATGGTAGAGTCGGCCAGGGCATCGGCGATGGTATCACGCAAGAACCTGGGCCGCTATCTCCGCCGCTTGTCACGGTCATCGCCGCTGCCAGCGCGCGATGGGGAGAAAACGGCGAACCCACTAAGCACGAGCGTGAGTGCAAGCAAGAGCGACAACCGAGATAGCACTGGAATTGGGGCAATTCCGCATCTATCCTTCTTTCTCGTGGCAGTCCGCGAATTTTCAATCGACGATCACCAGCCGCCGGGGGCGGCGGGGTTCTCCAGGGCACCCCGGTTCGCCCGGGTTGAGCGCGACACGGCGCTGAGCGAGTTCGAGAGCCAGGCGAAGAGGTCGCGGAAGCGCAGGCCGCCGAGCCGAGCGGCTGGCGCACGGCGATCTTGCCCAGCGTCTCCATGTTCGCCCCCTGCACGCCGACCGCGAAGAACATGAACGATTTCGCCTCCTCGCCCTCACGGATCGCTGCGCGGCCGGTCGCCAGCGGTCGGTCGGTGCGCCGTCGGTGATCAGGAAGATCCAGGGGCGGTAATAGAGATGCCGTTCTGCTGGTAGAGTTGCTTGCGCTCGGCAGCATCTGCAACCCGTGCTCGATCACCGCGCCGATCGGCGTGCCGCCGCTGGCGCGCGGGTGCCGAGAACCTCGGCGCTTCCGTGGAAACTCGATCACCGTGACCGGGCCGAAGGTGACGACCGCCAATTCGACGCGCTTCGCCGCCATCGGGTCGCGCAAGCAATTCCTCCTGGAAGGTCGCCAGGCCCCGGTTCAGCTCCGCGATCGGCTCGCCGCGCATCGAGGAGGAGACATCGAGCAGCAGCAGGCACGGACAGCGCGGCTCTATCCTCAACAACCTGGTCCGTGATGAAGGGAGCGACCAACGTGCCGCCGAGGATACGGGGATCGTCTACGTCGAGATGGACGAGTCGAGAGGGCTTGGCGGAGCTAGTGCCTGCACTGGAACTACGAGCCACGAGCGAGATTCTCGCATGACTCCACGACTCACGTCTCACGCCCCACACCGTTACACCGCGACGGTCACCTTACTCAGAGCGAAGGTCTTCCTCGGCGGCGTCGGCGATCAGTTCGCCGATCGACAGGGAGGAGGTCGCGGCGGGGGAGGGGGCGTTGCGGACGTGCAGCGTGTCGCCCTGGCGATCCACGATGAAGTCGTCCACCAGCGAGCCGTCCGGGGCGAGGGCCTGGGCGCGCACGCCGGAGGGGCCGACGACCATGTCGTCCATCGTCAGTTCGGGCATGTAGCGCTGGAGCGAGGCCAGGAAGGCGTTCTTGCTCACGTCGCGGTACATCTCGTCCATGCCGGTGCGCCAGAACTTGGTCGCGAGGCGCTGGAAGCCCTTGTAGCGCAACGCTTCGATCAATTCGGCGACGTTCAGGTCGGTCAGCCGGTAGCCCTCGCGCGCGAAGGCGAGCACGGCGTTCGGCCCGAGCCAGACGTCGCCGTTCATGCGCCGGGTGAAGTGGACGCCGAGGAAGGGGAAGCGCGGATCGGGCACGGGGTAAATGTTGCCCCAGACCCAGTCGCTCTTCTCCGGCTTCAGCATAGTAATCGCCCCGGAAGGGACGATCTGCGGCCTCGGACGCGCCGCCGGTCAGCTTCGCGACGCGGTCGGCGTAGAGCCCGGCGCAGCTGATCACGTAGCGTCTCGACCGTGCCGACCGGGGCCCCGGCAGGCGCATGTTGCCGCGCCGACTGATGCCGGTCACTCCGTGGTTGGTGCGAATCTTCGCCGCCCGCCGCCCGATCAATTCGGCGTACTTCCTGGCGACGACGCTGTAGTCGATGATGCCGGTCTCGGGCGAATAGAGCGCCTTGATCCCGACGCAATGGGGCTCGATCTCGCGAATGCGCTCCGGTCCGATCATCTCCAGGCCGGGCA
Source organism: Chloroflexia bacterium (assembly GCA_046328475.1). Taxonomy (GTDB): domain Bacteria; phylum Chloroflexota; class Chloroflexia; order Thermomicrobiales; family CADCWN01; genus CADCWN01. Next base: position 9,326 of record JAXLWN010000064.1, on the reverse strand, counting down.
CGCCATTCTTCAGGCCGCGCTCGTAGAGGTTCTGCAGGCGGGGCAATTCCTCCTCGTCCGTCGCGACGATCACCTTGCCGACGAGATCGTAGATGATGTTGTGCCGCTCGCAGAAGTCGAGCAGCTTCGTCTTGCCCTTCACGCAGAGGGTGGCCTTCAGCGAGCCGGGCGCGTAGTAGATGCCGATGATGACGCCGCTGTTGTGGCCGGTCTGGTGCTGCCCGATCGCGTCCTCCTTTTCCTCCAGGATGATCAGGCGCAGGTCGGGGTGACGGTGCAGCAGTTCTTCAGCCCGGTCGCCAGCCCGACGATCCCCCCGACGATGGCGATGTCCCAGGGTCGTTCTGCCATTGCTCACCTGTTCGCAGCAGTCAGTAGTCAGTAGTCGTTAGTCAGTTGACCGTGACTGCTTGCCAGTTGGCGTAGCATCACACCAGCGCTTGAGGACTTGGGGATAGCAACAACCGCTGGTATGCTTCCTGTGGTACAGACACTGACTACTGACTACTGACTACTGACTACTCGTCACCATGAACAGCTTCTTCGGACAACGCAAATCTGGTCACGGCCTCCTGGCGGGGCTGCTGTCGTTCTTCTCGCCCTGCACGCTGCCGCTGGTGCCGCTCTCCTTCCCGGGGCACCCGGTGGGGGTGAGCAGCGACGAGTTGCGCGCGGCGAGGGAGCGGGGAGCGCGTGCGCCTGCTGCGGAATGCGGCGGCGTTCGTGCTCGGCTTCTCGCTTGTGTTTGTCGCTGCTGGGCCGCCGGCCTGGGTTCCTGGCCGAGGAGCCGCGCTGTCCGGCCCGGGCGCTGCTGCGGATTGGCGGCATCTGCCCGGTGAAATGGGGCGAGCTACCTGGGCATCTGCGCATCCCTGGGCGCTGATGCGCGAGTGGCGGCCCCACTATCGCCCGGCGCGGCGCACCACCGCCGACCTCGGTGCTGGTCGGCGCGACCTTCGCGCTCGGCTGACGCCCTGCATCGGCGCGATCCTCGGCACGGCAACGGCGATGGCGCTGGTGGGGCAGGACCGGCTCGGCGCCTGCTGACGGTCGCCTACCGGCTCGGCCTCGGGCTGCTGTTCGGCGGTCGCGCTCGGCTTCGCGTCGTCCCCGCCTTGCGTCGCCTCCACCGCCACCTCCCGACGCTCAACGCGTCGCCGGCGGCCTGACCGTCGCCATCGGCGTGGTGATGCTGGTCGGGGTCACCAGGCATTCTTCACCTACCTGATCCGCCTTGCGGTGGACGCCACCGCTGTGACGCATCAGATCGCGCTACCGCGCGCCATGTTGATCGAGCCAGCGATCCAAGTCGCCACGAGTCTGTACGCTCAAGGATCGCATCGGTGAGCAAGCAGCTCCTGGGAACTCAGGCCGCGAATGCGCACCTCCGTTACTTCGTCTAGCGCAATGCCCTTCCGTGTAATCAACCTGAGCACGGTAGTAAGCATTCCTTTCCGGGGCCGCTTCCCTGCTCCATCGCCTGCCGTCAGTAGCCCGGCATTTCGGCATGGTCGCCTCTCTGTCAAGCCTAATTGTTGATCGATTGCTTCGAGTACGTCATCGGCCAGGCCGCTCAACGCGCCCAGAAGATGAGAATCGCGAGTACTTGCGCGGCATCCAACTGCCCCGGCGACGCGCCTGGAGCAGTTGCCGCCCGATAACGCGCCGCGCGTTCGCCTGAGCGGTCTCCGCCTGCCCGGCCTCCTGCACGGCGAGCCAGGAGCGGATGACCCAGGCGAACGGGCGATTGCTTTCGCCAGCAGCTCCGCCCGGTCGCGCCAGTCGGTCAGCTTCAGCGCGTGGTAGCGATAGGCGATGCCGTAGCCCTCCCAGCCCCAGCGATAGTCGCCGGGTCGCCAGGTGGCGTTGGCGTCGGTGAGCAGCGCGAGGCCGACCAGGCCAGACGGCGGGGAGATATCGGAGGCTGCCGCTTGCCGCCGGGAACGACGCGCTCGTCGCGCCCGGTAGCGCAGGTGCAGGAGCGCGGCGTAGGTGAACATCCGCTCCGCGAAGTCGTCCTCGACGTGCCCCTGCACCTCGACGTGGACCAGCAGCCAGGTCGTCTCGCCGTTCTGGAGCCAGACCTGCACGATCAGATCGACGACCCGCCGCCCGAGCGCGGCCTGCCGCAGCACCGGCCGCAACTCCTGCTCAAGGAAGACCGGCTCGCGCGCCCAGTCGATCGCCGCGTGCAGACCGGGCAGCGCGAACGCGACGAACTCGGCCAGCATCTCGCTCAGGACGCGCTTCCACGCGCCGTCCGCATCAACTCTTCGGCGTCCCACTCCGCGCCAGCACTCATCCCCGTGCTACGCGGTGGAGGCTCCTATCCGGGCGGCTCGGGACGATCAGCGCCGGGCGGCGTGCGCCTCCAGCCACTGGCGCAGATCGGCCTGCCCGGTGAAGTGCAGCAGGGCTTTGCCGAGGGCCAGGAGGGTATCGCCGTCGAGCGCGGCGACCCGCTCCTGCACTGAGGCATCGATCGGGCCGCAGCGCTCCGCCAGGAGGAGCAACACGATTTCCTCCCGGCCCTGCTCCCGGCCCTGCTCCCGGCCCTGTTCCCGGCCCTGCTCCAGCCCGCGCTCCAGCCCGCGCTCCATTGCCCGCCGTTCGTAGCGATTCAGCACTTCTGGCATGGTGGCCTCTCCCACGAGTTGCACTTCCTGGTCGATTGCCTCGCCCAGCGCATCGGGTAATCCACCCAGCGCGTCGAGGAAAGTGTAGATCGCGAACGCCTGCGCAGCATCGAGCCTGCCCTCGCGCCGGGCTGTGACCAGCCGTCGCCCGATAGTTCGCCGCGCATCTGCTTGCGCGCCCTCGGTTCGCCCCGCCTCCTGCACCGATAGCCACGTCTGGATGACCCAGGCGAAGGGCCGATCATCGCCCGCAAGCGCGGCTGCCTGCGCCCGCCACTCTGCCAGCTTCAATACCTTGAAGCGATACGTGATGCCGTACTCGCCCCAACCCCAGCCATAGTCGCCCGGTCGCCAGTTTGGGTCCGCGTCGGTCAGTACGGCGATACCGACCAGGCCAGTTGGTGGCGGTGGCGTGGGGCTGGCGGAGGCTTGTCGCCGCACACGGGGTACATGGTAGCGGAGATTGAGGAGCGCGGCATGGTGGGCAAACATCCGCGCGGCAAAATCGGCTTCGGCTCTGCCCCTGCACTCCGACATGCACCAAGAGCCAGGTTGTCTCGCCATTCAGGAGCCAGCACTTGAACGACGAGATCCGCGACCCGCCGCCCCACCGCCGCCTGCCGCAGGACCGGGCGCAACTCTTGCTCGAGGAAGACCGGCTCCCCGACCCAGTCGATCGCCGCGTGCAAGCTTCGGGCAGCGCGAACGCGACGAACCCGCGAGCATCTCGCTGAGCACACGCTTCCACGCCCCATCCGCATCAACTCTTCGCCGGACCCGACGTCCACTCACCATTACGCACCCCCCGTGTCATCAGTGTAGCGAATACCTCCATCGCCCCTTCGCCCCCGCCCGTTCGCCCGTTCGCCCGCTCGCCCTATACCCCCTGCCCCACACGCACTGCGAACGCATGGTCCACCATGCGGAAGAAGGGGACCAGGACGCGGACATGCCCGGCGGGCGGCCCGGTGTGGCGCATCTGCCAGGTACGGTGGGCATCGTTGCCGGGGCCGAGGCGGATGGTGTCGGAGTCGAAGCGTGCATCGTGCCGTGGCCACGCCTTTGAGGAAGATGGTCTGCCCGGCGACCGGGCGCAGGCTAGTGTCGTCGGTCTCCCAGATGCCGCCGGGAGGGAAGGAAACGCGACCTGCGCGACGACGCCCGGCATGCCGTCGAGCGTGCGGTAGCGCAGATCGAGGCCACCGGGGGCGAGGCTCAGCGCCAGTTCGCTCGCGGCGGGAGGCAGGCGGCTCACCTGACGTTCCTGGAGCAGTTCGACCCAACGCTCGGGCGGCACGGGGCGACCGAGCGGTTGCTCGTAGCCCGGACGGCGTGGGTCGGCCTGGCCCAGCGAGCGCAGGATCGCCCGCTCGCCCTCGCCCGCCAGCTCGTCGCCGATGAAGCGACCGCTCGCCTGGCTGAAGTAACTCTGGTGGATACTCACGCCCGAAAGTTCCGCTGCACCGTGGCGCAGCGAAAGCAGGCGCGAGACACCGCGAAAGGCGGTCACGCTCAGCGCGCCGCGCCGCGCCCGCCAGAGACCGTTGTGGGGATAGTGGCGCGCGAAATCCTCCGGGGGCCCGACATCGCCCGGCGCGGGTTCGCCGTGCGCCAGGAGGACGTAGGCCAGCCAGACACAATCGGGCAGGCTCGGCGTACCCTGCTGCCAGAGCCAGCGGGCGGCGCGGACGAAGCGCGGGTCGGGATCGCGGAGGGCGCTGTGGAGCAGCGGGGCGACGAGGGTGGTCGGCACGACCCTGGTGCCATAATCCTGGCGGTGCGACAGCCCCGTCTCCGCGCTGCCATCGGCGTGGAGCAGGTGCAGGTCGAGGTCAAGGTTCGCGCGCACGGCTGCATCCAACGCGGGCGCGTCGCTCGCGCGATGCTCGGCGATCAGCTGCAGCGAGCGGTCGCAGACCGCGTCGTAGACCCCGACGCTCCGCTCGATGTAGGCCCCCTCGGCGTCGATGTCGATCCCCTCGGCGAGATAGGCCGCGATCGTCGGCTCGACCGGGAGGTCGGGCCAGAGCGCGCCCGCCTGCGCCAGCGCGGAGGCGACGACCCAGCGGTGGTTCGGCGTGTGGAAACCGCCTTCCAGCATCCCGCCGACCGCACGCCGCGCGAAGCGGGTCAGCAACCCGGCGAGTTCGCGCCATTGCGGATCGTCCGACGGCATGTTCCGCTCAACTTCCAGCGCCGCGCAGAGCAGTTGCACCGCGAAGCCGGTATCGGGACCGGAATCGTAGTTGCAGTCGGGCAGATCGATCAGCCCGCTCGGTCGCTGCATCCGCAGCAAATACTCCGCCGCCGGGAAGGCCCGCGCCAAGAGCGCCCGCCGCGTCGCCTCATCGGCCCCGCCGCCCAGCCAGACGAGCGCGCACCCCGCCAGCCAGCCCGTCACGCCGCCCGCATACGCGATCCCCCACTCCGGCAGGACGATGCCGCCGTGGTCCGGCCGAGCCGGGTCCGTAATCTGCCAGTCGAGCTTTGCCACCAGACGATCCGCCAGCAAACGGAGCACCGCGTCGCGCGTCAGTTCGGCCATTCCTCCCCCTCCAGTGCTGAGTGCTGAGTGCTGAGTGCTGAGTTGCGTCGGGTAGTCGGATAGTCGGATAGTCGGGTAGAGAGCCCGGTCCTCGTTACTCGTTACTCGTTACTCGACTCAGCACTCAGCACTCAGCACTCAGCACTTCGTCTATGGGAACCAAATCCGATCGCCGGGAGTACACGTATAGTAAGGATAGCAAGTGTGCCGCATTGCTGGGGCCATGCCATCCTTGCTGCGGGGGCAGCGGCGTTCGACAACGCCACGATTGGTGCTACAATCTATTCGACACTCATCGGATGGCCGGACCAGTCGTCTCACCAGCCGCTTGGTTCTAGTGCGGGTGGTTGGTGGCTGCTATACTTGGATGGCGAGTCTTCGTTATGGCGAGATGGGTGGGGAAGAGCGCACCCGATCCTCACGAAGGAGCACCGTTCACGAAACTGAAGCCGGTCGCCTCGCGTGCGCGACCGGGCCGAGGGGCGCGGCGTTGCGCCGCCCCGGTATCTCCGCATCCGCGCGCGGCACACGATTGTTCCGGGTTGGCAGGTTGACAGGTTCCAAGTTCCTTGTTCTCAACCTGTAGCTTGCCAACCCGGAACCTGCAACTTTCATTGGAGGGCCGATGTCGCTCGCCCAGACCATCGCCGACCGCGTAACGCGCAACGTCGAGACGGTCATCGTCGGGAAACACCGCGAGGTGCAACTCCTCCTTGTGGCCCTGCTCTGCAAAGGCCACGTCCTGATCGAGGATGTGCCCGGTGTCGGCAAGACCGTCCTCGCCAAGGCCATCGCCCGCAGCATCGGCTGCACCTTCCGCCGCATCCAGTTCACCCCCGACCTCCTCCCCTCCGATGTCACCGGCGTCAGCGTCTTCAACCAGGGCACCGGGCAGTTCGAGTTCCGCCCCGGCCCGGTCATGGCGCAGATCGTCCTCGCGGACGAGATCAACCGCGCCACGCCGAAGACCCAGTCGGCGCTGCTGGAGGCGATGGAGGAGGCGCAGGTGACGGTGGACGGCGTGACCCGCCCGCTGCCGAACCCCTTCGTCGTCCTGGCGACCGAGAACCCGATCGAGTACGAGGGCACCTTCCCGCTCCCCGAGGCGCAGCTCGACCGCTTCCTCGTCCGCCTCTCGCTCGGCTATCCCGGGCGCGACAACGAGATCGACGTGCTGATGCGCCAGAGCCAGGCCCACCCGCTCGAATCGCTCGGGCAGGTGGTCGATGTGGAGGAGTTGGTCGCCGCGCAGGACGCGGTGAAGGGGGTCCACGTCGAGCGGCTGATCCTGGAGTACATCGTCTCGCTGGTCGAGGCGAGCCGCAACCACGACGATGTCTACCTGGGGGCCAGCCCGCGCGGCTCGCTCGCGCTCTTCAACACCGCCCGCGCCTGGGCGGCGCTCCAGGGCCGCGATTATGTCATCCCGGACGACGTGAAGGACCTGGCCGAGCCGAGCATGGCGCACCGCCTGATCATGAGCCCGGCCGCGCGCATGAAGAACGTCGATAGCCGCCTCGTCGTGCGCGAGTTGCTGACCAGCACGCCCGTGCCGGGCGCGCGGGCGGCCTCGCCGGGCGGGCCGTTCAGCGGCGGAGGCGGCGTGCTGCGCGGGCGCCGGGGCGAGTCGTGAGCGGCGATCCGACCGCGCGCTACAACTGGCTGAAGCTGGCGGGCTTCGCGGCCGTCATCCTCATCCTGGCGCAGGTCAATAGCTGGCGGCTGCTCGACAAGCTCTTCCTGACGATCGTGGCGCTGCTGGCGATCGCCTGGGTCTGGAGCTGGTCGAGCCTGCGCGGGCTGCGGATCGAGCGCGAGATCGGGGCCGACCGCGCCCAGGTGGGCCAGGAGGTCGGCGAGCGCATCCGCGTGGAGAACCTGTCCCGCTGGGGCAAGCTCTGGGTCGAGGTGCGCGATCACTCGTCGCTCCCCGGCCACAACGCCTCGCAGGTAGTCAGCCTGCTGCCGCGCGGGGCCGCGCGCTGGCACGCCCGGTCGATCTGCATCCGGCGCGGGCGCTACCTGATGGGGCCGATCACGCTCCAGGGCGGCGACCCCTTCGGCCTCTTCCCCACCCGTCGCCTGCTCCCCCAGACGCACGAATTGCTGGTCTACCCCGCGACGGTCGATGTCTCGTCGTTCGTCCTCCCGGTCGGCGAACTGCCGGGCGGCAGCACCACGCAGGGGCGCACGCCCCAGATCACCCCGAACGCGGTCGGCGTGCGCGAGTATCTGCCGGGCGACTCCTTCAACCGGATCAGCTGGCCGACCACGGCGCGCACCGGGCACCTGATGGTCAAGGAGTTCGAGCTCGACCCGACCGCCGACGTCTGGATCGTGCTCGATCTGGACGGGCGCACGCACGTCCAGGGGGCGGTGCAGGGGGTCACGGCCGAGCACGACGACCCGCTCGCACGACTGCTGCTCAACTCGACCGAGGAGTACGCGGTCACGGTCGGGGCGTCGCTGGCGCGGCACTTCCTCAACCAGAACCGCACCGTGGGCCTGCTGGCGACCGGGCAGCACCGCGAGGTGATCCCGACCGACCGTGGCGCGCGGCAGCTGATGAAGATCCTCGAGTCGCTGGCGGTGCTGCGCGCCGAGGGGCAGCAGCCGCTGCCGGAACTGCTCGTCGCCGAGGCGGGGCGCTTCGGGCGGCACAGCACGCTGATCGTGATCACCGCCTCGACCGACGAGACGATCGCGCGGGCGCTGATGGGGCTGGTGGCGCGCGGCGTGAAGGTTGTCTGCATCATCGTGGAGCCGAGCACCTTCGGCGCGAACGAGAGCGCGCTACTGCTGGTCAGCGGCCTGGCGGCGATCGCCGTGCCGACCTACCTGATCAAGCGCGGCGAGGATATCGCCCGGTCGCTCACGGGCTACATGGGACGTTCGACGGTGCGGAAGTAATTCGGTGCGTCAGTAGGTCAGTGCGTCAGCAAGTCAGATTTCGGACACACGGACGCACCGACGCGCCGACACACTGACGCACCGACACACACGGTGGCATGAAGCGCTTCGGTGGCATTCTCCTCGGCGTACTCCTCGCGGTGGTCGGCCTCGTGTCGGCCGGATTCGGGCTGTTCAACGCCCTGGGCGACGGGGAGGCGGAAACCCGCTTCCTCGCCGGGGCGACGGCGATTCCCTTCGGGATCATGCTGCTGGAATTGGGCCTGGCGGCGGCCTGGCTCACCATGCGCGGGACGCGCGACGACGACCGGGGGGCGATGCTCCCGCCCTGGTGGGCGAGCGCCCTGGTCTTCGCGGTCGCGGTCGCGAGCGGGTGGGCGGCGCTCTACTTCGACCAGTGGTGGGCCTTCTTCCCGCTCACCACGGTGGCGGTTTTCGTGCCCCTGGCGGCGGCGGGGCGATTGGGACTGCCGAGGATAGGCTGGCGTCCCGGTTGGTCGCGGCTACTGGCCGCGTTCGCCTGGGGGGCAATCGCCACCCCGATCCTGGCGATTGCGGGCCAGTTGGCGGCGATCGTCGGGGTGGCGGTCGCGGCAGTCGTCGGCCTGATGATGGGCGGGCAGGAGAACTTCCAGCTGGTCACCGATACCTGGCGCTATTACCTGCAAGGTCGCAGCCTGAACGCGGATCAGGAAGCAGCCTTGCTCCAGTATGTGCTGCGGGAGCCGCTCGTCCTGGTGGCGGGGGCCTCGATCCTCGTCTTCGCCGCGCCCGCCACCGAGGAACTCTTCAAGTTCGCGGCGGTGCCACTCTTCGCGCGCACCCGCTCACGGCCGAATGGCCCGGTGGCCGATCCACCGCTGACGATCTTCCTGCTCGGCCTGGCCTCGGGGCTCGGCTTCGCGGCGACCGAGAATGTCCTCTACGTCGGCTCGGCGTCCGAGGCTGGCTGGCTGGCGATGGTGCTCACGCGCGGGGTCACGCCGATGATGCACGGCACCGCCACCGCCCTCTTCGCGCTCGGCTATGCGCGCCAGGCCCAGCGCCCGCGCGGCTGGTCGCTGCTCTGGGGCGCGCTCGCCGCGCTCGGCCTGCACGGCACCTGGAACCTCTGCGCGGGGCTGCTGCTCGTCGCGGGTGCCTTCTCCACCGGGGCGAATGCCCCAACCGGGCTCGCCGTGCTGCTGCTCGTCTTGTCGCTCGCGGTGCTCGGCGGCCTGCTGCTGCTCTGCATC
>JAXLWN010000063.1:0-42413 GCA_046328475.1 Chloroflexia bacterium | reverse complement strand
GCCGCCACCTCTCCCAGCTCACCACTCCGCGACTCGTGGTGGATCCCCATCAGCGCCGTCTTATACCCCGCCTCGCGCAACACCTGCCCCAGATGCCGCTCATCCGCGTGCAGATCCCAGGCGAAATCGGCGTGCGTCAGCCCCATCACCCCATTCGCGTGCGGATACCGCCCCGTGAAGAGCGACGCCCGCGACGGACTGCACTGCGGCGCGGTACAGAACGCCCGCGTCGCCCGCACCCCATCTGCCGCGAACGCATCCAACTGCGGCGACCGCACCGTCGCCACCCCATAGCACCCCAGGAAGCGCCCCAGGTCGTGGCAGGTAATCAGCAAGATATTCGGCCACTCGCTTATGCTCATCTCTGCCCCGAAGGCCGAGCCCGCGCAGGCGGGCTTCGCAGCGAAGCTCTCAGCCCAGGGCTGAAGCCCTCGGGCCAACCCGCCGCGCAAACGCCATCCCGCTCAGACAGCCTCAACTGAACTGCGGATACCGATTCCCGATCGGCTGGTAAAGCTCCAGATCGTTGCCATCCGGATCCTTGAAGAACGCATTGCGCGCCAGCACCGGATCCGCCCCCACATCCTTCGGCAAGACCCGGAACGGAATCCCCTTCGCCGAGAGCTCCGCATACTCGTCATCCACGCTCTCGACCTCGAAGCAGATGTGCTGCCAACTCCCCTCCTGGCTCGGCGTCCACCCATCGCGCCCGATCAACTCGATCGTCGTGCTCCCCGCCTCGATAAAGACAATCTTGCCACCCGGAAACGCCCCAACCTGCGGCAACCCCAGCGTTTCCACATAAAACTCGCGCAAACGCGCAAGATCATTGGTCACCAGAGCCACATGGTGCAACGCGGTGACGCGCATCGCGATCCCCTCCCCTTCGCTCGCAGGCCCCCATCGGCCTGACGACGCACCCCTCGCGCCGCGCCCGCATTGTATCAGGGAAGGCAGACCTGCTTCGTAGGGGCGACGCACCGTGTCGCCCGCGTGGAGACGGCAATCGCGCGGCAGAATATCACCCGGCGCGGATCAGCGATCAAACAACCAGCCGCCCCGAAGCACCGAGCGCGACATTCTCCATTCTCCATTCTCCATTCTTCATTCCGCAGGCAACTCCTGAAACCCCAGCGCATACAAATCGTGGTACAACCCACCCTGCGCCATCAGTTCATCGTGGTTCCCCGACTCAGCGATCGTCCCGCCGCGCAGCACGATGATCCGGTCGGAATCGCGCACCGTCGAGAGCCGGTGCGCGATCACGATCGCCGTGCGCCCTTGAAGGAGCGTCGCGATCCCCTGTTGCAACGCGTGCTCGGTGAGCGTATCGAGCCCCGCCGTCGCCTCATCCAGCAGCAGAATAGCCGGGTCGCGCAGCATCGCCCGCGCGAAGCTGATCAACTGCCGCTGCCCGAGGCTGAGATTGCTCCCGCCCGGCCGCAGCGGCGTCTCATACCCCTTCGGCAAGCGCATGATCAGGTCGTGCGCGCCGACCGCCTGCGCCGCCGCCACGATCGCAGCCTCGGGGGCATCCGGTCGGCCGTACGCGATATTCTCGCGCACCGTCCCGCTGAAAATCGACGTATCCTGCAACACGATGCCGAGATTGGCCCGCAGCGACGCTGTCGTCACCTCGCGCACATCCTGGCCATCCACCAGCACCGCCCCGCCATTCACATCGTAGAAGCGCGCCAGCAAACTGATCAGCGTACTCTTCCCGGCCCCGGTCGGCCCGACGATCGCCACATGCTCGCCCGGTGCCACCTTAAAATCGACCCCGTGCAGCACCTCCAACCCCGGCGCATACGCAAAGCGCACGTCGCGGAACTCGACCGCCCCCTGCGCCCGCCCCATTGTCGTCGCGCCCGGCATGTCGGCCACCTGCGGCGGCGTATCGAGAATCTCGAAAATCCGCTCGGCCGCCACCGTCGCGCGCTGGAGGTTGGTGTACTGCTGCGTCGCGTCGCGGATCGGCTCGAAGAAGCGGTTGATGTAGAGCGTGAAGGAGATCAGGAAGCCGAGCGAGAGCGCCCCGTGCAGCGTCAGGCTGCCCCCCACGATCAGCGTCGTCGCCAGCGCCAGCGCCGAGATCAGCTCGACCATCGGCTGCACCAGCGCCGCCGTCTGCCCCGCCTCCAGATTCACCCGGCGGTTGTGCGCATTCACCCGGTCAAAGTCCCGCGCGTTGGCCCCTTCGCGCGTCAGGCTCTGGATCACGCGCACGCCCGAGACATTCTCCTCGATGCTCGCGTTCACCGCCGAGATCGCCATGCGCGCTTTCAGGAAGGAGCGCCGCGCGACCCGCTGCCACGCCAGCAGCACCCCCAGCAGCGCCGGGATACTCAGCGACACCAGCAGCGCCAGTTGCCAGTTCAGCAGGAACAGCGTGATCAGGATCCCGCTGAGGCTGAGCGCGCTCCCCAGGATCGCCAGCAACCCCGTGCTCAACAGCTGCTGCAACACCGTCACGTCGTTCTGCACCCGCGCCATGATCCGCCCCGTCTCGTTGCGGTCGAAAAAACTCAGCGACAAGCCGGTCAGGTGCGCGAAAAGATCGGAGGCGAGTCCGTAGAGCCCGTGCTGCCCCACCCAGGTCATCTGGTAAACCTGCTGGTACTGCGACAGCCAGAGCACCGTGTTGTTCCCCAGGAAGATCAGCCCGAAGATCGCCAGTCGCCGCCCGTCAGTATGCCGCAGCGCGTCGATCGCCAGTCCCACGATCAGCGGATTGAGCACCGTCGCCCCGGTGTAGAGCAGGAGCAGCACCACGCTGACGCCGATTCGCAGCTTGTGCGGCGCGACATAACGCCAAAGCCGCCGCATCAGCCGGTAGTCGAACGGCTTCCCGAAATCCTCCTCGCTGACGTTGAGGTGCTGCTGCCCGCCCCCCCCGATGCGCCCGGCGGTGCCGAGCGCGAGGCCGCGCATCCCGCCCATGCCCATCATGACGCCACCTCCGCCACCGTCCCGATCTCCTCCTCCTCGTCCGCCGCCGACTCCTGATCGCGCAATTGCAGCCGGTAAATATCGCGATAGAGCCCCGGCTGCGCGATCAACTCGGCGTGGCGGCCCCGCTGCACGATCCGCCCTTCGTCCAGCACCAAAATCTGGTCGGCCTGCTTGATCGTGCGCAGCCGGTGGGCGATCACGAACGACGTGCGCCCCTTGATCAGCTCGGCCAGCGCCCGCTGAATCAGGAACTCGGTCTCCATGTCCACCGCCGAGGTCGAATCGTCGAGCACCAGGATGCGCGGGTCCATCAGCAGCGTCCGTGCAATCGCCACCCGCTGCCGCTGTCCGCCCGAGAGCGTCAATCCCCGCTCACCGACCCAGGTGTCGTATCCATCGGGCAACCCGGCGATGAACTCGTGGATCTGCGCGACCTGTGCCGCGCCCTCGATCTCCTCCTGCGTCGCGCCCGGCTTCCCATAGGCGATGTTCTCGCGGATCGTCGCGTTGAAGAGAAACACGTCCTGCAGCACCACCCCGACATTGCGCCGCAGCGATTCGAGCGTCACCTCGCGAATATCCTGCCCGTCGATCGTAATCGTTCCCCCCGTGGCATCGTAAAAGCGCGGCAGCAAATGGAGAATCGTCGTCTTGCCGCTCCCGGTCGCCCCCAGCAGCGCGATCGTCTCGCCCGGCTTCGCCTCGATCGCGATATCCGCCACCACCGGCCGCTCCAGGTGCGAGTAGCCGAACGACACCCCCTCGTAGCGCACCTGACCGCGCACCGCCGCCAGCGGTCGCGCCCCCGGCGCATCGGTCACCTCCGACGGCCGGTCGATGATCTCAAACAGCCGCTCTCCCGCCGACGAAGCGCGCGTCGCCAGGTTCAGCAGGAACCCGAACGTGCGAATCGGCGCGGCCAATTGCGCCTGATACTCGCTGAACGCGACCAGCGTGCCGATCGTCAGCGTCCCACCCAGCACAAGATGCCCGCCATACCAGAGGATCGCCAGCGCGATCAGATTGAGGATATAGAGCATGAAGGGCTGATTGAACGCCGCGATCTGGTTCGCCTTCAGGCTCAGCTCGCGCACCGCCCAGTTCGCCGCCTTAAAACGCTCCTGCTGGTGCTCCTCCTGCCCATACGCCTTCACCGTGCGCATCCCGGCGATGCTCTCCTGCAACACCGACGCCTCGACGCCCACCTGCTGCTGCACCTGCGACCAGAGCGGGCGCGTCCGCTTCGTCACCAGCACGCTGATCGTGGTGACGATCGGAATCGCCAGGAAAACCAGAATCGCCAGATGCCAGTTCAGCGTCAGCATCACCCCCGCTATCACAATCGCCAGCCCGAACGTATACACCGAGCGCAAGAGCCCCAAACTGAGGAACTGCCGCGCCACCTCCACATCCACCGTCGCCCGCGACATCAACTGTCCGGTATCGACCTGATCGTGGAACGCGAAACTGAGCGACTGCACCTTCAGGTAAAAATCGCGCCGCAGATCATACGCCACCGACTGCGACAGATACTCCCCGAGATAACTCTGCAAATAGGCGCAAAGTCCCTTCCCAATGCTAAAGGCAACAATCGCAATTCCCGCAACGATCAGCGCCCGCTCATTGCGCCCCGAAATCCCCGCATCGATCGCCCGCTTCAGCATCCACGGCGTCAGCGCCGTAAACGCCAGCGCCCCCGCCAACCCCACATACGCCAGCGCCACCGCCTTCAAATGTCGGCGCAAATAGCCAAGGAGCCGCAGCAGAATGCGCATGCCCATCCCCTCAACAACCAGAAGCCCCCACCCCTCGTAGGGGCGCTTCGTGAAGCGCCCGCGTGGCGCTGGCACCTATCCCGCCACCCGCCACCCGCACTGCCCAGAACCCCACCCTCTCCCTCGCAAGGGGGAGGGTCGCGCCGCAGCGCGGGGAGGGGTCTCTACCGCCCGCCACCAGCCAGCCTCATCCTCACACACTCCGGCCAGGCCCACCCCCGCTCCTCGCGGCCGGGTACCCACCGCAGTGGGTGGCGGGTGCCGCCGCAGCGGCGGGGTGAGGTCACTTCGCCGCCGCCACGGCTGGAGTCACCCCCTCGGCCACCACCGGCTCCCCTTCCGGCGCATCCCCATCATCCGGCAGCAACCGCGCCGCATTCCGCCGCACATACAGGAATCCCGCCCCAACCCCCAGCCCACAGACCGCCGCCACAATCCCCACGGCCCGCTGCACCCCACCCCGCTCGGCCAACCCACCGATAATCAGGCTCCCGAACGGCGTGGTGCCCGCGAACAGCAGCTGGTAGATGCTCATCACCCGCCCCCGCATGTGCGGCGGCGCGACCAGTTGCAGCCGCGTATTCACGGTCGCCGTAAAGGTGATGCTGCACAGCCCGAGCGCCACCAGCAGCGGAATACTCAGCATCCACCAGCGCGAGATGGCGACCATACCGAGCAAGATGCTGAACCCAGTCGCCCCGATCAGCAGCGTCGAGCGCGTGGCCCGCCCCCGGTACGCCACGCCAATTGCCGCCAGCAACGACCCGACCCCCATCGCGGAGGTCAGCACCCCGAACCCCTCCGGTCCCGAGTGCAGCACCTCGTCGGCGATCAGCGGCAGCACCACCGTGAAGTTGTAGCCAAACGTGCCCAGAATCCCCATCAGCAGCACGACCAGCGCCACATCCGGCGTCGTCACCGCGTAGCGCAGCCCCTCGCCGATCTGCTTCAGCACGTTGCCGCGCTCCTTCGGCGGCCGGGCGGCGTAGAACTTCGCCGGATTCATCAGCAGCAACCCACCAATCGTGGCGATGAAACTCGCCGCGTTGAGGAAGAAGCAGCCCGCCACGCCGATCCAGGCAATCGCGATCCCCGCCACCGCCGGGCCGACGATGCGCGAGGTATTGAAGATGGTCGAATTGAGCGCGACCGCATTCGCCAGGTCATCCCGCCCCACCAGCTCCACCACAAACGCTTGCCGCGTCGGATTATCGAGCGCGTTCCCGATCCCGAGAATGGCGGCGAGGATGTAAATCTGATACAGCTGAATGTGGCCGCTGACGGTCAGAATCGCCAGAATCAGCGCCTGCAACGCCATCACCGACTGCGTGAAGAGCAAGAACCGCCACTTCCGCACCCGGTCGGCGATCACCCCGCCGAACAGGGAAAAGCAGAGGATCGGCGCGAACTGCACCGTCGTCACCGAGCCAAGCGCCAGCGGCGAATGCGTCAGTTGCAGCACCAGCCACGACAACGCGATCCGCTGCATCCAGGTGCCCGAGAGCGAGATCACCTGCCCGCACCAGTACAACCGGTAATTCGGATTCTGCAACGAGCGGAAAGTGCGGGCCGCCGCCGCCCGCGCCGCGCCTATCATCGTCCCTCGCCCCTTGCTACCCCCGCCGCCCACCCCACCGGCGACCCCGCGAACGCTTCGTACCACGAATTGTACGGCAGTACCGTACTGTTTGGCAATTCCGTAGTAACCCTTTCCATCCTGGGTGCATCCGTATCGCGCAGCACGCGGGCAAAATCTGTACAATGCGCGC
Source organism: Chloroflexia bacterium (assembly GCA_046328475.1). Lineage (GTDB taxonomy): Bacteria > Chloroflexota > Chloroflexia > Thermomicrobiales > CADCWN01 > CADCWN01. The sequence continues at coordinate 35,917 of JAXLWN010000063.1, read as the reverse complement.
GGCAAACGCAGTGATCTGCTAAGTGACTGATCACACGTATTCAGGAGGGCAACGCGTGAAGATCGCGAAGATCGAGCAATTCTTCCCCAGGCAACGGATGCGCCTGGTCAAGGTGACAACCGATGACGGCATCGTCGGCTGGGGTGAGTCAACCCTGGAGGGCAAGCCCAAGAGCACCATCGCCGCCATCGAGGAACTCTCGGAGTACCTGATCGGCAAGGACCCCCTGCTGATCGAGCACCACTGGCAGCACATCTACCGCTCGGCCTTCTTTCGGGGCGGCAACGTGCTGATGAGCGCCCTCTCCGGCCTCGACCACGCCCTCTGGGACATCGCCGGGAAGTTCTACGGCGTCCCGGTCTACAAGCTGCTCGGCGGGCCAACCCGCGACCGGGTGCGCGTCTACGCCCACTGGGGCATCCGCGACCGCAGCGAAGCCGCCCTGGAAGCATCGCGCGAGCGGCTGGAATACCTGAAGAAGAACGGCAACTACACCGCGTTCAAGTCCGGCCCGGCCGGCAAGTGGCGGGCGCATGAGCCACCCGCCCGCATCGACGAATTCGTCGCCTGCGCCCACCTGATGCGCGAGTGGGTCGGCCCCGAGGTCGAACTCGCCTTCGACTTCCACGGTAAGATGACCCCCGGCCTGGCGGTCGAGGTCTGCCACGAACTGAAGTCGATGCGCCCGATGTTCGTCGAAGAGCCGGTGCCGCAGGAGAACGTGGACGCATTAAAGGTCGTCTCCGACCACGTCCCCTTCCCGATCGCCACCGGCGAGCGCCTGTTGAGCCGCTGGGAGTTCCGCCAGATCTTCGAGAAGCAGGCCTGCTCCTACATCCAGCCCGACGGCGCGCACGCGGGCGGCATCAGCGAACTGAAGCGCATCGCCAACATGGCCGAGGTCTACTATATGCACATGATGCCCCACTGCGCCATCGGCCCGGTCGCGCTCACCGCCTGCATGCACGTAGACGCCGCGATCCCCAACTTCCTCATCCAGGAGATGGTCGGCCCCGACCGCCTCTTCGAGGACTTCATCAAAGTCGCCTGGACCATCGAGGACAGCCACATCATCCTGCCGACCGTCCCCGGCCTCGGCATCGAGGTGGACGAGCGCGAAGCCGCCAAGATGACCAAATACGTCGAAGAACTCGGCGGCGAACACTTCAGCAAAACCGACAACAGCGTCGCCGACTGGTAGAACCACATCCCCACTCCCCCGCGTGTTGTCTACGCTGCGGACGGCAGGGAGGCATACATCCCTCCTGCCGTCCGCACAGGCGCCTCTGTAGCCGGATTCATCCGGCGCATCTTCGTAGCCCGGAGACTTCATCTCCGGGCGAACTGCGCCTGCCGCCTGCCCCACCATCGCCACCCGCGTCCCCCCGTATCCTCACCCTCTCCCTCGCAAGGGGGAGGGTCGCCGCCTGCAGGCGGCGGGGAGGGGTCCGTCCCCCCGTCCACGCCATTCACACCACCCCTCCTGTGGACACCGCTTTCCTCCCCCTCCCCCTCGTCACTCGTTACTCGTTACTCGTTACTCCACTCAGCACTCAGCACTCAGCACTCAGCACTCGTGCGGATCACAATCACACCCAACTGTGACGCCGCACACAGTCCAATCCGCTCCTCCCAGGCGTAGTGGTCGCAGGTGGAGACAGCGCAATACGCAACGCAGCGGGGGAGGTCAGCTGCGTCTGGTATGCAGGCAACCATCGGCGACTACCGGATCGTGGCCCGCATCGACGAAGGCGGCATGGGCGCGGTCTTCCGCGCGCAGCACGTCTCGCTCGGACACGAGGTGGCGATCAAGCTCCTGCCGACCACGCCGGCGAGCGACCCGACCGCCCAACAGTGGTTCCGGCGTGGTGCCGCGCCAGCGCCGCTGCCCTCCAGCACCCCAACGTTCTCCCCGTCTATCACTATGGCGAGCACGACGGCACACCCTACCTGGTGATGCTCTACATCGCCGGTGGTACCCTCAAGGATCGCCTGCAGCGCGGCCCGCTCGGCTTCGCCGAGATCATCCGCGTGCTGGCGCAACTCGCCGCCGCGCTCGATTACGCCCACAGCCAGGGCGTCATCCACCGCGACGTGAAGCCCGCCAACCTTGCTGCTCGACGAGCGCGGCCAGCTCTATCTCGCCGACTTCGGCATCGCCCGCGCCCTGGAGAGCGCCACCCGCTACACCCGCACCGGCACCACCATCGGCACCCCCGAGTACATGGCCCCCGAGCAGGCGCGGGGCCAGGCCGACCACCGCTCCGACCTCTACGCCGCCGGCGTCATCCTCTACCAACTCCTCACCGGGCGGGTGCCCTTCACCGGCGACAGCGCGGTCGAGATCCTTGATGCAGCACATCCAGGACCCGGTGCCGCTCGCCCCGGTGCGCCAGTCAACCCCGCCCTCCCCGCTGTCGAGCCGCATGCGGGCACCGGCGAAAGACCCCAACGCGCGCTACCAGCGCGGTGCCGATCCGTCGCCGACCTCGCCTACGCCCTCTCCAACGCGCCCGAGCGCCCCAACGCCCAGCAGCCCGACAACCAGCTGACCGTCTTCGCCACCCCCACCCCGCATCCGGTGCTTGGCACCACCCCGGTGCCCTATGTCGTGCCAGCAACGCCGCAGCCCAATACCGTGGCCCCAGCCGCGCCGGTAGTGGTGGTACGCACAACTTCCACCGCCAACCGCCCACCCTCTCGCAACCTGCTCGTCATCGGCCTGAGCGTCGCGCTTCGCCGGGGGTGTTGCTGCTGACCTCGGTGGTCGGCCGCATGGGCGCTCACGCGCCCCGGACACAGACTCGGGCGGCAAGTCGCTGACGACGCCAACCCCCAGCGCCACCATGACCGCGACCCCGCAGCCGACCTCGACCGCCACCGCGACGCTCCCCGCCACGATGATACCGACCGCGACACCGATGGCGACCGCGACCGCCACGAAGCAGCCGACGAGCACACCGACCAAGCCACCGACAGCGACGGCGACGAAGATACCGACGGCGACGCCGGTGGCGGTTGGCCCCGCCCCGCACGGCACGAAGCCGAGCGGCTATGTCTCCTACTTCAGCCCTGCGGCGGCTCCGTTCGCGCTCTACATCCCGGGCACATGGACGGTGGACGAGTCGTCCGCAAAGACAGATGGTGTAGTGCAGTTCTACTCGGCTGATAAGTACGCGAAGTTGGTCGTCCAATTCCTCGGGCCGATGGATCCGAATGATGCGAATCCGCTGGATAAGCCATGCGGGACAAGGCGAAGCAGGACATGGTGGTGTTCTGCAACAAGAACAACTGCAAGCTCTCGAACGAGTGGACTGGCACTGATCGCTACGACGGCACACTCTTCGGGGTCTACGATGTCGATGTCGCCTACTCGGACGGGCGTGTCCTGCGGCAGCGGCGGGCCTGGGGTGCGGTGTACGGCGATGGGCAACCCTACGGCTGGTTCTACAATATGCTCGCCGCACCGTCGAACTTCATGAACTACGCGGACACCTGGACGTTGATGCTCAACTCCACCGACTTCGCAACACCGCGCTGAGAGATCGCGCACAGCGCGCAGACAATACATGCGGCGGGGACCTGCTGGTCCCGCCGCATGTCGCTCGCCCTGACTTCCTGTACGCGGCAACATCCGCCCCCATGCCTGTCCACGCCCTTCACACCCATCCCATTGTGGACACTATACGCATATTCAGACGCACAGACGCACGGATTCATTGACTCTCGAACGCACCCACTGTGATCGCCCGCACACTCGCCGGATACCCCCGTCACAGAGGATTCTGCTCGCCCCCCGTACACTGGCGACAGTGGAGCAGCCGCGCGTCTGCTCCGTATGGAGGGAGCCATGATAGCGACGCAGTCGGCCATCGGTGACTACCGCTTTGTGGCGCGGATCGACGAAGGGGGCATGGGCGCGGTCTATCGCGCCGTCCACCAGACCCTCGGCAACGAGGTGGCGATCAAGCTGCTCCCCTCGGCCCTTGCGCACGACGAATCCGCCCGGCAATGGTTCCGGCGCGGTGCCGCCAGCGCCGCCGCGCTCCAGCACCCCAACATCCTCCCCGTCTACTACTATGGCGAGCACGACGGTGCCCCCTATCTGGTCATGCCCTACATCAAGGGCGGCACGCTGAAGGCCCGGATGCTGGCCGGGCCGCTGTCGCAGGCCGAAATCGTCTCCTACCTGCGCCAGCTCGCCGCCGCGCTCGACTGCGCCCACGAGCAGGGGATCGTCCACCGCGACGTGAAGCCCGCCAACCTCCTGCTCGATGGTCGCGGCCACCTCTACCTCGCCGATTTCGGCATCGCCCGCGCGCTGGAGAGCGCCACCCGCTACACCCGCACCGGGACGGCGGTCGGCACCCCCGAGTACATGGCCCCCGAGCAGACGCGCGGCCAGACCGACCATCGCTCCGACCTCTACGCCGTCGGCATCATCCTCTACCAGCTCCTCGCCGGGCAGGTGCCCTTCACCGGCGACAGCGCGGTCGAGATCCTGCTGAAACACCTGCAAGAACCATTGCCGCTCGCCCCGCTGCGCTCGCGGCAACCCGCCGTACCGCCCGCGCTCGAACGGGTGCTCCAGCAGGCGCTGGCGAAGGATCCCAACGCCCGCTACCAGCGCGCCGCCGCGCTTGTCGCCGCTGTCGAGGCCGCGCTTGCGGGTGGCCCGCTCGCCGCCGACCGCCCTCCCGCCGCTTTCGACGCCACCCTGCTCGCCCGCAGCGCCCAGACAGGCGGCTTCGCGCCCGGGACGCGCACCCAACTCCCGCTCACCCCGCCGCCCCCGCCGCCGCAGACCCCGACCAGCGCCACACCACTGCCGCCAGTCTCCACCCCGTTGCCCCATACCTTCGCGCCAACTTTGCCACCGCCGACGCTCCCGCCTCCGGCAGCCCCGCCGCCAACCTGGCAGGGCAACGCGCCCGCGCTCGACGGTTCTCCGCGCGATCAGCGGCGCAACCCGCTCGTTATCTGGCTCAGCGTCGCGCTCGTCGCCACGCTGCTCCTCAGCACTACCTACGTCGCCTGGGACCAATTCCGCCCCGCCGACAACACCACCAGCGTCACGAACACGCTCTCCTCGCCATCGCCGAGTATCGCGGCGCAGGCAAGCCCCAGCCCACAGGCGAGCCCCAGCCCGCAAGCGAGTTCCTCGTCTTCGCCTTCCGCCTCACCGCCCCCGTCGCCATCACCGTCGGCGAAGCCCTCACCCTCGCCCTCAGCGAAGCCCTCGCCCTCCCCGGTCTCGCACCTGCCCGCAGGCACCGCGCCGGATGGCTGGCTGGCCTACAACGGCACCGCCGCGACCCCGCTCGCGGTCTACTATCCCCCCAATTGGACGGTCGATACGTCGGAAGAGCAGCAGGGCAAGATCACCTTCTGGGCACCCGGCCGGACCGCGAAAATCCGCTTCGCGACGCTCGGCAAGGCCGCACCGGGCAGCAACGTCGATCAACTGCGCGGCGACCTCTTTACTGCCGAGGTCAACTATTGCATCCAGCAGAATTGCAGCCTCAGCAGCGTCCAGAACACCGGCTACGATTCGCTCGATCCCCTCTTCGCCTGGTTCTACGTCATCCGCACCAACAAAGACGGCACGGTCGATGACCTGCGCGACGGGATCGCGCTCAAAGGCGACATAACGTGGGTCTACAACGTCGTCGCGAGCCGGAATGACCGCAACAACACCGTCGATGTCATGAACCTGATGCTCCCCTCGCTCAACATCTACGCCAACCCCTGAGCGCCAGGCTTCGCAATAGCCTGCCACGTTGGACAGTCCCCACCCCTCTCCTCGCGGGAGGGGTGCCGCCCGCAGGCGGCGGGGTGAGGTCCGTCCCCCTCTCACGACTCACGACTCACGACTCCGCACCTGTGATCGCGCGCACTCCCCGCAGTGACGCCAGTCACAGAGGTTCCAGCGCCCCGCGCGTACACTGGCAACAGTGAGGCAACAGCGCAACCCACCCGAGCGCGGAAGGGGCGATCATGCTACCGGCGCAGTCGGCTATCGGCGATTATCGACTCGTGGAGCACATCGGCGGCGGGGCGATGGGCACGGTCTACCGCGCCGTCTACCAGCCGACCGGCGTCGAGGTCGCCATCAAGCTCCTGCCGACCGATCTGGCGACCGACCCGGTTGCTCGCGGCTACTTTCGGCGCGGCGCGGCCAGCGCCGTCGCGCTCACGCACCCCAACATCCTCCCGGTCTATCACTACGGCGAGTACGGGGGACAGCCCTACCTGATCATGCCGCTCGTGCGGGGCGGCACCCTCCGCGACCGCATCGCGCGCGGGCCGCTCCCGCCCGCCGAGGCGCTGATCGTGCTGCGCCAGCTCGCCGCCGCGCTCGACGCCGCCCACCGCCACGGCATCGTCCATCGCGACGTGAAGCCCGCCAACCTGCTGCTCGACCGGCGCGGCACCCTCTATCTCGCCGATTTCGGCATCGCCACCGCGCTGGCGAACGCCACCCGCTTCACCCTGACCGGCGAGGGGGTCGGCACGCCCGAATACATGGCCCCCGAGCAGGCGCGCGGCCTGGTCGACCTGCGGTCGGATCTCTACGCCGCCGCGATCATCCTCTACGAGATGCTCACCGGCCGGGTGCCCTTCACCGGGACCAGCCCCGTCGAAATCCTGCTGCGGCACATCCGGGACCCCCTGCCGCTCACGCCCCTGCGCGCCGCCCATCTCGCGCTCCCCCCGGTGATCGAGGTGGTGCTCGAGCGGGCACTCGCCAAGGACCCCGCCGCGCGCTACCCGAGCGGTGCCGACCTCGTCGCCGCCGTCGAGGCCGCGCTTGCCCCGCGCCAATCCGCCGCGAACCCGTCCCCCGGCCGCCACGCCCGCGTCCCCACCCGTCGCGATGCTCCCCGCCCCGCCGCCCATCGCCCCTCCTCCTCAGCGACACAGGCCGCACCCTCGCCGCCAGTAGCCTGCCCGGCGACGCCCCCGATATTGCCGCCAGCGGCAGCCTCGCCGCTCCGCGCGCCGCGCCCCGGCCCACGTCGGCTTCAGCGTCGTGCTGGCGATCGCGCTCCTCTTCGTCTCGGTGGGCGGCGCGGGTGCCTGGTTCGTTCGCCCGCGCCTCGACCCGTCCCCGGCGACAAAGCCGCCGTCCTGGTCGATCCCACCTCGACAATACCGACCGATCCCTCGCCCTCCCCTCGCCGCACCCAACCGACGCGCCGCCCAGCCCCACCCCGCAGCCAACCAGCACCCCCCCCGACCCCGACACCGCTGCCCAGCACCGGGCGCTCAGCCTCCCGGCGGGCTGGAAAATCTACACCGGCGACGTCCTCCCCTTCGCGATCGCCTACCGCAAATGGACCGTCGAGGAGCACCCGGCCGAGAACTACGTCGTCTTCCAGTCGCCCGACGCCAACGTCGGCTAGAAATCCTCACCTTCGCCCAGGAGAAGCCGGGGGCGCACATCGACGGCGAGCGCGACAACTTCAACAACGCCTTCCGCAACGCCTGCGAGCGATCGGGCATCCAGGACACCTTCAACACCACCGTCTCGGCTCTCACCTTCGCCGCCTTGCTCGCCACTTGCGACCTGAAGAGCAAGCTCTACGCCTACCATCGGCGCGGGCCTCTACGACGACGTGCCTGGTACTACGTCACCTTCACCCCCTACGGCACCCTCGCCACCAACGCCTCCTCCTACTTCAACCCCATGCTCGCCAGCCTGAACATCTACGCCAGCAAGTAATCACGACATATCCCTTCGATTCGGTTTCACCTACGCGAATGTGCGCCAACACGTCCACGCGACTCACACCACCATATACGTGGAAACTTCTATTCACCTCAAACAAGCGGGCAACAGCGCCCGCCGCACAAAGAAAACACCCCTCTATACTCCTGTCCACGCTATTCACACCATCCAGCGGTGTGGACAACCTTCGATCACACCAAATGCCACACCTCTTCGCCCTTCTTCCCCTAACAGCCGTCCACGCTCCTCCTACACCGCCAGCTTGAAATCCCACGCCCAAGCGCACCGACCTTTCTCCCCGGCCGGGAACTTTCCCCACCCCCGGCGCATTCTCCACCAGCAGCCCTCGTCATCGCCTCGCGTGGGGAATCGCCATGCGTCTCTGCACCCTGCTCGCCGCGCTCTGCCTGCTCGCTTCTTGCGGGACGCCAGCCGCACCGGGCGCTGACAGCACGCCAGCCCAATCGGCAACGCCCATCCCCACGCGCCCTGCGCCCCAGTTGGTCAGTCCTGTTACCGCGCACCCTGCAACTCCGCCTCCTGCCACGCCAGGCGACCCCGTCCCCCGCCACGCTGGTGCCCGCCACGCCCATCAGGATCTCCTACACGCCGATTGTGACGCTCACATACGGCGGCGAGACGCACAGCGAATGCCTTCTCCGTCTCCCTGGAGCCTTCCGGGTGGTAGGTTCCACAGGTGATGGGATGGGTGGCCGAGGTCGAGCGAGAAGGCCACGCTCGCGGTCCTGCCAGGGACACCCTCATCCTGATGCTCAAAATGTCACGGCCGACCAGTGTATCGGTGCTCGTGTACAGGATCGAAGACGATCGCCAGCAAAGCCGCCCACTCCCTGGGTCCCGACCGGTGCGCATCACCGGACAAGGAGCAACACTCGATGTTGTCCTCGACCCTGGCGAGTACCTGCTGAATGTCTACTTAAACTGGGGCGCGAACAGTGCGAGCTACGGCTTCCGCGTCATCCTCAGCCCACAATAAACATCCCAACAAAAGGGGAGCGCGGCCACAATCGGCCGCGCTCCCCTTTCTCCCCTCGTCTCTGCGTCCTCCGCGCCCTCTGCGGTTAAATCGTCTCTCCTCGTCACTCGACACTCGTCACTCGTTACTCGTCATCATCCGCCATGGTATGCACCACATGCGCCGCCAACTGCACCTCGAACGTCTCGTGCGGCTTCGCCGGGAGATTCGCCGAGAAATGCTCGATCGTCCCGTTCGCCACCAGCTTATCGAGCGCCTTCCGCAGCGTCAGCGTCGCCTGGCGCGGATTCTTGTTCGTGATATTCGCCTTCTCCATCGCCGTCTGCCGCGTCACCGTCAGCGCCAGACTCTTCATCCGCGTCTGGCGATAGCGGAACAGCAGATAGGCCCGCAAAAGCTCGTGCGTCGCCGAGTGCGCCGCCTTCGGCAACTTCTTCGGCTCGACCAGGCGCGGCATCAGCACATACTGGTTGCCAAGTCGCCCATCGGGCCGCCGCACCCCCTCATAAAAATTGAGGCGAATCTGCATCGTCTTCGGCAGACCGCGCTGGAACAACTCCTCGGTCGAAATCCCGCTGTTCTCCCCGGCGTCGAACGTCGCGCCAATCAGCGACAGCACCGACTTCCGCATCGCCTTGCGGACCTTCACGCCCCCTTCCCAGGTCGTGTACTCCCCCACGATCTCCAGGTTGTGCGCCGCATTCAGCACATTGCGCAGCGTCTCGCGGTTGCGCGAATAATGCACGCCACGCCGATCGCGCGTCAGCCCCAGCCGATCGAGCACATCGTTTGTCTCCACCGTGATCAGCGGATTGCGCCAGTAGGGCGGATCATTGGCGATCTCGTAGAGCAGATGCACCACCCGCGCACCATACGCCCCCAGGAACGGGCGGATCAGGTCGATGATGTTGTCGATCGTCTGCTGCGGCAACTCGCTCGGCAGCCGCATCTGCATCGCCACCGTCCGCTTCTGCGCGGTGACGACCCCCACCTGCACGTCCCAGGCCGCCGGTGGCGCGTGGATCTCGGTCGCCTTCGAGGCATAGACCTTGTCCACCGCGACCAGGCTCTCCTTGCCGATCAGCCCCTGCTCCTCGGACGAGATCAGCAAATCGCCGGGCGCGAACGCCCCGCCCTTCAGCTTCGCGTGCGTCGCGCGCACCAGCTGCGCCAGTTCCCTGGCGATCGGCGGCGCGATCGTCGTGAACGCCAGCACCAGCGCCATGAACGCCTGCGGCGCATCGCGCGCAATCGCCCCTCCCTGGCCCAGGATCGGCACCCCCCGCCGCTCGTACCACCCGATTACCGGGCGCAAATGCGAGCGTTGCAGCGTCGCCGCATCGGGCCAATACCCATCCGGCCCCACCGCGATCGCCACCAGACTGCGCAGCGTCGCCACGACCAGCTCGTCCGTCTCCGCCGCCGCCAGCCCCGCCGGTCCCAGATCGCGCAGCACATTCGCGACGTGATACGTCTCCAGCCACGACCCCGGCGGGTCGTAGCCCCCGGTCCCATCCCCGGCCGGCTCGTCCACCAGCGACAGCGATGGCAGCAGAATCGTGCGCCCCACCTGCGAAGCGAAGACAAGGTCGGCGTACCACGCCACCGTCGCCGCCTCCCACCCCCGCTCGCGCCCGACGTTCAGCAGCAGCCGCGTCAATCGCAACGCCGCGCGCGGGTAGACCTGCCGCCCCTTGCGCCGCAAACAGGCGACCAACCCCACCTCGCGCAGCGCCGTCAGGTCCCCCGACGACACCCCCAACGCCTCGCACGCCCCCGCAAACGTCAGCCCATCCCCCCCACCGGGATCGATCAGGTGGCTGCCGGACGACGCTGGCGCGGATTGGCGGAGCATAGGGCCTCCCAGGCAATTGCAGGCGACGCATAGACCACACAGGCACGCGAAACGCACACCTGTTCCGTACGTACAGTGTAGGACGTTGATCGGATCGGGTCAAGACCTCGTCCCGACGATGGGCAAGCGCCCAAATCGCGCCCCTGCTCAACCCAACTCTCGTGCACACACCACAACTCAATACCGCCCACCCAGTCGGCCAATCGACCTCCATCAGTCAGAAGATTATTCCACGCAGTCCTCCATCGTGCCCTCCATCATGCTGAGCGCAGCGGAGCATCCGTCTCCCCTCTCCCTTCTCCCTTCTCCCTTCTATCAACGCCCGGATCTCCTCGATCCGCGACCAGACGGCCTCTTCGCCGGCGGCGATAGCTTCGCGCATGCGGTTGAAGTCGAGCGAGCCGACGTGGTCGAGGGTGGGGGTGAGGATGAGGGTTGGGGGGAGGTCATCTTCCTGCGCGGTGGCGTCGGGCCAGGCGAGGTGCGGCAGGTGCTCGCGGAAGAACTCGACGTAATGGCGACCCCAGCCCCGGATCGCGCCGCCGAGGCTGCGCGCGACCCCGCCGATGGCACCGTTGAACCTGGCGCGCTGGTTGCTGACGAGTGAGCCGATCACGAGGTCGACCCCCTCGCCCCGCGCCTGCGCGGTCGGGAGGACCTGCGCACCATCGTCGAACTCGACCACATCATCGAGCGCGCCACCAACCGCCAGTCGGTCCGCTGCCTGCTCATCACCGGCAACGGCCGCGCCTTCTCCGCCGGTGCCGACGTGAAAGAATGGGGCGGCGGTGGCGGCGACGACCCCGACGGCGACGGCTGGGTGCCCCGCATGCACCGCGTCATGACCCGCCTCCATCGCCTGCCCAAGCCCGTCATCGCCGCCGTCAACGGCGTCGCCGTCGGTGCGGGCTGCGACCTCGCCCTCGTCTCCGACCTCCGCATCGCCTCCACCGCCGCCCGCTTCGGCCAGGCTTACATCCGCGTCGGCTACTGCCCCGACGCCGGCGGCTCCTACCTCCTCCCGCAACTGATCGGCCCCACCAAAGCCGCCGAACTCATCTTCACCGGCCGCATCATCAACGCCCCCGAAGCCGACAGCCTCGGTCTCCTCAACGCCCTCGTCGAACCCGACGCCCTCCTCACCACCGCCCGCGACCTCGCCACCCGCCTCGCCAAAGGCCCCACCGTCGCCATCGGCCTCGCCAAAGAAAACCTCCGCCTCAACCGCAACCTCGCCTTCGAAGACGCCCTCCGCAACGAACGCCGCGCCGGCGAACGCTGCGGCATGACCGAAGACAGCCGCGAAGGCCTCCGCGCCGCCAACGAAAAGCGCGAACCCGTCTTCACCGGCCGGTAAAGACTAACCCTCAAGCAAAGAGCGGGCGACGGATGCCACCGTCGCCCGCTCTTTGCCTGCAGAAATTACCTCGATAACCCGCAATCTTGGGAAACCTACCCCATTGAGCCCGCGCAGGCGGGCTTTGCGGCGAAGCCCTCAGCCCAGGGTTTCAACCCTTGGGGCCTCTCACACGAAGCGACCGCTTCACTCTGGCCTCTACGGCACCGCCGCATACACATTCAGCGTCGCCAGCATCGGATCAAAGACCGTCCGCAGCCGCTCATCCTTGTGGTCGTAGAGCGTCCGCATCAGCACATTCCACTCATCGCCGCCCACCAACCCGGAAGCCACCTGCATGAACGTCAGTTCATTCGACGAATCGCACGTCGCGCCCAAAATGGCGAACGCCACCCCGGAGATCTGCCGCTGCGAGGTGTACTCGATCCCCTTCTGGTCGCAGAACTCGCTCTTCTTGTAGAAGAACGTATCCCGCTGCACATCGATGTTATCCCCGGTCTGCGTCTGCCCAAACTCGATATCGATCCGCTCATTATCCAGCCCCTCCGGGCCATAGAAGTAGACGATCTTCTGCTCCGGGAGGAGCGACTCATCGAACGTCCAGTCGGGCGGGTACGCGACAACAAACGGGAAATCCGCCCCGCCCCGGTAGATCTTCCATCCAGCCGGGACAGTGCCATTGGGCTGCGGCGTCACGCTCGCGACCGGCCGTGCGGTCGCCGGCCGACTCGCCGCCGGCGTGCCCGACGTCGCCGTGGGAAAATTCCTGATCTGCGTGGCATTGGGCGTCGGGTTAATGGCGGGCACGATGCTTGGCGCGGCGGAGGCTCGGGCGGTGGTCACGCTGGCCGTCGGCCCGGTAACCGTTGTCCTGGTGGTGGCAGTCGTCCGCGCGGCGGTGGCCGTCGCGGTCGAATCGGCGAGCGATCGGGCGGGAGCGGTGGCAACCGAACTACCGCAGGCGGCCAGCGCCACCAGCAACAATGCAAGAGGAAGCAACCGTCGGTAGGGCATGAGACCTCCTCTCGCATCAGGGGCACAGACACATCGGACGCGAACCCGCGCAATCCGCCACCTACCACGTACCTCTACCTCACGAGAGATTATCGTCCTTATACCATCCTGGTGGTTAGCTTACGGTTCATGTGGCCTCGGTCCACCAGTGGAAGCGGGTGAGGGCGCGGACGAGCGGGCTGCTCGCGCAGGGTGAGGCAGCGGGCCGCCTGGGCCGCCTCCAGGGCGTCGAGGTCGGCGAAGGCGCGCTGGCGAGCCTCGTCGGTGAGGGCCAGAGGCGCTCGACCGGCTGGAGCTTGGGAGTAGGCGGGGAGCGGGACCAGGTGCAGGCCGCGACGCCCTGGCCGGCGTGCAGCCCGCGCCGTCGAGCACCAGCACCACCCGCTTGGCCGTCCCCGCCCCGGTCGCGGTGGCGAACTGGCGCAGCGCGGCGCTGAAGGCGGCCCGCTGACGGCTGGCGCAGCAGGTGCCGCTCGTCGCCGGGCGGGCGAAGCCGTAGAGGTAGGTCCACTGGGCGCGCCGACCACCGCGACCGGGCGCCGCCCTCGGCCGGCGACGCAGCAGCTGCAGCCCGATGCGATGCTCGTCCATCGCCCAGGCTCCAGTGCGTCAGTGGGCGGCGCGCACCGTCGCCACGGCGGCGCTCAGCCCCTTGAGGCCTGCGCGGCGGGGTCGGCCTGGGCGTGGCGCGGGCGCGGCACCTGCGGCGTAAGCCCAGCCGGCAGGTTCAGCGCGCTGCGCCCCACCGCTCCGAGCCGCGCGGCCATCCAGGCCGCCACCTTCGCCCGGTCCAGGCCCCGCCGTCGGCGCGGGCTGGCCAGCGCCGCGCGCAGCGCGCCTGCTGGTCGGGCGGCAGCAGCGGGTCTGCGGGTGCGTGGCGGCGGTCACCCCGGCCGCGCCGTCGGCGTTGTAGCGCCGCACGATCGCAGATCACGTCGCCGAGTAGCGCTGGCGGCGACCGCCGCCGTCAGCTCGCCCCGCGCCAGCAGCCAGAGGATCTGCCATGGCTCCGCGCCACCGGGTCACCGCCGCGATAGCGCCGCTCCAACTCGTCCGTGCCATGCGCCTGAGCGTCAGTCGTCGTCCCATTCCACAAGTCTACACAGGATTCGGTATTACGACTCACGACTCACGACTCACGACTCAGCACTGCCCACCAAGCGCCGGATCACCTCCAGCGCCGTCGTGCCAATCGCCGCCAACTCGCGCAACAGCTCGCCGCGCAACTCCTCATCCGGCACCGCCTGCGCGCCGCCTGCGCGCCTGCCGCACCCCAGCACCTGCTGCGCATACGTCAGGCTGACCAACCGCCTCGCCACCTCGCGCGCCGTGCGGCACGGCGGCGGCATCGACGCGGCGCGGCGACCACCACGTCATCGTCATCCCCAACCGTCTCATCGCGCTCAATTTCCGGCGCAGCCGACCTCACCCCGCTCCGCACCCTGCGTCCACCCGCTCGCCGCCAGCGCCGTCGCCCCCAGGATCCGCACCGCCGTATCCAGATCGAGATCGCCCCGCTGCCGCGCCTCGACCGCCGCCAGGTGGAACGCCTCATCGCGCGACAACTCGGGCTCAACCTGCCGCAGCTCGATCGCCCGGCTCCGCAGCCGCGCCAGCGCCGCCGGATCGGCCCCCGACGGCGTCGCCTTCCGCTTCTTCAGCCGGGGCGGCTTCGTCGCATACACCTCGCGCGGCCGGATCGTCTCCCCCGCCGCGCCCGCTCCAGCCAATCCCGGCGCTCATCCGCCGACCGAATCGACGCGATCGCCGCCCCCGCCGACTTCGTCAGCAGCCCCGTCTCGACCGCGTCCTCGACATCCTCGTGGCGCAGCAAGCGCAACCGCTCGTCCACATAGCCCTGCGAACGGTGGACCCGCCCCGCCAACCCCGTCGTCGTCAGCCCCTCGATCCGCGCGATCTCCTTCAGCGCCCGCGCCTCCTCCACGGCGTTCAAATCCTCGCGCTGCAAATTCTCGATCAGTTGCAGCACGCGCCGCTCGGCCGCCTCGCTGTCGTTGATCACCACCGGCACGCGCAGCAGCCGCGCCCGCACCGCCTCGTCGCCCGTCCCCTCCAGCGCCAGCTGGATCGCCGCGTACCGCCGCCCGCCCGCCACAACGACATAGCGCATGTCGCCGCCCAGATCGAGCCCCGTCTGCCGCACCACGATCGGCTGCAACAGCCCGTGCGACACGATCGACTCCGCCAACTCCGCCAGCCGGTCGGGATTCATCGACTTGCGCGGCTGGTCCGGGTCGGGCGTCAACTGGCGAAAATCAACCTCCCGCGCCCCCCAAAGACCCGGTCCCCGCCCAACTGCACCGCCGTCGGCGGCGTCGCCGGCTGCGGCGTGGCCACGCGCGGCCCCGCCGGCCTCGCCGGCGCAATCCGCGGCCCCGTCGACCTCCCCACCCGCCCGCTCATCGCCCCCCCGCACGAAAAGGGACGATTGAACCGCCAAGACGCCAAGAAGACGCCAAGAGCGCCAAGGCGAAGGGAGACAGGAGAAGGGGGACAGCCCCCTGAACCCCCCATGTATGGGGGACTTCAGCGGATGCCGCCCCATCAGGAAAGGTGAATACAAAACCGCCCTCCTCCCCTCGTCTCTGTGTCCTCTGTGCTCTCTGTGGTTGTTTCGTCTCTCCCGTCGTCTCTGCGCCGTTCTCTGCGTCCTCTGCGTCCTCTGCGGTTATTCGTCCCCTCTTGGCGTCCTTGGCGTCTTGGCGGTTCAATCGTCGTCCTACTCAGGCATCAATCGCCCGGCCAGCTTGCGGAACGCCCCCGCCACCCCCGACTTCGGGCTATTGATCACCACCGGCACCCGCGCATTGATCGCCCGCTCGATCAGCGGCGAATGCGGGATCGGATCCGCCACCAGCTCGCCATACCCCGCGCGCAGCGCCGCCAGCCCATCCCGCTGCGGCGCCTCGTCCGCGTGATAATTGGAGGGCAGGATCACCGCCACCTCCGCCGTCGCGAAACGATACTGCACCAACTCATCGCGCAGCGCAAAAATATCGACCAGCGCATCGATATCCTGCTGCGCCCCCGTGCGCGTCGGCACGATCGCCAGATCCCCCGCCAGCAGCGCCGATGTCTGCGTGAACCCGAGCAATGGTGCGGTGTCGATGATGATCGCATCGTAGTCCGGCGCGACTTTCTCTAGCAGCAACCGCAAGCGCAGCGGCCCCGCCGGATTCTGCGCCAGCGCCGCCGCCGTCACCTCGATCGAGCGGTCCCCCGGCACCAGATCGATCAGCGGCCCGACCTCGCGGATCGCATCGCGCACCCCGCGCGCCGGTTCCGCGATCCGCGCCCCCACGCCCATCTCCGGCCCCAGCGGCTCATCCGAGAGCGCCCGCGTCAAACTCGCCTGACTATCGAGATCCACCAGGAGCGACCGCTTCCCCGCCGCCGCAAACGCGCCCGCGAGGTTATACGCCGTCGTACTCTTCGCACTCCCGCCCTTGCGACCAAGCACGGCAACATTCAGCGCAGCATGACCAGGCATGGGAAATCCTTTGCTCGGCACCACCGTGCCGTCTCGCAGGGGATCATAACCCACCGCCACGGGCGTGGCACGATGTACGTACAAGTGTACGAGTGCCCAGGTGCCCGGTCAAGCAAAACCTCCCGCTTGTGAATGCCATCCCTCCTCCCCGCGCAGTCGGCAACGCGCGTGCAGGCGGGGAGCGGTCAGCCACCGTCGCCTGCCGCACCGCGCAGCAATCCCCACTGCTGCCGGTCAGCATCCACCCCCGCTCCTCGCGGGAGCGGGGGCCGCCCCGCAGGCAGCGGAGGTACGGTCCACGCTCCCACGCCCCCACGCCCTCACGCCCTCACGCCCCTCACGCCCTCACACCCCACGCCCTCACGCCCTCCACACCCCCACGCCCTCACGCGCCGCCCCAATCGGCAACGTAAAACTGAACGTCGCTCCCGGCGCGCCCGTATTATTCCTCACCGCCAACGTCCCGCCGTGCGCCCCGACCAGATGCTTCGCAATCGCCAGCCCCAACCCCGTCCCCCCACTACTCCGCGCCTTATCCGCCTTGTAAAACCGCTCGAAAATCCTCGGCAAATCCGCCGGATCGGTCGATCCCGCTGTCCCGCACGCTGAACACCACCGCATCGCCGCTCCGCTCGGCAGCAACAACGATATGCCCCCGGCGGCGTGAACTTGATCGCATTGTGCAGCAGATTCAGCAACACCTGGCCGATCCGCTCCGCATCCGCCAGCACCGGAACTGATCCCCCGTCGTCGCGATCGTCAGCGTCTGCGCCCCGCCCGCTCCGCCTGCGGTGCCAGCCGCGCCACCGCCCGCGCGATCAACTCGCCCGGCTCCACGCTCGCCAGCCGCAGCGGCACCTGCCCCGACTCGATCCGCGACAACTCCAGCAACTCGCGGACCATCTCCGTCAGCTGCTCCACCTCCTCGCGCATCAGCGCCAGGAAATGCCGCGCGGTCGGCTCATCCTCGATCGCACCCCCCCTCCAGCGTCTCCACCAGCGCCCGCACCGACGCCAGCGGCGTCCGCAACTCGTGCGAGATATTCGCCACGAAATCCCGCCGCGCCGTCTCCAACCGCCGTATCTCGGTCAGATCGTGCAGCACCAGCAGCACCGCACCGCGCCACCCCCCCACCGGCGCGGCCACCGCGCGAATCGTGCCGCCCGCCGCTCTCGATCAGCGCGCTCCGCACCGCCCCCTCGCGCCGCGCATCGCGCACCAGCCCGGTCAATTCGTGATCGCGCGCCACCTCCACCAGCGGGTCGCGCACCTCGTGCGCCCCCCGGCGCGTGGCGAAGCGCGTCGCCGGATCGAGCAAATGCTCCGCCGCGCTATTCGCCAGCACGATCACCCCATCGTGATCGATCATCAGCAGCCCATCGCCCATCGTCTCCAGCAGCGCCGCCAGCTCCGTCCGCTCATCGGAGATCGGCGCGATCGTCTCGCCCAAACTCCTCCGCCATCCGGTTGAACGCCAGCCCCAGCCTGCCAAGCTCGTCGTTCCGCGCAACGCAATGCGGCGATCGAGCCGTCCCGCCGCCATCGCATCGGCCAATTCCGTCAAACTGCTGATCGGTTGCAGGATGTAGCGCGCCAGCAGCGCCGAGAGCCCCGCCGCCAGCGCCACGCTCAGGCAGACCCACAATCGCAACAAAGCGCAACTGGGCGAGTTGCGTATTGACCCGCTCCAGCGGCTGCGCCGCCCGCGCCACCCCAACCGTCCGCCCATCGCGCACGATCGTCGCGGCGGCATAGATCAAATCATCATCGATCGACGTGCTGTGGCGGATCGCGATTCCATCGCCCCCCGCGAGTGCCGCCTGCACCTCCGGCCGACCCGCGTGATTCTCCAACCTGGCAGGATCGGCCGACGAATCCCCGAGCACCGTGCCATCCAGCGCGATGATCGTCACCCGCTTGCCCGCCGCCCCCCCATCTCTCCACCGCCAGCGCCGCGATCGAGGCGCGATCATCCCAGTGCGGCCCGGCGGCGCTCGCCACCAGCCGCGCCTGCCCGACCAACTGATTCTCAATACCCTCATGTAAAGAGTGCGCGTAACGGAAAGCAAATAGAGCGCAAGCAGCGCCGTCGCCGCCAACACCAGCGGGATCGTCGTCAGAAACAACCGCGAACGCAGCCCCAGCGTATGTCGCATACGAGTTGCCAGTAGTCAGTAGCCAGTAGCCAGTTGACTGTCCTCGGCAGTTGCCCGCAAATGAGGCAATACGCCCCATGCGAGACACTGACTACTGACTACTGACTACTGACTACTCACGTCACGCCGTAAACCGATACCCCAACCCCGCACCATACAAATGCACCGGCCTGCTCGGCTCATCCTCGATCTTCTCGCGCAACCAGCGGATATGCACATCCACCGTGCGCGTATCGATCGGGAAATCGTAGCCCCACACCCGCTCCAGCAGCACATCGCGCGAGAGCACCGCGTTCTGATTGCGCGCCAGGAAGAGCAGCAGGTCGAATTCCTTTCCGGCTTCAATTCCAGCGCCCTACCACCCCAGGTCGCGCGATGCTGCACCGGATCGATCTGCAACGGCCCCGCCTGCACCGGCTGCCCACCCGGCAGCGCCGCCGCCGGAGCCGCCTCCAACCCGCCCACAATCTCGCTGCGGCGCAGCAGCGCCTTCACCCGCGCCAGCAACTCGCGCATCGAAAAGGGCTTGGTCAGGTAGTCATCCGCCCCCAGCTCCAGCCCGAGGACCTTGTCCAACTCCCCCTCGCGCGCCGTCAGCATCAGGATCGGCACCGTCGTCTCGCGCCGCAGCGCGCGGCAGACCTCAAACCCATCCAAACCCGGCAGCATCACATCCAGAATGATCGCATCCGGCTTCTCGCGCCGCGCCGCCGCCAGCGCATCGCCCCCCTCGTAGGCACTGACCGTCGCGTACCCCTCGCGCCGCAGGTTATAGCCGATCGTCTCCACCAACACCCGCTCGTCATCCACGACGAGCACCTTCTTCGTCGCCCGGCTCTCTTTGGTCGCGACCACGCAAACCCCCATTCATTCAATTTCCTCGCTAAATTGTACGCGACCACCATTGCCAACATACCAACCACCCCCTCCGTTAACCAGGATTTAACACTCACTACATATCCCCCCTGCTATGAGGGGGACCACCCGCAGAGGTCGGGTGAGTTCCGCACCCTGAACCGAGCAGCCTCTTTCACCAACACCGCCCGCGATCCCCCGCATCCCCCACCCTCTCCTCATCAGGGGAGGGTCGCCGCCGCAGCGGCGGGGAGGGGTCACACCTCACACGCAGCACCTCACTCCACCATCCCCTCCCATCTCCGGTCAGGATCAACCCCCTCTCCCAGACGGTGGGAGAGGCGGCACCGCCCGCAGGCGGCAGGGTGAGGGCTGCCCACTCTCCACTCTCCACTCTCTTCTCTCCACTCTCCACTCTCCTCACCCCCGCCCCTACTGGCCCCAATCCCCCACACCATCTATCATGCACCCATCAACCCGAGTCATACCCAGCACACCGGGAGGACAACCATGCGGATCGCGCTCGATGCGATGGGAGGGGACCACGCCGCCGAAACAGTCGCCGGAGCCGTCGCGGCGGCGCGCGAATATGGCGTCGAAGTCGCCCTCGTCGGGCGCACCGACGCCATCGCAGCCGAACTCGCCAAACACACCACCACCGGCCTCACCCTGCCGATCGTCGAAGCCCCCGACATCATCGAGATGGACGAGCACCCCGCCAACGCCGCGCGCCGCAAGCCCAACTCCTCGATCAATATCGCCCTCCGCCAGGTGCGCGAAGGCCACGCCGCCGCCATGATCTCCGCCGGCAACAGCGCGGGGCCGTCATGGCCGCCGCCCTCTTCGTCCTCGGCCGTGTCCCCGGCATCGAGCGCTCCCGCGATCGGCGCGGTGCTGCCGAGCGGCCAGGGCCGCGTCCTCTGATCGACGCCGGGGCCAACACCGACCCCAAGCCGCAGCAGATGCCCAGTTCGGCCAGATGGGCGCGATCTTCATGGAGCGCGTCCAGGGCGTGAAAAATCCGCGCGTCGGCCTCCTCGCCAACGGCGAAGAAGAGACCAAAGGCAACCAACTCGTGCAGGAGACCTACCCCCTCCTGAAAAGCCAGCGGCCTCGGCTTCATCGGCAACATCGAAGGCAAAGACATCCCCGCCGGCATCGCCGACGTCGTCGTCACCGACGGCTACACCGGCAACGTCGCTTTGAACTGACCGAAGGCGTCGCCTCGTTCCTCCTCGGCACCATCCGCGCCGAACTCACCGCCAACCCTCCTGAGCAAACTGCTCGCGGCGGGCGTGCGCCCGCCTTCAACCGCGTCCGCGCCCGCCTCGACTACCGCGAAGTCGGCGGTGCCCCCCTGCTCGGCGTCGATGGCGTCACCGTCATCGCCCACGGCCGCTCCGACTGCCCTCGCCATCCAGAACGCCATCCGCGCCTGCAAAGAAGCCGTCGACGGCGGTGCCCTGGAACCATCCGCTCCCTCCGCACCACCACCAAAACCGGCGGCATCGAATGACGAAGTGCTGCCAGGTGCGCAGTGCCCAGTGCCGAGTGAGTCGGGCGGTCGGGCAGTCGGGCAGTCGGGCAGTGACCGCTCCCCACTGAGCACTGCGCACTTGGCACTGAGCACTTGGAGCACCCCCATGCCCATCGTCCCCCCCGCCCTCGTCGGCGCGTCTGGCCGCCGCGCGCGCCCGGCAACCAACCCACCTCTACGGCCGCGCCAAATCTCGAGGCCAACTGGCTCGTTCGAGGCCCGCGCAGCCTCCAGACCTTCCACCCTCACCTACACCGCCGGACCCTACGGCCTGGACGACACCGGCGCGATCCGCGTCTGCTTCCGCTTCACCAACGACGGCGGCCCCCTCCAGATGACCGACCCCCAGGCTCTCAACTACACCACCGCCCGCGCCAGCAACGGCACCCGCTCGCCCTCTCCTTCCAGTCCGACGGCCACCTGCGCCCCTTCATGCAGGCCCTCACCGTGCGCGTCCAACGCGGCGCTGCCTCCCGCGAGGGCGACACCATCGCCATCACCTTCGGCGATCGCACCGGCGGCTCACCCGGCATGCGCCTCCCCACCTTCTGCGAAGCGGGTTTCGAGTTCAAAGTCCTGGCCGACGTCATCGCCACCGCCCACTTCATCCCGCTCCCCGACGAGACGGCCATCTCCATCGTCCCCGGCCCGCCCGCCGCCTGGAAAGCCGTCCTCCCGACCCTCCGCCACATCAACGAACCCTTCGCGCTCGGCCTCAAAGCCGAAGACCGCTGGGGCAACCCCTCCGTTCAGGTCGCCGCCACCCTCCGCCTCCGCCCCACCCTCCCCGGGCTCGGCCTGCCCGACACCGTCACCTTCCCGCGCGGCCAGCGCGCCCTCCGCCTCGACAACCTGACCGTGGGCCACCCCGGCGAACTCCGCATCACCGTTCTTGGCGAAGACGGTGCAACTCTCGCCGAGACCAACCCGCTCCTCATCCGCCCCGACGGCCGACGCGCTTACTGGGGCGACCTCCACGGCCAGAGCGGCGAAACCGTCGGCGTCAACAGCGCCCGCGACTACTTCACCTTCGCCCGCGATCTCGCCTTCCTCGACGCCATGAGCCACCAGGCCAACGACTTCCAGATCAAAGACGCCTTCTGGCACGAACTCAACCGCCTCACCGCCGAGTTCAACCAGGATGGCCGCTTCGTCGCCATCCCCGGCTACGAGTGGTCCGGCAACACCGCCGTCGGCGGCGACCACAACGTCTTCTACCGCCACGAAGGCCGCCCCATCCGCCGCTCCTCCCGCGCCCTCCTCGTCGAGCGCGACGGCACCGAGCACGACTGCCCCACCGCGCGCCACCTCTTCGCCGCCCTCGCCGACGAAGACGCGATCGTCTACGCCCACGTCGGCGGGCGCTACGCCGACATCGCCTACGCCCACGATCCCCGCCTCGAAACCTCCGTCGAGATCCACTCCGACTGGGGCACCTTCGAGTGGCTCCTCCTCGACAGCTTCCAGCTCGGCTATCGCTGCGGCGTCGTCTGCAACAGCGACGGCCACAAAGGCCGCCCCGGCGCGAGCTACCCCGGCGCGGCCAGCTTCGGTGCCTACGGCGGTCTCACCTGCTTCCTCACCAACGAACTCACCCGCGACGCCATCTTCGAAGCGATCCGCAGTCGCCGCCACTACGGCACCACCGGCGACCGCATCCACCTCGACCTCCGCGCCACCCTCCCCGGCGGCGCACAACGCTACGCCCGCGACCCCCGCCATTTCGACATCACTCCCGAGTCAACCACCGAACTCCTGATGGGCGACATCGCGCACACCGCCGACGACCACGCCACCCTCACCGTCACCGCCTCCGCCCGCGCCCCGATCGAGCGCATCGACATCCTCAACGGCCCCACGCTCATCGCCACCCATCGCGGCTACACCCCCGCCGACCTCGGCAGCCGCATCCGCGTCATCTGGAGCGGTGCCGAATATCGCGGTCGCGGTCGCCAGACTCGCTGGACCGGCCACGCCACCTTCCAGGGTGCCCGCGTCCGCCGCTTCGCGCGCATCAACGCCTGGAACCCCGAGCGCCGCTTCGACCTCCTCAACGGCAACACCGTCGTCTGGGATTCCATCACCACCGGCAACTTCGTCGGCTTCGACGCCTGGCTCGACGCCGACCCCAACGCCACCCTCACCATCCAGACCAACCTCGCCAGCGCCACCCTCCCCATATCCTCAATCGGCCTCAACGACCACACCATCGCAGCGGGCGGCCTCGACCGCCGCCTCCGCATCTTCCGCCTCCCCGAAACCAACCCCCACCGCACCCTCACCGCCACCCTCCCCATCCCCCTCACCCCCACCGGCGACAACCCCCTCTGGGTCCGCGTCACCACCGAAGACGGCCACCAGGCCTGGTCCAGCCCCATCTACCTCTACCGTGGATGATGTACGCAGAGGAGGCCTACGCCAGTGATCAGCACACCCATACGTGAAACGCTGTTACGCTCGGTGGACGCAACCTGGACCGCCGCCGATTGGGAACAACTGCCGCACGATGACGGCCGACGCTACGAGATCATCGGCGGAGTGCTCTATGTGCGCACCGCGCCCAGCCTGCGACACCAACGAATCGCTCGCCAGGTAGTTCTCCGCCTCCACCAACAGCTCGATAGTCGCGCTCTGGGCATGACCCTCTGGCCGCCGATCGGCGTCTTCATGTCAGGGGCCGATCCGGTGCAGCCGGACATACTGGTGATCCTTGTCGCCGACTATGCAATCATCGGTGAGCGTCGCATCGACGGTGTCCCGGCGCTTGTTGTCGAGATTCTCTCCCCCTCCAACCCCGAGCACGACCTCGTAACCAAGCGCGCCGCCTATGCTCGCGTTGGCGTTCCCGAATACTGGGTCTTCCGCCCAGAGGAACGCGACATCCTCGTCCACAGCGATCCCGATCCGGCCACTGGCCTCTACCTGCAAGTCGCCCGCATCCCCGCCACCGGCGAACTCCTCTCCCCAACCCTCCCCTTCCGCGCGCCCGTCACCACTTTCTTCACCGACGAAGCCGACACCCCGCGATAACATCTTCCTCCTTACTCCAATCCCCGGCAGGGCCGAATTGCCGTCCCCTCCATGCCATAGCGACAATCCGAACGCACCAAGAAACCACAACTGGCCGATTTGTCTCCAACCTGGCATGATCCGCCCCCTCGACGGGTGTATAGATGTAGAGGCACCCTACGCCTCCCACTCGCCCGGCCACCACCCCCGCGCAGGCCAGGCCGCGCCTTACCCAAAACACGGAGGCATCACATGGTCACCACCCCTCACCCCAGCCACCTCTCTGGTAGGGGCGGGTCACCGACCCGCCCTCGTGGGAACAGCACCCGCTCCACCTCTGGCCACCCGTCAAAGTCCCCCACATGTGGGGGATTTAGGGGCCAACCTATCGTCAACCACACCGTTTCCCACACACCACGATCTCCCAAACCCCGCACTCCTGCGCGGATTTTGCCCTACCCACCCCCCTCCCCGAGAAGGAGAAGGAGAAGGTCAAAAATGGACAAACGAACCTGATTATTGTCAACTTCATGTCGTCCCTGGCCCATCCCGGCTACCCCCACTGACAGAAAGTACAGGCCGCATCTCCAACCCACGGTCGTTGTTGCGCAGCCCCCCGCCCACGTACAGTTACCCTGCGGAATAGTCGCAACGGCGCGTCGTTATCCCGCTAGGTGTCGCCTCCTGAAGTCGCGGGTGGGGCGAAGTTGGCCGAGCGCGGCATTGAGGAGGCTTTGTGGTCCTTGAGTTACAGGAACGACCGGTGGCGGTCGCGAGCGAGCCGGAGATCTCCCCGAGCGCCGAAGCGCCCGCAATGCAGGGCATGCGCCGCCGCGTGCTCTCCCTGGCCTGGCCGGTGATCGCCCAGAACCTGCTCGAAACGCTCGTCGGCGTCGTCGATACCCTGCTCGTCGCGCGCCTCGGCGCGGTGGCGATCGCCGGTGTCGGCACCAACGTCCAGGTCCTCTTCATTGTCCTCGGTGCCCTCGTCGGCGTCAGCGCCGGGTCCACCGTCCTCGTCGCCCACGCCGTCGGCGCACGCGATTGGGCCGCCGCCCAACTCGTCTCCAAGCAATCGATCACCTGGGGCGTGCTCGGCTCCATCCCGGTGGCCATCCTCGTCGGCCTCGTCTCCCATCAGGTCATCGGTGCCTTCGGCGTCGCCGCCGACGTCGCCGCGATCGGTGCCGAGTGCCTGCGCGTCACCATGCTCGGCTTTCCCGCCTTCCTGCTCATCTTCGTCGTCAGCGGCATCATGCGCGGCGCGGGCGACACCCGCACCCCCTGATCGCGGGCTTCATCTCCAACATCATCAACGCCCTGCTCGCCTGGGTGCTGATCTCACGGCGGCTTCGGCATCCCCGCCATCGGCGCGGTCGGCTCCGCCTGGGCCGCCACCATCGCCCGCTTCATCGCCGCCGGCTTCCTGATCTTCCTCCTGCTGCGCGGTCGCGGCCAATTGAAGCTGCGCGGCTGGCACGACTGGGCCCCCGTTTCCGCGAACTGCGGCGCGTCCTCGCGATCGGCATGCCCGCCGCCGTCGAGCAAATCCTCATCTCCGCCGCCTTCACCGTCCTCACCGCGCTCATCGCCCACCTCGGCACGCTCAGCCTCGCCGCGCAGCGGATCAGCTTCACCGCCCTCTCCTTCTCCTTCCTGCCCGGCGTCGGCTTCGCCATCGCCACCAGCGCGCTCGTCGGCCAGAGCATCGGCGCAGGCCGACCCCAGGAAGCCCGCGCCGCCGCCCGCGCCGCCGCCGAGTGGGTCATCCTCTGGATGATCCCCCTCGGGATCATCTTCCTCCTCTTCGCCCGCCAGCTGATGGGCCTCTTCACCGACGACCAGGAAGTGATCGACCTCGGGGCCAGGAGCCTACGGATCCTCGCCTTCTCCCAACCGCTCTGGGGCATGCTCTTCGTCTGGGCGGGCGCGCTGCGCGGCGCGGGCAACACCCGGCTGCCGCTCTTCTACAACGTCCTCGGCATGTGGCTCGGCGTCGCCTTTGCCTTCGTCCTCATCCGCGTCGGCGACGTCTCCCTCCCCCTCATCTGGGCCATCTGCCTCCCCGGCTGGGCCATCAACGCCCTCGGCGTCTGGATCGGCTTCCGCCGCGAGAAGCTGCAAGAACTCACGCTATAAGCAGCGATGCCCGCCCCCGATAACCGGGGGCGGGCATCGCCATGTCACAATGAGGATCGGTGCCCAATGCCCAGGATCCGCAACACCGCCCGGGCCGTCATCATCCGCGATGGCGCGATCCTCCTCCAGGTCGCCCGCATCAACGACGAGGTGATCCACATCCTCCCGGGCGGCACCCAGGAGTTCGGCGAGCCCCTCGACGCCACCGTGCGCCGCGAAGTCCTGGAGGAGACCGGCTGGCCCGTCCGGGTCGATGGCCTCCTCTACATCTGCGAGTTCATCGAGCGCGACCATCGCCCCGTCAACGGCGACGGCGAGCACGCCCTCCACTCCATCTTCCGCTGCACCCCCGAGACCGACGCCCCCATCGCGCCCCCCACCATCCCCGACACCGATCAGATCGACATCCGCTGGCTACCCCTCGCCGACCTCCCCGCCATCGCCCTCATCCCGCACATCGTCCACCAGCACCTCATCGCCTGGCACAACCGTGGCGAACCCCTCACCCCCACCTACCTCGGCAGCCGCGCCTAGCAATCCTGAGCACCTTTTTCTCTCTTCTCCCCTCTCCCTTCTCCCTTCACCCCTCGTCTCCCGTCAGCTTCCGCCACACCCGCAGCACCTCTCCCACGCTCCACGCCTGCGCCACCGCGCCGCGCGGCTGGTGCGGCGGTTCCCCCTCCAGGATCTCCGAGATGCTGCCGATGCACGCATCCGCCAGGTGCTGCTCGAATGGCCGCAAGATGGTGAGCGCCGTCTCCCGATTGCCATAGACCCGCGCATACGCCTCGGCATACGCCCCGATCAGCCAGGGCCAGACCGGCCCCTGGTGGTACGCCCCATCACGCCGCACCCGGTCCCCGCCATAATCCCCGTGGTAGCGCGGATCCTCCGGGCTGATCGTCCGCAACCCATAGCTCGTCAGCAGCGACCGTCCCACCGCCGCCACAACCGCCTCGGCCTCCGCCCCCTCAAGCAGCGGATAGGGCAGCGACACGGCGAAGATCTGGTTCGGCCGCACCGAGAGATCGTCCCCCTCGGGGCCATCCACCACATCCGCCAGCCCCTGCCCATCCGCGCGCACAAACCGCGCCCGGAACGACGCCCGCGCCTGGTCGGCCAGCCCCTCGCACTCGGCCGCCCCCGCGCCATCCCCGCGCTCTGCCAGCCAACCCGCCACCATCCGCAGCGCGTTGTACCAGAGCGCGTTGATCTCGACCGGCTTGCCGGTGCGCGGCGTCACCACCCAGCCATCGACCAGCGCATCCATCCAGGTCAGCTGCACCCCCGGCTCGCCCGCGCGCAGCAATCCATCGCCCGGATCGACGCCGATCCCGTAGCGCGTGCCCCGCCGGTGCCAGGCCACGATTTCGCGCAACGTCGGCAGCAATTCATCCACCAACGCCGTCTCTCCGGTCGCCGCAACGTGCGCGTGGATCGCCACCACGTACCAGAGCGTCGCGTCCACCGTGTTGTAGCCCGGAATCTCCCCCGACCGGTCGGGGAAATTGTTCGGCAGCAGCCCATCCGCCACATAGCGCGCGAACCCGCGCAGAATATCCGCCCCCTCCTCCGCCCGCCCCGTCGCCAGCGTCAACCCCGGCAGCGCGATCATCGTGTCGCGCCCCCAGTCATTGAACCAGTGATACCCCGCAATCACCGTCTTCGACTGCGGTGCTGCTTCGGATTGGCTCCCATCTTCCTCTCGCCCCATTACCCCTCCCCCTTTAGGGGAGGGGCCAGGGGTGGGGTCCGTCTCTCTCGCCACGATAAACTGATCCGCCGCTAGCACCAACTGCTGCACCAACGGCTCCGAACGTTCCGCGCTCGCCTGTCGCAGCAGCGCACCTTGCCGCTCGCGCGCCTCCGCGAGCGCTCGCCGGTGGTCAATATCCAGCACATCCTCAGCAGACAGGATCAGCGCGAAGGTATCCCCCTGGCGCAGCTGGGCAGTGAAGGTGCCAGGGTCGTAGCAGTCGGAGCGGTCATCCAGCCCGCGCGCCGTCTCCTCGCGATGGTGCAGATTCCACCACCAGTCACCATCCGCTTTAAATCCCCCGTCGCTGGCCGCCAGGCGCAACAGCCTCGCCCCCTCGAACGCCCGCACCGTTACCTCACGCCCCTCCGCCTCGATGCGCGGCGCGGGCCGATCGGCCCCCGTCAGGGTGTGGAAATCGCGGTAGGTAACGAGCGGCGTCAGCTCCAGATCGATCGGCCCGCTGGCGCGCAGCACCCGATAGGTCACATAGGTCGTGTTCGCCCCATACCCCATCCAGACACGCCGCTCAACCAGCGCATCGGCCAGCGCATAGTGCCAGACCGGCAGCATCCCCTCCAGCATGAACGCCTGGAGATGCCGATAGCCATGCGGGTCGATGGTCCGGTCGCTGTACTCGTAGCAACTCAGCGACCAGCGCCGCCCCAGGTAGGTCATCCAGTCGATCGTCCCCGCGACCAGCACCGTCCGCTCCACCGGCGGCGCGAGCGCGGCGACCAGCAACCCGTGATACCGCCGCGTCAGCGGCCCCGCGATCGTCCCCGAGGCATACCCCCAAACCGTTCGTGACCAGCCACTCCCGATGCACCGCCGCCAGCAAGTTGTCGCACACCGCCCGCCCCAGCGAGATCATCGGTCGCATGGCACCCCCAATTGAAGTGGGAAGTCGGAAGTTGCGTGCATGAAGCGCTAGCCTATCAGGATAAGCGGTGCCTTGGGGCAGGACATTTCCCACTTCCCACTTCCCACTTCATCACGTTCCCGCCCCCGTCACCCCCTCATAGTCGCCGGTGCCCTGCTGGAGCAGCTTCGCGATCAGCCCGGTCCAGCCGGTCTGGTGGCTCGCGCCCAGGCCCGCGCCGGTGTCGCCGTGGAAGTACTCGTGGAAGGGGATCAGGTCGCGCCAGTGTGGATCCCGCTGGAAACGCTCCACCTCGCCGAATATCGGCCGTCGCCCCGACTCATCGCGCAGAAAGAGGCTGTTCAGGCGATGCGTCAACTCGATCGCGATCTCATTCAGCGTCAGGTAGTGCCCCGAGTTGGTCGGGTACTCCACCACAAAATCGTCGCCGTAGTAGTGGTGGAACTCGTGCAGCGACTCGACGATCAGGTAGTTGACCGGGAACCAGATCGGCCCGCGCCAGTTGGAGTTACCGCCGAAGAGCCCGCTGCGCGACTCCCCCGGCTGGTACTCGACCGTGTAGCGCATCCCGCCATGCTCCAGCACATACGGGTGCTCGGCATGGTAGCGGCTGAGCGCCCGCACGCCGTGCGGCGACAGGAACTCGGTCTCGTCCAGCACGCGCTTCAGCACCCGCTTCATCCGGTGCCCGCGCAGCATCGCGATCAGCCGCCGCTCGCCGCTGCCCGGCACGTGCCAGCGCGAGATCAGCCCGGCCCAATCGGGCCGGTGGTGCAGCACCCATTCGAGGTGCAGCCGGAAATCGGGCAGCCGTTCGAGCAACTCCGGCTCGATCGTCATCACCGCGAAGAGCGGGATGATCCCGACCATCGAGCGGACCTTCAGGCGCATCCCCTCGCGCTGGCCCTCCAGGTGGAGCACGTCGTAGAAGAACTCATCCTCATCGTCCCAGAGCGCGATACCGTCGCTGCCCATATTGTTCATCGCGCGGGCGATCATCAGGAAGTGCTCGATGAACTTGACCGCGATATCCTCGTAGGCGCGGTCCTGGCAGGCGAGTTCGAGGGATATCGAGAGCATATCCAGGCAGAACATCGCCATCCAACTGGTGCCGTCGCTCTGCTCGATATGCCCACCGAACGGCAGCGGCGCGCTGCGGTCGAAGACGCCGATGTTGTCCAGCCCCAGGAAGCCGCCCTCGAAGATGTTGTTCCCCTCGGTATCCTTGCGGTTGACCCACCAGGTGAAGTTGAGCATCAGCTTGTGGAACACCCGCTCCAGGAAATTGGTATCGCCCACCCCGCGCTGGCGCTGATCGATCTTGTAGACGCGCCAGGCCGACCACGCGAGCACCGGCGGGTTGACATCGCCGAAGGCCCACTCGTAGGCGGGGATCTGCCCGTTCGGGTGTTGATACCACTCGCGCCCGAGGAGCAGCAATTGCTCCTTGGCAAAGTCGGCATCCACCATCGCCAGCGGGATACAGTGGAATGCCAGATCCCAGGAGGCGAACCAGGGATACTCCCACTTGTCGGGCATCGAGATCACGTCGCCCGCCAGCAGGTGCCGCCAGCCACTGTTGCGCCCGTCCAACCGCGCGGCAGGCGGGGGCGGCTGGAGCGGATCGCCCCGCAGCCAGGTCTCCACGTCGTAGTTGTAGCGCTGCTTCGACCAGAGCATCCCCGCATACGCCTGCCGCTGCACCAGCTTCGCGTCGTCCGAGAGCCCATCGGCCTGCAGCGCAGCGTAGAACTCGTCCGCCTCGGCCTGCCGCGCGGCGAAGACCGCATCAAAGTCCTCGAACGGCGACGTCGGCCGCTGATAGTCGAGATACGGGCTCTCCGGATCGATCGACAGCCGCAACCGGATCGTCGCCGTCTCCCCGGCCTCGATTGTCAGGTGATGATGGACAGCAACCTTCGTCCCTTCCGCAGCAGGATTAACCAGATCGCCCCGCCCGTGGATCACCGCGTTCTCGACGCCATCTTTGACGTAAGGCTGAGGATTCGGCACATTGTAGAGCCGCGCCAGATTCGTCTCATTCTCGGTGAACAGCAGCTCTGGCGAGTTCTCATACGCCAGCAGGTAGCGCCCCACCGCGTGGTGTTCCGCGACAATCTGCTCCCGCCCCTCGCCCCGGTCGTCGCGGTCTACCCAGATGCGCGGACGAGGGGGCGGCGGTGTGCCATCGCCCAGATGATGCCAATCCCCCCACGACCACTCGTTGCGGAACCACAGCGTCGGCAACAGGTGCAACTCGGCCGCCTCCGGCCCGCGATTGCTCGCGCTGATACGCACAAGCAGGTCGTCAGGCGTCGCCTTGGCATACTCGATGACCACGTCGAAGTAGCGGTCGTCGTCGAACACACCGGTGTCGAGCAACTCGAATTCGCCCTGATCCTGCCCGCGCCTGCGGTTCTCCTCCACGAGTTGGGTGTAAGGGAAGGCGGCCTGCGGATACTTGTAGAGCATCCGCATGTAAGAGTGCGTCGGCGACGAGTCGAGGTAGTAGTAGTACTCCTTGACATCTTCGCCGTGGTTGCCCTCGTGCCCGGTCAGCCCGAACAGCCGCTCCTTCAGGATCGGGTCGTGCCCGTTCCACAGCGCCAGCGCGAAGCAGAGTCGCCCCCCATCGTCGGAGATGCCACCGAGCCCATCCTCATTCCAACGGTACGCCTTCGACCGCGCGAAGTCGTGCGGCAGCGCGTCCCAGGCGTCACCATCGGCGCTGTAATCCTCGCGCACCGTCCCCCAGGCCCGCTCGGCCAGATACGGTCCCCACTGCTTCCAGGGGCCACGACCCTCCCGCGCCTCGCGCAACCGCCCGTGTTCCTTAGTCTCCATCGGGGCCTACCTCCAATGCGGAATGCGGAGTGCGGAATGCGGAATGCCGGGGGGACGCAGGGAATGCACTGCTCCTCGCCGGACCCTATTCCGCACTCTGCATTCGCCATTCCGCATTCGTCATACCCCCTTCAGGTACTCCCGAACCATCAGCGCGGCAGTTGCGCCCTCGCCTGCGGCGCTGGCGGCCTGCTTGGTGCTCCCCTTGCGCACATCGCCCGCCGCGAAGATGCCCGACAGGCTGGTCTCCAGCGTCGGCGTCGTCACGATGAAGCCCTGGCTGTCGCGCTCGATGGTGTCGGGCACCCAGCCGGTATTCGGCGAGAGGCCGATGAAGACGAACACCCCGGCTGGCGCAAGCTCCTCGGTCGCTCCGGTTGTCCGGTCGCGCACGGCGATCCCGCTCAGCTTGCCATTGCCCCGGAACTCGGCGACATCGACGTTATAGCGCAGCGCGATCTTCGGATTCTCCTCGACCTTGTCGATCACGATCTGACTGGCCGTCATCGCCGCGCCGCGCACCAGAATCGTCACCTCGCTGGCGAACTTCGTCAGGTGCAGGCTCTCCTCGCCCGCGCTGTTGCCACCGCCGATCACCGCAACCGGCTTATCCCGGTAGAAGGGGCCGTCGCAGGTGGCGCAGAAGTGGACCCCCGCGCCGATCAGGTCATCCTCGCCCGGCACACCCAGGCGACGATAGCGCGATCCGGTCGCCAGCAGCACCGCCCGCGCGCCATACTCCGCACCGTCGGCGGTCGTCACGTAGCGCGACTCGGCCTCGGCGCGCAGCCCGGTCACTTCCTGCGCCTTCAGCATCTCCACGCCGAAGCGCGACGCCTGCTGCGTCAGCCGGTCGGCGAATTCCGCGCCGCTGATCCCCTCCGGGAAACCGGGGAAATTGTCCAGCCGCTCGGTCACGCCCGCCTGCCCACCAAGTGCGCTCCGCTCGATCACCAGCACATCCAATCCTTCGCGCGCCCCATAGAGCGCGGTCGTCAGCCCGGTCGGCCCGCCG
The DNA here is from genome assembly GCA_046328475.1 of Chloroflexia bacterium. Classification (GTDB taxonomy): domain Bacteria; phylum Chloroflexota; class Chloroflexia; order Thermomicrobiales; family CADCWN01; genus CADCWN01. The sequence continues at coordinate 3,256 of JAXLWN010000063.1, read as the reverse complement.
CCCACGACGATCAGATCGTAGTAGCTCATCCTGGCGCGGGTCTGCAGCCCCAACTTCGCGGCGAGTTCGGCATTGCTCGGCTCAACGAGGATACTCTCATCATCGAATACGATTGTCGGGATGATCCGTTTCCCGTTGTTGACACCTTCCACGAACGCGACATGCTCCGGCTGCTGCTCGATGTCCACCCAGTTGTAGTGAACCCGCTGCTCGCCGAGGAACTGCTTGGCCCGCTTGCAGTCCGGGCACCACGTCGCGCCGTAAACCGTGATCCCTGCCATCGCGCTACCCTCCCTGCCTGACATACTCGACCGTCGCACCAACCATGGCCCTGTGTCAGCGTAGTCTCAGTATCGCCGACGAGCGTTACAAGAATCGTGCGGATGTGACGGAGCGATTACCGAGAGATAGAGCGTCGTCTCTCCCAATGCTACAATCTCATGGGTAACAGGAGGGAACGCGATGGCACGGCCTTTCCCTGGTATGGATCCCTACCTTGAAGGCGAGATGTGGCAAGAGTTTCACCAAACGCTTGCCAATGCTATCCGCGCCCAACTGATGCCACAAATAACCCCGAAATATGTTGCGTTGCTGGCGAAGCGATTTACGATCGAGTATCCCGCTCTCGATCTCCTGGGTGGGAGTGGACGAAGTGTCTATCCGGATGTACATGTTTCGTCAGCGTCGCCAAGCGCGAGCGGCCAGATCCTCGCCGCCCCCGGTGGTACTACCGCCCCGACCATCGAATTGCCGGGGTACGAAGAAGTTCCTCAGTTGAGTATCGAGATTCGCGACATAGCCGAACGCCGCCTGGTCACGGTCATCGAAGTGCTTTCCCCCGCGAATAAGATTGGGGCTGGGGCACGCGAGTATCAGGAGCGGCGTGCGACGCTGCTGCGTGCCCTCGTGCATCTGCTAGAGATCGACTTGCTGCGCATCGGTACGCGGATTGGACTCCGTGGCGTGCCACCAACCGCGCCGTATTACCTCTATCTCAGCCGTTGGGAGCGCCGACCGTATACCCAGGTCTGGGCAATCCAGTTGCCAGACCGCTTACCAGTTGTACCAGTCCCGCTCCTCTCTCCCGACCCCGATGTCTCGCTCGATCTGCAAGCGGCGCTAGATGCGTGCTTCGCCCTCGTGCCCTATGATCTCCTCTTAGGATACGATCAGCCCCCTCCTCCGCCCGAGTTGGCCCCCGAGGAGGCCGGATGGGTTGCCTCCAGGCTGACGGCATATCGCGCGCAGGGTCGTCCCTCTTAATCTCAACTCAGCATGATCGGCAGGGCCACGCCGAGGCCGATGACGAAGCACCAGAGCGCGGGCGCTGGCGTGCCGGTGGGGCGGCGCAGGCGCAGCTGGCGCACCGCGAGGCGCGGATCGAGCAGCAGCCAGGCGTCGTGGCGACGCTCCAGCAGGCGGAAGAATGCCGCCGTGAAGCCGCCATAGAGCAGGTGGCCGATCAGCGAGGGGAAGACCGCCGCCACCGCCGTGATCGACCAGCCCAGCGGGCGGTGGAGCGCGGCCGGGAAGAGGGTCAGCCAACCGAGGAACCACCAGGCTAGGCCATACACCAGCCCCCAGGCGATCGCCGCGCCGGTTGACGGGGCCTCGTGTTCGAACAGCGCGCCGAAAGTCATCCCGATGATCATGCTGATGATGACGTGGACGACGAAGCCCAGGACGGGCGAGGTGCTGCCGACCAGGCCCGCCACGCGCGTCAGGCTGCCGGTGGAGGCCATCGCGATACCGAACGCGAGGCCACCCGCCAGGCTGCCCGCCAGACCCCAGCCGAGCGAGCGCAAGGTCCGCGATCCCGGCCCCTCCGGCTCGCGGTTCAGCGGGTCCGACTCGATGAAGAAGCCGACCCAGAGGCGGTCGAAGAGGGCGTAGACCAACCCGACGAGCAGCCCGTAGATCACATGGCCGACCAGCGAGCCGAAGAGTTCCGCGCCGTGCGCCGCCGTCCAGTCGGGGGCCTTCCGTTGCAGGAGCGGCAGCAGCGTCAGCTGGCCGAGGAACCACCAGAAGAGACCATAGGCCATCCCCCAGGCGATCGACGACCCGGCGTGGCGCACGTCGGCCTGGAAGAGCAGCCCGAAGGTCATGCCGATGACCAGCGCGATGGCGAAGTGGAGCGCCCGCCCAACCCCCGGCGACTCCGCCCCCACCAACCCGGCGATCAGCGGGAAGAAGCTGACCTGGGTCATCCAATTGCCATAGGCCCAGCCCCCGACCAGCCCGGCGAGGCTGCCGCCGATCACCGCGCGCGGCAGGCTGTAGGGCGGGCGATCATCCGCCGGTGTGAGGGTCGTCCACGCCCCCAGCACCAGCCCCAGCGGCAGCGCGAAGCAGACGATGTAGGTAACCAGTTGCGGGAAGCTATCCCGCGCGGCATCGCGCATCGGCTCGCCGCCCAGGATCGCGAAGATGCCCGCCGGGCCGAGGAGCCAGAACATCGTCATGGTCCCCAGCGCCCAGAGCAACCCCGAGCCCGGACTATTCGCGCGCGGCCCGGCCAGCGCCGCGAAGATCAGCCCATAGGCGATGCCCACGAGCGGCCCATTGACGAAATTCGTCGCATCGAAGATCAAGCTGATCAGCCCGCCCAAAAAACCGATCAACCCACAAAGCACGAGCAGCACGGCGAGTGAATTGAGCTTCACGGCAGCCTCCCTCAAGTACGAAGTACAAACGACGAAGTACGAAGTGGGGCTGTGCTCAGTGCGGCGTTACTTCGTACTTCGTACTTCTCACTTCGTACTTCGTCACGTCTGCGCGATGTCGCGCGGGAAGAAGAGTTCGATCACCCAATCGGCTAAGACGCGCACCTTGCGGTCCAGGCCGGGGAGCTTGGAGACGTAGATGCCGCGCCACATCAGCCAGGCGAAGAGGCCGGAGAAGCGCATCCCCTTCACCTCGGCGCAGGCGGTGTGGTGGCCGACGACGCAGAGGGAGCCGATCGCGTTGAACTTGAAGGGCTTCGGGGGCTTGTTGTGGGCGACGGCGTGGATATTCGAAGCCAGCCGGTAGGCCTGCCGCAGCGCGTGCTGCGCCGTGGGTGGGCAGGTCGTGCCGGGTTCCAGATCGGGCACCGCCGCGCAGTCGCCGAGCGCCCAGATGCCGGGGTGTCCCGGCACCGCCATCGTCACATCGGTGATGACCGCGCCGCGCCGGTCGCGCTCGACCGGCAGGGTGCGCATCAGCGGGTTCGGCGTCGTCCCGGCCGTCCAGACGAGCAGCGCGGTCGCGATTT
>JAXLWN010000062.1:0-42832 GCA_046328475.1 Chloroflexia bacterium | reverse complement strand
GACTCGTCACCGCGCCGTCAACCTCGCCCGAGAATGCCTTCACCACCCCCGAGAGGCAGCGCGCCGCCGTGAGCATGGCCTCGACGATGGACCTGGCCCTCATCCACAACCTCTTCACCAACTGCGTCGCCGCTGCAACGCTCCTCGGCACCGATGACGCCTTTCGGACCCGGCTGGAAGCGGCCCTCGGGCGGCTCTACCCGCCGCAGATCGGCCGACACGGCCAGTTGCAGGAGTGGTTCCGGGACTGGGACGATCCCGCCGACCAGCACCGGCACGTCTCGCACCTCTTCGGCCTGCACCCCGGCTGCCAGATCACGCCCGAAGGGACGCCCGATCTCTTCGCGGCGGCGCGGCGCTCGCTGGAGTTGCGCGGCGACGCCAGCACCGGCTGGTCGATGGCCTGGAAGGTCAATCTGTGGGCGCGTCTCCGCGACGGCGACCGCGCCCTCCGCTTGCTCGGGGGCATGCTCACCCCGGCGTCCCTCGCCGCGACGAGTGGCGAGCGCGGCGGCGTCTACCCCAACCTCTTCGACGCCCACCCGCCCTTCCAGATCGACGGCAACTTCGGGGCGACCGCCGGGATCGCCGAACTCCTGTTGCAGAGCCACGCCGGCGAACTCCACCTGCTGCCCGCCCTCCCCGCCGCCTGGCCGACCGGGAGCGTGACCGGCCTGCGGGCGCGCGGCGGCTTCGCGGTCGCGCTCTCCTGGCGCGACGGCCGCTTGCACGACGCCACCATCCGCGCATCGCGCGGCGGATTCTGCCGCCTGCGTACCGCTATCCCGGTGACTGTCACAGCGGATGGGGCGACGATCGCGACCGAGGCGCTCGCGCCCGGTAGCTGCCGCTTCATGGCCGAGGCGGGCCGCAATTACCGGGTGTTGCCGGGCAATTCCGCCTGACATACCACAGTCCGGGTCTTCTCGCGAGTCCTACGCCGAACGGACGCCGCAAGATAGTACGGTAGTACTCCATACTTCTGATTGACGTTCGCGCCGAGAAATGGCACGATACAGGTGCTCTGGGCAGGGGTGCCTGTGTCGTGCTTTGTCGCGTTGCGGCCACGCCTATGCCGGAGCTGACGAGGAGCTGCGAGCCGGGCCAGAGCGCACGATCCGCTCGGACGGGTGAGAGAGGAGTCGCATATGTCCGAGAGCGAGAGTTTGGCGACCCTACTCGGTCGTCTGCAAGTCGCCGGTGGCGTCGATCTGGCGGCGGTCGTGAGCATCGACGGCTTCCTGATCGAGGCAACCCACGCCGAGGGCCTCGACGCCGAGGAATTCGCCGCCGTTGCCACGAACGGGCTGATGGTCGCCAAGGCGATCGGGCGCGAAGTCGAGCGCGGCGAGATCGAGAGCGCGATCTTCGAGTACGAGACGGGCACCGTGATCATCAACGCGCTGGACGACGAACTGGTGCTCATCCTCCTGGCCAGCAGCGGCGTCAACCTCGGCCGCCTGCGCCTGATCGCGCGCCGGTATCGCGAGGAACTGATCGCCGCCGCCGCGACGATCGCGGGGGACTAGGGGCTGTGCGTCAGTACAGCAGTGCGTCCGTGAGTCAGATTAAGGACGCACCGACACACGGAGACACAGGACGCTGCATGACGACCTCCCTCCTCCCGCCATTTCTGCCGGACCTCGGGACCGATAGTGTCGCCGTGGCCCTCGAACGCCTGGAGGAGGAGGTGCGCCGGTGCGGCGCGCTCTACGGCTTGCTGATCGACCGCACCAAGGCAATCATCGCCGCCGACGTGCCCCAGGAGCTGCTCGGCGACTACACGCTGGAAGGCCTGGCCGTGCGGCTGGTGCCGATCTTCCTGGCCAGCCGCCAGATTTCGCGCACCTTCCGGGCCTGGCCGGTGCGCGCGATGCTGGAAGAGGGGGCGCAGACCTTTCTCTTCACCCAACCGATTCTCGACCAATGGCTGCTCGCGATGGCGTTCCCAAGCGCCGATCCGCCCTACCCTCCCGAGCAGTTGACCACGCGCTGGCTTGCTTGTTTCGGTCCGCTGGTCCCGAACCAGCGTTTCACACCAGAGCGACGAACTGCCGGAAAGGTGATCGCGCGGGACAGCATCAGCCTGATCTTCCGCGACGACGGTGATGATCCTGATCAGGAGAGGCAGGACGTCCGGGGGGATGCACAACGATGGCGGTGATTAACGTCGCCACCAGGGAGATTCACGCCAAGGTCGTCTACTACGGCCCCGGCTTCTCCGGGAAGACGACCAACCTCGAATATATCTACCGGCGCGTGCCGAAGGAGTCGAAGGGCGAGATGCTCTCCCTGGCGACCGAGACGGAGCGCACCCTCTTCTTCGACTTCCTCCATCTGGATGTCGCCCAGGTGCGCGGCTTCACCGTCCGCTTCCACCTCTACACCACCCCCGGCCAGCAACTCTACGAGCGCACCCGCTTCGCCGTGCTCAACGGTGCCGATGGCGTCGTCTTCGTCGGCGACGCCGAGCGCGAGCGGTTGAAGGACAACGTCGACAGCCTGAAGGAGCTGGCGCAGAACCTGACCAAGCAGGGCAAGAACTTCCGCGCCTTCCCGCTGATCATGCAGTACAACAAGATCGACCTGCCCTCGGCCCTCCCGTGCCGGTGCTCGACAAATACCTCAACCCGATGAAGGTCCCGCGCTACGAATCGGTCGCCATTCGCGGCCAGGGCGTCTTCGAGACGCTGCGCGGCATCTGTCGCCTGGTGACGAACACACTCTGACGAAGTACGAACGACGAAGTACGAAGTACGAACCGGGACTGGCCTAGCGCCGTCCCGGTTCGCGCTTAATTCGTACTTCGTCGTTCGTACTTCGTACTTCCTGCGACTTCGTCACATCTTCCAGCGCGGCGCGCAACTCGCGCATCCGCCGCGCGCCGAGCACCTGGGTCCAGCGCGCCTCGATCTCCTCCATGTGCCCGGCGGCGGCGCGCGAAAGCTCGTGCCCTTTGGGCGTGAGGCAGACCAGCTTGGCGCGGGCGTCGTGCGGGTCGGGGATGCGCTCGACGTAGCCGCGCCCCTCCAGGTAGGCGATCAGCTCGCTCATCGACTGGTGCGTCATCTGCGACTGCTCGGCCAGTTCGCTGACGCGCACCCCCTCATCGCGCATCCGCTCGAAGACGCGGCTGTGTGTCGAGCGCAGATCGGTGTAGCCCGACGCCGCCAGGCGCGCGAAAAGCTCGTCCACCACGCTCTGAAACCCCGCCAGCAACAGGTGCCCCAAGTTGGTCCGCCCTCGCTCCTGTTCGTCCATCAATCCTCGCAGAACCCCTTGACAACTATCCAGGCTGCCTGTATATATTGTACAGGAGCCCTGCGTATCTGGCAAGGGCTCACGGCAATCGGCCAGCGCGATTATCGCGCGATTGGCCGGGGAATCGCGAGAACGTGGCGGAGTAGGCACAGGGATGGACAACAAGGAGCGCTACCGGCGCTACATCGAGACCGTCTGGCACGAGCGCAACCCGGAGGGTGCGCGCGACTACATCGCCGAAGATATCATCGATCACGCCGCGCCGCCGGGGCAGGGTGCGGGGCTGGCGGGGCTGATCGAGACCTTCGCATGTTCCTCGACGCCTTCCCCGACGCGCACATCGACATCGAGGATCTGCTCGCCGATGGCGACAAGATCGTGGCGCGGATCGTCCTGCGCGGCACCCACCAGGGGCCATTCTTCGGCATCCCGGCGACCGGTCGGCCGGTGGTGGTGCCCGGCATCCACCTGATGCGCTACGCCGACGGCAAGATGACCGAGCACTGGAGCAACAGCGACGACCTCGGGATGATGGGCCAACTCGGCGTCATCCCGCCGCTGGGCTAGGCGCTCGCGCAGCGCCCCCGGACTACAGCCGCTCCTCGCATCATCACACCCGCAATCCCCATTGCGGCTGAGAAACGCTACCCGCTTCGGACTGCGCCGGGTAGCCGCGCCGCAGCTTGCGCACAATCCTCGCTCGCTGGCAGGGGCTGGCCATCCCTGCCAGTGGCGGCGATGTGACATAAAACTGCCGTTGAAGTCGAACACGCGAAAGGAGCACGTTAACCATGACCGCGAACGTCAGCACCGCACCGATCATCCGCGAGCGCCGCCTGGAGGACAGCGTCTGGTATCTCGGCTCGAACCTCTTCACCACGCTGGTCGATAGCAGCGAGACCGGCGGGCGCTACAGCCTGCTGCGCTTCACCTCCGCGCGCGGCAACGAGCCGCCGCCGCACACCCACACCCGCGAGGACGAGGTCTTCTACATCCTCAGCGGCGAGATCGAGGGGCGCATCGGCGACCAGCCCTTCCGCGCCGGTCCCGGCACGACCATCCACCTGCCGCAGGGCCTGGAGCACCACTGGACCATCCTCAGCGAGACGGTAGACGTCCTCACCTGGTTCACGCCCGGCGGCCTGGAGCCCTACTTCCGTCACCCCGACCTTAGCGTGCCCGCGACAGAGCTGCGCCTCGGCCCGCCCCTCACCGACCCCAGCGTCTACGGCCGCGCCGCCCAGCTCCTCGCCGACTACGGCGTGATCATGCCCCCGCCGCCGGGGATGTAATCGCATTCGTGAGCAATGCCATTGGCAATGGGCGCGACAGCAGCATTGCCGTCGCGCCCGTTTGGTCTGCCAGTATTCGTCGCTTGAGGCAGCAGTACCCTTATAGAGGCACAGCCTTCAACTCGTCCGCATGAGCCAAGAGGTAGATTACGATACTCTCCGAGTTCATGAGAAATGCGGTCCCTGAGAAATACCCGGTGAGTTCTGCACAGTCGCGTTGAATATCAACGCCATCAGGGCGCTTGCGACTCAAGTGCCCTGCAAGGGACGCCCATGCGTACACGAGCCGCTTGTCGCTAGACGCCTCGAGCAGTTGCCTTATATCTTCATAGCTGGCCGGTCTGCCCCAGTCACGCTAACCTGAGTACGATCGTGCATTGCCTGATCCGCTGCCTCGGCGAGCACTTCGTCTATCCAGGCATTGATGCTCTTGGCCTGGCGAGAAGCAGCGACGAAGATACGGCGGTGACGCTCGGGAGTCGTGCGGAACAGCAGCTTGCCGGAGAATGGCCGCTCGGGTTCCTGTCCAAGCTCGGCACAGTAGTCGAGGTAATCCTCGACCGAATCGTGGAACGCTTGGCGCGCTTCTTCGACGGTCGCGCCTTGAAAGGTAATGACATCAGTAAGGTCCAGTACCCGCCCAAAGAGGAGATTCGCTTCTACATCGATTTCGAGGTTCCCGGTGTAGCCTTTATACATCAGGATAGTGCTCATGGCGTAACTCCCGCAGCTTCTAGGAATGCCCGTACCGCCTCGACAGCGCCTTTCGCGGTCTCCTTCTCAGGATGAGGTTCATGGAAGATAGCACGCACACCATTAAGTTCGACGCGTACTCGCGAACCCCTCCCCTGACTTACTTTGGCACCCAGTGCTCTGAGCAAGCTTTCGATGTCGGCCCAGAGAATCGTTGCCGAGGTCGGTCGCGCGAAGACAGCTTCCAACGTCCGCCGCTGCTTGCTATTCATGGAATGATATCTCCTGCTGATATCATTGTCTACGTTCCAGGTGATGCTACGATCCTCCTGGCCCCCTTGACGTAACGATGGTGATGCTTCCCCAGCAGATACAAGGGCAGACCGCACCCTATAGTGCAGGTCAAGGCAAGGCATGGGCTCGCACGGTCACACGAGGCAAAGTGAGCTGATGCAGTGGAAGCAATGGCACCCCTGCGATGATGGGCGAGGAACTGCTCACGCATCGCTTTAGCTACGCGGTGCAGTAGCTCACAATACAAGAAAGCGCCTCACCGGCTCGCAAACGCCAACCTTGCTCCCAGTGCAACGAATGCCCCCGCAAACACGCGGCGCATCCAGGTCATCACGCGCGGGCGGGAGATGACCTGCTGCCGCACCGCCGCAGCGAACACCCCATAGATGGCGAAGATGACGAGCGTGGCGAGCATAAAGACCGCGCTCAATTCCAGCATGCGCGCGAGTCCGTTCGGAGCGTTGGCGGGCACAAATTGCGGCAAGAACGCGAAGAAGAAGATCGTCAGCTTCGGGTTGAGGATATTGATCAGGATGGCGGAGACGATCACCCGCGTCGCCGAGCGCGGCGCGGCCTGCTCGTCAACTTCCAGCGTCCCCTGCTCGCGCAGCGTGCTCCAGGCCATGTAAAGCAGATACAGCACCCCAAGATACTTCAGCGTCTGGAAGGCGAGCGCGCTGGTGTGCAGCAGCGCCGCGAGCCCGGTGATCGCCGCGATCATGTGCGGCACGATCCCGAGCGTGCAGCCGATCGCCGCGACGATGCTCGCCCTGGCCCCGCGCGACAATCCGGCCGAGAGGGTGTAGAGCACCCCGGTCCCCGGCGTCGCGACGATGATCAGCGTGGTCAGCAGAAACTCGATGCTCACAACGACCATCCTCCACGCATTGGCAACAGACCCACAAGGCGGCTAATCCTCGGCTTGCCGCAGCGCGCTATGCTGGGAGAACGGCGGGTCGCTCGCGTCGCCGCGTGAAAGTAAGCAGGCAGGCCCCGGTGACCAGTTCCCACGCGGTGACTGTATAGACGCTGCCGCGCTCCCATGTGCCTTCTGGCAGGAGGTTCACGGTCGTGCTGCCGCGATCAACCAGGAGCATCACCAGACAGCTCATACCGAGCACGCCGAGCGTGACGGAGACGGCGCGGTACCAGCGCGGGCTGCCGATCTGCCGCGACAGCCCCGCCCCCGCCAGCACCGTCGCGTTCCCACCAACAATCGCCAGCGCCGCGCCGATCGTATGCCACTGGATGCTGCCGGATGCCGCCTCGGTCCCCCCGCCGTGGATCGTGCCGACCACGATATTGCCTATGGTATGCGTGGCCGCGAGTCCGCCGAACAACCACCCCCGCCGCCCCGCGAACGCGCGGACTGCAAGGACAGCGGCGGCCAGGAACAGCATCCCCTCCAGATAAAAGCCAGTATTCATCACGACCGCGCGCGGCGAGTCGATCATCCGCCCCTCGAACATGCTGGCGCGGGTCACCCCGAGGTCGCTGATGTAGTTGCGGGCATAGCTATACCCGCCTCGATACCCCGCCGCCGCAATCGCTTCGAGGGACAGATAGGCGACGCCCGCAACGATCCAGAGCACGCCCGCGCCTGTGGCGAGCGGACGCCAGCGGCTTCTTACCAACTCGGTTGCGGTGCCATCGCGCACGAGCGTCATAATGGGGCTTTTCTCCGTCCCTGCTTTAGCGCATTCGCCGTCCGCACCCCAGTCCGCGCAGGCGGACTTCGCGGCGACCGCAGTCGCCTCCAGCCGGGACTTCAGTCCAACGGCCCCTCTCACAACGGAATATTCCCATGCTTCCGCGCCGGCCCCGCCTCGCGCTTGCTCAGGCACATCTCCAGGCCCTTGATCAGCCAGGGGCGGGTCTCGCGCGGCTCGATCACGGCGTCGATGTAGCCGCGCGCGGCGACTTCGTAGGGGTTGGCAAAGCGCTCGCGGTATTCGCGCGTCAGCTCGGCCGCGCGCTCCTTCGGGTCGGCGCTGTCGGCCAGTTCGCGGCGGTAGAGCACGCCCACGGCCGCCTCCGCGCCCATCACCGCGACCTCGGCCAGCGGCCAGGCGGCGTTCAGGTCGGCCCCGATGTGCTTCGAGCACATCACGCAGTAGGCCCCGCCATATGCCTTGCGCGTGATCACCGTCAGCTTCGGCACGGTCGCCTCGGAAAAAGCATAGAGCAGCTTCGCGCCGTGGCGAATGATGCCGCCGTACTCCTGCGCCGTGCCGGGGAGGAAGCCGGGCACATCGACGAAGGTGATCAGCGGGATGTTGAAGGCGTCGCAGGTGCGGACGAAGCGCGCCGCCTTGTCCGACGCATTGATGTCGAGCGTCCCGGCCAGATGCTTCGGCTGGTTGGCGACCACCCCGACCGCGTGCCCGTTCAGCCGCGCGAAGCCGACCACGATATTCGGCGCGAAGAGCGCCTGCACCTCCAGAAACTCGCCATCGTCCATCACGCGCGCGATCACGTCGAGGATGTCGTACGGCTTGTTCGAGGCGTCGGGGACGATCGTGTCGAGTTCGGGGTCGGCGCGGTCGGGCACGTCGGCGGGCGGGGTGTAGGGGGCTTCCTCCAGGTTGTTCGCCGGGAGGAAGGAGAGCAGCGCGCGGACCTGCGCGAACAGCTCCTCCTCGTCGGCGGCGGCGAAGTGGGCCACGCCGCTGACGCTGTTGTGCGTGATCGCCCCGCCCAGCTCCTCCTGGGTGATCGTCTCGCCGGTGACCGTCTTGATCACGTCCGGCCCGGTGATGAACATCTGCGAGATGTCCTGCACCATCAGGATGAAATCGGTCATCGCGGGAGAGTAGACCGCCCCGCCCGCGCACGGCCCGGCGATCACCGAGAGTTGCGGGATGACGCCGGAGGCGCGCACGTTGCGGTGGAAGATGTCGGCATAGCCCGCCAGGGAGACCACCCCCTCCTGGATGCGCGCCCCGCCGGAATCATTGATGCCGATCATCGGCACGCCGAGCTTCAGCGCCAGATCCATCAGCTTGACGACCTTCTCCGCGAACACCTCGCCGAGCGAGCCGCCGAACACGGTGAAATCCTGCGAGAAGACGCAGATCTTGCGCCCATCGACCGTGCCGTAGCCGGTGATCACGCCATCCCCGAGCGGCCGACGCGCCTCCAGTCCGAAGTTGTACGAGCGGTGCTGCGCCAGGGCATCGAACTCCACGAACGAGCCGGGATCGAGCAGCACATCGATCCGCTCGCGCGCCGTCAGCTTGCCGCGATCGTGCTGGCGCTTGATCGCCGCCGGATCGTCGGTCGTCGCGCGCTCGTGCAACGCCCGGAATTGCTCGATCTTGTGCTCGCTGTCCTGGCGAATCGCCTGCTGGTCCATGTTCCTCCGCACGAGTCGTGAGTCGTGAGTCGTGGTGAAGGACGAAGGACGAACGAATACGAAGTGTCGAGCGCCGGGTGCTCTATCCAACTGATGCACTGACGCACTGACGCACTCGTCCCCTCTCACGACTCACGACTCACGACTCACGACTTCCTTCCCAAACGCTTCCACCACGGCTGCTTCTCTTCAGGGGGCGCGGGCGGCGCGACCGGCGCATCGGGCGACTCGCCGCGCAGGATGCGGGCGCGGCGCGCGGCTTCGGCCTCCACCTCGGTTTCGATCCCCGCGCCGCCGCCCGCGCCGGTCAGGTACTTCAGGTCGGGCACCGGGAGATACTTGCCCTCACCGGCCTCCAACCCCTCGCGCCCAAGCAGTTCCCGGCGGACGCGCTCGGCGTGCTCCGGTGCTGCGAAGTAGTAGCCGATGATCTGCCAGAGCTGCCGCACGGCATCGGCATAGTCATCCGTCGTCGCGCGCCGCACCACGCGCCGCGCGCTCGTCGCGGTCGCCTCGTAGCCGTAGCTGATCTCCCAGCTATCGCCCAGGCGCGCCAGCTCCGCGAAGCTCTCCCCTCGCGCCAGACAAACCCGCCCTTGGTATTGGCCCCGCTCATCCTACTCCCGACTATCCGACTATCCGACTGCCCGACTACGTAAGCATTCTACCGTGCGCACGCGCGAGGAAGGGCCAGCGGCTGGTACCGCTGCCCCCGGTGGAAGGCGTTGATAGAGGCCTGAGTCGAGGATTTCAGGGAGCAGAACAGGGGAGATGGCCCGACCTACGAACCTCCAGTGCAAACCGCTCGATGTCGACCGATCGCTGCTGGGGCGAGCCAATTCGCACAGCAGCAATGATCGGTCGTTAGGACGAATGTTCGCGCCTGGCAATGTCCGTTTCTCTGCGAAGCCACCACTTTCCCTATTCGCAAGTGGCGTGCCACCGCTTGGGGCGGAATGGAGAATTGAGCGTTGGCGAGGATGAGGAAGTGAGAGAGAGGAGACGCGAAGAGTGGAGAGAGGGGGATAGACCCTTTCGCTGCGCTCAGGATGATGGGGAAAGGCTCAGCCCTCCGTGGTGTCATCCTGAGCGCAGTGAAGGATCCGTTTCTCCTGACGACTGACACTGACGACTCTTCCTCAGTTGGTGTAGTATTGAGCGCCGGTCAGCTTACCCGGCGTCGGCGGCGGCAGCGGTGTGCAACAAGAAGGATGTGAGGGAAGCAATGGCGATGCAATTGCCGGAAGACGACGCCCCGGTCACGCCCCCGGCCGTGCCGAGCCGCGACATCCTCGAACTCCCGCCGCCACCGGCCGACGAGCGGCTGGCCTACGGCACCGACCCGCTCCACTTCGGCGATCTGCGCCTGCCCGCTGGCCCCGGACCCCACCCGCTCGTCATCTTCGTCCACGGCGGCTTCTGGCGCGCGGAATATGCGCTCGACTACTTCGGCCACGCCTGCGCCAACCTCGCCGCCGACGGCATCGCCACCTGGAACATCGAATATCGGCGCATCGGCAATCACGGCGGTGCCTGGCCCGGCACCTTCCTCGATGTCGCCGCCGCCGCCGATCACGTGCGGGCGCTCGCGCTCGATTACCCGATCGACACCGATCGCGTGATCGCGGTCGGGCACTCGGCGGGAGGGCATTTGGCGCTCTGGCTGGCCGGGCCGAACCGCATCGAGGGGGACGCTCCACACCTACAACCCGCTCCACCTGCGCGCCGCGATCTCGCTCGGCGGCGTCGCCGATTTGCGCCACGCCTGGAACTCGGCCTCGGCGAGGGCGTCGTGCGCGAACTGCTCGGCGGCACGCCCGAGGAATGCTCGCCGCTACGCCGCCACTTCGCCCGCCGATCTCCTCCCGCTCGGCGTCCCCCAGACCTCATCCACGGCGAGCTCGATATCCGGTCCCCTACGCCACCTGCCAGGACGCCGCGCGTGCCGCCGCCAGCGGCGACAGCGTCACCTTCATCGGCCTCCCGAACACCGGCCACTTCGAGATCGTCGATCCGCGCGCCCCGCAGTGCGCAGCGCGTGCGCGACGCCATCAACGCAGCCCTGGGCATCGCCACGCTCGACATTTCTTCGCTCTTTGACGAAGCATGATCCTCGAGATGGGCGATGGGGCCGCAACTGCGGCGGCCCCATCGCCCTAATGCAAGCTGATCGTGGACCGCACCTCGCCGACGACCATCCCGGCGTTGTTGCGAATCTGCGACGGCTGCCGCTCCAGGAATCGCGCCATCTGCTCCTCGGTGACCACCCCCAGCTGGCGCAACACCGCCGCCGTGATCACCGGCAGCGCCCGGATCCCGCCATCGGCCACCTTGATCGCCACGCCCCAGCCCTGCTCGCGCAGCGCCAGGCAGAACAATCCCTCCGCGCCCGTCTTCACCACGATGCCCGGCCCGACGATCGGCATCAGTTCGGTGCAGATGCGCCCCGTCCCGGCGACCATCCACGGCTCCGCCGCCATCGCGTCCAGAATCCTCGGCACCGCCGCGCGGTATGTGTCGGTCGGCGCGGCCAGCCGCGCCCAGGCCCGGGCGATCCGCGCGACCGACGCGCCGAACGTCGGCACGCCGCAGCCATCCGTCGCCACCGGGATCTCGGCCGCAGGCAGGCCAAAGTGATCGGCCATCACCCCCAGGATCTCCTGCTGGAGCGGGTGGTCGAGGTCGAGATACGAGTCGAGCGGATAGCCGCGCCGCAAGCAGGCCGCCAGCATCCCGGCGTGCTTCCCCGAGCAGCCGCAATGCAGCGTCGTCACCGCCCCCTGCCCCGTGGCGATCCGCGCGGCGGTCGCCCCATCCATCGGCGAGACCAGCCCGCACCCGAGCGCATCCTTGTCCAGCCCCAGCCGCCCCAGCAGCCCCGCCACGGTCGCCAGGTGCCCCGGCTCGCCGCTGTGCGACCCCGCCGCGATCGCCAACTCGGCCGCTGAACCCGAACGCATCCGCCGGCTCCGCTGGCGACCAGCGGAATCGCCTGGAACAACTTCCCCGCCGAGCGCAGGAACGCGACCACCCCCGTATCCCCCGCGCCCGCGATCACCTTCCCGTCGGCATCGACCACCGCCACCGCGCCGAAATGCTGACACTCCACCACCGGCCCGCGCACCACCTCAGCCAGCATCACCGGCATCGCCCGCACACTCCCACTTCAACGAAAGACTGAGGATGAAGAGAAGAGAGGAGAGGAGAGAAGGGGACGGATTCTTCCCCGCTGCGCTCCGTTCAGCATGACACACTGAAAGCTGTGCCCCGCTTGTGTCATGCTGAGCGCAGCGAGAATCCGCAACCCCATGCCTCTCACCCCTCACCCTTCCCCCTTCTACTCCCAGCCCTGCCGCGTCCGTCCGCCCGTCATCTCGAACGGCCCGACCGGCCAGCGGAAGCAATCCTTCACCAGATCGTCCACCTGCTCCGGCGTCGCCAGCCCCTCGGCCACGATCTGCCGCGCTTCGCGCACCACCACCATCAGGATGCGGTTCGCCACGAAGCCCCAGTGGCGCGCGGTATCCTTGATCACCACCGGATTCTTCCCCGCCCGCGCCGCGACCGCCACCACGGTGTCGCGCACATCGTCCGCCGTCTGCGGATGGACCGCGATCTCCGCCAGCCGCATCGCCGGGACCGGCGACGACCAGTGCCAGCCGATCACCCGCTCCGGACGATCCGTGGCATAGGCCAGCCCCGTGATCGGGAAGCCCGAGGTGTTCGACGCCAGGATCGCGTGCGCCGGCGCGAGGCTGTCGAGCTGCCGGAACATCCGCACCTTCAGCCCCAGATCCTCCGGCACCGCCTCGATCACCAGATCGACATTGGCGCACGCCGCCGCCAGGTCGGTCGTCGGCGTGATCCGCGCCAGGATCGGCTCCACCTGCTCCTCGGTCAGCTTGCCGCGCGTGACCGCCCCCCGCAGCCCGTACCGCCCCCGGTCGATCCGCTCCAGCGCCGCCGTCAGCGCCTCCGCGCGGATGTCATACAGCCGCACATCATATCCCGCCGTCGCCAACACCTGGGCGATGCCGTGCCCCATCACTCCCGCGCCGATCATCGCAATCGTCCGAACTTCCACGCCACCCTCCTCACGAGAAACGAGTAATGAGTAACGAGTAACGAGTGATGAGTAACGAGGTTAAGTGCTGGGACGTGGGGCGGCGATCATGCCCGCAGTCCAGCCCGCCTCGCGCTCCGCGACCAGCCCCGATCGCCGCAATTTGCCCGCATCGTCGCGCGGCAACTGGGCAACGAACTCGTACGACTTCGGGATCTTGTACGACGCCAGCCGCTCCCGGCAGTGCGCGTCCAACGCGGCGACCGTAGGCGGCGCGGCCAGATCTCGCCCCTGAATCACCGCGTGGACCCGCTTGCCCCAATCCTCGTCCGGCACCCCGATCACCGCCACATCCCCGACGCCCGCGTGCTCCGTCAGCGCCGCCTCCACCTCGGCCGGGTAGACATTCGCGCCGCCGGTGATGATCAGGTCCACCCGGCGATCCGCCAGGAAGAGATAGCCCTCCGCATCCACCCAGCCGAGATCCCCCACGCTGGTGAAGCCGTCGGGCGTCCTCTTCGCCGGGGGCGAGCCGATGTAGGCGTAGGTCGGCCCCGCGCCGTGCGGGCGCATGAAGATCTCCCCCACCTCGCCGGTCGGCTGGTCGTTGCCGACCTCGTCCAGAATCCGCAGATCGCAGCCGTAGGGCCGCCCCACGCTGCCAGGGTGCGCCAGCCACTCGTCGCCCCGAATACCCGTCATCCCGACCGCCTCGGACGACCCGAACCCCTCGCGCACCTTCTCCCCGCCGATCAGCTCGATCCAGGCGCGCTTCAACCAAAGCGGGCAGGGCGCGGCGGTGTGCAGGATCGCGTCGAAGCTGGAGAGATCGCGCCGCCCGATCTCCGGCAACTGCACGATCCGCCGCATCATCGTCGGTGCCAGGAAGGCGAAGTTGACCCGGTGCCGCTCGATCAAGTCCACCGCGCGGGCGGCATCGAAGCGGTCCATCAGCACGATCGTGTGTCCCTCCTGCAATCCCCCATGCCCCCAGCCGAACGGCGAATTGTGGTAGAGCGGCCCGGCGACCAGTTGCACCTGGTCCGCCCGCAGCCCCGCGTCGAACCCGCCCTCGACCACCCGCGCGCCCCCGCGATAGACCAGCGGTCGCGGGTCCACGATGATCTTCGGCCGCCCGGTCGAGCCGCCCGACGCGATTGCCTTGCCAGGGTGCGGAATACGCTCGGGCAACGGCTCGGCCGAGCGCGCCACGCTCGCCGCCAGCGCGTCTGTTGTAACTAGCGGAAACGCCACGCCCTCCCAGTCGGCCACCACCGCCGCCGGATCGCCCAGTTCGAGAATCTGGTCCCGCTCGCGCCCCGGCAGCGCCGCGCGCAGCGGCAGCACCAGCGCCCCGAGTTTCCAGGCGGCGAACGTTGCGACATAATGCTCGGGGCAATTCGGCAGCCCCACGATGGCGAGCGACCGTTCTCCTACCCCGCGCCCCGCCAGCAACCGCGCCACCTGATTTGATCGCTCGTCAAGCTCCCGCCACGTCACCACCCGCTCCGCGCCATCCTGCGGCGCGAAGACAATCACCGGGCGCTCCGGGCGCGCGGCGGCGAGCAGCGAGAGCCGTCGCCCGTAGGAAACCGCCTCCACTGCCCCCGTCGCCATCGCCCCCTCCACTGCGTTGCCGTGCGATGGCGCATTGTACACCTATCGCGGTGTCGCCTCGCGGAAGCGCACGACTGGTCGCGCGGGGTCGGCGTTCTCCACGACCGCATCCGCCAGCTCCATCGGCCGCACCATCGCCAGATAGTGCTCCTGCGCCGGTTGATAGCGCCGCGCATACTGCTCGCGCACCGTCTCCGCCGATCCGAGCAGCGCCAGGTCCCGCGTCAGCGCCCGTTCGAGCGAAAGCGCCAGCGGAATCTGCACGAAAATGCGGTAATCCCACGCCTCGGCCAATTCTGGCCGCTGCGCAAAGACCCCATCGAAGACCAGGATCGCGTCGTCCGTCGCCACCAGCCACTCCTCGGCCACCGGCGCATCCGCCACCACATCGAACACTGCCCGCCGGTAGCGCCGGTCCCCGCCCGGCCCGAGCGGTCGCAGCACCGCCGCCCACAGCGCCGGATAATCGAACGCATCCTCGTAAAACCCCACCGACGACAGCGCCCCGTAGCGCGCATAGCGCTCGGCGCGCGGCCGGTGAAAATCATCGAGCGACACCCTGATCACCTGTCGCTCCCTGCACCCCAAGCACCGCCGCCAACGCATCCGCCAGCGTCGTCTTCCCCGCCGCATCGACGCCATCAACCGCCACCCGCGTCGGGTGCGACCGTCGGATCGCCCCGATCCGCCGAGCCAATTGCCCCAACACGTCCCCCGCACCCCCACAGCCCACCTCGCGAACGCAAAAGAAACGGATTCTTCGCCGCGCCCAGAATGACAGGGGGAAAGCACAGCCCTCTGTGCTGTCTTTCTGAGCGCGGCGAAGAATCCGTCCCCCCTCGTTACTCGTTACTCGTTACTCGTTACTCGTTACTCGCGTCCCCTCTCACGACTCACGACTCACGACTCACAACTCGTCAGGCCACCAGCGCCGCCGCCCGCTCGATCGCCGCGATCCGCGACCCCCGACTCTCCGGGCTATCGAGGCTGAACGAGCGCGCATCGCCGAGATCGTCGCGCACGAACGCCTCGGTGCGCCTGATCGCCTCGCGCAAGGCCATCGTCGGCGGATCGAACGTCGCCCAGACCAGCCGACCGCGCGCCGGATCGAACTCCCACAGGCCGATCAGCCGTCCCCGGTCGAGAATCGCGTGATTCGGCAGGTCCGACAGCCCGCCCATCGGCTGCCCATCGTCGAACGCCGAGCGCGCGGCATCCGCCGGATCGAGCAAACTCAGCACATCCCGGCGCAGCAGCGCGATCCCATCGACGCCGCTCACCAGCGCGTAACGCGGCTCGCGCGGCGGCGCGAAGGCGAGCAGCGCCTCGCGGTCCTCCGGGAAGAGCAAGCGCCCATCATCCGGCGCGAGCATCGCCAACCCGAGCGGCGCGACCGCCGCGCGAGCCGCCTTCACGCCGAGCCCCGAGAACCACTGGAAGTGCGCCAGCGTGGCCGGCCCGGCCCAGCGGAAGAAGCGCCGCGCCAGCTCGCTGTGCGCCTCCTCGTCGGAGAGCGACCGCCCGCTGCGCGGGTTATTGTGCCAGCGCGCGTAGCGATACCGCTGCTGATCGAGCCGCCCGTTCACCGGCACGCGGCGGATCTCCCCCTCGGCCTGCAACGTGCCGAGCGCCAGCGGCAGCGTTGTGGTGACACCACGCTTCTTCCCCTCCGCGCCCAGGCTCCGCACCGCGTCCCCCAAAACCTCCTTCAGCTCGCGCGGGTCGCGCGGCGCGGCGTCGAGCGCATCGAGCACGCCCTGGCAGAGGCGGTCGAGTTCGCCATCGGTCACGCCGCAATACTTCTTCGCGGTGGCCACCTGTGCCGCGTCGCCAAAGCCCTGCCCCACGCGCAGCGCCAGCGCATAATCGGCCGCCGGGACGACGTAGGTGCAGCCGCGCGCCGCCGGGAGTTCGTGGATCGCCAGGTTCGCCACGGCGGCATCGATCGCCGCGCGCCCCAGCCCCGCCCGCGCGAAGAGGGTCAGGTATGGCCCCACCCCGCCGACCGACCGCGCCCAGCCGGTGCGCTCCAGCACCGCCGCCGCCGTCGCGCCCGCGAGCGACCCATCCAACCCCTGCCGATGCGCCCACCAGGCGCGGATCACGGCCTCGTTCACGTCGCCCCCCTTGCCGTGCTGTCAACGCTGTACGTACGAAGTCTAGCACGAATGTTCCCATTCTGCCAGCCGGAATCGATCCCTGGCGAGGCGCGGGAGGGGTGGCGATATGCCTTGTTCGTAGCTAGGGTTGTGCAGATGATTCAGGAGAAGTAGCGCAGCACTTCCGCGTCGTTCGGCCCTTCCGGCCCGCGCCCCAGCATGTCCGGTGCGCGCTCCGATTCCGCCGCCAGCAGCGGAAAGACGCGCGCCCGCCGCTCGTCCGCCTCCGGGCCGACCGTGTAAAACAACTGCCTTGCCCACTCCTCCTGGCGACGGAGCGAGCCATAGTAGCCGTCGTGCTCGGTCGCGTAGGCGTGGCCCGCCGCGTCCCAATCGTCGTTGGCGAGCAGCCGATCGCGCAGCACCCGCACATCGCGCAGCGTCAACGCCAGGCCGCAACCGAAGGTCGGATCGCTGGCCGCCGCCGCGTCGCCGACGAGCGCCACCCCCGCGCGATACGGATGCTCCACCCAGGTGTCTGCGGTGATATACGACGCCAGCGGCCCCGCGATCTCCGCCTGCGAGAACCACTCCGCAAGAGCGCCAGCCTCGGCGCACGCCGCGAGGAAATCGGGCAACTGCGCCTGCCCGCTCAGGCGGCGCGGCCGACTGTCACTGCGATAAATGCAATAGACCCGATAACGATCGCTCCCCACCGGAAAGACGAGCGCCGCTTGCCCGATCGCCGGGTTCGTCACAATGCGATTCTGATCTTCCGGGAGATCGACGCTCCTGAGCAGCACGCCTGCGGCCACCAGCATCTCCGGATCGTGCTCGACCCGGAAGCCCCCCCATCCACGGACCCGCGACGTGCGACCATCCGCGCCCACGACGAGCCGGGCGCGCAGTTCCACCGTTTCTCCGCCTGGTTCGGCCAAAACAACCGTTGGCGGTTCGCCGGGTATCACCTGCAGCACGCCCACCCCGCGCCGCACCTCGGCCCCGGCGGCAGCGGCGGCGCCGATCAGCGTCTCCTGCATCTCCGTGTGCTCGAAATTGAGAAATCCGACGCCGTGCGGTGTCGTCGCGGCCATGTCGCGCACCCTCGGCTCGGTCGCGCCGGAACACCACTGGCGCACCTCGCGCCCGCAAGAGGCGCGCAGCACTTCCTCGATACCGAGACTGCGCGCCTCGGTCACACCCCAGGGCAGGAGGGCTTCGCCGCGAACCCGGTCCCGGAAGTGCGGTTCGCGTTCGAGGATCAGCACCCGCGCCCCGCGCTCCGCCATCGCTCGCGCCAGGGACGCGCCGCCGAGCCCGCCACCGATGATGATGAGGTCGTATTCCATTGCCAGGACTCCTCGCTCCGACGACACACGATGCAAGGCCGCGATGGTCGAGCGCCCCAGGTTTTCAGTGTGATCGCATTGTATCACGCGCCCCTACCGGCACCCGGTGTGGCACGCGGGCACGCCGCGCGTGGGCATGAATGCCGTCGCTCTCCTTGTTTGGCCGCTGCCCTCACAGGCACCTTCGCCGCGATTGCCGGGCCTTTCCGCCGGGACTTCAGGCCACCGCCACCGGGTCTTCGACGGTACGTCCGGGGGGTCATTTGTGCGATGCCGCGCCCCCCGTCCCCGTGCTACGCTGCATTTGTCGGTGATCGGCATTGGCGGAATGATCATTGACAGGTCGGAACGCGACAGCGCGCCACGCCGCGCTCGGTCGCACACAGACACGAGATTGCGAGTGCCGTTGAACGACCTGGATCGCCTCCCCGGCACGGACCACACGGACACCCTCCCGCGACCGCTCGCCCTCGCGACCCTCGCGCGCCGCGCCCTGGTCGAAGTCCCCTTCGGCGCGCTGCTGCACGAGGCCGCGCCGCTCGTGGCGAGCGAACTGGCCGCGCCGCTCGTCGCCGTCTGGCAGGCGCTGCCGGGCGACGGCGCGCTCTGCCTCGTCGCGGGCGCGGGCGTGCCGGAAGCGCTGCTCGGTCAGGCGCTGATCGCCCCGGACGCCCAGGCACCCGAGCGCGTCGCGTTCGCCGCCCATCTGCCGCTCGTCGTCGCCGACCTGCGCGCCGATCGCCGCTTCGCGCCCCCGGCCTGGTTGGCTGGTGGCTCGCTCGGCGGGGCGGCATGCATCGCCATCCCCGGCGACGGCCACCCGATCGGCGTCCTCGCCGCCTACGACCACGCCCCGCGCGCCTTCGACGCCGCTGCGGTTGCCTTCCTGCGCGAAGTCGCGGTGATTCTCGGCCTGGCGCACCGCCGCCGCGCCGCCACCGCCGCGCTGCGTCAGACAACCGGCGACCTGGAGCGAATCCTGCGGCCCGCTGCGGCCATCGCCACCCCCCTGGCCAAACCGACGACCGCGCCGCTCCTCGATCCCGCGCACCTCCCCGCCCCGGACTACGCCACCGAGGAATCGCTGCGCGCGGAATTGCGCTCCTCGCGCCAGCGCGGCTTCGATCTGATGGAGCAGCGGCTGGCCGACCGCACCCGCCAACTCACCGCCATCTACGCGATCACCGCCACCGCCAGCGCCCCCCTCGCGCCGGACAAGCTGCTGGCGCAGGCCCTCGACCTGATCCTCGATGTCGCCGGGGCCTCGGCCGGGGCGATCCAGATCGCCGACGACCCGCGCACGCCGCCCCGCCACGTCGCCGCGCGCGATCTGCCCGGTGCCGATCTCTCCCGCCCGCTCGCCGACACCCCCGCCGGGGCCTGGCTGCTCGAACACGACCAACCGCTCCTCGCGCGCGACACCAGCGTCGATCCTCGCACCGTCTCGGTCCCCTGGCTGCCGCGCGGCCACTCCTGCGCGCTTGTCCCGATCCATTCCCGGGGCGAGGTGCGCGGCCTGCTCGCCGTCTGCCGCGCCTGGGGCCGCCCCTTCGGTGCCGACGAGGCCGCGCTGCTGACGGCGGTTGCCGATCAACTCGGCGTCGCGGTCGAGAACGCGCGCCTCTTCGCCGAGGTGCAGCAGCGCACCGCCCACGAACTGCGCCAGGCCCTCTCGCGCGACCTCCACGACTCGCTGACCCAGTCGCTCTACAGCCTCACCCTGCTGACCGAAGTGACCCAGCGCCAGTTGCGCGAAGGGGACCCGGCGCTGGTCGAGGAGTACCTGAACCAACTCGGCGCGACCGCCCGCCAGGCGATGCGCGAGATGCGCCTGCTGATCTACGAGCTGCGCGCGGGCGCGCTCGACGACGAGAACCTGCCCGACGCGCTCGAACGCCGCCTCGACGCGGTCGAGCGCCGCGCCGGCCTCGCCGCGCAACTGAAGGTCGAGGGCGCGACCGATCTGCCGGTGGCCGTGCGCAGCGAACTCTTCCAGATCGCCCAGGAGGCGCTGAACAACGTGATCAAGCACGCCAAGGCCACCCGCGTCCGGGTGGAACTCCGCGAAGCGGCGGGCTACCTGGAACTGCTGATCGCCGACAACGGCCGAGGTTTCGATCCCGCACACCTGCTCGATCGCGGCGGCCTGGGGCTGCTCAGCATGCGCGAGCGCGCGGCCGGCCTCGGCGGCAGCGCCGCCATCGGCGCGGCCGAAGGGGGCGGCGTCCGGGTCGCGGTGCGCGTCCCGCTGTCGGGTGTGCCCCAACCAGCATTAGCGCCGCTGGCGGTGACGCGATGAGCGGCCCGATCACCGTCCTGATCGCCGACGACCACGCCGTGGTGCGGATCGGCTTGCGCGCCCTGATCGAGACCGAACCGGGCATGCGCGTCGTCGGCGAAGCGCCCGACGGGGCCGAATTGCTCCGCCTCGCCCGCCAGCACCACCCCGACGTGATCCTCACCGACCTCGTGATGCCCGGAATCGACGGCCTCCAGGCCATCGCGCAGCTGATGCGCGAGCGCCCCTCGTCCCACATCCTCGTGCTGACCAGCTTCACCGAGGACGAAAAACTCTTCCCCGCGATCAAGAGCGGCGCGCTCGGCTACCTGCTGAAGGACTCGCCTCCGCGCGAACTCCTCACTGCGATCCGCGACGTGGCGCAGGGCGAGTCCTCCCTCCACCCCACCATCGCGCGCAAAGTGCTGCGCGAACTGAGCCGCCCCTCCGAACTCCCGCCCACCGCCGACCCCCTCACCGACCGCGAGGCCGAGGTCCTGGCGCTGCTCGCCCAGGGCTACTCCAACCAGGAGATCGCCGAGCGCCTCGTCGTGCGCGAGCGCACCGTCCGCTCCCACGTCAGCAGCATCCTCGCCAAACTCCACCTCGCCAACCGCACCCAGGCCGCCCTCTACGCGCTGCGCTCCGGTCTGGCGCAATTGGAGGCGAAATAGCAGGGTGAACTGCTTCACCCCGACTTGTTTTACTCCTGGGAGTTTCGGCAGCAGGAAACGTCAGCTGCGCGGGCCAGTCGCGAGCCCTAAACTCGCCTTGCCACGCGCCCAGGCATGAGTCGCTCGCGCGTGCCGCGCCGCCTGCGCCGCGCGACGGTAGGCCCGCGCCGACCAGATGCAGCCCGCGAAAAGGAGAACGACCAGACCGAGGATTGCCACATCGACCACAACCACGCCCTGTGCCTCCGGTGCCCGGCGTTCGCCGGGAGCTGTATTGTGCTGACAGATTAACGACTCATTGTGAAAAACTACACAATCCCCGATTCTATTCCCGCCGTGTCCATCGATTCCAAAAATTGCCAGCAAGGGTGCGCAGGAAAGCGGAGTCACAGTGCCCGTCATTCGCCAGAGAGACGCTTCAGCATCCCCAGCGACCAATCGGCGTAGCCGCTCGCCCGGTACGCCGCCTGCGCCCCCTCGTTGTCGAAGCCGGTGAGAATCACCACCTCGCTCGCACCCGCCGCCCGCGCCGTCGCCTCAACCCGCGCAATCAGCGCGCCAGCCACACCCTGGCGGCGATACGACGCATCCACGTAGATGTCGGTCAACTCGGCATAGGGTTCGTCACCCTGGATGTGGGGGATCAGCCGCAGGCACGCAAAGCCGACTGATCGCCCATCAACCTCGCCGAGAAAGGTCGTCAACACGGTCTGGCAGGCCAGCATGCGCGCGGCGACCTGCTCGGGTGTCGCCCCCGTGCCGTCGAAGATGTTCAACATGCGCGCCAATTCCTGTGCATCGTCGGTCGTGGCCCGCCGTGTCTCTATTGTCGCCATCGGGCTATCTCCACGCATTTCTCCACTGGTCGAAACGGTGTTCCCATTCTAGGTGAGCCCTCTTGAATGCACCACGCGGCGGACGATCCCCACCTCCGGCCACAATGCCCCGAGAGTGCCGCCGAGAAAACCATCGCCGCCACCATCCCCGTCTACGGCCGCGCGTGAGGGGACCAGTCGTGAGTCGTGAGATGGGCTATCGGCCCCTCACCCTCTTCTCTCCACTCTCCACTCTCCTCATCCCTTCCCCCCTCACCCTTCTCCCCTCAACCCCCGACGCCCCCATCCCCTCGATCGCGCCCGCCAGCGCCGTATCCTTCTCCGACACCCCGCCATCGTCGCGCGTCGTCAGCACGATCCGCACCCGGTTGTAGCGGATGTCGATGTCGGGGTGGTGCCTGGCCGCCTCGGCCAGCTCCGCGACGCGATTGACGAACGCGATCGCCTCCACGAAGTTGCCGAAGACAAACGTCTTGCCGATCTCATTGTTCGCCGCAGTCCACCCGGACAAGCGCCCCAGCGCGGTCGCGAGGTCGGCGGCGTTCAGTCGCGGCATGGTCGGGCTCCTTTCGCTATCGTCCACAGGTTCACGGCAACCGTAGCGGCGGCAGATCGGCGAAGCGCGGAGCGAACGGCAGCGCTCGGCGCGCGAAGGTGTCGGGATAATACCGCTTGCTGCGTGGTCAGCGGGGTGCATCGCCATACACCGCTCCCGCGACGCGAACAACTCGTGCAGCATGGCCGCGAGCGCGCCCGGATCGGACGGCAAGATCAGTACGCCCGCCGACCAGGTCGATACCTTCCTCGCCCACCTCTGCCTCCCCGAAGCCGTCATCCTCACCGGCAAACGTGGAGATCATGTCGAACGCGTGAGGCACCTCTGGATTGGAGCTAGCGTCTGATCGCTTGATCGCTCAATTGTGGGCCACGTTGCAGTAGTGATGCCAATCGAGCCCGCGCAGGCGGGCTTTGCGGACCCGTGAGGGTCCCTCAACCCAGGGCTTCAGCCCTTGGGCCTCCCCGCCGCAGCAACCGTCTCGCAGATTGCTCTAAGCGTGGTTAAACATACTTGTGGCGTAAGGATCATGCCGCAGAAGAGTTGCCCGTCTCAATCCGCGAAGGCTGACTTTGTGGCGACCGCAATCGCCCTCCGCCGGGCCTGCAATCCCGGCACCCTCGCGCATCACAAATCAATGACCTACCCGTGCCGCCCGAACTGCCGCTCCAGATCCCCCAGATTCACCTGCAACATCGTCGGTCGCCCGTGCGCGCAGGTGCGCGGCAGCACCGTGCGCTCCAATTGCCCGATCAGCGCCCGCATCTCCTCCATCGTCAGCACCTGGTTCGCCCGGATCGCGCTGTGGCAGGCCGTGACCCCCGCCAGTCGCTCGATCCAGCTCACCCCCTGCCCCCCCTGCGCCGCCTCTTCGAGGATCGCCACCAGCGCCTCGGCGAGATTGCGACCCCGCCCCGCGCGGGCCAGCGACGCCGGGATGGCGCGCACCGCCCAGGCCCGCGACCCGAACGGCTCGAAGCCGAAGCCGAGCGCCGCCAGCTCGCTCGCTCCCGTCTCCACCGTCGCCGTCTGCGGCGGCGTCAGATCGAGCACCAGCGGCTCCAGCAGAGCTGACTATCGGGCGCGGCCTTCTCCACCCCCGCCAGCAACTGATCGAGCAAAATCCGCTCGTGCGCCGCGTGCTGATCGATCAGGAAGACCCCTTCCGGCCCCTCCGCGATGATGTAGCTCGCCGCCACCTGCCCCAGCACCCGCAGCGGCGGGATGCGCCCCGGCGGGTGCTCCGGCGTCGCACGCTCGCCCCCGGCCCGTTCCGCGACGGCGGCGGAGGCGGCGGGAGCGGCGTGCGCGCCAGCGCCGTCGCGGGCAACCCATCGCGCTCCGGCACTGTCGCGATTGCCGGGCGCACCGGCGGCGCGGTCGCGACTGGCACGTTCCCGAGCGTCCCGCTGGCGCGGTCGGGCCAGCGCAGCGCCAGCCCGCTCTCCAACTCCCCC
Organism: Chloroflexia bacterium; assembly: GCA_046328475.1. GTDB lineage: Bacteria > Chloroflexota > Chloroflexia > Thermomicrobiales > CADCWN01 > CADCWN01. The sequence goes on along the minus strand of JAXLWN010000062.1, from coordinate 19,008 downwards.
TGCACCAGCGGCTCGGCATAGGCCGCGCTGCTCACATGGAACTCCGGGATCGCCGCCCGCCCGAAGTGGACCACCGCCGCCCGCGTCGCGCGGCTGACCGCCCGGCAGGCCGCCCGCTCGTCCAGGAACCGCACCTCGCTCTTCGTCGGGTGGACGTTCACATCCACCAGCTCCGGGTCGAGCCGCAGATCCACCACCGCCAGCGGGTGCCGCCCGATCATCAGCAGGCTGTGGTAGGCCTCCTCCAGCGCGAAGCCGAGCGCACGATTCTGCACCCAGCGCCCATTAACGAAGATCAAAATTCCCTGCCGGTGCGCCCGGTTCAGCGCCGGGGCGCTGACATAGCCCGCCACCTCCACGCCCGGCACCTCGGCCGCCTCCGGGTCGAGCGGCAGCATCTGCGCCGCCACCTCCGCCCCGTGGACCCCGACGATCGCGTTCAGCCTCTCCCCCGCCCCATCGGTCGCCAGCGCCCGCTTGCCATCGAGCACCAACTCGAAGCGCACATCCGGCCGTGCCAGCGCATACGCCGACACGATCCGCGTGATCACGCCGTGCTCGGTCGCCGCCGCCCGCAGGAATTTCAGCCGCGCCGGGACATTGGCGAAGAGATCGCGCACCGCCACCGTCGTGCCGGGCGGGCAGGCCACCGGGCGCGGCACGCTCCGCTCCGCCCCGTGCCCCACGATCTCATACCCCGTCGGCGCATCCGGCGGGCGACTGGTCAGCGTCACGCGCGCCACCGCCGTGATCGACCCCAGCGCCTCGCCCCGAAACCCCAGCGTCGCGATCCGGGCCAGGTCGTCCGCGCTGCTCAGCTTACTGGTCGCGTGCTGCTGCAACGCCAGCGGCAACTCCTCGCGCGGGATCCCGCCGCCATCATCCGTCACCTTCAGCAGCTCGCGCCCACCCGCGCGCACCTCGACCGCCACCCGCCGCGCCCCCGCGTCGAGCGCGTTCTCGATCAACTCCTTCACCGCCGACGCCGGTCGCTCCACGACCTCGCCAGCGGCGATCTTCCCCACCAGATCGAGTGGCAGAAGCGCGATCGGCATCGTCCCCCACCCGCCGCATAACCACAGGGTACGTACACCCCAAACCAGACCCTAGTGTAGCACATCCGTGCCACCCCACAGCCCCTCCCGTCAGCCCTACAACCGCTCGAAACACCCGCTCGGAGATGTGACGGCTGCCCCATCCCCACCAATCTCCACCCACCACCCCAAGCCGGATTTATCCGGCGCATCTTCGTAGCCCGGAGACTTCATCTCCGGGCGGGGCTGCAAGCGCCACCCGCCCCACCCTCATCCCACCCCCTGTCTCTCTTCTCTCTTCGCTCTTCTCTCTTCTCTCCACCCTCCTCACCCCCCGCCCCCGTCTTGCACACCCACCCCTCCCCCGTTACTATGGGCACGGCATCCGCCCGCGTCGTCGCTGGTGCCCATCCGTCCTCGCGACAAACCCCGGGAGAGCGACGGTGCCGAACCGCTGGCCCAGGAACTGGAAATGGCGACCCCCCCGCCCCAAGAGCCAACCCGCCACCGGCCGGGCCGCCGAGCGGCGCTACCGCACTCCCGCCGAGGCCGATCCGGACGACACGACCACCGACATCACCTCGCGGCGCGCGGCGGAGGACGCCCTGCGCGCCTCGGAAGAGAAATTCGCCTCGGCCTTCGCCCTCAGCCCGCTCGCCATCAGCCTCACCGCGCTCCCCTCCGGCCAGTTCATCGACGTGAACGAGGCCCTCATCCGCCTCACCGGCTACAGCCGCCAGGAGCTGATCGGCCACACGCCGATCGAACTCGGCCTCTGGGCCGACGAGTCGGCCTGGCGACAGGGGCGCGATATCCTCGTGCGCGAGGGGCGCTTGCCCCAGAACGAGGCCCGCTTCCGCCGCAAGGATGGCGGCATCATTGTCGGGCTGGCGGCGGCCGAGCGGATCGTCGTCGGCGGGCAACCCGCGCTCCTGACCGTGATCGCCGACATCACCGAGCGCAGGCGGGTCGAGGCTGCCCTGCAAACCGGTGCCCGGCGCGCAGCCTTCCGCGCCGCCCTCGGCGACGCCCTGCGCCCCCTCTCCGACCCCGCCGCCATCCAGGCCGAATCCGCCCGCCTGCTCGCGGAACACCTCGGTGCCACCCGCGCCTTCTACGCCGAAGTCGAAGCCGATAGTCAGCATCTGGTCATCGGCCAGGACTACCACCACGGGGTGCCGAGCATCGCCGGGCGCTACCGGCTGGACGACTCGGGCGCGATCCTGGCCGAAGCCTTCCGCGCCGGCCGCACCGTCGTCATGGAGGATGTCGCCACCCAGGGCGGGCTCTCCAACGAGGAGCGCGCGGCCTATGCCGCCATCTCCGTCCGCGCCCACGCCACGGTCTGCCTCGTCAAGCACGGGCGACTCGTCGGCCTCTTCGGGGTGCGCCAGGACGCGCCGCGCGCCTGGACCGCCGACGAGGTGGCGCTGCTGGAGGAGACCGCCGAGCGCGCCTGGGCGGCGATCGAGCGCGCCCGCGCCGAGGCCGCATTGCGGGCCAGCGAGGAGCGCCTGGCCCTGGCGCTCTCCGGCGCACGCGCGGGCGCGTGGCAATGGGATCTGGTCACGCAGCGCGTGATCTGGTCGCCCGAATACTACGCCCTGCTGGGCCTGCCCTACCGCGCCGAGGAACACAGCTACGGCACCTACCCCGACATCCTCCACCCGGCCGACCGCGAGCACGCGCAGGCCGAGTTCGCCGCCCTCGCCACGCGGGGCGGCCCGTTCGAATTCGAGTTCCGCGTGTTGCGCACCGACGGCGCGGAGATCTGGCTCAGCTCGGTGGGGCGCGTCGAGTGCGACGCCGCGGGCCGTCCGGCCCTGGCGATCGGGATCAGCCAGGACATCACCGCGCGCCGCCGCGCGGAGGATCGCGTCCGCCTCCTGGCCGATGCGAGCGCCCTCCTCGCCGGGACGCTCGACGAGGCTGCCGCGCTCAGCGCCCTCACCCGCCTGCTCATCCGCGACTTCGGCGACTGGTGCCTGATCAGCACGCTCGAAGCGGACGGCCAGGTCCATCGCCGCGCCTTCGCCCACGCCGACCCCGAGCGCGAGGCGCTGCTGCGCCAGCTCCCGGCCGCCTATCCCTACGATCCCGCGCAGCCCTACGGCGCGGCGAGCGTCATCGCCAGCGGCACGCCGCGCCTCAGCGCCTCCCTGACACCGGAGCAACTGGCGACGCAGACCAGCCCGCCGAACCTGCCCGCGATGCAGGGCCTGGGCGTTGCCTCCGGGATAATCGTGCCGCTGCGGGCGCGCGGCCACACCTTCGGAGCGATCTCGATCCTGCGCTCGAATCCCGCCCGCCCCTTCACCGAGTCCGACCTCGCCCTGGCCGAGCAGATCGCCGACCGGGCGGCGGTGACGCTCGACAGCGCCCGCCTCTACGCCGCCGAGCGCGCCGCCCGCGCCGCCGCCGAGCGCGCGGCGCAGCGACAGGCGACCCTGGCCGACGCCTCGCGCCTCTTCGCCGAGGCTGGCCCCGGCCTCGGCCCGCTGCTCGATGCCATCGCCCGCTATCTCGTCGAGCTGCTCGGCGACGGCTGCCTGATCGGCCTCGTCACTGCGGACGGCACGCAGATCGATCTGGCGGCGGCGGATCACCGCGACCCCGCCGCCGCCGCCCACTCGCGCAGCACGTTCGGCAGCACGCCGATGCAGGTCGGCCTGGGGGTGATCGGCGGCACCGTCAGCAGCGGCAAGGCGGCGCTGATCCCGGTGGTGGATCGCGACGCGCTCCTCGCGGGCACCGAGCCCGGCCTGCGGCCGATCATCGAGGGCTACACGCCCCATAGCCTGATGTCCGCCCCCTGCCGGGCGAGCGGGCGCGCGATCGGGGTGATCTCGGTCGCCCGCCACACCCCCGACCGCCCCTACACCCCCGACGACCTCGCCCTCCTCTCCGACCTGGCCGACCGCGCCGCGCTCGCCATCGAGCGCGCCCGCCTCCACGACGCCGAGCAGCTGGCCCGCACGCGCGGCGAGGTGGCGCGGGCGCAACTCGCCCTCCTGGCCGACGCGGGCATCGTCCTGGCCGGGTCGCTCGATGAGGAGGCGACCCTCTCGGCGCTCGCCGCCCTGATCGTCCCCGCCTTCGCCGACTGGTGTACCATCAACCTCATCGGCGACGACGACCTGCGCCCGCCGATCGCCTTCCACGCCGCTCCCGACCGTCGCGACGCCCTCGCCGAACTCCTGCGCCGCTACCCGGCCACCCTGCGCGACGAGGGTTCGGTGGCGCGTGTCATCCGGACCGGCGAGTCGATCCTGGCCGTCGCCCGGGGCGACGAACTCATCCGCGCTCACGCGCCGGACGACGACTATACCGCCCTGATGGCCCAGGTCGGCCTGACCTCCACGATCATCGTTCCTTTGCGGGCGCGCGAACGCCTCCTGGGGGCGCTCCGCTTCGCCCGCGTCGATCCCGCCCGCCCCTACGACCGCGAAGACCTCCGCCTGGCCGAGGAACTGGCCCGCCGCGCCGCGCTCGCCCTCGACAACGCCCGCCTCTTCCGCGAGACCAGCGACGCGGTCGCCGTGCGCGACCGCTTCCTCTCGATCGCCGCGCACGAACTCCGCACCCCGGTCACCAGCATGCGCGCCTACGCCCAACTCGTCCGGCGGCATCGCGACCGGGGCGAGGTCGCGCCGTCGCTGGTCGACAACGCCCTCACCGCGATCGAGCGCGGCACCACCCGGCTCAACACGCTGATCCAGGACCTGCTGGAGGTCGCGCGGCTCCAGTCCGGGCAACTCCGCATCGACCGCGCCCCGCTCGACCTCGTCGCCCTCCTGGCGACGGTCACCGGCGAGGCCCGCGCGCAACTCCCCGCCGATCTGCATCTCACCGTCGAGTGCGACACCCCCTCCTACACCATCGACGGCGACGCCGGGCGGCTGGAGCAAGTCCTGGGCAATCTTTTGGAGAATGCGCGAAAATACTCGCCGGAGGGCGGCCAGATCGCCGTCACGCTGGCGACCGACGAGCGCGGCGCGACGATCGCGGTGCGCGACGAGGATCGGCCTCGCCCCCGGCGAGGCGCAGACGATCTTCACCCCCTTCAACCGCTCGGAGGAGGCGCTGCGGCGACAGATTCAGGGCCTCGGCCTCGGCCTGGCGATCTGCCGCGCCATCGTCGAAGAACACGGCGGCACCCTGGAGGCGAGCAGCGCGGGCTACAGCCACGGCACACTCTTCACGCTCCGGCTCCCCGCCCCGCACCGGGCGGGGGCGGTCAATACGGCTGGCACGACGCGAGATACTGCGGGAGTGGAGGCGAGCGGTGGCGAGACGGATCCTGGTGGCGGAGGACGATAGCGAAATCCGCCAGGCCCTGCTGGACATGCTCGAATTTTCTGACTACGACGTGCGCACCGTCGCCAACGGTGCCGAAGCCCTCGCCATGCTCGCCGAATGGCTGCCCGACGCCATCGTCCTCGACATGCTGATGCCCGAGATGGACGGCCCCACCTTCCTCCAGAAACTCCACGCGAACGAAACCCACGCCCGGATCCCCATCGTCCTCCTCTCCGCCCTCCGCGACCTCCAAACCCGCTCCGCCGGCCTCCCCGTCGCCTCCATCGTCGCCAAACCCTTCGATGTCGACGACCTCCTCATCGCCCTCGACCGCCTCTGGGAATCCTAGCCTGCACCCTGTCCCCACCCCGCGCCCACATCTGGCATAATCGCGCCCGCAGCACGGTACTCTGTCTCGCACGCTCGGTTGCGAGATATGATCTAGCCGATGGCTGTGCCCACCCTCTTACGACTTACGACTTACGACTTACGACTCAAGGAGCCGCCAATGTCCACCAACCCCATCAGCGAGGTCACCCTCGCCCGCCTGCGCGCCAACACCGAGCGCGCCGGGATCCACCTCTCCGACGACGACATCGCCCGCATCTCCGCCGGACCCTTCCTCGCCAACGTCGACAACTTCGTCCGCATCGTCGGACGCTACCCCTCCGACACCCTCCCCGACTACCTGCGGGACAACACGGCGGACGGCGGGCAGGAGACAGCAAACGCATCTCCTACCGACACACAGCCCACCGACGCACAGACGCACAGCCCACAACCCCTCGCCCACGCCCCCCTGCACGCGGTCGCCGCCGCCATCGCCGCGCGCGAACTCTCGCCGGTCGAACTGACCGAGGAGATCCTGGGGCGCATCGCGCAGCACGACCCCCACCTCAACGCCTATCAGCTGGTGCTGGCCGATCAGGCCCGCGCCGCCGCCGCCGAGGCCGAGCGCGAGATCATGGCGGGCAACTATCGCGGCCCGTTCCACGGTGTGCCGGTCGCGGTGAAGGACCTGCTGGCGACCGCCGGACTGCCGACCACCGCCGGGTCGAAGATCCTGGCCGACTGGGTGCCCGACCAGGACGCCACCGCCGTCCGTCGCCTCAAGGAAGCCGGCGCGGTCATCGTCGGCAAGACCCGCATGAGCGAGTTCGCCTACAGCCCCGGCTCCAACAACGCCCACTACGGCCCCACCCACAACCCCTGGCACGCCGACCGCGACACCGGCGGGTCGAGCTCCGGCTCCGGCGCGGCGGTCGCCGCCGGGCTCGCCTACCTGGCCCTCGGCTCCGACACCGGCGGCTCCATCCGCATGCCCTCCGCGCTCTGCGGCATCGTCGGCCTGAAGCCGACCCACGGTCGCATCAGCCTCGCCGGGGCGATCACCCTCTCCTGGGCCTACGACCATCTCGGCCCGATGACCCGCAGCGTGCGCGACGCCGCCCTCACGCTGAACCTGCTGGCGGGCCATGACCCCGCCGACATCCGCACCCGGCGCGGCGCCGTCCCCGACTACACCCTCGGCCTCGACGATCCCGCCAACGCGCGCGGCCTGCGCATCGGCGCGGTGCGGAACGACGGCTGGGCCACCGGCATGCCCGACGCCGAAGTGCTCGGCGCGTGGGAAGACGGCCTGCGCGCCCTGCGCGATGCCGGTGCCGAAATCGTGGACCTCGACCTCCCCGAACTGGAGGATCTGCGCGTGACCGGCAGCGCCTTCCTCAACATGGAGGCGCTGGCCTACCACGAGCCGAACCTGCGCGACTGCCCCGGCGACTACGGCCCCTTCGCGCTCGACCGCCTGCGCGTCGCCTACGCCTACGGCCCGATGGCCGCCATCCAGGCGCAGCAGGTGCGCACTGTCCTGCGCGCCCGCCTGGAGGCCCTCTTCGACCGCGTCGATCTCGTCTCCACCCCCGCGATGCCCTACGGCGCACCGCCGCTCGGCGAGCCGCGCACCAACACCCGCTTCTCGATTCCCTTCAACGTCCTCAGTTGGCCCGCAATCGTCGTCCCCACCGGCCTGACCGGCGACGGCCTCCCGCTCAGCATCCAACTCGCCGGCCGCTCCTGGGACGAGTCCACCGTCCTCCGCGCCGCCCGCATCGTCGAGCGCGACGGCCCCTGGCAGGGCCGCACCCCGGCCGGCTTCTGAGACAAGGCATAACGGATAGGACCACACGGGGCATCCCGGCGAACTGGATGCCCCGTGTGGTCCTATCCAGGGGAGAGCGCATGACCGAAGGTCACCAGCTACTCGAACGCCACATCGCCCTCTTCAACCAGGGCGTCCGCACCGGCGACTTCGGCCCGATGCTCGCCCCCTTCGCCCCCGATGCCACCCTCACCTTCGTGGGCATCCCGGTCGGCCCCTTCCACGGCAAAGCCGCCATCGCCGCCGCCTACGCCACCCACCCCCCCGACGACGAAATCATCCCCCTCGCCACCCGCGCCGAAGGCCCCACCCTCACCGCCACCTACGCCTGGCACCGCGACCCCACCACCCCCGCAGGCGAATGATCCTCACCACGAGCAATGGCGCAATCGCCAGCCTGCTCGTGCGCTACGGCCTTGTCGGTGTGCCAACGGGATAGGGAGAGGGAGAGGGCGGGCGCGGCAGATGGTCCCGCCGCGCCTCAACGGATCGGGAGGCAGCGCGCGACCGCGCCGAGCAGCGAGTCGAGATCAAATGGCTTCGGCACGAAACCGTCGAAGCCGCGCGCGGCGTGTTCGGCGAAGATGCGCGGCGCGTGCGCGGAGCAGACGACGATCGGGATCGCGGGTGCCGCCCTGCGGAGACGCGCGGGGACGCGCCACGGAGCGCGGCTGTCCCAGGTGCCGGTGAGCGCCGCGTCGGTGAGGATCAGGTCAACCCGCTCGCTGGCCAGCGCCATGAGCGCGGCTTCCGCCTCGGCGGCCTCGACCACATGGTAGCCCTCACCCTGCAGGCACACGGCCATCACCTGGCGCGTATCCTCGTCATCTTCAACTATCAGCACGGTTGGCGCGTACGTGCCCATAGCCACTCCCCAGGCCGCCCGCCGTCGCACGGGCGAAACGCTTGTCTACGCGATGGGGAGCGATTATTGCACCGCGCCTGGCTTGATGCAAATCGTTCTGATCACAAAATGCGTCCGGACAAAATCCCGGTCGGCGTACTCAAAACCCGCCCCATACGCCTCCCCAACTGCCAGTTCCACCAACATGCCCAGTCACCCCGTCGCCGAATCGCGGCCCGCCGCAACCGCCGCCGCCACAACCGCCACCCACTCCCGCCCCAGCCGATCGGCAATCGCCCGCTCCTCCGGCGTCGGTTCCTCGGCGGGGGCACCCGAAAGCTCTCCACGCAACTCCCGCGTCAATCGGTAGGTCAGCGGCAACTCCCAGCCAATCCCCGCACCCCAGATACCCGTCTTAAGGTCATTCAAAAACGGATCGACCATCCGCCCATCCACCTCGACCAGCCGACTCACCGACGCATGCTCCAACTCAAGCAGCGTGCCATCGCCCGCGCCAGGGGCGAGCCGCAACTCCACCTCATCGGCTGGCCGCTCCCCATACGCCCAGGAGAGCCGCAGCAAGCGCGGCGGCTCGCAGCGCAGCACCTTACCGCTCGCATTCCCCCTCAGCTGGAACGTCCCACCGAGCCGCAACTCCCCGGCCACCGGCAGAAACCAGCGCGCGATCCGCTCCGGCCTGGTACATGCATCCCAGACATCCTCGATCTCCGCGTCATACCACCGCCTGATGATCGCCGTCCGCGCCTCCCCCGCCGCAATCCGCCGCCGCCCGATCCCCCGCTGCGTATCAACCATCCGCCCACCTTACCTTGCTGAAGAGTGAGGAGCGAGCTTTCCCTACCACAACTATTCCCAAACGAGTCACCCCCTCTCCTCGCGGCGGGTACCCGCCGAAGGTGGGTGCGGGGCCGGGGGGTGAGGTCCACTCACGACTCACGGCTCACGACTCGTCACACCGGCGGCTGCATCAGCTGGATCAAATTTCCGCACGTATCCTCGAACACCGCGATCGTCCCGTAATCCACCTTCGTCGGCTCCTGCCGGAAGGAGACACCCACCCCCTTCAGCCGCTCGTACTCCGCCTGAATATCCTCGGTGCTGAAGACGATGATCGGCAGATTCGCGTCGTAGACCGCCTTCTGGAAGACCCCGGCACCGAGATTCACGTTCGGCTCCAGCAACACCGCCGTCCCATCCGGATCGGCGGCGGAGGCCACGATCGCCAGCCAATGCTCCGGCATGTGCATCTTCGACACGAAGCCCAACTTCTCCGTATAAAACGCGTGGGCCGCATTCGGGTCATTCACAAAAACGCTCACCAACCCAACCTTGATCGTCATGGCTCGTCGCGCTCCTTCCTGTCCGGCGCAGCGTCCGCAATCGCGCCCGCCTCGTCCCGCAATCGCCGCTCCCGCTTCCCGCGCGCCAGTTCGGTGGCCAGGGCATCCAGATGGGGCGTCCAGAACCGCCGGTATCGCTCCAGCCAGCGATCGACCTCGCGCATCGGCTCCGGATCGACCGCGTAGAGCCGTCGCGTCCCCTCGGACCGCACCGTCGCGAACCCGCTCTCGCGCAACACCCGCAGGTGCAGCGACACCGCCGGCTGCGAAATGCCGAACTCCTCCTGCACGATCGCCCCGACCTCACCCGCAGCCCGCTCGCCATCCGCGAGGAGCTCCAGGATCCGCCTTCGCACCGGGTCGCCAAGAACGTCGAATGCGTTCATATGTTCTATTATATCAGTGCATACTTATATACGTCAAGGCTGAATCTAACGCTCGGGCCGGTTGCTCTTGTAGCACATTCACATGGACCACTTGCGCATCTCAGCCCGCGCAGGCGGGCTTTGCGGCGAGCCGCAGCCGGATACCCGCTTGCGGTGATTCAGCAAGGTCTTCAGCCCTTGGGGCAACCGCCACGCGCCACAGGTCGCCAATCATCGGGCAGCAACCGTATCGCTACCGCCCCCGCCTCGGCCGCAGCAACAACCTCGATCCGCCCCACATCCGCCGCATACCGCGCCGCCAGCACATCCGCCGCTGCGCCAGAAGCGCGGCAACGCCGGGACCGCCGCCGCCATCCCGCGCAGCGTCGCCCGCGCCGCCGCCCCGCGCCAACTGCGCGCCGCCCGCCACGCCCGCCCGGCATAGGTCGCCCCGATGCGCGGCGCGTGGCCGCAGTAGCAGCCGCAGCGGCACATCCTTCGCCAGAATCAGCAGCAGATTCCGCCCGACCCAGTACGACGCGAACTCCCCACCCCCGGTCGCGCTGAGGTGGTGGTAAATCCGCGCCCCCGGCGCGAAGACCGACCCCCGCCCCGCCAGCTGCAGCCGCCAGTTCAGATCGACATCCTCGCAGTACATGAACAAATCTTCGTCAAACGGCTTCCCCGTGCCGCATCACTTCGGCCTGCTGCCAGCGCCGACCGCCGGTAGAGCGCCGCCCCCGCGCACGGCCCGAAAATCTCGGTCGCGCCGTCGTACTGCCCGCTGTCGCGCCGCCAGACCCCCCGGTTCACCGGCACCCCGGTGACCGCAAAGCCATCCCCCGCCGAGTGCAGCGTATCCCGCCGGTCGAACAGCAGCATCTTCGACGCCGCCGACCCCGCCCCCGGCGCACCATCCAGCGCCGCCACCAGCGCCCCCAGCCACCCCGGCTCCGCCTCGGTATCATTATTCAGCAGACAAACCAGCTCCACCCGTCGCCGCGATCCCCGCGTTGCACGCCGCCGCCAGCCCCGCGTTCCTCGCGCGCCGCAGCACCCGCACCTCGGGAAACTCCGCGCCAACACCTCCGCCGTCCCATCGGACGAACCATCGTCCACCACCAGCACCGCGAAATCGCGAAAGACCTGCCCCCGCAACGCCTCCAGGCACGCGGTCAGCAGCGCTAGCCCGTTGTACGTGGGAATGATGATGTCAACGCGATGGCTGTGGACCGTGGACGGACTGCGGACTTCGCCGAGAGATTCCGCCATGCCGCTGCACTTCCCCGAATGGTAGGGGCGGGTCACCGACCCGCCCTGTGCAGAATGGCAGTCATTTGGCGAAACATCCGGGCAATGCGCAGAAACCTAACCCGCGCAGGCGGGTTTCGGCAACCCGCAGGCCTGGGGACGCGGTTTCAACCGCCGATGGCAACCGCCGATACCACCGCCCTCCTCGCACCTCCCCCATCTCCCCCAAACACCGCCGCAACCCATCCCGCCAATCGGGCAACGCCACGCCCAGCGCGGCGGCGGCGACATTCGCCATCGCCCCATTCGTCGGCGGCGTCGCATCGCGCTTGAACGTCGCGGCGGGAATCGGCTCACCGCCACCCGCCGCCCGGCGAGCCAGAAAAATCTCGACCACCGCCCACTCCGCCCAGGTACACGACCCATCATTCGTCAGGTGATAGGTCCCCCAGGCCCCGGTCGCGGCCAGCGCCGCGATCCCCCAGCGGCGAGGTCGGTCGCGTAGGTCGGCTGGCCCCACTGATCGGCCACCCCACCGACGCTCGCCCGCCCCTCGTCCGCCAGCCGCAGCATCACCTGCACGAACTTCCGCCCCTGCGCCGCATACACATTCGCCGTGCGCACGATCAGGTGCCGCCGCGCATGGCGCCGCGCCTCCTCCTCGCCCGCCAGCTTCGCCCTGCCGTAGACGCTGAGCGGCCCGGTCGCATCCCACTCGTGGTACGCCTCTCCCGGCGGCTTGTCGCCAGGGAAAACATAATTCGTGCTCACGTAGACAAAGGGAATATCTCGGTCGCCGGCCGCAGCGGCCAGGTAGCGCGTCGCCAGCGTATTCAGGCGAAAGGCGAACTCCGGCTCCCGCTCGCAGCGGTCCACATCGGTCGCCGCCGCCGCGTGGATGATCAGCGACGGCGCGATCGCTCGACCGCCGCCTCCACCCGCGCCCGGTCGGTCACATCCAGCTCATCGCGCCCGAGCGCCGCGACCTCCCCCGCGCCCGCATACCGCGCCGCCAGCGCCCGCCCCAACTGCCCCCGCCCGCCAGTAATCAAATTGCGGATTGCGGAGTGCGGAGTGCGGGTGACGGGGCTTTGCTCGTTCAGCTCTGCCTCGCCCTCGAACCTATTCCGCATTCCGCACTCCACCTCACAATCGCAACGTGAATCGCCGGGCGCAACTCCGGATTCGGCTCCGCGCGCCGCAGGATCTCGTGCGTCAGCGGCGCGGTATCACCCTCACCGAAGAGGATGTATTTCATGAGAAGCGGATCGGATTCCCCTCGGTCCAGCCGAAGTAGGCGTGCGGCCGTTTGCCGGTCCAGATTGCGCGCAGCTCCAGTAACACCGCCGCGATCCACGATCTGTTCGGCACCGACGACCCCTCCACCCGCAGCACCCGATACCCGGCGATATCCTCGCCGCGCACGTTCAGCGTCGGGGCGAAGTCCGAGGCGTCGCGCACCGTGACTTCCATAGACATCACCGGCGCGCCGTGCGGGATGTTGTTGTCCGCTGCTCCCGCTCCTTCAGCGAATACTCGCGCGCATTCCGCTCGTCCGGGTGATTCGCGATGATGTGGATCTCGTCCGCCTCGCACGCCTCCAGGATCATCCGCCGCGCCGTCTCGTCCACGAACACCTCGGTCACGCGCAGCTCCGTCGAGCGCCAGACGCGCGAGATCAGCGACGCCGCGATGATCGCCACGATGAAGATCGCCGCGATCTGGATGCCCTCCGGTTGCTGGAAGATGTTGATCGCCGTCGTGTAGATGAAGATCGCCGCGATCACCCCGAACGCAACCGTCGCGGCCCGCTGCCGGTGTCGCCAGGCCGAGAGCGTCACCGCGATCGTCGCGGAGGTCATCAGCGCCAGCACGCCCGTCGCATATGCCCCGGCCTGCGCGTCCACGCTCGCCTTGAAGACGAGCGTCACCGTGAAGCAGATCGCCGTGAAGATCAGCACCAGCGGCCGGGTCGCCCGCGCCCAGTCGGGGGCCATGCCATAGCGCGGCAGGTAGCGCGGCACGATATTCAGCAAGCCCGCCATCGCCGACGCCCCGGCGAACCAGAGGATCAGGATCGTGCTCACGTCGTAGACCGAGCCGAACACCTCGCCCAGTTGCTCGTGCGCCAGATAGGCCAGCGCGCGACCATTCGCCTCGCCGCCATCGTGGAACGCCTCGCTGGGGATCAGCAGCGTCGTCACGAAGCTACTCGACATCAGCATCACGCTCATCACCGTCGCCGCCGCCGTCAGCAGCTTGCGCGTGTTCTGGATGCGCCCGACCGGCTGCTCCTCCGTATCGTCCGGGCTCCCCTTCACCAGCGGCATCACCACCACGCCGGTCTCGAACCCCGAGAGCCCGAGGGCCAGCTTCGGGAAGACCAGCAGCGCCGCGCCGATCATCACCAGCGGGTTGCCGTGCTGCGCGAAGAGCGCCTCGCGCCAGTTGCCCAGCAATTCGGGATCGAGCACGATCTCGTAAATGCCCTTGGCGATCACCACGACATTCAGCGTCAGGTAGACCGCCACGATCCCGACCGCGATCCCGATCGCCTCGCTGAACCCCTTCAGAAAGACGAGGCCGAGCAGCGCGATCAGCGCCAGCGTCACCGGCACCTCGTAGCCGTGCAGGAAGCTGGTGACCGGGTTCTCCATCACGTGCGCCGCCGCGTCCGCCGCCGACAGCGTGATCGTGATCACGAAGCCGGTCGCCACGAAGCCGATCAGACAGAGCACAAAGAGCTTGCCCTGCCACCAGCTCAGCAGCTTCTCCAGCATCGAGATCGAACCGTCGCCGTGCGGGCTCTCCGCCGCCACCCGCTTGTACATCGGCAGCGCGCCGAACAGCGTGATCAGCACCAGCACCAGCGTCGCGATCGGCGCCAGCGCCCCCGCCGCCAGCGCGGCGATGCCCGGCTGATACCCGAGGGTGGAGAAGTAATCGACGCCCGTCAGGCACATCACCTTCCACCAGGGATGGGTGTGCTGCACGTGCTTTTCCGACTCATACGGCGCGTCGATCTCGCGGACCTGCCCCTCGAAGAGCCAGCGCTCGACCGCGCCCAGGTCCTTCTGCTTGCGGCTGGCGGCATCCTTCGCGCGGTCGGGGATGACCACGCCGCTGTGGCGCAGCACGCGCACATAGCGGTCGCCGGGGTGGCTCCCCTTCAACCGCTCCTCCTCGTTTTTCCATTCCAGCTTCGACTTCTTGATCTGCTCGGTCGCCACCGGGGGCGGTGCCGACTTCTCCGGCGCGGCGTCGCCGCCCGGCGTATAGCCAACCGGCGGCGCTTGCTCGCACGGGTCGGCCGACGGTTGCGCCTTGCGTATACCGGGCTGCTTGGCGGGCTTGCCGCCGTTATTCGAATCCATGTCTTGCGACCTTAACTCCCTGCAACGGCGCGAACCGTCACCCCAGTGGACTGCGAGCACACCGCACCCACCGCAGCGACGCTCTCCCGGTGCGCTCCCACAGCGCAGATGCTACCATGATCTACGATATTCGGCATCAATCGTTCCAGGGCTCCACCTGGGGACGGTTCGTAGGTTCGAAAGTTTGCAGGTTCGAAGGTTTGGGGTCTGGCTGGCGAACTTGCGAACTTTTGAACTTTCGAACCTCACCCCCATCGCTGACCGACAAGGAGGGCGAGATGGCACAGGACACCGCCACGGCGACGGCAACCGGCCCCCAGCCGGGCGAACTGATCGCCGATTTCTCCGGGCGCACCGCCGACGGCCGCATCGTCTGGCGGCGCGACTACAAGGGCAAGCGCCACCTCATCCTCTGCTTCGCCGCGCCCTTGCCCGACCCCGCTCGCCAGCTCCTCCTCGCCGCACTCGCCGCGCGCCACGACGCCATCCTCGCCGCCGGTGCCAATCTCGTCACCTTCTGGCCCGCCGACCCGCCCGCCCACCCCACCACCATCCTCGCCGACCCCGATAACCGCATCCACCCTCCGCTACGGCGCATCCACCCCGCTCCCGATCACCGCCGACCGCTACGGCGAAATCGTCCTGCGCCGCCCCCCCGACGACCTCCCCGCCGCCCCCCGACGAAGTTCTTCGCCTCCGTCGAATGGATGCAACTGCGCTGCTCCGTCTGACCCGCCGTCGCATCAATCCGCAACCCATGCGACAATCGCCCGGAAACGCTTGTAGGGGCGGCTCGTGAGCCGCCCGGCGGTGTGGCGACCGCGGCCACACGCCGCCCGACGCGGGCGTCGCGACGCGCCCCTACCGGGCCACCGTGCCAACGAATGAGGAGACACCACCATGGCCAAAGTCCGCTTCGGCGTCATCAGCACCGCCAACATCGGTCTGGCGAAAGTCCTCCCCGGCCATGCAACAGGGCCAGCACTGCGAAATCGCCGCGATCTCCTCGCGCAGCCAGGCCGCCGCCGATGCCGCCGCCGAGAAACTCGGCATCCCCAAGGCCTACGGTTCCTACGAAGCCCTGCTCGCCGACCCCGACATCGACGCCATCTACAACCCCCTCCCCAACCACCTCCACGTCCCCTGGTCGCTCAAGGCGATCGAGGCCGGCAAGCACGTCCTCTGCGAGAAGCCGATCGGCCTCTCCGCCGCCCAGGGCCAGGAACTGGTCGATGCCGCCGCGCGCCACCCCCACCTGAAGGTGATGGAAGCCTTCATGTACCGCCACCACCCCCAGTGGGTCCGCACCAGGGCGATCGTCGCCGGGGGTGGCGTCGGCGACCTCCGCACCATCCAGTCCTTCTTCTCCTACTACAACGTCGATCCCGCCAACGTCCGCAACCGCGCCGACATCGGCGGCGGCGGTCTGATGGACATCGGCTGCTACAACATCTCCCTCTCCCGCTTCATCTTCGGTGCCGAGCCGCAGCGCGTCCTCGGCATCGTCGAGTACGACCCGAACTTCAAGACCGACCGCCTCGCCTCCGGCATCCTCGACTTCGGCAACGGCACCGCCACCTTCACCTGCTCCACCCAGCTCAGCGGCTACCAGCGCGCCAACATCGTCGGCACCACCGGCCGCGTCGAAGTCGAAATCCCCGTCAACGCCCCGCCCGACGCCCCCTGCCGCATCTGGCACCAGCGCGGGCGCGACATCGAGGAGATCGCCTTCGACGTCTGCGACCAGTACACCATCCAGGGCGACCTCTTCGCCGCCTCCATCCTCAACAACACCCCCGTCCCCACCCCCCTCACCGACGCCGTCGCCAACATGCGCATCATCGAAGCGATCATCGCCAGCGCCAGGCAAGACGCCTGGGTAACGCTCTAGCGAACAGCGGCGGAAGCCAGCAGCGAGTTGTGCCTTCCCCTCTCCATCCGCAGATGGAGAGGGGTGCCGCCCGCAGGCGGCGGGGTGAGGTAACCCCAATGTCCGAAAGTACAGCCCCAGGCCGATCCTTTCGCTCTTCCGGCACCACCCGCACACCGCTACAGTAAATGGCGTTGTGCGGGTAGGTCGCCGCCCGCCGCGCGCGAATTGGCTCCGTTAGGGGAGGTGCAGTCTGAAAACCACGATCGCTGTGCTCTGCGGGACTTCGGCCGTGTCCGCCTGGCGGGTCGAACGCTAGCGCAGCTGCCGCACCTCCCGCGTTACCGACACCTCCCGTCGCACCAGACATCGCGACGGTGAGCCCCGCGCGATCGGCCATCCCGATCCGCCGGTAACGCCTTCCCCAACAGCAACGCGCGCGTAACCAGCCACAGGGGCCACGGCCTACCTGTGGCTTCGTCGTGTCCGCCACCCGCAGACACCGCGCACGCGCGCTCACGAGGCCACGGGCACACCCCGTCGGCCTCGTTTTGTTGTTGCAGGTTGCAGGTTTACAAGTTTCAAGTTGAGCAACCTGCAACCTGCAACCTGCCAACCTGTAACTAGGAAGGATCGATCGTGATGTTTACCACACCCATTGTGCCCACCCATCACCACATTTTGCCGTGCGATGTCCGCACGCCACATGTTATGGGAGGCACCACCAATGGCGCTCGACGCCTCAGTCCTGTACGAGTACGACGACCACAGCGAAGCTGACCACGCCGGGAGCGATCTCCCCTGGCGCAAGAATAACCGCCGCCGCGACGACCAACCGCGCCGCGCACCAATCAAAGAGCGCCCGCGCGACCAGCCCGCCGCGCGCCGTGGCCCCACCCGCGCCGCGCGCGAAGGCCGCGAAGAGTTCCGCTGCCGCCACTGTCGCGCCCTGATCGGCCCGACCCTGTTCGGCGGCAAGCATCGCAACCACTGCCCGTTCTGCCTGCACTCGCGGCACGTCGACGACCGCCGCCCGGGCGACCGCGCCAGCGACTGCCGCGCGCAGATGGCCCCGATCGGCCGCTTCGACCGCCCCGGCGGCGAACCGGTCCTCATCCACCGCTGCCTCGGCTGCGGCCAGGAGCGCCACAACCGCATCGCCGCCGACGACAACATCCACCTCCTGACCCGCCTCCCCCTCCTCCAACCCCGCTTCGGCAAAATGGCCGAGCAGGAGAACGGGCGAACAGGCGAACAGGCGAAGGGGCCATCACCGCCTCTTACGCGCCCTCCGGCAATCGCGCCGGGCAAGTCAGTCCGCGAAGGCGGACTTCGTGGCCGCAGGCCCTTCGCCGGGACTTCAGTCCCGGTGCCACACGCGAGGCACCAACGATGCGCGGTCCGGTCCACATCATCATCGAGAAGCTGCGCGAGGCCGACCCGGCCCGGCGTGCGCCCAAACGCTCGCCCGAGATCAGCCTCGAACACCTGCTGGAGACGAAGCGCGCCTTCGACAGCGTCGCCGCCGACTACGACGGCCCGATCGGCAACAACGCGCTCATCCAGACGATGCGCCGCCGCCTCTGGCGCGAGGTGGAGCGGCACGTCCCGGCGGGCGGGCGCTTGCTCGACCTCGGCTGCGGCACCGGCCTCGACGCCGTCCACTTCGCCGAACTGGGCTACCAGGTCGTCGCCACCGACTGGTCGCCGCAGATGGTCCTCAAGACCGGCCAGCGCGTCGGTGCGCGCAACCTGCGCGACCGCGTCACCGTGCAGCACCTCGGCATTCAGGAGATCGACCAGCTCGGGGACGAGCGCTTCGACGGCATCTACTCCGACCTCGGGCCGCTGAACTGCGCCCCGAAGCTCGAAATCGTCGCCAAACGCGCCGCCCAGCTGCTCAACCCCGGCGGCACGCTCGTCGCCTCCGTGATCGGGCGCACCTGCCCCTGGGAATGGGCCTACTACACCGCGCGCGGCCACCTGCACCGGGCGCGCATTCGCGGTGCCGAGCGCGCCGTCGCCGTCGGCCTCAACGAGCGCACCGTCTGGACCCGCTACTACAGCCCGCGCGAGTTCGCCGCCACCTTCGCGCCCTACTTCACCGTGAAGCACTACGAGGGCATGCTCTTCGCCGCGCCACCACCCTACCTGATCGACCTCCACAGCCGCCTCGGCCGTCTCGGCCGCGTCCTGCTGCGCCTCGACGAGCGGATCGCCCGCTGGCCCGTCGCGCGCGACAGCGGCGACCACTTCCTGATGGTGTTGACCAAGCGGCGGTGAGGTATCAGTCGTCAGTCGTCAGTCGTCAGGAGAACCGAGCAGGAGAACGGGCGAGCAGGAGAACGGGCGAACGGGCGAACGGGCGAACGAACCATTTCCCGTCCTCCGGCAATCGCGCTGGAGGGTCCAGCCCGCGCAGGCGGGCTTTGCGGCGAGCGAAGCGAGC
>JAXLWN010000061.1:0-42959 GCA_046328475.1 Chloroflexia bacterium | reverse complement strand
AGGAGGCGTTTATAACGAAGAGCGCTTCGGCCGTTGTCGGGCCATCTACTGTCACCGGGAGAGGGTTGACCCAGCCGCGATAGTTGCCATCTACACGCCAGCCGACGAATGTACTCCCCAGGCCCGGCGTGGCGGTCAGCGATACCTCGTCGCCCGTTGGATAGGTGCCGCCGGGGCTGACGGTGCCACTGCCGGTCGCTGAGGTGGTGAGTGTGGAGGTCGCGCCGAGGCGGAAGCGGCCAATGGTGGTCCCGCTCGCGAACCAGACACTGTCGTGTGTGGCGAAGGCGAAGTAGGGGGACGATGAGTAGTTGAAGATGGAAACCTGATAGTCGAAGATCCTGCCATTCGGCGTGATCTTGTGATAGATCGGCTGATCGCTCAACGTGAACCAGATGTTCCCATCGGGGCCGAGGACCGGGCTGCGCGGGATGGTCGAATAGCCGGAGGCGGTGGGGGAAGTGACCGGCAGGAAGGAGACCTGCCCGCTCGGCGTGAGCTTGCCGAAGATGCCGGTGACCGGCTGCGATCCTGCGAGGGCGCGGTCGTAGATGGAGCCACCGAACCAGAGATTGCCGTCCGAACCGCCGAGCAGCGAACTCACCGTGACAGACTGCATGGGGTTGCCGGTGGCAATCGGGAACTTCGTGATCTGCCCGCTGGTGGTGATCCTGCCGATGGTGTCGCTGCGCGGACCGGCGAACCAGAGGGCACCATCGGGGCCAACGAGCAGGTCGCTGGCGTAGAGCGGGTAATCGATGCCGAAGGCATCGGTCAGGGGAAACGTCGTCAGTTGGCCGTCGGGCGTGAGTCGGGCGATGCGGTTGTAGGGGCCTGGGCCGTGACTCGATCCATACAGTAGGAACCAGCGGTTACCGTCGGGTCCGAAGACCAGCGGCCCCGGTGTGCCACCGAGCACGGGGAGGGGTGTGGTCGTGATCGTGCCATCGTCCGCGATCTGCGCGAGTGCTGTCGATGGGGTGTCGCCGGTGTAGGTCGTCGCGTAGCACCAAAGTGCGCCGTTCGGGCCGAGTATCGCGCCGTGCAATTGGGCTTGCGCCGGGAGCGGCGAGAGGTCGATCCAGGCGAAATAGCCGTTTGGCTGCATGCGCCCAAGTTTCTGCCCCGTCTGACCGAAATTGCGGTTGGTGAAGAACCAGATCCCCCCGTCCGACGCCGGGTAGATCGTTGGCGGTGCAAGCGCACCATATTGCCACTCCTTCACGTACCCGTCGGTGGTGATCGCCCCGATGCGCCCGGACTTGGCATACCAGATCCGCCCGTCGGGGCCGACGGCGATCGTGTCGAGCGGCCGGTCGGGGAAGGCGAGGCTGATCGGCGTGGCGACGCCGTCGGTGGTGACGCGCCAGATCTCGTTCTTGTTCTGGATCAGCACCCAGAGATTGCCGTCTGGCCCGGCGATCAGCTCTCCCGGCCCGGTATACGCCGGGTTGCCGTATGGCGGGGCGGCAACGCTGAGCTGGTAGAAGGTCTGTGCGCCATTCATCGCGAGCGCGCCGAGGCGCTTGTTTGCCGTGTCGCTGAACCAGATGCGCCCATCCGGCCCGGTGGCGAGCCCGGTGATCCTGCTCCCCGCCTCAATTGCCGGGAACTCGGTGAACGCCCCGGCGGTGGTGATCTTTGCGATGCGTCGCGCCGTGCTCTCGATGAACCAGAGCGCGCCATCCGGACCAGCCACGATCTGTTCTGGCCCGCTCGTGGGTGTCGGAATCGGGTATTCGGTGATCGTGCCGCCGGTGGTGATGCGGCCGATGCGGTTGCCCGCGCCTTCGGTGAACCAGAGCGCACCGTCCGGCCCGGCGGTGATGCTGCCGGGTTGGCTCTGCTGCGCGGGGAGTTCGTACCTGGTGATTTCCATCTGCGGGGTAATGCGGAGGATGCGGTCGGCCTGCCCACGAATGGTGTAGCCGGGGCGGGCGGTTGCCCAGAAGTTGCCGTCCGGCCCCAGCGTCATGTCGATCAGAACGTCATAAACGCCGACGAGCGCGGAGAATGATCCATCCGTGTTCAACCGACCGATTCTGCTCTCGGTTGTGCCGTCCGATTGGGTGAACCAGAGCGCGCCGTCCGGCCCGGCGAAGAAGCCACCAACGACGAACATGTCGAAGAGATCGATGCTGAAGCGGTCGACTTGCGGCGCGGCCAGGGCGGGCGCTGGTGTGCCCAGCATGGGGATGACGAGGGTGAGGGCCAGGAGGAGCGCCAGTGTCAGCCGCGTTCTGACTGGCTGCCGCGATCTCGCGCGGATCATGCCCGGTCTCCTTCGGTATGGTCGCTCGCACAAGGGCACCGGTGGAGGGGTCGCGCTGGTTGGATGGCGAGAGTATAGCGCACCGGCGCTGTCGTGGCCTACTCCGAGGCCGGGCCGGTGAACGCGGGGCGGCGCTTCTCGCGGATGGCGGCGATGCCCTCGCGCACGTCCGGCCCGGCGAAGCCGAGGAATTCGAGCGCGAGCGAGGCGTCGAAGCTCGGTCCGGCGAGGCGGAGCCAGTTGTTGAGGGCGTACTTGGTCCAGCGGATGGCGCTCTGCGACCCGGCGGCGAGTTGGCGGGCGACGGCCAGGGCGCGGTCGTGGAGTTCGGCGTCCTCGACGCAGAGCGAGACGAGGCCGATGCGCTCGGCTTCCTCGCCCGAGAGCGGGGTGCAGGTGAGGAGGTGGTACTTGGCCTTCGCCATGCCACAGAGCAGGGGCCAGACGATCGCGGCGTGGTCGCCCGCCGCGACGCCGAGGCGGGTGTGGCCGTCGATGATGCGCGCCGACTTGGCCGCGATCGAGACATCGGCGAGCAGGCCGACGACGAGCCCGGCACCGACGGCAGGGCCGATCATCGCCGAGACGATCGGCTTGGAGCAGTTGAGGACGTTGTAGACCAAGTCGCGCGCCTCGCGCAGGACGCGGATGCGGGTGTCGTGGTCGTCGGCGATCGCCTCGACCATCGCGAGGTCGCCCCCGGCGGAGAAGGCGTTGCCCTCGCCCTGGATGATCGCGACGCGCACCTCGGGGTCGCGGTCGATCGCGGTCCAGACATCGGCGAGGTCGCGGTGCATCGCGGCGGTGGCGGCGTTGAGCTTGCCGGGATTGCTCATGATGATGCGGAGGATGGCCGGGTCCGGGCGCTCGAAGCGCAGGCTGGGGAAGCGGTCGTAGGGGGTGGGCATGGGGGCCTCCGTGCGTGGAGCTGTGAGTCGGTGTGTCAGTGAGTCGGTGCGTCTGATAGTTGTGGTTGGGTGAAAGGCGTGGCCTATGGTATCAGAGGTTACTCTGCCGATGCCGGCATGTTCACAGATGCACTGACCCACGGACGCACCGACTCACAAAGATTGAGCCCCTGGACCGCCGCCAACAGTCCAGGGGCTACGAGGAGGGAGGATGGAGTTTGACCCGCCGAAGTCATAGTACAACATGTACGTACACCTGTCAAGACCTGCTTTATTGAGATATGCTGGGTTGAGGGATAGGATAATCCGTCACCGGAACCAAGGCCTTCAGCCGTTCGGTGTGCATGGGTAGATTCTCTCAGCGCAGTATCGGGCTGCCAGGGGAGCGCGTCACCGCGTTTTTTAGCCGAGGGTATAGGCGGCGCGAAGCCAGGTGAGGAGTTCGGCATCGATCTCCTCGGGCGTGCTAAGTTTGATCTCGTTGTGATAGCGATTCTTCGAGACCTGCTCGGACTTGTGGATGCGTGGGCTAACAATCGGACTGTCGGTGCGCAGATTGAGATAGAGGTAGTGTTTGCGAGGATGCACTCCAGCGAAACCGACGGTATGGGCGAGGTGGATCGAAGTCTTTTTCAACTCCTCGCGGAAAGGGCCAAACGTCCGCACTTCCGCCAGTAGGCGCTTATAGGTGGCGTGCACATTGGCGGCGGAGTTTTCCAGAAGCGCGTCTGCGGCTTCCGCTGTTTCGGCCATTTTCGTGCTCCTTTGGCGCGGAGAGACCGATCAAATAGTGCAGGCATAACCATTGTAGAACATTCGATCTATGGATGCAATTGGGAAGTAGGTGTAAGCACGGGGCAGCTGTTGTGCTGCAAGGCTAGGAAACGGTTGGGGACGGATGCTTCGCCGCCTGGCATGACACAGCGGAGGCGGTGCCCCCAAACGGGTCTTTCTGAGCGTAGCGAAATATCCGTCCCTCGCTATGGCCGCGCTAGCCGTCGCGGCGGAGGACGATGCGGTCGGAGCCGCAGGAGGGGCAGACTTCGGGGCGCTCGAAGCCGCGCGAGAAGTAGCCGCAGTCCTCGCAGACCCAGCGCACGGCCATGAAGAGCTTGATCATGTCGGAGCGGCTGACAATGCCGACCAACTTGCCGTCGGCGAGGATCGGCACGCGGCGGATGCGGCGGTCGGTGAGCAGGTGCGCCACGTCCTCCGCGTCGGCGTCCTCCGCCGCGCTGATCACCTTGGGGCTCATGATGTCGCCCGCCGTCTCCCCGTGGCGGCTGATGATGTCGAGTTCGCTGAGGACACCGGCGACGTTCCCCTCGGCGTCCACCACCGGCAGGCCGGTGATCCGGCGCTCGCTGAGGAGTTGCGCCACATCTTTGACCGGCATCGAGACGGGAACCGTGATGACATTGCGCGTCATGATGTCGCGAACCGGGATGCCCATCATGGCCCGTTCCCCCCATCTTGGAAGTACGAAGTACGAAGTCGGAAGTACGAAGTACTGCTATCCGTGGCAACGGTTACTTCGCACGTCGTCGTTCGTACTTCTGGCGTCTGACTTCCCACTGCTTCCAGTATACACCGGCGATCAATGCCAGGGAGTGGTTCGATTCGGTGCTCACCTGCGTTTCTCCGCTATCCTGGGCGAACGGATGAGCGATACGGACGAGCAGGAGCAACCTTCATGCCACGGCGAACACCACGGGAATGGCCGGACAACGCCGCAGCCGCTGCCCCGATCCGACAGGCACCAGCTTGGGGCATTCCCTTCCCCCGCCCTGTCCGCTATGATTGCCGCGATGCGATTCCGATGCTCGCCGACGACGATGGTGATCATGACGCAGCCCGAGTCCTTCCCCGACCCCCAGGCGACGCGGTACGACCGCTTTTTCGATCTGTCGCTCGACCTCCTCTGCATCGCCGACTTCAACGGCACCTTTGTCCGGGTCAATCCCGCCTTCGCGCGGGCTACCGGCTATGCGGTGGCGGAATTGGTCGATTCGCCGCTGATCGCGTTCGTTCACCCCGACGATCGCGACGCGACCGCGACCGGCGCGGCCGGGTTGCTGGTGGGGGAGAACATCGTCGGGTTGGAGAATCGCTTCCGCTGCGAGGATGGCGGCTATCGCTGGCTATCGTGGACCGCGACCGCGTCGGTCGCGGCGCGGGAGATCTACGCCATCGCCCGCGATGTGACGGAGCAGGTGCGCGAGCGGCAGGCCGACCAGTTGCTGGCGGCGGCCAGCGAGGCGCTGACCGCGTCGCTCGACCATCGCGAGACGCTGCGCAACATCGCGCGGCTCGTCGTCCCGGCGCTGGCCGACTGGTGCGCGATCGATCTGGTCGAAGAGGACGAGCACCTGGTCCGCGTGGCGATCGTCGGCCAGGATGTGTCGCCGGGGCCGCTGGCGCGGGCGTTGCGGCGCGACCCCAACGAGGTCCCGGTGATCCGCGAGGTGCTGGAATGGGGACGGTCGCACCTGCTGGCGGATGCGCGCGACGACGCGCGGTTGCGACCGCTGGGGATCACGGCGAGCATGGTGGTGCCGCTGATCGCGCGCGGGCGCACGCTCGGCGCGATCAACCTGATCGCCGCCGGCTCGGGGCGGCGCTACGACACGCGCGACCTCGAACTGGCCGAGGATCTCTCGCGCCGGGCGGCGCTGGCGGTCGACAACGCGCGCCTCTTCCAGTTGTCGCAGGAGGCGCAGCGGCAGATCGCCAGTCAGGCGGCGCGGCTGCGGGCGGTCGCCGAGGCGTCGCGGTCGCTGGCGGAGGCGAGCCTCGACGAGCGCGCGGTGCTGGAGACGGTGACGCGCGAGGTGGCCGACCTGATCGGCGATGTCTGCGTCATCCGACTCGTTTCGGACGATGGCGAGTGGCTGGAGCCGGTCGCCTATCACCACGGCAACCCCGAGGCGCTGGCCTTCATGCGCGCGATGTTCCTCGGTGCGTCGCAGCGGGTGGACGAGGGGCTGAACGGCCGGGTGATGCAGTCGGGGCAGCCGCTGCTGATCCCGGAGGTCGCGCCCGCGCGCCTTGAGGCGGCGATCAAGCCCGAGTATCGCGCCTATCGCGAGCGGTTCGGCGGCGCGCAGAGCATCCTGATCGTGCCCTGGTGCCTGCGCGGCCAGACGCTCGGCGTGCTCAGCATCTCGCGCGAGCGGACGGGCCATCCGTACACCATCGAGGACCAGCACCTCCTACAAGACCTGGCCGACCGCGCCGCGCTGGCGCGGGACAACGCGCGGCTCTACCGCGAGGCGCAGAGCGCGATCCGGGCGCGCGAGCAGTTCCTGACCGTGGCGGCGCACGAGTTGCGGACGCCGTTGACCACCATCCGGGGTAACACCGAACTGGCGCTGCGCCGGGTGCGCCGCACCGATATCCCGATCGACCGGGTTGCGCTGGAGGAGCGGTTGGCGCGGTTGCTGACCGGGATCGACCGCATGTCGGCGCTCGCCGCGCGGCTGCTGGATGTGACCCGGATGCAGACCGGCGCGTTCGAGATCAGCACGACCTGGTGCGACCTCGTGCCGATTGTCGAAGCGGTGGTGGAGCGGGCGCGCGGCACGTTGCCGAAAGGGATGCCGCTGGCGATCGCCTTCGCCGCTCCCGCCGCGCCGATTCAGGGGCGGTTCGATCCGCTGCGGCTCGATCAGGTGGTGACGAATCTGCTCGACAATGCGGTGAAGTACCAGCCGCTGGGTGGTACGGTGCGCGTGCAGCTCGCGACGCGCGAGAAGGAGGCGGCGCTCACGGTTTCCGACGAGGGGATCGGGATCGCGCCGGAGGACTTGCCCAAGCTCTTCGCCAGCTTCGTCCGCGCCGAGACGGCGACGAGCCAGCAGATCGGCGGGGTCGGGGTGGGGCTCTACATCACGGACCAGATCGTGCGGCGGCACGGCGGCAAGGTCGAGGTGAGCAGCGTTGTCGGCGAGGGGACGACGTTCACGGTGCGGTTGCCGCTGCGGTGATGGGGTGAGGAGAGAAGAGAGAAGAGAGAGGAGAGATAGGGAGGGGCGTGCGGGCGAATGAGTCGCCTGCCATGAGTTTCTGACGACTGACGACTGACGACTGACGACTGCCAGGGGTAGCGATGAGTGGGGAGACGGCGATGGATTTGCGCGCGGTGCCGATCACGATTGTGGGGGCGGGGGCGATCGGGGGTACGGTCGGGGCGTTCCTGCACGATGCGGGGTACAACGTCACGCTGGTGGATATCGATGCGGCGCATGTGCGGGCGATCAATGAGCGGGGGCTGCGGATCAGTGGGATTCGGGGGGATCGGGTCTTCCGGGTGCCCGCCGTGCAGCGCGACGATTTGCGGGGGCCGCTCGGCGTCACCTTCCTCTGCGTGAAGGGGCACTTCACCGAAGGGGCGATTCGCGACCTCGCGCCGCTGCTCGCGCCGGATGGCTTCGTGCTCTCGCTGCAAAATGGGCTGAACGAGGCGATCATCGCGCGCTACGTCGGCGAGGAGCGCACGGTGGGGGCCTTCATCCACTTCGGTTGCGACTTGATGGAGCCGGGGTGGCTGCGGCTGGGGAGCGAGGAGACGATCCGCATCGGCGAGCTGCACGGGCGGGTGACGCCGCGCGCCGAGGCGTTGCGCGACGCGCTCGCCAATGTGATGCCCGCCGAGGTGACGACCAACATCTGGGGCTATCTCTGGGGCAAGCTGGTCTACGGCGCGATGGCCTTCGCCGCCTCGTGCGTCGACGCGCCGGTCCCGGCGATCGTGGACGACCCGCTCGGCCGGTTGGTCTGCCGCGCCGCCGCGCAGGAGGCCTATCTGGTCGCCAGCGCGCAGGCGTCGCAGCTGGAGTACATCGGCGGGTTCAACCCGAACGCCTTCGCGCCGGGCGACGATCGGGCCGCCGATGCGGCGCTCGACGCGGTGGCCGACCCGATGCGCGGGGCGGAGAAGCAGCACATGGGCATCTGGCGCGATCTGGCCGTGAAGCGCCGCCAGACCGAGGTGGACATGCAGACCGCCGTGATCGTCGCCACCGGGCGCGAGCAGGGCATCCCCACGCCGGTCAACGACGCGGTGCTCGACACGATCAAGGCGATCGAGGCGGGCAATCTCGGCATGGAGTGGTCCAACTTCGCGACGATCGCGCGGCGCGGCGGGCTGGCGGTCGCGGCGGACTGAGCGCGCCACAACCGCGCCCGGCCTCGCGCGTTCCCCTCGCGACGGCCGCGCCACCGGTCCGCAACCGGCGCGCCACCGTATCGCGACCGGGGCGGGGTAGACTCGGAAAAAGAGCGTTTGAAGGTTCGAAAGTTCGAAAGTTCACGATCACTGCTGGGCGATCGGTCTAGGAAACCTTCAAACCTTCGAACCTTCGAACCGTGAACTTGGAACTCTCGTCGGAGGCAACCATGCGGGTACTCGTGACCGGGGCGGCTGGTTTCATGGGCTCACATGTGAGCGAGCAACTGGTGGCCGAAGGGCACGAGGTGACCGGCCTCGACTCGTTCATGCCCTACTACCCGCGCCCGATCAAGGAGCGCAACCTGGAGCGCCTGCGCGACGAGCGCCGCTTCCGCTTCATCGAGGCCGATCTGCGCGAGGTGAACCTGACCCCGCTCGTCGCGGACGCCGACGCGATCCTGCACCTCGCGGCGCTCCCCGGCAACCGCTGGGACCTCTTCGACGAGTACATGACCAACAACCTGAAGGCGACCGAGCGGCTGATCGAGGCGCTGCGCCGGGTCGGCGATGGCGAGCGGCGGCGGCTGGTCCAGATTTCGACCTCCTCGGTCTACGGTGCCGAGGCGACCGGCGATGAGGAGAGCCCGCTGCGCCCGGCCTCCCCCTACGGCATCACCAAGCTGGCGGCGGAGCAGTTGGCGCGCACCTACGGCGCGAGTTTCGGGCTGCCGGTGATCACGCTGCGCTACTTCTCGCTCTACGGCCCGCGCCAGCGGCCCGACATGGCCTACCACATCTGGATCGACGCGCTCCTGCGCGGCAAGCCCCTCACCATCCTGGGCGATGGCGAGCAGACGCGCACGAACACCTTCTACGCCGATGGCGTGCGCGGGACCCTGCTGGCGCTGGCCCACGGTCGGCCGGGCGAGGTCTACAACATCGGCGGCGGCGTCTCGATCTCGATGAACGCGGCGATCGCCATGCTGGAGGGCCTGACCGACCGGACCGCCGAACGGCGCTATCTGCCCGCGCGCCTGGGCGACCAGCGCCACACCTTCGCCGACGTGAGCAAGGCGCGGGCGCACTTCGGCTACGCGCCGACGACGACCCCGGAGGTCGGGCTGCGCGCCCAGATCGAGTGGCAGCAGAGCCTGCTTCTCGCCGGGGTGGCCTGATCCTTGCTACACTTCGGGCGAGTGGGCGACTCGCCCGAGGTGGCTGGCAAGGAGCGACGATGCGACGCGGCAAAGGTGCCTGGCTGACCTCCCTCATCGCGGTCTGGGTCCTGGTTGGCGGGTTGGTCGGGTGCGGCGGCGGTGGCGACAAAACGTCGAATCTCGACACCGCGTCGATCCTCACCTCGACCTCCAAGCGCCTGGACGCGCTGAAAGCGGTCCATTTCACGCTCGCGATCGAGGGCGCGGCCTTCATCGATACCGACCGCACCACCCAGTTGCGCTCCGCGAGCGGCGACATCATTCCCCCCGACCAGATGCAGACGAAGCTGACGGCGGCGATCGCCACCCTCAACTTTGACGTCTCCCTGGTGGCGATCGGTGCCGATCGCTACATGACCAATCCTGTCACCGGGCAGTGGGGTCCGGCGCAGGAGGGCTTCGATTACAGCCCGACCGTGCTCTTCGATAAGGAAAAGGGTCTCAGCACGGTCATCGGCAAGCTGAAGGACGTGGAGCAGGTCGGCGTCGAGAAGGTGAACGGGGTTGACACCTACCACCTGCGTGGCAAGGCCGAGCGCGCGGTCGTGGAGCCGCTGACGAGCGGCGCGATCGACGGCGATCCGATCGGGGTTGAGTTCTGGGTTTCCAAGGATAGGTTTGACCTGATCAAGCTGGTTTTGACCGAGCCGAAAACCCCCGAGAAGCAACAGCCCGCCGTCTGGACGCTCACGTTCAGCAATTTCGACACGCCCGTCACGATTACGAAGCCGCAGTAGGGTAGACGTCACCCCCCGGCCCCCTCTCCCGCGAGGAGAGGGGGTGCCTCGCTCGGAGGACGGTTTGCGGGATTGAAGTGTCGTACCATTCACTAGCGTAGTTAATCTCGGTCGTTGCGTGAGTCTTCCCCTCTCCTCGCGGGCGGGTACCCCCCGAAGGAGGGTGCGGTGCCGCCGCAGCGGCGGGGTGAGGTTTCTTAGAGGTAACGCATGTCCAAGACATCCGTCGCCCCGCCCACCGTCGCAGACGCCACACCCACCCCCGAAGCGACCGCCTCGGGGGTACGCCCGTTGCTGGGGGCGGCGCTGGTGGCGGTCTTCGTCGCGGCGCTCGACCTGACGGTGATCACCACGATCCTGGCGCGGATCATCTTCGACCTGGAGATCAATGCCGCCGAGATCGACCGCTATTCGTGGGTCGTCAGCGGCTATCTGCTGGCGTACTTGATCACCATCCCGATCGCCGGGCGGGCGTCCGATCTGCTCGGGCGACGGGTGATTTTCCTGGTCGCGCTCGGCCTCTTCGCCGCCGGGTCGGTCTGGTGCATGCTGGCGACCGATCTGGTGCCGCTGATCCTCGCGCGCATGGTGCAGGGGCTCGGCGGCGGGGCGCTGGTGCCGGTCACGCTGGCGCTCGCCGCCGACCTGTTGCCGCCCGCGCGCCGCGCGGCGGTCGTCGGGGCGATCGGCGCGGTGGACACGCTCGGCTGGGTGCTGGGGCCGCTCTGGGGTGCGGGGGTGATCGGCCTCTTCGGGGCGGCGCGGCTCGGCCCGGTGGAGCACTGGCGCTGGGTCTTCGCCATCAACGCGCCGCTCGCGCTCGGGGTGCTGGCGGTGGTGGCGCTGGCCTGGCGCGGGCGACTCGTCGCGACGGCGACCGCCGGGCGCTTCGATTGGGCGGGCGCGGTCGCGCTGACCCTCGCGCTGGTCCTGACCAACCTCGCGCTCTCCTCGGGCGCGGAGGGGGGCGGGACCGGGCCGCGCGTGCTCGGGGCCGAGGCGAACCCCTTCGCGCCCTACCGCTGGCCGCTGCTCGGCGGCGCGGTGCTCGCGTTCGCCGCGTTCGTCTGGACCGCGCGCCGCCCCGGCCTCTCGCTGATCCCGCTGGCGCTCTTCCGCTCGCGCGTTTTCAGCGCGGCCAATCTGGCGAACCTGCTGGTCGGCGCGGCGTTGATCATCGTGATGGTGGATGTGCCGTTTGTCGTCTCGCTGCTCGCCACCGACGTGGAGCGGATTAGCATCATCAGCGCCCTGCTGCTGATGCCCTTCACGCTGGCGATGGCGGTCGGGTCGCTGGGGGGCGGGGCGGTCGCCGAGCGGCTCGGCTATCGCACGCTGGCGCTGGCGGGGCTGGCGCTGGCGGCGGTCGGCTTCTGGCGCTTCTACGGCTGGCCCTACGCGCTCGATTACGGGCGGATGACGCTCGATCTGCTGGTCTGCGGCCTGGGCCTGGGGCTGGTGATCGCCCCGGTCGGGGCCGCCGCGATCAACAGCGCCCCCGCGACCGACTACGGCATCGCCTCGTCGCTGGTGCTGGTGATGCGCCTGCTCGGGATGATGGTCGGCCTCTCGGCGCTCACCTCGTGGGGCGCGGGGCGGCTGAACGAGCTGGTGCAGGCGTTGCCGCCGCTGACGCAGCAGCCGGGCGAGACGATGTCGGCCTTCCTCCAGCGGCAGTTGCAGTATCAGGCCGACCAGGTCGCCAATCTGACGCTGCAGATCCTCCACCAGACCTTCGCCATCGCGGGCGTGATCTGCCTGATCGCGCTCATCCCCGCCGCCTTCCTCTCGCGCCGCGCCGCACGCTGATAAAACTTGTGCGCAAATTGCACAGACTGGTGCCCTGGTGGCAAACGGCAAACCGCGTACGTAAGCACCCTGCGGCCCTGGGACCATTCGCCTGGGACGATCGGATTGCCCAACTGTGGCGTCAGTACGGGAAAAAAGCGTGTCGAAGCTATTGACATATCTGCAAGGAGAACGTACAATGCGGGCAGCGAGTTTTGTTAGTACGGACGCGAAAGGAGCCCGCCCGTGCATCAGGCCGCTACGGCGATAAGTAGCGACTACCAGATGGTGATAGACGATGCCCTCCAGCTCGTCTATAGCCAGCACCATCGCATCATCAGCCGCCTGTATCCGGCCGCCATGCCGCGCGTCAGTTTGGAGCAGCTGCGCGAGGGGCCGTTGGGTGAGGACCTTTCCCGTCTCGCGCATATCGCGATGGGTGCGATGCGGGCCGGGCGCGAGGAAGTGCTGGGGGCGATCGACTCGGTCCTGCAACTGCTCTTCTGGCCGGTTGGTTCGGACACCTTCACGGTGCCCCGTTCCTTCTGGGAGCAGCCGCTCGGCAAGATGCTCTCGCTTGCCAAGCTGCGCTCGTTCGAGCCGAGCGATCTCGTCTCGATCGGCAACGCGGCCAACATGCTCAACGTCACGCGCCCGACGATCTACCGCTGGATGGACGACAAGGTGCTCGACTATGTCCGCGATGACATGAGCGGCCGTACCTTCGTCGTGAAGCACGATGTCGAGGCGATGAAGGCGGACATGGACGCGGAGATCGCGGCCAAGCACTGAGCATTCGGCCCGGCAGACAATGCAGAGTCAGCGAGGTGGCGCTTCCTGCTACGGGGAGCGCCGCTGTTTTGTGCTATGCATAGCGCTGGCGGTTGAAACCGCGCGCTCAGAATGACACCCTGGAGGCCACCCGCGCCCTGTCCATCTGAGCGCAGCGAAGGATCCACCCCCTCTCTTACGCCACGTATCCTCACTCCTCACTCCTCACTCCTCTCTCTTCTCTCTTCTCTCCACTCTCCACTCTCGTCCCGCACGATCACCCCTGTGGTACACTTCTCCGCCGTGTGTTGGGCTGGATGGTGGCCTGTGGTGGTCTCGGGAGGGAACGGTATCAGTGGCGATGCGCTTGGGGCAGATCGGCGAGAACGAGTTGGTGCTGGAGATCGGGAGTGGCGACCGGCCGAATCCGCGCTCCGATGTCCTGCTCGACCGCTACATCGACGACAACACCGAGCGTGGCGGCGATCTGCGGATCGACCGGCCGCTGATCGTGGCGGATGCCGAGCAGCTGCCGTTCAAGGATGGCGCGTTCGACTACATCGTCTGCTTCCACATCCTGGAGCACATGCCCGACCCGGCGCGCTTCCTGCGCGAGCTGATGCGCGTCGGCAAGCGCGGCTGGATCCAGTCGCCGTCGGAAGTCGCCGAGCGGCTGTTCCACTGGCCGTTCCACCGCTGGTACGTGAACCTGATCGATGGCAAGCTGGTGCTGCACCCGCTCGACTACGAGACGACCGACCGCGACACCTTCGGCGACCTCTTCGATTACCTCTTCGCCTACAACCCGCGCTTCGCGCGCTTCAGCCGCAGCATGCCCGACCTCTTCTACGTCGATTACGAGTGGTCGGGCACGATCGACTTCGAGATTCGCGACGCCTCGCCGCTTGACCTCAATGACCCGGCGACGCTGCGCGAGATGGTGCGCCCGCGCGAGTCGCTCGTCGGCGGCATCAAGGGGAATGCCACCTCGTTCGTGCGCGACCACGTCCCCGGCCCCGCGCTCGACCTCGCCAAGCGCGCCACGCGCCGCCGCAAGGGGACCACCCGCACCTTCGACCTCGACGCATTGCTGGCCTGCCCGGCCTGCCACGGCGACCTGGCGCGCTCGGGATCGGCATACACCTGCAGCTCCTGCGGCCGTGCCTACCCGATCAGCAAGGGCCTGCCGCACTTGCTGGTGGAAGAGGCGCAGGAGGCAGTTGCCGGAGGCCAGACAGCGCAGGGCTGACCAGACTCGCAGCTCCGACTGCCTGGACGATCAGCCCGCGCCGCGCACGAGCAGGATGAGGCCCATCACCAGGGGCGGGACGTAATGGAAGGCCGGTAGCGTGTCGCCGGTGAGGAGCAGGGCGACCAGCGTCGCCAGGCTGAAGGCAATCGTCCCCCATCCGGCCCACGCAGGTAACAGTCCCACACTCAGCACGGCTCCCCCATACGCCGCCAGGGCGAGGAAGCCAGCAATCGCATAGATGAAGAAGAGCGCGAAGCACCACCGGGCCAGCGGCTCGTAGTAGGGCGGCAGCGAGCCTGTCGCCACGAACTCTTGCGCCGCCGTTGTGGCGACTGCGGCCCGGAATGCCGAGAAGACCAGCCACAAGACCGCTGCCAGCACCATCCCGACCAGGCCAAGTCGCGAGAAGAGCCGCTCGCCTGCACCGTCCAGGATCGACGTGAGTATCGTCAGCCCGGCGAGCAGGGCGACGATGGCGGCGCCCATGAGAATGTTGGCCCAGCGCCAGGTGATTGCCATGCTGGCGACCGCCTGTACGTGCTCCCTTGCAGGCAAGGTGTAGATTCGGCTGTTCCCGCGTTCGCCCACGACCGGGAGTGCCGCACCGATTGCGAACATGAGGAACGCCAGCACGAGCAGGGTACCTGCAGCGCGCTCAGCGCTCGGCCAGTTTTGTGCTGACATGCGCTCTTCTCCGGCGGCTGGTCAACGTTTGGGCGTGGGGCGGGCGACGAGACCTGGCCGACCTTCTCGCGCAAGCTGCACCGGGAGGCGCTCGCCCAGGTCGCGGAACAGGCGCAGCAATTTCGGCGAGCCTACCCCGCGATCATCGCCGGTGCCGCCGTAGCCGACCAGCCGCTCGGGGATGAGCCTGCCCGCCGTGTTGAAGTGTCCGCGAATAATGAAGGCATCATTGGCCCGGTAGTTGCCGACGAGACGGTGGTAGGTCAGGCACGCCGGTGCACCGTCCTGCGCGGCGAAGCCACCTACGATTGCGACATGGTCGGGGCACAGGGTCGCCTCGACGCGGGTGGCGACGGGCCAACCGCCGCGGTCGACGTAGGCCAGGACCGGCGAGCGGGTGTAGCGCGGCAGCCAACGGGCGACGCTCGTCGGCAGCGCGATCCCTGCCCAGGTGAGAACGCGGGCGGGGCGACTCGCCTCGCCCAGCGCAGCCGGAGCACCGCAGCGTGCCCAGGCGTGTTCCCGCTGCGGTGTCACCTCGATGAAGATGCGGGCCAGGTAAACCAAGCATCGCCCGGCGCAATAAAGGGAAGCGCAGCCCGAGGTCGGAACGGCAATGGCCCCTTCCTCAGAGTTGATCGATGTAGCGCTCGGTGTTGCGCTGAATGTCCTGGTCGAAGACTTCGGCGAGTCCCTGGACCAGTACCAGCGGGTCGTCGTCGGATCGGCCACTGGCCGTAGGGTCGGAGAAGAGGGCTGCCACGCGCAGGTTGCGCCGGCATTCCTGGCCTTTGCGGGGTACATGTAGCCGGTGAGAAGACGAGCCGACCGCGCTCGAAGTCGGGTGTGAGCGGCCAGCAGACGGGCGAGCCATCGCGGGCAAGCGTGACGAACTCCGCGACCTTGTAGACGTCGATGATCTCCTGGCGCGTTATGGCTGGGCCAGGTGGGGCTGACTCTTCATGCGTCCCTCAGTTCATCCCGGACTTCGGCGTCGCGCCGACGGGGCGGACGTACCACACCTGTTCGCGGGCGCGGCTCCTCTGCGCCGTGATTTCGCGTCTGCGACGCGCGGCGGCCGGGGGCTTGCCAGTTGGTGCGGCGACGGATTACGTTGCTTGCGGCTGTGCCCGCGACTTCCGGGCGCGCGGGTAAGGTGCGCCGCCTTGCCGGTGGCCTGCCGATGGCGGCCAGCAAGCCGAAGAGTACGGTCTGCACCGGCTGCGGAGGGTTGGCCAGGGTGATCTCGGCGCGGTGGGCGCGCATTATCACCGCCATCTGCAAGGGGTTGGGCAGACCCGTTTTCGGGCTGACTTTGCCATCCTGCGCCAGCCCGAAGAAGGTCTCGAAGAAGTCCTCAAACCGAAGCGCAGGTAGGACTTCCGCCAGTACATGGAGCTCGTCCTCGCCCGCATTCCACCAGACGTGAGGGATCCCCGGCGGGACGACGAGCTTCGTCCCCGGGCCGCCGGTGATCTCCTTGCCCGCGATCCTGGCGCGGAGCGTCCCCGCGATCACCTCGAAGCGCTCCTCCTGCTGCGGGTGGATGTGCGCAGCCGCGACGAAGCCGCCCGGCTGCATGAAGACATCTGCCAGCATCAGCGCGCCGCCGGTGTCGCGCGCGGTCTTGCGGAAGTGGATCTTCTCCCGCGTCACGGGGTGCTCGAACACGTCGCCTGCCTTGGCCATCGTTGCGCCTCCTCCATACTCGCGGGCCGGGCGAGGGCACAACTGCTCCACCGAGAGCCCAGCCGTTCGGAAATTACAGCCACCCCATTGCGCGATGCGGTGACCGGCTGTAAAGTGTGGACCACGATCCTATCATGGCATGCGCCTGGCGGCCTGGCAATATGTCCGCGATTTGTCGAGAGGATAGGGCCATGACGTTCGGTAAAAAGGGGCGACCGCCCGAGGACCGGCTCGCGCGGCAATCGGCGATCTTCCTGGCGGTCGCGCCGCTAATCCTGCGCGATGGCGCGCGAGGGTTGTCGATGCGCGCCGCCGCCGATGCGGCCTGCCTGAGCGTCGGCGGCCTCTACCACTACTTCCCGACCAAGCGGGATCTCGTGATGCATGGCCTGCGCCCGGAGGCCCTGCTCCGAGTCTGCCAGGACTTCCATGCCGAATTCGGCTACCTCTCGGAGGTGGACCCGCGACGCTACATCGACGAGGGCATCAGGGTCATGGTGGAGCACGTCGGTCTCCTCCGCCCGGCCATCCACGCGGCCCTGGAACTCGGCACGACGTCATTTTGGGAGGTGATCGACACCATTCTCACCAATACCACGTTCGACTTCGAGGTCCATCTGCGGCGGATCTTCCCGGAGGTGGGCGACCAGGAGTTGGCACAGTGGGGGCGGGCGATCCGCCGGTCGATCTGCGCCGCTTTTCTCGACAAGAGGATTTCCCAGGATGAGTTCCACGATGACATGCGCCTGCTGATGGACAGCTATGCGAACCGCGCCACGGTCCTTGTGGGCGTGTAGGGGCTGCCCGGCTCAGCGCTACTTCGCACTTCCGACTTCCGACTTCCGACTTCGCGCTGTGTTCCATTGCACGAAGAGGAAGACCCCGCCAATCACGAGGGCGAGCATCGCGAAGGCGATGATCCGCTGCTCGCGCACGAAGAGGACCGAGAGCGCGCCGAAGAGGGCGGTCACGGCGTAGACCAGCAGCGTGATCTGGCGCACGTTGAAGCCGATGCGGAGCAGGCGGTGGACGAGGTGTGCGCCGTCGCCCCCCTGCATCGGCGAGCGCCCGGCGGCGAGGCGGCGCAGGATGACAAAGCGGTGTCGAGGATCGGCAGGCCGAGGACGAGCACCGCCGTGGCGATCTTCGCGCCGCCGATGATCGAGATCACCCCGAGCGCGTAGCCGAGGAACATCGAGCCGCTGGTGCCCATGAAGATGCGCGCCGGGTGGAAGTTGTAGACCAGGAAGCCGAGGCAGGCCCCGACCAGCGCCACCGAGCGACGGTGTCCTGCCGTTCGCTGAAGCCGTTGCGCTTGCACGCTGGCCGCGACGAGCACCGCCGCTGATCAGCGCCACGCCGCCCGCCAGGCCATCCATCGTGTCGAGCCAGTTCAGCGTGTTGATCATCCCGACGATCCAGACGAACGTGACCGGGATGACCAGCAGGCCAAGATTGAAGGGGTCGGGGCCGAACGGCAGCGGGTTAGAGATGGTGGTCATCTTCACGCCGAAAGCGATCGGGATCGCCGCGCAGCCGAATTGCGCGATGAGCTGGGGCAGGGGCGGCAGGCGGCGCAGGTCGTCCCAGGCGGCGAACGGCAGCAGGAACGCCGCCCCGAGCGCCAGGCCGACCCACTTGTTGTACTCGGCCAGCATCGTGTGCAGCCCGATCAGGTTGCCGTCGGCCAGGAAGCGGTCGGCAGCACCATTGAGGACGGGTAACCCGGCGATGATGCCGAAGAAGAACGCGGCGACCAACCCGTAGCCGCCAACCCGGCTGATCGGACGACGCTGCACTTCGCCGGGGCGCGGCTGATCGACCAGGGTGCCGCCGACCGCCAACCCGACCGATGCGGCGAGCGGCACGCAGATCAGCGCCGCTACGAAGGC
This sequence comes from Chloroflexia bacterium, assembly GCA_046328475.1. Classification (GTDB taxonomy): domain Bacteria; phylum Chloroflexota; class Chloroflexia; order Thermomicrobiales; family CADCWN01; genus CADCWN01. Next base: position 24,579 of record JAXLWN010000061.1, on the reverse strand, counting down.
GACGCCGAACGCGGGGAGGAGTTGGCGGACAATTGACTTGACGAGCGACCAGTCGATGTCGATCATGAGGACCCGGACTCAAGGTTCAACGCTCAAGGTGGTGGTAGTCTACTGGATGGAGCGCGCCCAGGCGAGGGCGCGAGCCTTCAATTCCGACTCGGGTAGCTCGGCTTCGACCTGGGCCAGGAGTTCGCCGATACCGGCGGCGATCGGGTCGCTGGACGGCGCGGCGGCGATGCCACCGACTTGCAGGATGCCGGGGTACGGCCCCGCCTCCAGCGTCTCACCCGCGCCGGTCAATTCTTCGTGCAGGCGCTCGCCGGGGCGGCTGCCGGTGACGACGATTGGCGGCTCGCCGCTGTGCCCGAGCGCCGCCCAGAGCCGCCGGGCGAGTTCGAGCACCGAGACCTCCGGTCGCGCCTCGGGCAGGGTGACGCTGAACGGCTCGTCGAACGCCGGTGCCGCGCCGTAGGCCAGCAGTAGCGTCCCGTGGCGCGGCGTGACCCAGTAGCGCGCCATCGCGGGGTCGGTGATCGAGAGGGGCTGGCCCGCCGCGATCTGCCGGGCAAAGGTGACGCCGACGCTCCCCTGCGTCCCCAGCACGTTGACGAAGCGCGCGGCGACCGCGACCTGTCCCGCGCGCGTGGCGGTCTCGCGCAGGTGCGCCTCGATGATCCGCTTGGTCGCGCCGTAGAGGCTCGGCGGGTTGACCGCCTTATCGGTGGAGGGGTAGACGATCCGCCGCACGCCGACGCGCGCCGCCTCCTCGATCACCGCCTGCCCGCCGCGCAGATTCACGTCCAGGTACTCGCTCGGCTCCGCCTCGGCCCAGGGGACGTGCTTGTACGCGGCGAGGTGGAAGACGATCTCCGGCCGCGCCGCGCCCAGGATCGCGGCCACGCGGCGGCGCATCCGCACGTCGGCCGGGCGGAACGCGAGCGGCACCTCGTGCGGGTTGCTCGACCGCAGCCGGTCCCAGAGCGCGAAGAGCCCCGCCTCGCTGCTGTCCACCAGCGTCAGCGCGGCCGGGCGATAGCCGAGCACAAACTGGGCGAGTTCGCGCCCCAGCGAGCCCCCCGCGCCGGTGATCAGCACCCGTTTTCCGGCGAATGCCGCCGTCAGCGCCGCCTCGTCAGCCACCAGCGGCGGCCGGTCGAGCAGCGTATTCCAGTCGATCTGCGCCTCGGGCGCGAGGGGGGGCGGTGGTGGTGTAGTCAATGAATTCACCTGTGTTCCAAGATTACGGTTCGAAGGTTCAAAGGTTTGAAGGTTTGGGAGCTACAGCCTGAACTTTCAAACATTCGAACCTTCCAACCGTCCCCCAAGCGCCGCCATGATCCGCCCATACGCCTCCCGCATGAACACGGCGCGGTCGTGGTCCGGTTCCAGGGTCTCGGTGACGATGTAGCGCGCGGTGGCGGCGAGGCGCGGGATGAGCGCGTCGAGGTCGAAGCGGCCCTCGCCGTAGGGCAGACCCTCGCCCAGGAGCCCGGCGGCGTTCGAGATGTGGCAGTTGACCAGCCAGGGTGCGACCCGGTCGATCCATGCTTCTTGCGAGCGCACCGTGGCGGTCGCGCGGTAGGTTTCCACGGCTGGCCGCAGCTCGGGCGGCGCGGCGGATGGGTCGGTGTCGATCGCTTCCAGGTGCAGCCCGGCGTGCGACGTGTCGTAGGTGATGCCCAGGCCCGGCAGCGCCGCGCAGCAGCGGACCAGATCCTCGGGCTCCACGCCGAGCGCGGAGAAGACGGCCGCGCCCTCGCGCATCTGCGCGATCGGCGGAATGTTCTCGATGGTGGGGGTCAGCCCGGCGTCGTGGCAGAGGGCGATGTAGCGTTCCAGCAGCGGCAGCGCCCGCGCGATCAGCTCGCCGCGCCGCTCGGGGCGGATCGCGGCCGGGTCGCTGGTCGGCGCGATCAGGTGGATGACGGCGACCTTCGCGCCGAGATCGGCACCGAACTGCGCGAGGCGCGTCAGAGCCTCCAGGTCGGCGGCTGCGCCGCGCGTCACGTCGAAAAACTCGCCATCGAGCGAGCGGATCGGCCCTTCGACGATGTAGGCGAAGCCATCCTCCCCGGCGCGCGGCGCGGCGGCCATGATCGCCCGCAGGCGCGGCAGCCAATCGTCGGGCGCGAGGTCGCGCGCGTCGAGGTAGAGCTCCAGCCCCTCCGGGCGCAGCGGCGCGAGCCGGTCGGCGATCTGCGCCGGGGTGGGTCGCGCCTTCAGCAGCACCCGCGCGCGGTCGCTCATGCCGACCCCTCGCGCGCCAATTCGTCGCGCAGCCACGCCAGGTAGCGGTCGATGCCCTCCTCCAGCGCCACGGTTGGCGACCAGTCCAACGCTTCGCGGATGCGGTCGAGCGTGGCGAAAACCTCCTCGCGCGGCTCCTGCTCGCCCGGGTCGCGGATGGTGATCGGCGGCGGGTTGGCGATGCCGCTGCGCGCCTGCACCAGTCGGGCGAGGTCGTCGAGCGCCGTGCCGACGCCGCAGCCGAGGTTGTAGGCGCGACCCTGCACTCGCGGGTCGCCCAGGCGCTCGACCGCGCGCAGGAAGGCCGCCGCCGCGTCGCCCACCCAGACGAAATCGCGCAGATGGCGCTGGTGGATGGTCAATTCCTGACCGCGCAACGTCCGCTCGGCGAAGATGGCGAGCACGCCGCTCGCGCCGCCGCGCGCCCGCTGTCCGGGGCCGTAGACGGTGAAAGCGCGCAAGCTGATCGTCGGGACGCCGTAGATCTGGCTGTACATCGTCGCCCAGCCCTCGGCGACGAGCTTGCTCCAGCCGTAGACGGTGGTCGGCACTTTTGGCGCGTCCTCGTGCAGCGGGCCGTGCCAGGGCTCGTAAATGCGCTGACTCGACGCGAAGACGACGCCCGCGCCCATCAGCCGCGCCGCCTCCAGCACGTTGAGCGTGCCGAGCGCGTTAATGGACGTGTAGCCGACCGGATCGGCCAATGACTGCGAGGCATCCGAGAGCCCTGCCAGGTGGACGATCGCCTCGGACCCGGCCAGCGCCGCCGCGATCTCGCCGCTCGCCACGTCCCCCTGCACCACGCGCGCCGCCCCATCCACCGGCACCGGGTGCCGCGCGACGACCGCGACCTCGTGCCCCGCCGCCGCCAGCGCCGCCACGACGTGCCGCCCGATGAAGCCGGTGCCGCCAGTCACCGCTACGCGCATCGCCCGAACCCTGTCTCGCGCTTCATGCCGCCCCCGCGAGAAAATAATCGAGCACCTCGCCGACGCTCTTGCGCAGCAGATGGCCTGGCCGGACATAGGGGACCGCATCCAGGCCGGAGGCGACCGCGTAGCGCGCCGCCTCATCCACCGACCCCGCCGGGTCCAACCCCTCGATCCGCACCGCCAGCCCGCGCGCCGCCCCGGCATCGCGCACCCAACCCGCGACCTCCGCGACCGAGACCACCTCGCCCACCACATTCAGCGGCACGTAGCCCCGAAATCCGGCGTGATCAGCCGCCGCCAGGGTCGCCGCCGTGGCGTCCGCGACGTGGACGAAGCCCGCCGGGGTGCGCCCGCCGCCGAAGACGGTCAGCGGCTCGCCTCGCGCCGCGCGCCAGCAGAAGAGGTTGGGCGCGGTCATGAAGCGCGGGTCGGTCTTGAAGACCGGCCCCAGCCCATGCACGATGCCGAAGCGCAAACTGAGGCAGCGCAACCCGTGGAGCGCGGAATACATCTCCAGCAACTTCTCGACATGCACCTTCGACAGGTGCGACATATCCCTGAATACACCGTATGGCTGGCCCTCGTCAATAATCGTCGTCTTCTTGGCGTCCTTGGCGTCCTTGGCGTCTTGGCGGTTCAATCCGTCCCCATCGTCCCGCGCCAGCCGCTCCCCATACACCTTGAACGAACTCGCGTAGACCACCGACTGTACGCCGTGCGCCAGCGCCGCGTCGAGCAGCACGCGCGGGCCGATCAGGTTGCTGCGCTCGGTGTATTCGACGCTCGCCGCCTGCGGATTGGCGCTCGCCTGCGCCGCGAAGAGGTAGATCGTCTCGAAGGGGCCGTGCGCAAAAACCGCCGCGACCTCGTCCGGCGCGGCGATGTCGCCCGGCACGAACGTCAGCCCCGCCGCGCTCAGCCGCTCGATGGCCCGCTCGTCGGTCGAGAAGCGATTGTCGAGCCCGACGACCGGCTCGCCGCGCGCGATCAGCGCCTCGGCCAGCGCCGCGCCCATGTAACCAAGTCCCGCGACGAGTGCCGCCATCGCCCCCACCCCCTGCGCCATCGTGGCGCGGGGGAGTGTAGCAGCGCGGCGCGGCGCGGGGCAATGGCCCTACGGCGCGCAGAAGAGGCTGATCGGGATGGACGGAGGTCGGGCGGGGCCTGGACGCTGAAGCCGCCGACCGGATCGAAGACGTCGGATCAGCTCGGCGCGCGGCAGATAGGTAGAGCTGGATCGAGGAGTGGTTGGAGGTGGCAATATTGATCCCGATGCGCTCACTTGCAATGTAGGTGATCGCAGGGATGACGGGGAGCGGTTGGTCGAGCAGAGCGATCAGCGGGCCAATCTGAGCGGGATCGGTCAGCTTCTTCTTGGCGAACTCCGCCCCGTCCTCAATCGTGACGGATTCCGGTGTGCCCATGCCCAGCGCCGCCACGATGTTCACCGATGCGCCGGAAGGCGGTGCGCCGCTGGCTGACGGTGCGGCGCTCGGCAGGGTGCAGAGCAGCGGCACCTGCGTGGGGCGAGCCTGATACGCCGCTCGCGCATCCTGAAATAGCGTATCCAGGAGATCTCGTCGCAGATACGGATTGATCTCTTCGAGGGCCTGCTGTGGAGCTTCGTTCAGGACTTTGTACTTCCTGCCCGCGAACAAGAGGCTCCATCCGATCCGCGATTGTTCCTCCAGCGTGAATGCGTCGCCGCCAGGTATCTCACGAAAGAACTCCACCGTTCCGGCCGATGTTTCTAGCGTGATTGATGTCCATTGGGAAGGGAGGGCTCGGTCGCCCGGCTGTATCGGCGAACTCGCTAGGATGCCAAAGAACAGGTCGATGTTGCGGCGCGGTACCGCTATCTCTGCCGTCGCGCTTTGCCGAAATCCGGCGAAGGAACTCACAGAAAACTCCGCGCGCCCGGCAAACTCTTCCGTAGTGCGCTCAAGGTTCCACTTGGCTGATTCGCTAATGCTGGTCATTACACCGCCATTTCTGGTAATGCGAATCCGCTGCGTCGTCGCCAGCGCCGCCGCGAGCGTGGATGACACCGTTGGCGTCGCAGGCGTGGCGCGCGGCGACGCGGGCCTGGGCGACGGCGCGTCCGCCATCGGGCTGCCGGGCGTGCCGAATGCCATCGGCGCTGGCCGCGACGTTGCTTGCGCCGTGGCGGTGGCGGCCGAATCGCCGCACGCGCCCAAAAGTGTGGCGACGAGCAACAGGAGCACAATCGCGCGGTATCGACGCGGCTTGTTCCCCATCATCGCGACTCACCTCCCGCAGAATTGCGCCAGCAGCAGCGCCGCGAAGCCAGTGGGCGCTCGCACCGCGTAGATGGTCTCTTCCTCACCGGCGTAATACGTTGTCCAGTTCGAGATTTCGCCGTTGCCCAGGTGATAGTTGAGCGTGAGCGCGCCCTTGCCGGGGACATACATGTCGAAGTAGAGGCGCTCGAAGCGCGAGGGACCCATCCCGGACGTCGGGATGGTCACGAGCGGCTGGTCGAGCATCGCGATGAACTGATCGTGGACCGCGCGATCACTCACGACCAGGTTCCTGCCCGGACCGGAGATCGCGATCTGCGGAGCATCGTGCAGCCCGTGCCGCTCGGCGATATTGATCGTCTCGCCGATGCGCGGCCTCGGCGGGTCGGATGGCGACGGGCGGCGGGCGGTGATGATCGACGGGGGCGCGGGCACCGACGCAACCGCCTTGATCGACGGAACGTCGGCCCGGCAGGCGAGGGGATCATCAATCGATGACCCCTGGTAGTTGAGCGCCGCCGGACCGAGATACGAGCCGAGCGCGCCAAGCGCCCTCGTCGGGAGCGGGCTGTCGATGACATAGGTCCGCTCGCCGATCACCGCGCCCCAGGGCACATGCTCGACCTCGTTCGACGTGGTGAAGAACCAGACCGTGCCCGCTGGCGTGGCGATCAGGATATCGAGCGCGGGCGAATCGTCGGAATGCGTGATGGCCGGCTTGTAGGCACCCTCGCGCAGGGGCACGATGGCGAGGGCGTTCAGCAAGCTCTGGATCGCCGCGAGCGGCACCGCAAGCTCCCCCGCCCAGATGCGCTGCTCTTGCTTGTAATTTGGGGCAGTTCCTCGCCTGCTCTCGACAATCCGCCCGGAGCCAGCAAAGGAATCGGCCCTGCGATAGAGCGAAAAGTGCCGCTCGATCGGCGCGACCGGCCCGTACACCCACAGGTCGTCCTGAATCGTGAGCGCGGTCGCTTCCGGCAAGCGACTCAGGATCGCGGCGGCACCGGTCAGCGGCGTGGCGGTTTGGGTGGGCCTGGGGGTGGCGGGAGTGGCGGGGGTGGCGGGGTGTTGCGGCGTCGCGGGCGTGCCGGGAGGGGCCGGATGTGTCGGTGTGGCGGCGTTCGCCTGCCGCTGCCCAACGCTTGCCGTCGCCGTCGGCGTGCCGGTTTGCGCGGCGCAGGCGGGCAGCACGAGGAGTACCGCCAGGATGATGGTGTACGGCAATGGCGCTCTGTAGTACGAGTGCATCGCGCGTTTCCTCAATGGTTGCCGGGCATCGCAATAGCAGACGTGCGATCTGCCGCCTTGCACTTGCTAGAGAAAATGCGCGAGCACGGAGAAAGTTCCAGGCCGCCGCAGCGAGAACTCATTTCGACGCCGATCGTCAGCAAACTAGCGAAACTGACGGCCGTTCACGCGCGTTCCTACACATGTGCGCGGCGTCCATGCGACCTGACGGCACCGGGGAGCCGATCGGGACCTTCATCCCTCTTGCGTGCGCTATCGGCGTGCCCGATACTCGATCCCGGTGATGAATTTCGGCGGCGATACGTCGCGCCCACGGCGCACCGCGCGCGTTGGCGGCGACTGTCGCTCAGGGGGAGCAGAGAGGGTGAGCATCCAGTTCACGCGCAACCATCGCGATCTCAGCACCAACAAGGGCTACCAGTTCGAGTTCTATTGCGACCGCTGCGGCTCCGGGCATCGCACCACGTTCAAGGCGACAGCGGGCGGGGTGGTCAGCGACCTGCTCGGCGCGGCGAGCAGCATGTTCGGCGGCGTCTTCGGCCGCGCGCAGGATCTGACCGACCGCGCCCGCTCGGCGACCTGGGAACGCGCCCACGACAAGGCCTTCCAGGAGGCGATGCAGGAACTGGAGCCGCATTTCCACCACTGCCCGCGCTGCACCTCCTGGGTCGATCAGCAGTGCTGGATCGACGCGCGCGGCCTCTGCAAGTCCTGCGCGCCCGACGTGGCCGAGGAAGCGGCGCACGCCCAGGTCGCGGCCGAAATCCAGCGCACGAATGAGGCGATCTACGAATCCGCCACCGCGCGCGAGGAACTGGTCGGTCGCACCGTCTCCGTGCAGTGCCGCCACTGCGGCGCGCAGACGGGCGGGGCGAAGTTCTGCCCCGAGTGTGGCAAGCCGACCGCGCAGGAGCGTTTCTGCGGCGAGTGCGGGGCGAAGATGCCGCTCACGGTCAAGTTCTGCCCCGAGTGCGGCGCGAAGGCACCGGTGTGACGCCGTCCGGGGCTGACGCGCCTGCTTGAAATGCGCCACTTTCCCGTCGCGCCTCTCGAAATCTTCGCCTTCAACCAGAGGAGGGGCCGTGTTCCTGCCGATCAACGGGCACCGCATCAACGTCGTCGCCTTCGGGCCGGGGCCGCGCACCTTCCTGGGGGTCGGTGGCTGGGCGGGCAGCTGGGAACTGTGGCAGCAGCCGTTCGAGACGCTGAGCCGCTCCTGGCGCACCGTCGCCTACGATCACCGGGGGAGCGGCGAGACGGTCGTCCCGCCGGAAGCGATCACCCTGGATGGCCTGCTCGCCGACCTCTTCGGCGTCCTCGATGCCCTCGGCATCGACCGCTGCGTCCTGGGGGCGGAGTCGGCCGGGGCGCGCACGGCCCTCGCGGCGGCGCTCGCACGCCCCGAGCGCTTCGAGGGGCTGGTCATCGTGGATGGCGAGTACACCGGGCGGGCCTCGGCACGCAATCCCTTCGCCGAGGCCCTGCGCGCCGATTTCGACGCCGCCCTCGACGGCTTCGTGGCGCACTGCGTCCCCGGCGACGACCAGGGGCACATCCGCCGCTGGGGCCGGAACATCCTCGTGCGCTCGCGCCCCGAACCCGCCGCGCGACTGGCCGAATTGGGCGTCGGCTTCGACCTCACCGCGCGGCTGGGCGACCTGCGCCTCCCGACGCTGATCATCCACGCCGCGCGCGACCGCCTCGTGCCGCTGGCCCGCGCGCACGAGCTGCACGCCCTCCTGCCGGAGAGCCACCTGGTCGTCCTCGACGCGGACAGCCACGTCCCGACGATGACGCACGCGGGGGAGGTCGTCTCGGCGATCACCGGATACTTCGGGGCAGCAGGTGCCGCCCTGCCTCCAGGCTGATCAGGGCAAGTGGACCCGCCCTTCGAGCGCGCCGAAGGTGGTGCCCGGCGAGAATGGGGACAGGGGTTGCAGTACCCCTGGCGCGCACCTCGGAGAAACGATGCTTCAGATCGGTACATTGGTCGGCGGGAGCGTACTGGCGAGGGCGCGATGTACGCGCGTGGCGGAGAGATAGCGGCGGCGGTCGTGTTCGTCCGCGAAGGCGGAGGCGCGCTGTTGCAGCACCTGGCCGCCTGTGGTGAGGGCCGCCGCCGCGCGGGGATCGCCTGTGGACTGGAGGGCGGTGTGCATGGTGAGCATGGCCAGCAGCGGTTCGGCGAGGCCGCGCGGCTCGCCCGCCAGGAATGCATCGGCGGCCGGGGAGACGAGCTCCGCCACCCGCGTGAACTGCCCGTCCGCCAGCGCGACGCGGGCGAGATCGATCCTCGTTTCCAGGGCGACATGCGGGTTGATATGCGCCTGGTCGAGTTGCAGGGCCTCGCGGTAGGCCGCCTGCGCCGCGAAGTCCCCATGGCCGACGCTGGCGTGTCCCAGCAGGCGCAAGGCGGTGCGCTGGCCGCCATGGTGGCGTGCGATCCGCGACCGGTCAGGTAGTTCCGTACCGAGGAACTGGGCGCGGCCGTGGTCTCCTTCCTCCAGGGCGAGGGTACCCAGACCGCGCAGCGCCAGCACGATCACCTCCAATACTGGTCGCTCGCGCCCCTCCGCGAGCACCTCACCCAGGAGGTTCCGGGCGTGCGCGAGGTCGCCGCGCTGAAGGGCGTTCCACCCGAGGCGCGCCCGGGCCAGGATTGCCTCCGCCGTGCTGCCAATCTCCACCGCCAGGTGGCGGTATCGCTCGAAATGCCCCGCCGCAGCCGGATGGTCGCCGAGACCGTCGTCGTGGAGGATGCCCAGGAAGTAGAGCGGGCGGCCCTGGAATTGCCGGTAGCCGAAAGCCTCCATCACGCCGAGGCTGTGCTCCCACATGGTGTGAGCCTGCGCGTAGTCGCCCCGCTCGTACCAGAGGAGCGCCTGCTGGATCTCGATGCGGCTCATCCCCAACCGATCGCCAGCGGCGCGATAGCGCGCCATGCCCGCCGCGAGATCCGACTCCGCCGCCGCGTAATCACCCTGGATGATCCCGATCAGCCCCAGATTCCAGAGGCTGGCCGCTTCGACGCGCCCCAGGTCGCTCGCCCGCGCCAGGGAGAGGGCGCTCGCGAAGCCGACACGCGCCTCGTCGTGCGCGCCCCGGTGGCGTGCGAGGCGTGCCAGGAGGTGGATCACTCGCGCGAGCAAGGGGGCCGCCTCGGAGCGTTGCGCCAGGAGGAGCGCTTCGTCCGCCAGGACCCGCGCCCGGTCATACTGTGCCAGGTAGAGCTGCGCGGCGGCCTGCGCATTGAGGAGGGTGCCCAGGAGGGCATCGGCCTCCGGATCAGCGCGGTTGAGCGATGCCTGTGCGCCACGGATGCTCGCTATCGCGCGTTCAAAGGCGGCATCCCACTCCGCATACGGTCCAGCCAGCCGGTACCAGACGACGATGCCCTCCGCGCCTTGCGCCAGCAGGTCGCGGTCTGCCTGCTCGACCGCCCAATCCCAGGCGAGGCGTAGGTTCGCGCGCTCTTCCTCGAACTTGGCGCGTGCCTGCGGCGTCTGATGCAACTCCTGCGCGTGCTGCTTTGCCCAGGCGAGGTAGTGGGCGGCGTGGTTGCCGCGGGTCGCCGTCCGCTCTTCCGGTCGCGCCGCGAGGCGTTCGTCCGCGTAGCTGCGGACGAGCGGGTGGACGGCATAGCGCCCCGTCGCATCGCAGCTGAGGATCCCGCGATCGACGAGGGCGATCAGCTGCGGCATCGTCGCGCCGGTCACCGCTTCGGCGGCGACCTTCCCGAAACGTCTGGGGAAGATGGCGATCCGCCGCAGCGTTTTCTGTTCCTCCGCCGACAGTTGCGACCAGGTTGAATCGAGGACTGCCCTGAGGCTGCGTTGCCGCTCCGGCAGGTCGCGCAAATTCCCAACGTGCGCGATATCCCCGCGCGCCACCCTTTCCACCAGTTCCGCGCAGGTGAGCCCTCGCAGTGCCTGCGCGCCGAGGATGAGGGCGAGGGGCAGGCCATCGACGAGCTGGCAGAACAGGGCGATTTGCGCGTGATCGCTCGCTGTCGGTATCCATCCTACCCGGATACGACGCGCCTCCTGCAAGAAGAGCCGACTCGCTGCCGCGCGTTCGAGATCGTCCGCGCCTGTCGGGCAGGCGAGTCCCCCGAGGTCCAGGACTACTTCGGCGCGCAGTCGGAGGCGCTCGCGCGAGGTGGCGAGGAGCGTCACGCGCGGTGCTCGCTCCAGAATCCTGCCGAGAAGTTCGACCCCGGCAAGCGTGCTCCATATTGTCGAGCACCAGCAGCAGGAGCGGGGCTGGAGCCACGCCAGCAGTTGCTCGATCGGGTCGCTGTCCTCGACGGGCGGGAGATCGAGACTTCGCCCGATCGACGCGGTGAGCCTGCGCCGCGCCCCCGTGGCCGACGCCGGGTCATCGTGGGGGAGCGGCGCGTTTTCGGCGAGCCCGACGAAGCAGATGCGATCCGCGAACCGTTCGCCGACGCGGTGCGCGACCTGGAGTGCGAGGCTCGTCTTGCCGCTCCCGCCCAGGCCGACGATCGTGAGTAGGCGGCAATCCGGCGTTGAGGTGTTCGAGGAGGACTTCAACCTCGTGCTCGCGGCCAACAAAACCGGTGGTCAAGGTTGGGAGTTGCCAGGGCGCATCCTCGTGCCCATCCACCAGGCGATCGTGCAGCGCGACCGTCTCGGCGGACGGTCCCACACCGAGTTCATCCTCCAGGCGCGGCAGCAGGCGGCATACTGTGCCAGGGCCGCGCCGCGTTGCCCTGTCTGCGCCAGCGCGCGTATCAGCAGGCGATGCGTCGCCTCGCGCCAGGCTCGAGCGTCAGGAGGACGCGCGCATCGGCGATCAGCGCGGTGGTGTCGCCGCGCTTCGTCGCGTCCGCGATCAGGGCCTCCCACGCCCGCGCCCGCAATACGCGCAGTTGCTCGCGCTCGCGCACGATCCATTCTTCGAAGGCCGGCGCTCCGGGCACCGAGAACCCGGCGAGGAATTCCTCCCCGCACTCCTCGGCGGCACGCCGCAGCGATGCGGATCCAGCGCGCCATGCTGCTCGGCGAGCGCCGCGCGGAGGGTTCCGAGGTCAGATGTGAACGGCAGGGCGGCATCGAAGGCGACCGACTGCCGCGTGACGACCAGGTAGGGGCCGAGCGATCCGGTGAGGTCGTTGAGCGCGTTGCGGAGGTGCTTCCGTGCCTGGGCCTCGTCTATCCCGTCGGAAAGGAGCTCGGCCAGCGTTTCGCGGGCGTGTGGGCGGCCTGTGACGACCAGGTAGATGAGGAGCGCAACGGCCTTGCGCCGCGTCAGGCGGATTGGCTGGTCCGCGAGGGTGATCCGAGGGAGGCCGAAGACGCGCAGGCCCAGCATGACCCACTCCCGGTGCCTTGGCCGTCGCCCGACGCAGCCGGAAGCCCTGTGTGAGACTCTGGTGAGTCATTCCGGTGCTATGCTGGCGACGCACACGCCGCGTGGCGGTACCCCCGCAGCGGGTGATAATATCACGAGTTGGCGCACTGGGGCCACCCTGCGTTTTGGTCCCCGCGAAACGGGGCGGGATCGGTGATTTTGGACACGTTCACGCAAGCGTCGGCGCGCATCCTGATTATTGATGCCGATGATATCCAGGTCAATTGGACGAAGGACACACTCGGCGCAGCGGGCTTCGGCGAGGTCATGGCCGTGGCCGACCCCGACGAGGCGCTCGGGCTACACGCCCGGTGGCAGCCCGAGCTCATGCTGCTCGAATTGCATCTCCCTGGTCAGGATGGCTTCGCGGTGCTGGAGCGGCTGCGCTTCGGAGTCGGTGGGGCACCGTCGTGTCCGGTGATCGTCCTGACCGGCGACCGGACGCGCGAAGCGCGGGAACTGGCGCTCGCCTGCGGCGCGGACGATTTCCTGCTCAAGCCGGTGGATCCGCCGCAACTCCTCCGCTCTGTCCGCCGGTTGCTCGACGGTCGGCGAGCCCGGATGCTGCCCGAGGAGACCGCGACCGGTGCGAGCGTCAACGTTCACGCGCTCTCGAGCGTGGATATCGCCCAGATCGATCTCGTCTACCGACTGGCCTGCGCCGTCGAGTCCCGCAAGGATGCCCTTGGCAATCACATCGGGCGCGTGGGGCAATGGGTCGAGCTTCTCGCCCGCGCCCTCGGGTTCACTGCGGAGCATTCGAAGGAGGTCGCCCTCGCGGCGCAACTGCACGACATCGGCAAGGTGGTCGTGCCCGAGGCGATCCTGCTCAAGCCGACCCGTCTCACCGCCGAGGAGATCGCGGTGGTGCGCACGCACACCATGATCGGCTACAACATGTTGAACGCCGGACAGACGCCGATCTTGCGACTGGCGGCGGAGGTTGCGCTGACACACCACGAGCGCTGGGATGGCTCGGGCTATCCGCACGGCCTCGCGCGCGACAATTCCGCTCATGGCCGCCATTAACTGGCCGTCGTCGTCTTCGACGCGGCGGCGAAGCCGGCCCTTGAGCCGCGCCGGCCGGCGCCCGAGGAAGCGGCGGCCGGGGGATTGCGCCGTGGCCGCGGTGTGGCCTTCGATCCGTGATCGTCGTGCGTACCTGGCGATCCAGGCCGAGTACGAGGCGTTGCCGATCAACCCGGAGGCAGTTCAGGACGTGTTGGGCCTGTCGTCGGACGCCGTTCGGGCTAGTCGCCCGCACGAGCTGAACGATAGCCAGGCCGTACTCGCTGAGCAGGATGATCAGGGCACGCGGGTCGGGTTCAATCTTGCGCCGCAGTCGCCAGATGGTCATCTTCCAGCTGGTCGGTTCGGTCGTGTTCCTCCGCGCCCCACACCTCGGCGATCAGCGCCGCGTGGGACACCGTCTGATCGAATTGTGCCGCCAGGGTGAAGAGCAGCCGACGCTCGATCGAGGTGAGGGCGAGCGGTTGCCCGTCTTTGAATGCCTGGCGGCTGGTGAGATCGAGCACCACGCCATTCGCGAGTGCCAGCCGCCCTTCTGCCGGGGAAGCCGTGCCCCGTCGAACGCGGCGAAGCAACGCCTCGATCCGCATGACCAACTCATCGGGACTGGTGTCCACCGGCACACAGTCATCCGCACCGCGCTCGAAGCCGGCGATGCGGTCGACCTCGCTGCCGGGCGCGGTGAGCAAGAGGATGGGAAAATCAGACAATTCGCGCAAGCGGTCGAGCAGTGTCCAGCCGATACCCTCGGGTTGACTGGCATCGACGACGACGAGGTGCGGTTGCCACTGGTAGCAGAGGCGCAGGCCGGTGAGTGCAACGGGCGCATGGCGCAGTTCGCGACTCCCCGTGGGGAGGCGGCGCTGCACCGCGAGGGCATAACCAGGGTCGTGCGCGAGGAAGAGGATGCGTGCGCGATCGCTCTCGTGTGGCATCACTCGCTCGCCACCTCCTAATACCGATGCGGCAAGTCACGAATCGTTCTTTTCTCTAGACAAGTGTAACATTGCTCGCCGCCGAATGCGTGCCGCACCATCTGCTCACGCCCGGGGCAAGAGCGTCGGCTCGTACTCGCCGCGCCGCCGCTGGCCTGCACCAATCCGCGACGGCGCGCCTGTACCGGCCCTCGTGCTGTCGCATGCTTGTGATCGCTTGTGGGCCGAACGACGCAGCGGCCCGAATGGTCGGTCTTGCATACTCGTGACGCAGCGTTCGCGGAGGGGAAGGAATCGCGCGACGAGTCGCCCGCGCGAGCGGTAATCGCCGTGATCCGTGGCGATTTCCTCGGCTGCGGCGTGCGGAAGCGTTCGCGATTCGTGCCTTCTGGCTGTCGATCTGGTCGCCTCCTGGTACTTTTCTCCCCCCGCCCGGTATCGAAATGGCTCTAGACAGTGGGGGACGGCCCGCACATTATTAGTAACAGAAAGTAACGGCTTGCGTTACCTTGCGCCCGGTCTTGTTCGGGTATCGCGTGGTGCGCAGTTGGATTGGAAATGGGTATGCACTGGGGAGACCTGGAAATGGCAGATCGTCCCGCCGGTCGTCAGCCCGCGCGTGGTGTCTCGTGGCTGGACGACTGGGGGAGTCGATTGGCCCTGGTGCTCGGGGGCTTCGTCGTCGTCTACCTCGTCTGGCTCGCCACGAAGTGGTTCGGCGCGGACAATGCGGTCTTCATCAGCACCCTGGCACTGGCGGTGCCGGGTCCCGTGGCGGCGTTGCTCACATGGCGTAACTCGACCCATCCGGATCTCGACCCGCGCTCCCGGCGTGCCTGGCGCATCATCGGGTTCGCCTATCTCTCGTTCTGGGTCGGGGACGTGTTCTGGTTCTACTACGAAGCGATCCTCAAGGAGTCGCCGTTCCCCTCGCCGGCCGATTTCGGCTACCTGGCGTTCTACCCGCTCTTGCTCTGGGGGCTGCTCTCCTTCCCGCTGGGGACGCGCACCGGGTCCGAAGGCAAGAAATTCTGGCTCGATGCGGGGACGACGGTCATCGGCGGCGCGATGGTCGCCTGGCACTTTGTCCTCTATGCGACGTTCGCCACCCAACACGAGGGCATCCTCAAGGCGATCATCGCCCTGGCCTATCCGGTGATGGATCTGGTGCTCTTCCTGGGGATCGCCATGGTGCTGTTGCGCCGCCCCTCGGCGGGGAGTCGCAACGCCCTGAGCATCCTGGTCGCCAGCCTGCTCATCCAGGTCGGCTACGACCTCATCTTCGCCTACCAGAATCTCAATGGCACCTGGCAGAGCGCCAGTTGGCCGGATGCGGTCTGGATCGGGGCGCGCTTCCTGGCGGTCGTCGCCGGGCAGTACCAGTTCGTGCACGCCTCGCAGCCGCGTTCCGACAGCGACCTTCGCACCGAGTCCGAAGCGGACCAGTCGTTCAGTCTCCTCCCCTATGTTGGCCTCACCGTGGGGTATGGTCTGTTGCTCGTCGTCGGCCGATCGGAGTGGTCAAGCTCGCTGGGTGGCCTCATCCTCGGGGCGCTCGCCCTCACCGGCCTGGTGGCGGGACGCCAACTCGTGGCGCTGCGCGAGAACGCGTCGCTGCTCGCGGAGCGGGCGACGCGCGATGGGCAGCAGCGGTTCCAGGCGCTGGTGCAGCACGCGTCGGACGTCATTGTGGTGCTCGACAGCGACGGCATCGTCCGCTATCAGAGCCCGGCGATCGAGAAGGTGCTCGGCTACCGACCCGACTACCGCCTCGGCGAGGGCTTCGCGGCGCTGGTCCACCCGGAAGATGCCGCGCTGATGTATCGCGCGCTCGCGGCGACTCGCGAGGAGGCCGGCTCCGCGTCCCCGATCGAGGTCCGCTTGCAGCATCGCGACGGCCTCTGGCGCACGACCGAGATCGTCGCCAGCAATCGCCTCGCCGATCCGACCGTCGAGGGCATTGTCCTCACCTATCGCGATATCACCGAACGGAAGACCCTGGAAGACCAGTTGCGGCGCAAGGCATTTCATGATTCTGTCACCGGCCTCCCCAACCGGTCCCTGTTCCTCGATCGCCTCGAACAAGCGTTGGCCCGCGCGGCGCGGCGCGGCGAGGCGGCGGGGGCGCTCGTCATCGACCTCGATCGGATCAAGGGGGCGAACAAGGGGATCGGCCAGCAGGGGGGCGAGCGGCTTCTCGCGGATGTGGCGGCGCGAATGCAAGACTGCCTGCGCGGGGGCGACACGCTCGCCCACCTGAGCGCCGACACCTTCGCGATCATCCTCGAGGGCCTCGCTTCCCAGCGCGAGGCGACCGATGTGGCCGACCGGCTGCTCCGCGCGTTCGATATGCCCTTCCGCTTCGAGGACCGCAGCGTCGTGGTCAGCGCCAGCATCGGTGTCGCACTCAGCACGCCGGAGGTGAGCGGGGCGAACGAGCTGCTGCGCTACGCCGACGCCGCCATGATTCGCGCCAGGCAGCATGGGAAAGCGCGGTACGAGTGCTTCGACACCACCCTCAGCGGCGCAGTCGCGCTGCGCCAGTCGCTCGAGGCCGATCTGCAGCAGGCCCTTGAGCGCGATGAGTTCGTGCTGCACTACCAGCCGCGGGTGACTTTGGAGAGCGGCGAGATCGAGGGGGTGGAGGCGCTGTTGCGCTGGCAACACCCCGAGCGCGGGCTCCTCCCTCCGGCCGAGTTCATGCCGCTGGTCGAGCAGTCGGACCTGATCCGACCGCTCGGGCGCTGGGTGCTGGAGACGGCGTGTCGGCAACTGCACCAGTGGCAGGTGCGCTACGAGGATCGCGCGCCGCGCACGGTCAGTATCAACCTCTCGGGGAAGCAATTCCAGCGTCCGGGGCTGATCGCCGACATGATGCGCGCCCTGCGCAACAGCGGCCTCGCGCCGCAGCGCCTGCAATGCGAGATCGCCGAGCAACTTGTCGCGGCTGACCCGGTGGCGACGCTTCGCATCCTCTTGCAGCTGAAGGGTGTCGGGGTGCGCGTGGTGATCGACGAGGTTGGGATGATCGACGCTTCGCTCGCGCATCTGCAGCAGTATCCAACCGACGGCGTCAAGATCGCGCGTGCGCTCATCGCCGGACTGGGGACCGAGCCGCAGCGGACCGCCATGGTGCGCGCGGTGCAGCACGCGGCCAACGAACGCGGGCTGACGGTGACGGCCGAGGGGATCGAGACTGCGGCAGCGCTCGCGCAGCTCCGCGCGCTCGGTTGCCAGTTGGGGCAGGGCTATTACTTCTCGCAGCCGCTCGCTGCGGAGCAACTCGAACCGTTGCTGCTCCAGGGTCTGCCGGTTGGATCGGATGCAACGCTCACCGTCGCTGCCGGTCAATAGCCGATGAAGCGGGCGATGAGCGGTCGTTTGGTGCGGAACTGTGCCCGTACCCCGCGAATCGACCTGCCAGACTGCCGGGAACAGTCAAGGCGAACCGAGATTTGGACACCTTCAATGCTGCCGGTTGGCCGCAGGCTGAGGGCGACGGTGGGCGCGTCGCCAGATACGAATGAGATCGAGGCGTAGTCCCTTTCGCCATCGAATTACCGCTCGTTGATCTGGAGGAAATGTCGCATGTAGGGCTTGTCGCGGAGGAATCTGCTTGCTCTCGGAATGGGCGCTGCCGCCGGTGCGCTGCTCGCCGCCTGTGGCACCGGCACGAATGCCGCATCCTCGCTCCAACGTCCGACCACAACACCAGATGGAACCGCCACGGCGATCCCGGCCGCGGCCACTCGCGCGGCGAGCGCCGCCTCGCCATCCTTCCCGGCATCAGCCCGTGCTGTGGAGGACGAAGTCGTGCTCTATACCATTCGCAATGCCAGCGAGTTGCAAGGGTTGATCGGCGAATTCGGGCAGCGGGTCGGGGCGAAATTCATGGTGAAGACCATGACCGCTCCCGAGATTACCGATCTGGTCCATTCCGATAGCGCAAGCCCCCAGGGTGACGTCATCCTGACGAGCGATGTTGTCGGACTGGAGACGCTGCGGCGGGGCAACCTCCTCGATCGTTTCGACTCTCCGCTGCTGGCAGCGGTTCCGGCAGCGTTCAGGGCCGCCGATGGCAGCTGGACTGGTGTGGTCGCGCGCTCGCGCAACCTGATCTACAACCCGAACCTGATCCAGGAGTCCGACTTGCCTCGCTCGCTGCTGGCGCTGCGCGATCCCGGGTATCGCGGGCAACTCGGCATTGGCTCACTGGCCGAGGGCGGTGTCCGGCTCTGGCTCGCGTGGTTGATGCTCGAGCGCGGCCTGGACGCGTCCTTGACGTTCGTGAAGGACCTGCTGGCGAATGGCGCGCGGCTCTATCAGCTGCACACGGAGATCGCCGCCGCCGTGGCGAATGGCGAGTTGGCGCTCGGCCTTGTCAATCACACCCACTACGCCGATCAACTCGCCAGGACGCTGTCGGCCCCCCTGCGGATCGCCTACCTCGATCAGGGCGCGGGCGATATGGGGACCCTGGTCATGCCGATCAGCGCCGCGATCATCAGGAACGCCCGGCATCCGGTCGCGGCCAGGGCGCTGTTGCAGATGATGTTGGAGCATGCGGGGCAACTGCACCTCTTCTCGATGCAGCGCGAATTCCCGCTCGCCGAGCAGTCGAGTCCCGAACTGCTGCGACTCCTGCCGCCCGGCGTCAAGCCGCTCGACCAGGTCCGGTATCCGCGACTCGATATCGCGAAGATCGCGGAGATCGAAGCCAAGGCCACGGAAGTCTTTTCCCCTTGACCTGGAGCGCCGCGCTCCGGCACGGCGTGGAATTGGAGCACGTCCCCCCAGTCGCGGCCGGGGCGACGCCCAGTTGTCCCGAGAGGTTGGCACCCCAGGCCCGCACGGAACCGTCGTTCAGTAGCTCCACGGTCGCATCGCGCCCGTTGACGATGTACATCCCGCCATCGATCGCGACTACCCCGCCGATATCGGGCACCGCCTGCGGATCGCACACGATGGTCTCCGAGTCCCCACAAGGTGTATTGTCATGGCCGGTCCCGAGCTGCCTGGCACCATCGTAGCCCCAGGAAGAGACGGTGGTGATGGTGTGCAGGGCGAAATACGAGCGGGTCCCGGCCGCGACCGAGGTGACTGAACTGAGGCCCGCCTCCAAGGTCGGGCCGGTCGCAGGGTTTTGCCACAAAGGGGAGGAAACGGCCAGCGCGGGGCAATTATTGGGCGAGCGCGCCCTGTTCGCGGAGCCAGGCGATGAGAAAGGCGCGTTCGTCGTCGGTGGTCAGGGCGGGGTGGTTACGTTTGTGGTCGCGGAGGGCAGCGAGGGCGTGGCGGTAGATCGGGCCGGGCGGGACGCCGAGCGCGCGGATGGCGTCGCCGGTGAGTGCGGGCTTGAGGGGGCGGATCGTGGTGAGGTAGCGCTGCAGCTGATCCCGGTAGGATCCCGGGGAGAGTAAGGCGGCGGCCGTGACGATGGTGGCGGGGCTGTAGGGATCGAGGAGACGACCGAGCTCGGCGGAGGCGGGGTGCGCGGGCATCGTGGGGGCGAGTTGGCGCAACGCGGCGGCTTCGCGGGCGAGGTCGATGGCGCTGGCCGGGAGGTGGAGGGCTGCGGCGGTGTCGGCGGCAAGATCGGGGGGCTGGTGGGCGGCGAGCAGGGCGAAGCGTCCTTGCCAGATAGCGTCGGGACGCTCGGCAAGGGGCCACAGGCGATCCAGAGTAGCGAATTGCGCCGCACTCGTGTCATCCCAGCGGACGCGGGATTCGATCTGCGGCAGGAGTCCGGTTGTTGCGAGGTAGGCGAGCATTGCGGCGGCGGCGGGCTCGGCCAGCAAGCGGACGAACTCGTGGGCGAGGCGCTGGACGGAGATGGTGGCCACCGCGTGGGCCGCGACGGCTTCGTTGAAGCGCGCGGCGGTGGTGCTGTCGAAGGCGAAAGGATGGTCGGTGCCCGCAGTCAGGCGCTCGGCGTAGCGGACGGCGCGCAGGAGGCGGGTGGGATCGTCGAGAAAGCTGGCGTCGTGGAGGATGCGGACAGTGCCGGAGATGAGGTCGGCCCGGCCGCCGAGCGGATCGATCAAGGTGCCGTAGTCGGCGGGAGTGAGGGCAATAGCCAGCGCATTGAGCGTGAAGTCGCGGCGGCGGAGGTCTTCGTCGAGGGTGCCGGGCGCGACCACGGGGAGCGCGCCGTGGGCGGGATAATGCTCGTGGCGGGCGGTGATCAGGTCGATCCAGGGGCCGTCGGGCAGCGTGAGGGTGGCGGTGCCGAATGCTGCGTGGACCACCAGGTGGCCGCCGAGCGCCGCGTGCGCCGCGCGGGCCACGGCCAGCACATCGCCGACGACGACAAGGTCGAGATCGAGCGTGCGGCGACCGAGGATAAGGTCGCGCACCGTGCCGCCGACGAGATAGGGAAGCGCGCCGAGGTCGCGCGCCAGCGCCGCGCAGCGGTCGAGCAGATCGCGACGGATGGGCGGCAATTGCGAGAGTTGGTCACGCAGATTGATGGACTCCACCCTGCTCCCTCCCATGCGCCCCGGTGGCCGGGGACAGTATAGTTGCTCCCGGCGTTAGAAGAGGTAGGGGCAGCGCGGACTGCTCCATCTGGCCCGGCAGGGAGTGTGCCGTGGCGGCAGTTGTCGACAACTGGCGACATAGCGAAGAATCAGGCCACCATGAACCCGCAGACGATCGACCTAGTAGTGCTCGGATTCATCGGGATAGCGGCGCTGGCCGGGATGTGGGCCGGGGCGCTGCGCGTGGCGATCGGCACCGCTTGTACCGGGGTCGTCGTCGCGCTGATGCTGTTCGGCTACGGCCCGCTCTCCTCGGCGGCGGAGCGCTTGCTGTATCTGCCGCCGCGCGCGGCGATGATCGTGGCGTTCGGGGCGTTGGCGCTGCTCGGGCAAGGGGCGGTGATCGCGGTCATCCAGAAGCCCCTCCAGCCGGTTCTGCGGCTCTCGCGCAAGCTGCCACCATTCAACCTGCTCGATCGGTTGTTCGGGCTGGCGGCCGGCGCGGTCGTGGGCAGCCTGGTGGCGGGGTTGCTGCTGGCCCCCGTGGCGATCAGCGCGCCGAACCTGGACATCGGCGCGTCGCTGCGCGAAGCGCGCCTCTCCGCGAGTTTGCTGGAGGTGAATGCGCGCCTGCTGGAAGCGTTCAAGGTGCGCGAGTTGTTGCAACCGGCGGCGGATACGCTGGCCTTGCCTGCGCCGGGGGCGACCAATGAGACGGGGCGCGATCTGCCGTTCCGCGTCGCGGCCGATGAGTTGGTGCCGGACCCGGAGGCCGAGGAGCAGCTGCTGGCGCTGGTAAATGAGGAGCGGGTGAAGGTGGGGCTGCCACCGCTCGAGTTCGACCCGACGCTGGTGCCGGTTGGCCGGGCGCACGCCACGGAAATGTTCGATCTGGGCTATTTCGCGCACGAGTCGCCCGTCACCGGCACGCCGTTCGATCGGCTGGCGGCGGCGGGGATCGAGTATCGCGCGGCGGGTGAAAACCTGGCGTTCGCGCCCGATGTGAACACGGCACACCGTGGGCTGATGAATAGCCCGGGGCACCGGGCGAATATCCTGAGCCCCGATTTCGGGCGGGTTGGCATCGCGATCATGCGCAGCAAGTACCACGGGTTGATGGTGGTGCAGATGTTCCGCGACTGACGGGTGCATCTCGCGACAAGCGACTGCCCTGCAGTGTGCGCCCGATAGCTCAGTCCGCCAGCGTCACGACGAGCACGAGGAGGTCGCCGCCGCCGAGGATGCGGGTTGCGTGCCCCTTGCCGGTGGTGTCTTCCAGCAACAGCAAGCGCCCGGGTGGAAACCGCTGGATCTGCCCATTGCTGACGGTGACTTCGTATTCGCCGCGCAGCGTGCAGAAGACCTGACGGCGCGGCGAGGTGTGCAACCCCGCTCCCTTCCATGCGGGAGAGGCCCCCACCACGCGGCATTGTGCCGCCGGACCGATCGCGAGTGCCTGAAATTCGGGGGAATCTCCTTCCTGGGCGAGTTCGGCCTCCACGCGCTCAAAATGCGACTCCCCCGCATCATCGGCGAAGAGTCGGGTGTAGCTGATCTTCTGCATCGCCCCTTCCTTTCGTGCCCACGTTGGCCCATGCGCTGGCTCGGCTCGTTTCCACGTAGGATACAGGAAATGCGGGCGGGCGGGGCTGCTGCGTGCGGCTCGCACAGAGTGAAGCCCCAACTGGGGACCCGGCGAAGCCCGTGTGTGCATCAGATTGGGCCAAACTTGTCCTTTTGGACAATTGAGGCAAGGCGAGCGTTGTGATAGAGTCACAGTAGCGCTGGTAGCTGCGAGTTGGTCAGGCTGCTGCTTGCGGGTCGGCCAAAATTGAAGAGTGATCGGCATTGACGAGGAACGTCCGGGTTTGTGGGCGGGGTGACAGAGAGCCGCGACGCTGCGATGCGGTCCCCGACCTCCCGGCGATGACCTCCGAGCCGTTCCCCGAAGCGACGGATGCCTGGAGCGTCCGGCGTGGTAGGCGGCAACCGGCTGGCCCCCGTTAGCGGGCTGTTCGAGGCTGTGGCCGTGAGGCCGCAGCGAAGAAGGGTGGTACCACGAGCGTCTCTCGTCCCTTTACCGGGCGAGAGGCGCTTTGCGTTAGGTAACGAGTGATGAGTAACGAGTGATGAGGAGGATGGGCGAGGGGAACTGCCGATACGCCGGCTTGATCCTCGTTACTCTTCACTCGTTACTCGCTACTGGAGCGAAGCGATGAGCGGTTGGGATCCCCGGCATGGCATGGTGATGCCCAGCCCCGCGTGGTGTCGCTGAGGCGGCGCGGCGCGGGGCGATGCGGCTGGATTGATGCTGCCCGCGCGGCTGCTTGTGGCCGCGCGACCATGCTGGAGGACCGACCGTGACGGATCATGCACGCTGTTACATCACGACGGCGATCCCCTATGTGAATGCGCGACCGCACCTGGGCTTTGCGCTGGAGGTGGTGGAAGCTGATACCGTGGCGCGCTATCGTCGCCTGCGGGGCGACGAGGTGCGCTTTCAGACTGGCACCGACGACAACGCGCTGAAGAATGTGCAGGCGGCGGAGGCCGAGGGGATTCCAACCGGGCAACTGGTGGATCGCAACGCCGCCTATTTCGCGGCGCTGCGCGAACCGCTGAACCTTTCGTTCGACGACTTCATTCGCACGAGCGGCAATCCGCAGCACGCGGCGGGCGCGGCGCGGCTCTGGGAGTTGTGTGAGGCGCAAGGGGATATCTATCGCCGGGCCTATACGGGGTTGTATTGCGTCGGGTGCGAGCAGTTTTATGGCGAAGATGAGTTGGTGGATGGGCTGTGCCCGGAACACCTGCGCCCGCCGGAACTCGTGTCGGAGGAGAACCACTTCTTCCGGCTCTCGCGCTACGCAGAGCGGTTGCGCGAGGTGATCGCCTCGGGCGAGTTGCGGATTGTGCCGGAGTCGCGCCGGAACGAGGTGCTGCGCTTCATCGGGCGGGGGCTACACGACTTCAGCATCTCGCGGTCACAGGCGCGGGCGCGCGGGTGGGGCATCCCGGTGCCGGGAGACCCGACGCAGGTGATGTACGTCTGGTGGGATGCGCTGATCAACTACATCACGGCGCTCGACTTCGCGGCTGATGGCGAGGAGTATGCGCGCTTCTGGCGCGAGAACCCGCACCGGACGCATGTGATCGGCAAGGGGATTTTGCGCTTCCACGCGGTCTACTGGCCCGCCATGCTGCTCTCGGCGGGATTGCCGCTGCCGACGACGATCTTCGTACACGAGTATCTGACGGTGGAAGGGCGGAAGATCAGCAAGTCGCTGGGGAATGCGATCGACCCCGGTGAGCTGGTGGTGCGCTTCGGCACTGATGTGGTGCGTCACTGGCTGCTACGCGAGGTGCCGCGCGGCGAGGATGCCGACTTCACGGTGGAGCGGCTGGTCGGGCGCGCGAATGCGGACCTTGCGAACGGGCTGGGAAACCTGCTGAACCGGACGGTGAGCATGATCCGCCGCTGGCGGGCCGGGGTGATCCCATCGCCTGAATCGGAAGAAGCGGTCGAGTGGGCGTTGCGGAATCTTGCGGCAGCGTTGCCTGCGAGGGTGGACGCGGCGCTGTCCGACTTCGATTTCCGCGCGGCGCTGGGGGCGATTTGGGAGTTGGTCGCGGCGACGAACCGCTACGTGGACGAGACAGCTCCCTGGACGCTGGCGAAGCGCGCGAGCGGAGGAGATGCCTCGGCGGCGGCGCGGCTGGACACGGTGTTGTGGACATTGGCGGAGTGCTTGCGCCTACTGGCAGTGCTGCTCGCGCCATTCCTGCCCGGGACGAGCGAGAAGATCCGAGCGCAACTTGGGATCCCCGGGGCGGTGGGGTGTTGGGAGGAGGCGGCGCAGTGGGGCAAGCTCCCGGCCGGTAGTGTGGTTGGGGAGGCGGTGCCGATTTTCCCGAGGATTGAGTAGACCTTACCCCCGCCGCTGCTGCGGCTCCCTCTCTCCCGCGAGGAGGGGAGGAGGGCTACCCCTGGCGTGGCTTGAGCCGACTGCGCAGCGATCCCAATGTCTGCCGGATCGCCGTGCGCCAGGGATAGTGCTGGGTTGTGGCTAATGTA
>JAXLWN010000060.1:0-45686 GCA_046328475.1 Chloroflexia bacterium | reverse complement strand
GCCACAGGTTCAAATCCTGTCAGGCGTACCAAACGAAATGCTCTCCCTGATGGGCGGGAAAGTAGCGGATGCGACGAGCGAGGAGTTCACTCCTCGCTCGTTTCTTTTCCCGGCATCCCGGCCCCTAACTCGCAACCGTTGCCGTCGCCTTCTCGACTTTGCCCGGTACCGCAGCCGCAGCCTCCCCTGAATCTCCCGGCGTCGATGGTCCCATTATGCGATACCGGTGTCGCCGTCTGTCCGGTAGGGTAGGTCCAGAACCGCGCGTTGTATCCGCTGGCGGCGTGACGCGCGGGGAGGACTGGCTGGGGGTCTGCGGGGACGTCGTCGTGTCGGCGCAAGGGGGGTGGACGAGCGATGAGGATGTACTGCGACAAGTGCGGGCGATTGTTGCACCCCGACGGGGACTTCTGTTCCCGCTGCGATGCGCCCGACAACGCCGCATCTTCCGCTGCCGCCGCCGTTCACCCCGCCGTTTCCGCGATGCCAGCGGCACCTGCCCCGGCCATGCGCGACCTTCCATCCGGAGTGCTCGCCGCCGCCACGCTCTGTGGCATCACCGCGCTGCTCCTCCTGGCGCTCGGCGGGCTGCAATTCATGTTTGCGGTGTTGGCCGTCGTTACGGGCAACGCCGCCGTTGTGCTGCTCTTCGGGGCGGGCTGGAATGCCCTCCTGGGCTTCTGCTTCTGCGCGATTGCCTACCAGATTGCCCGGCTGCATCGGCGTGGGTACGACTGGGGCCTGCGCAGCGGCGTGCTCAACACCGGTCTCATCCCGCTCCTCATGGCCTACAACGCGGCCAACGGGGCGATCCTGGCCGTGCTGTTGCAGATGGTGCTCCTCCCGCTTGCGGTGGGCTCGGCGGTGCTGCTGTATATCAATCGCGCCCATTTCCCGCAGCCTGACGAGCCTGTTCCCCACCGCTGATTGGAGTGGGCGGCGTTCACCTTGCCCAGCCAAACACGAAAATACTCCCGCGATCCCCGCCATTGGCCCATGCTCCCCTGTTTTACTTCCGTTGCGCTCGGTCATGGCGCACAAGATGACTGGCGCGAGGGGTAGCGATGAGGAGGGGCAGCGATGGCGACAGGGGTTTCCGTTCCGCGCTTCGGGCATGTGGCGTTCCGCGTGCCGGATCTGGAGCGCAGCATCGCGGTACGCGGCGGCGTTCGGGGCGCGGGAGATCTTTCGGGCGACGAGGGATGATGGCTCTGGAAAGCAGCTGTTCGGCGAGCTGGCTTCGCGGGGCGTAGTGATCGAGCTCTTCCTCGGCCTGGAAGCAGGGCAGCCGACGAAGCCGGAGGAGCGAGGACGTCCGCTGCGCGCCTGGCGACCACCACGCCTGGTCGTGGAGCGATCTCGCGGTGGCGATGAGCGCTGGCGCATCGCCTGGCGACGCGCTGGGTTCTTCGAAGGGCGGCCTGCTGCGCCGAAGATGCCGTGCCGTGCACCTGCGTTCGTCGCCGATCTCGAGGGCAACCGCATCGAGTTGATGGAGATCCCCCGGACTCGCCGATCTACCGCGCGCTGCCCGGCGAGGCCGACTGAGCGCGGCACCCGGAGCGGCGCGGGCATCATCTGGTGGGGCAACGGCCTGGTGCTGCTGTGCGCCGGGCTGCTGTTCTAACGAGGCACCGGGAGGCGGTGCGCGTGTCAGTTCAGCAGGGATTGCGCGCGAAACGGCCAAAGTTTGTTTTCGTTTGGCGCCCGCATGACTCCGATGCAGGTTGGGGTGCGCTCGCTGTCTGGCGATCGTTTGCCGTTGTGGCGGCAAGTTGCACCGTTAAAAGCTGCCGGGACTGGATTGTGGCTGAGACTGTGCCGACTGGTAGGGAAGGGGACGATGCGACCGAATGATGACCGGAACCGGAGAGGTGGGCGGCGCAGGGTGATGCCGATCGCGCCGCCCACGTTGTTGCTCGTGCTGGGCTGCTGCGCGCTGGGGCTGATGGTGATCGGTGTGGCGGTCGGGGGCACGACCGGGGCGGATCTGGTGGCGCTGGGGCAGGGGGCGATCCTGGCACTGGCGGCGGTGTTCGTCTATTTGCTGGTCATGGTGCGGTTGCACGGGGGTGGGTCGAAGTAGGCGGCGTGGCAGCCGGGACATTCAGGTTATTGTCAGCGGGCCTGCGTTGGTTAACGCAGGCCTGCTGGTGCTTCGTCTGCTGGTGGCATTGCGAGGCGGCGGGCGGGGCACGGTGCGCGTCGCTGTCTGCTAGGATTGCGTCGGGTTCCAGGCTTGCGTGTTGACCGTGGTGTTAGCGATGAGTTCCGTGTGGATCCGTCAGCCCGGAGAGGAGTGCGGCGATGCAACCGGGCAAGGGCGGACCGGAGCCGGGGCTGGGAATGGCCGAAGGGTGCCGGGCCGCCGGTCTGGCTGCTCCCGGCGGCTGCGCGGCGGTCGGGCTGATTCTGGCGGGGGCATTGGTGGGCGGCGAGGCTGGCGAGATCATGACCGGTCTGGGCTGCCTCGCGCTCCCGTCGCTGGTGGGGATTTTTGTCGCCCTGCTCCTCTGGCGCTCGTCGGGCGAGGGCCAGAATGGGCCGGGGCCGGGGCCGCGCGCAGGCGCCGGGGTGCAGAGCAGACCCGGCCGGCTTGGGCCGGGTCCGGTGGGGGCGGGGGCTGTTTTCATTCGGGTTGCGGCTTGTTCGGCCTGGTGGGGTCAGGGGCGGGGCAGGTTGGCTGGGCCGTAGGTCAGGGCCACAGGATCGTGAAGGCCACCAGCAGCACGGCGGCGGTGGGCGATGATGACCAGGGCGAGAGGGTTTGCCCGAAGATCAGCTCCGGCCACGAGCGCGACCAGGCCGAAGAAGGCGATACAACCGTAGCTGGCGCGACGGGACGGATCTTGCCGTAGGGGCTCGGGCCATACCAGGGCCGTGCGGGAAGCTCGCCAGCGCATGTTCGGCCTCCTTTCGGCCACCCTGCCGAAATAGATGCTCTTGCTTCATCCTACGACTGCGACCGATGTGCGTTTCAAGCCCCGTGTGCGTTCAGCAATCTTCCGTGTAGGGGTGCTTCGTGAAGCGCTCTGGTCTCCCTGGCTCGTCGTTGCCCAGCGGAGCAGAGCGTTCAATCGAACGCCCCTACACCGGGATCCGAGTGTGTGTGTCGAATGCGGCTACTCCCTGGGCTTGTCGAAGGCCAGGACCATGAAGAGGGGAGCGACTTTGCGGCGCAGTGGGAGGTCGTCGCGCGGGGCGGCGGGGACGTCCACTAGCTTCGCTAACTGCCAGCCTGCGGTCAGGAAGGCGTCGAGGTAGTCGCCGAGCGTGCGGTGGTAGTAGCGCAGTTCGCTGCCCAGCGCCGCGCTCATCCTGCTGCATTTGGGTAGGGGGTGGGTCAGGGGAGGGTGTCGAGGAGGTGGGTGAGTTCGGCTTCGGTGTTGTAGTAGTGGGGTGAGACGCGGATTGCGCCGTTGCGGACGGAGACGTTGATGTTGGCGGCGGTGAGGCGGTCGAAGAGGGTTTGGGTGGGGTGGAGGTCGCTGGTGAAGAGGACGATGCCGGAGCGTTCGGGGGCGCGGCGGGGGCTGGTGACGCGGTAGCCTTTGGCGGCGAGGCCGTCGCAGAGGACGTCGGTGAGGGCGAGGATCCGCGACTCGATGCCTTCGTTGCCGAGTTCGGCGATCAGTTCCAGGGTGCCGCCGAGGCCGTGGATGCCGATGGCGTTGTCGGAGCCGGGCTCGAAGCGGCGGGCGTCGGGGAGGAGGTCGAGGCGGTAGTCGAAGTTGAAGGGGTTGTTGATGCTGAGCCAGCCGACGGTGCGGACCTTCAGGCGGGCGAGGGCGCGATCTGAGCAGTAGAAGATGCCGATGCCGGTGGGGCCGAGCAACCATTTGTGGGCGTCGGCGGCGACGACATCGGCCCCGCAGGCTTGCACGTCGAGGGCGAGTGCGCCGAGGCTCTGGATGCCGTCCACGATGAAGAGGAGGTCGTGGTCGCGGCAGAGCTGGCCGATGGCGGCGAGGTCGCAGCGGAAGCCGGTCTTGAACTGGACGGTGCTGATCGCGACGGCGCGGGTGCGGCCGTCGATGGCGTCGGCGATGTCGTCGGTCAGGACGCGGCCCTCGCGGGCGGCGACACGGCGGGTTTCGACGCCCTGACCGGCGAGGTTTTGCCAGGGGAAGACGACCGAGGGGAAGTCGTTGTCGTGGACGACAACATTGTCACCCGCGCGCCAGTCGATGCCGTTGGCGGCGAGGGAGATCCCTTCGGAGGTGTTCTTGATGAAGGCGATCTGGTCGGGGCGGGCGTTGATCAGGGCGGCGCTGAGGTCGCGCACGCGCTGGGTGCGCGCTGGCCATTCGCTGCGATCGAGCACGAGGTATTCGTTGATTGCCTGGTCCATCCATTGCTGCGAACGGCGCGGGATCGGGCCGACGGCGGCGTGGTTGAGGTAGACGCATTTTTCGACGATTGGGAATTCTTGGCGGATTTGGGCGACGTCGATCATTGTTAGCCTCGCTCCTCTTCCTTGAGCGCCCCGAGGGCTGAAGCCCTGGGCTGGGGGCGGCCTGCGGGCCGCCGCGAAGCCCGCCTGCGCGGGCTCGATGGTGCCAATCCAGCCAGTTCCTTCGCGCCCTTTTTCGGCTCCGCCGTGCGATGGCGCGGCTCACCGAGACGGCGTGAGCGGCGGGCGATCTGGCCGGGGCACCGGGGGAGCGGGTCAGTGAGGCGTGGGTTCCGGGGCTTGTAACCTCCCCGCCGAGCGATGGTTTATGAAGGTGGACAGCACCTGCATTGCCATCGTGCGAGGAGGCCGCCCATGAAGCAGTCGCTGTACTGGCTCTGCGCCGCGCTCGTCATCACGGCACTGTACGCAACGGTGTTCGTGGTGGTGCAGGCGGTGTTGCGCGGCGGGGCGAACGATCCGCAGATCCAGCTGGCGGAGGATGCGGCGGCGCAACTTGGCCGGGGGGCGGGCGCGACGAGCCTCGTCGGCGATCCGGTCGATATCGGCGCGAGCCTGGCCCCGTTCGTGATTGTCTACGACCGGCAGGGCAACCTGCTCGCGTCGTCCGGTCGCCTCAATGGCCAGGTCCCGCTGTTGCCGACGGGGGTGCTCGCGAGTACGGCGGTGGGGAGCGAGCGCAAGGTGACGTGGCAGCCGCAGCCGGGGGTGCGGATCGCGTCGGTGGTGGTGGCGAATGACCAGGGCTACGTGCTGAGCGGGCGGTCGTTGCGCGAGGTCGAGCGCCGCATCGGCAGCCTGGAGCAGCTCGTCGCGGTGGCCTGGGCGTTGAGCTGCGGCCTGCTGCTGCTGACCTTTGTGGCGAGTCGCTTCGTTCGCCCGGCGCGCGGGCAGGGTTGGCTCTTCGGTTCGCCGGCATAGGCGGGGAACGGATACCGCGCTGGCGCGGTCAGGTTGCCCAGGCGGAACGGCGGCGCACCACCCAGCGCGTGAGTGGGCGGATGAGCAACAGGTGCGTGCCGACGATCCAGACGAGCGCGGCGCACCAGCCCGCCAGGATATCCGAGGGATAGTGGACGCCGAGATAGACGCGCGAGATGCCGACCGCGAGGACGAATGGCGTGCCGAGCAGGAGCGCGGGCCAGCGCCAGCGGGTCGGCCAGAGCAGGATGATCAGCGTGGCGATCACCGCCAGTGAGCCCATCGCGTGGCCGCTCGGGAAGCCGTAATCGGTCTCGGGGAGGGCGGCGAGCCAGAGCGCGGGGCGGCTGCGCTGGAAGAGCGCTTTGGCGAGGAAGTTCAGCGTCGCCGCGCCCCCCACCGCGAGGCCGACGAAGGTGGCGTCGCCGAGTCGGCGGCGAGCCAGGAGGAATGCCAGCACGAGGGCGGCGAGGCAGGCCATCGGCAGCGGGCCACCGGCGTCGGTGACGCGGATCAGCGCCGCGTCGAGCGTCGGGGTGGCGTGGCGGTGCAAGGCCAGGAGGAGCGGGGCATCCCAGCCGAAGCCTTCGCGCTCCCAGACTTCCTCGCCCAGCGCCCCGAAGGTAAGCAGCGGCAGGAGGACGCCGCCGAAGAGCCCGGCCAGCTCCCCGCGACGCGCGGCGAGGGCGCGGAGTGTCCGGTTGCCTGGCATCAGCGGGGCGTCCGCGCGACGCGCCAGACGGAGGCGGCGAGCAGCAGGGCGACCGCCGCCGGGAGGAGCCACCAGGCCGGGAGGTCGGCGCGGGCCAGCAGCGCGGCGAGGCCGAGGGCGATGACGACGCCGAGCGCCACGGTCCAGTCGTCGCCGACGACGAAGTCGTACCAGAAGCGGGCGAAATTGAGCAGGAGTTGCATCGCTCAGCCTCCCATCTCGGCGACGGCGGCGACCGCCGTGACGCGCGCGTATTGCCGTCGGAGCAGCGCCACCAGGGCGAACGAGACGGCGATGACGAAGAGGAGGACCGCCAGGAGCGCCAGGTCGGTGCCCGGCCACTCGACGCCCGCGCCCTCCGCGCCCCAGAAGATGCCGAAGGTGGTCAGCATCACGCCGACCGCGAATTTCATGGTGTTCTCGGGCACGCGGCTGAGCGGCGCGTGGATCGCCACGCCGACGACCGCGACGAGCACGAGGGCGATGGCCGCGCCGGCCGCCGCGAGGGGGATGCTGCCCTGGGTGCTGCCGAAGGTGAGGACGATGAAGGCGACCTCCAGCCCTTCGAGGAAGACCCCCTTGAAGCAGAGGGTGAAGGCGTACCAGTCGAGCCCGGCGCGCTCGGTTTTCCCGGCGCGGCGGGCTGCCTCGCGCTCGACGATGAAGATGGCGTCCTCGTTATGGAGCGCCTTGTAGCCGCTGGCGCGCAGGATCGCCTTGCGCAGCCACTGCAAGCCGAAGATCAGCAGCAAGGTGCCGACGACGAGGCGGAGCGCGCTGATCGGGATGAGGGTGAGCGCCGGGCCGAGCGCCGCGACGATGACCGCGAGCGCGACCGTGGCGGCGGCGACGCCGATCAGCGCGGAGCGCCAGCCGCGCGTCACGCCGATCGCCAGCACGATGGTGAGCGCCTCGACCATCTCCACCGCCGAGGCCAGGAAGGCTGCCAGGACCAGGAAGATCGCGCTGGTGGTCATTCGCCTGCCCCCTTCACGTCGCACTTCCCCAGGTCTGGCGGGGGGGGCGACGCGCCGCCCGCCAGCGTCGTGTCGTCGGGGCCGTCGGCGTCGTTCCCCCGGCGACGGTAGACTGCTTGCTCGAACCCGTCGAGCAACTCCTGGCAGCGGACGATCCAGCCTTCCACCGCCTGACGCCCGTCGGCGGCGAACCAGTCGCGCTCGGTGACGCGCGCGAACCAGCGGCGGATCTTCTCCAGGTCCTGGCTGATCTCTTCCGCTTCCTCGAAGGTGTAGTTCTGGCGGAAGTGCTCGAACTCGATCTCCTTGACGAACTTGGTCTCGCACTCCTCGACGATTTCGGCGTATTCCTTGTTGCGCAGCGCGCGGAAGGAGGCGATGATTTTCGCCTCGTCATCGGCCGGGAGGCGCGGCAGATCGAAGCGGGTGTACTCGCCGCCGAGGGTGGGGATCCGGGCGGCGATCCGGTCCAACTCGTCGCGCACGGCGTCGAGCCGGGGGAGGATGCAGACGCACTGCTGGAGATAGAGCGCGCCGAGGCGCTTGAGATCGCGCCAGACCGCCATGCGCTTGCTGGCGGGCTCGGTGGGGACGCGATAGATCAGCAGGGTCCACTCCCACTCGGTCATGCTCCCCCTGGTGGCGCTGCACCTGTTGCAATGTTACAGGTGAACATCGGCAGTGTACTCCTCGTCGGCGCGGCGGTCAATGCGGTCAATGGCGCCCTCCCGCTCGCTCCATCACGTTGGGAACCGGTATGCCCGTTACCGGGGCGCGGCATCGCGCTGGCGCGAGAACGATGGTGCCGCCGGGGCTAGCCATAAGCCTGCAAACCTGCTAATATTTGCATATTCGCAGGTATGCGGGTTCGCGGGTGGTGATCTCGGCGGTTGGGAGGGTGGCGATGCACCGGATGCGACAGTTCAAGGCGGACATGTTCAAGGCGCTCGCGCACCCGACGCGCCTCGCCATCCTGGAGCACCTGCGCGATGGCGAGATGACGGTCTCGGGGTTGCAGGCGGTCCTGGAGATCGAGGCGACGGCGGTCTCGCAGCAACTGGCGGTGTTGCGCGCCCAGCGACTCGTGGCGGGGCGCAAGGAAGGGACGAGCGTCTATTACCGGGCGGTCGATCCGCAGATCTTCACCATCCTGATGATCGCGCGCGAGATCTTTGCCAATCACATCAACGAGTTGCAGGCGGTGGCGGAGGAGGAGCCGCAAGCGGCACCACCGCCGGGCGAGCTGTACCAGGCGGACGGGATCGTGACGGACGGCGACGACTCGCGAGGGGCATGATGAAGGTGGCGCTCCGCTCTCCTCTCCTCATCGATCTCTGGCGGCGCGAATTCCGCGACTACTCGCGCGAGCGTTTCGTGCGCGACCTCGTCGCGGGGCTGACGGTCGCGGCGGTGGCGCTGCCGCTGGCGCTCGCGTTCGGCGTGGCCAGCGGCTCCACCGCCGCCGCCGGGCTGGTGACGGCGATCATCGCCGGGCTGGTGATCGGCGTGCTGAGCGGCGCGCCGTACCAGATCAGCGGGCCGACCGGCGCGATGTCGGCGGTGCTGATCGTGGTGGCGCAGGAGCACGGGGCGCGCGGCCTCTGGCTGGCGGGGCTGCTGGCGGGGTTGATCGTGCTCGCGCTCGGCCTGTTTCGCCTGGGGCGGATCATCAACTTCATCCCGGCCCCGGTGATCACGGGCTTCACCAGCGGCATCGCCCTGGTGATCGCGATCGGGCAGATCGACAACCTGCTCGGCATCAAGACGCCCGGCCACGCCTCGGCGGCGGAGAAGTTCCTCGGCTATTTCACCACCAATCTGCCCGCAATTAACCCGCACGCGGTCGCCAGCGCCACGATCGTCGGGGCGACGATGGTGGCGCTGCCCTCCTTCCGCTGGACCAAGCGGCTCCCGGCCGCGCTGCTCGGGATCGGGGTGGTGACGGCCCTGGCGGCGCTGTTCGACTGGCCGGTCGCGACGATCGGCACGATTCCGGCCACGATCGTGCTGCCCGACCGCTACACCCCCAATGCCGACGACCTCCACCTGCTCGGGGACTTGCTCGGGCCGGCGATGGCGATCGCGGCGCTGGGGGCGATCGAGAGCCTGCTGGCCGGGGTGGTGGCGGGGCGGATGACCCGGCAGAAGCTGGCGGTCAACCAGGAGTTGGTGGCGCAGGGAGTTGGGAATATCCTGCTCCCTTTCTTCGGCGGCGTCCCGGCGACCGCCGCGATCGCCCGGATGAGCGTGGGGGTGAAGGCGGGCGGCGTGACGCGGCTGGTCGGGATCATCCACGCGCTGACGCTGCTGGCGGGGGCGCTGGCCTTCGGCGCGGTGATCGGGCGCATCCCGCTGGCGGCGCTGGCGGGGGTGCTGCTGGTGACGGCGTTCCGCATGAACGAGTGGCACGCGATCCGCTTTTATCTGGGGCGACGGCTGAAAGGGCCGACGCTGACGATGCTGGCGACGGCCGTCGCGACCGTCGCGCTCGATCTGACGCAGGCGATCGTCGTCGGCGTGGTGCTCAGCCTGCTGATCTTCATCAGCCAGGTCTCGCGGCTCGACGTGGTGCCGACGCCGGTCGATTGGGGGAAGCTGCGCGACGCGGGGCTGCCCTTCCAGCGCGAGGTCGCGGGGATGCAGGTGGTCTACATCAGCGGCTCGCTCTACTTCGGCGCGACCGGGCAGTTGGTGACCGAACTGGAGCGGCTCGGCCACCCGCCCGCGCTGATCCTCTCGATGCGCGGCGTGTCGATGGTGGATGCGTCGAGCCTGCACGCGATCGAGCATTTTTGGCGCGAACAGGTGACGCACGGCGGCCTGCTCTTCGTCTGCGGCCTGCAGCCGCAGGTGCGGCGGATGTTCGAGCGCGCGGGGCTGGTGGAGGCGTTCGGCGAGGATAAGTTCCACTGGGGCGCGCTGGAGGCGATCACCGCCGCGCACCACCTGCTGACCGGCGATCCGGCCGTCCTGCGTCGATCCGCCCACATCCCGCGCGACCGCGACGACTTCCCCGCAACCGAGCGCGACATGCCGCTCGGCGTGGCGACGGTGCAATAGCCGCGCGAAGGTGCGAGTTAACCGGACATACCAACGGGCCACCTCTGACTCGCTCAGAGGTGGCCCGTTGCTGCGTGGCCGGGCTACTTCCCACCCTCGGCGCGGCGCTTGAGGCCGGTGGCGAAGCGCACGAACGAGGGGTTGAGGTCGGGGATAGAGCGGGTGATCAGGGCGGCGAGCGGGCCGCTGTACTCCTCGCGCATGGTGAACTGGGTGTCGCCGCCCGCGAGCGCGGTGAGGGTGAAGGTGCGGACGCCCTGGAAGAGCCCCAGCGGCATGCCGCCCGACCAGACCATCCGCTTGCCGGGGCTGAACTCGGTCACGCGCACGGGGAAGGCGCGGCCGGGCGCGACCTGCGAGTGGACGGTGATCTTTTCGCCGGGCGCGATGCGGCCAGCGACGCTGTCCACGCCGGAATCCCAGGTGGGATAGCCGGGCGCGTCGGTGAGGATCGCCCAGATCGCGTCGGGCGCGGCGGCGATCGTCGCGCTCGCCTCGAATGCCTTCATCTCGATTATCCTCCTCCTGCTCGTTGCCCCGCCCCATGGACCGTCCGAAGTCGGTCACGTTTTGGTTACGGTAACGAGAATGTTACCACAAGTGGGACAATTACGCCGCTGTGCGGGGCCGATGCGGCGTGCTAGGATGGGGGCACGATTGAATGGCTAAAGACGATTTTAGGGAGGTCGCCGATGAGACGCGCGCTGCTCTGCTGCTTGCTGGTGTTGCTGACGGCGTGCGCGGGCGGGGGCACGCCGCCGACGGCGACGCCGAGGGCCACCGTGGGCCGAACGGCGACCGCGACGGTGCCGCAAGTTGCGGCGGTGGCGACGGCGACGCGGGCAGCGAGTCCGGGCGGGGCGCGGGCGTGTCCCGACGGGCTGCCGGTGAAGGGCGTCGGCGCGGAGGATGGGTCGCTGCGGGCGGTCGTGCCGGGCGACCCGGAGTACGAGCGGGCGTCGTGGCTGCGCTGCTTCGCGACGGTGGAGGAGGCCGGGGCGGCGGGGTTCGTGCGGTCGGCGGCGCGGGGGACGCCGGTGGCGCAGCCAGGTGCCGCGCTGGCGGGGGAGGACGCGGCGGTGGTCGTGCGGGTGATCGATGCGGTCACCATCGAGGTGCGGCTCGGGGATGGGCGCGTCGAGGTGGTGCGCTACCTCGGGGTGGACGTGCCGGGCGCGTGCGACGGGGCGGCGGGACTTGCGTTCAACACGACGCTGGTCGCCGGGCGCACGGTGCGACTGGAGAAGGATGTGAGCGAGCGGGATCGCTTCGAGCGGCTGCTGCGCTACGTCTGGGTTGCGGGCGACGATGGGGTGCTGCGGCTGGCGAATGCGGAGGTGGTGCGGGGCGGTCAGGCGGCGGTGGCGATCCAGCCGCCGGATGTGAAATATGAGCAGCGCCTGCGCGATGCGGAGCGCGAGGCCTACGGGGCGGGGCTCGGGCTGTGGGCGACCTGCGCCGCGCAGCTGGTGCCGCCCGTCACGCCGACCCCCATCCCGGAACCACCGACGCCTACTGCTACGTCGCGCCCGCCGACGGCGATCCCGGCACCGCCCGCGCCGCCGACCGGCGTGCCACCGACCGCCAAACCGGCGGTGCCGCCGACCGCGACCGCCCCGCCCGTCGCGCCCACGGCGACGCAGCGGGCGGCGACGGCGACGCGCGTGCCGCCAACCGCGACGCGGCCACCGGTGGTCGCGCCGACGGCCACGCGCGCGGCGGCGTGCCACCCGAGTTACCCGACGCTCTGCCTGCCGGGGTCGCCCGACCTCGATTGCAAGGACATCCCGCAGCGGAATTTCCCGGTGCTGCCGCCCGATCCGCACGGCTTTGATGGGGATAAGGACGGGATCGGGTGCGAGACCTGACGAGGGGGAGGACTGGGGCAGTCGATGAAAGAATTTGGCTGCTCGGGGTGGACCGCGTCAATGTGGGCGCGGCCACCCCGCAGCACTATTCAGCCTGTGGGGCCGATTTGAACTCGGGCGCGGCCGGGTAGCGCAGGATGGCCTTGAGCCGCCCGAAGATGGTGCGGCCGTTGGTTGGCCGTGCCTGCGGTGCCTTTGGCAGGATGCTGCCGCCGTGGGTGTGCTCGCGGGTCCATTCGAGCACCTGGCGTCGGTGGATCTCGATGATGTGTTGCGGATGGTCGAACATCTGGTCCTCCTCGCGGGGTGGTGCGGGTCCCGCCCGATGGAACCAGTCTAGGCCCGACGGTGGCGGAAAAATATCGGTAGGTGGGGCGGTTTGTGTGTGGTCGAGGGGCATCGGCGCGGCGCACTTTCGGACAGTGATGGCCTGTTCTGGTGGGCGCGATGTGGCTGCCGGAAGCACCGGGAGTGGTCCCAGTGGTCCCACATGACGCGCACACTGAAGGTCATCCCCCCGATCACCACCATCGGGTCATCCCCAGGGCGGCGTCGGTCGGGCATATCGCATGGGCCCCGGCGACGCCCAGCCGCCGGAGCCCACCGCTTTCGCCACGTTTTCCGCCCCCCATTGTCTGAGCCGGGCCGTTTGGTCCGGCTCTCTATGTGCCCGCAATGGGACGCGGCGCTGACCTCCGCCGGGTGATTAGCGCGCCGACTTGCGATAGCCCGCAGCCTGGGCGTCGGCCTCGGTGGCGAAGCACTCGGTGGCGCGCATCGTGTCGTAGGCGCTGCTGCCGCTGACGGTGTAGGACTTCAGCGGCCGACCTGGCCGGCCTTGACCGGGTGGGTCGGCGGGCAACCGCCGTCGGTGGCGGCGACCGCGCCGGTGCTGGTGGCGGTCGAGGTGGACGGCGCGGCGGAAGGCTTCGCCGAGCCGATCGGGAGGATCGGCGCGGGCGACGAGGAGGCCGACGGGGCCACGGATGGGGCCGCCGACGGGGCGCTGCTCGCGGCGGGCCGGCGGCGGCGGCCGTTGTCGGGGTGCTGTTGACCAGGTTGGCGCTGGCGGTGGCCGTGGGGTCATCGGAGCCGCCGCAGGCGACGAGCATCGCCATCAGCAGCACCGTGACGAGGCAAAAACCGACGAAGACGCGCGGCTGCATGCCGGTCGAGCCAACCGTCGAATTGTAGAAATTCCGCAATCGAGCCATCTCCGCCTCCCGTCACTCATCATCTCGGACGACCTTGTCCTGTATCCAGCGTAGCAGGAGCGGCGGGAGATCGCTGTGACCGGTGTCATCGGGGATGTGATCGCGGTCACATCCGATCGGTGGGGGGATGAACGTAAGATGATACAGGGGGCATGGCACCGAATGTGCGGAACTGTGCCATGCCGGGAGGGCGACGCGCGGTCAGGAGCCGAGGATGGATGGATCAGCACGCTTGCAGGCGGAGGCACGCGCGCTCGTGGCACGACTCCGCGAGGAGTTGCTGCGACTGGGCGATCTGCCGACGTGCTATCGCCGCTGGCTGGTGATCGGCCGCGCCGGGGCGCGTCGCCACCGGCGCGAGACCGGGGAGCGCTACGTGCAACCGGCGCGGCAGATTCTCGCGGCCAGCGCGGCGGTTGCGCGCCGGGAGGGTCTTTGTGCGGCGGATGCGGACGAGGCGACCGCGCCGCTGGCGTTCCTGCGCTTGTTCCAACCGGGGCTGGTGCCGGTGTTGGCGCAGCAGATGCGCGATCCCCGGCCGCTGTTCGCAGCCGGAGGTCGAAACGACGACTGATGCGCCTTCCTGGCAGGTCCAGGTAGATGGGCCGCCGTTGTGACACCCCGTGCCCCAAGGTCTGAAGACCTGGGCTGAAGGCTCCCGTTGGTCGCCGCAAAGCCACACCCACAAGCGGGTACCCGGCGCGGGCTCGGGGCGTAGCGCTTCAGCAACCAGCTTTTCTGATACGTGTTGCCCGGCTCAGCCGAGCGGGGGGCGATGCTGCGCCCAGGGGAAGGCTTCCTCGAAGGCGGCGCTGGCGCGGAGCACGGTCGGGTCGTCGCGCCAGCGGCCGACGATCTGGAGCGAGACCGGCAGGCCGTCGGAGGCGAAGCCGCAGGGGACGGTGGCGGCGGGCTGGCCGGTCAGGTTGAAGGGGTAGGTGAAGGCGGTCCAGCCGAGATAGGTCTGCGGCACGCCGTTGATCTCGGCCGGGAAGTCGTCGTCGGCGGCGAAGGCGGTGATCGGCAGATTCGGCGTCAGCAGCAGGTCGTAGTTTTCCATGAAGTTGCACATCGCCGCGTGGTAGTCGATGCGGCGGCGGATCGCCTCGGCCAGCGCGGTCGCGGGCAGGGCGAAGCCGCGATCGATCACCGGCAGGCGGCCGGGATCGAGCAGATGGCGGATCGCGGCGTAGTTGTGCAGGTAGTAGGCCGCCTGCCCGGTCGACCAGATCACGTCGGCGATCGGCCAGGGGTCGGGGATGCCGGGGTTGACCTCCTCGACGTGGCAGCCGAGATCGGCGAAGCGCGCCGCCGCCTGTGCCGCGATCGCGCGCACCTCGGGGTCCACCTGGGCGTAGCCGAGGTCGGGGGACCAGGCGACGCGCAGCCCGCGAATGTCGCCGTCGCAGGCGGCGAGGTAGTCGAGGCCGGTGGAGAAGGAGAAGCGGTCGCGCGGGTCGGCCCCGGCGGCGACGTTGAGGAAGAGGGCGGCGTCGCGCACGGTGCGCGTGAGCGGTCCGGCGTGGGCGAGGGTGTCGGCGTTGCTGCTCGGCTGGGGGATGAGGCCGAACGACGACTTGTAGCCGAAGACGCCGCAGAACCCGGCCGGGATGCGGACCGACCCGGCCCCGTCGCCCCCCTGCGCCAGCGGCCCCATCCCGGTCGCGACCGCCGCCGCCGCGCCCGCGCTGGAGCCGCCGGTGGTGCGCGCGGGGTTCCAGGGGTTGCGCGTCGGCTCGCCGAGGCGGTTGCTCGACGCGCCCTTCCAGCCGAGTTCGGGCAGATTGGTCTTGCCGATCATCACGCTGCCGGCCGCGAAGAGGCGACCGACGAAGAGCGCGTCCTCCTGCGGCACGACATCCTTGGTCACCAGCGACCCGCCGGTGGTACGGATGCCTTTGGTGGCCTGGTTGTCCTTGATCGAGAGGGGGATGCCCTCCAGGGGGCGCGGCGAGCCGCCGGGGGCGTAGGCCCGCTCGGCGGCCCGCGCCTCGGCCAGCGCGCGGTCGGCGGTGACGGTGAGGAAGGCGTTGAGCTGCGGGTTCAGCCGCTCGATCTGCGCCAGCACGGCCTCGGTGACTTCGACGGGGGAGAGGTCGCGGCGCGCGTAGCGCTCGCGCAGCTCGGTCGCGGGGAGGTAGCAGATCTCGGCGGCGTCCATCGCACTTCTCCTTCGTTGGCTCTCACCGGAGCATGGTCGGCGCATTGTAGCAGTGTCAACCAGGGACTCGTTGCTGCGCGTAGGCAGGTCGATTGACAATCGCCGGGCATCAGGTAGCATCCACCAGTAACATGCAGAAACAAGTTGCCGGGGTGGCACGCGTCCCCGAACGTAGTTTCTGTGACCATTGGAGGACAGAATGCGCTGGCCGAAAGAGAGAAGGGCCTTTCTGCGGTTGGGTTGGTCCCTGGCTGTGGCTATTGCTTGTGCATTGGCATTGGTCATCGATGTTCTGACGCCATTTCGCCCACAACTCGCGGATATTGAGAGTAAGATCCGTGTCGTTGCCTTATCGCTGGTCGCAATTAGCTTTGGGGTCCTGGGACATTGGCCGGAGGAATATCGTCGCGGCTTCGCGGGTCTGCTGCGCTCGTTGCTTCTGATCCTCTGCATCGTGGCTATTGGGCTAACCCTCGTCTCGCTCACCGACCGGATCGGGGCACCCGACTTGATCTTGGGTCCGATCCTCTTGCTCATGGCAGCGCTGACGCTCTGGCAACTAACATTCAGTCTCTCACGCCGTCCGCCATCGAAAACCTGATGTACATGGTTCATGTCGGCGCATTTTAGCGGTGCCTCACCCTGGTCGTGCCCTCCAGATGGGCAAAATTGGCATCTGGAGTGATAAACTGCGCCCGGATACGTAGGTGAAGGAAAGGTGGATGGCGATCAAATCGCTTGTCGATTGACGAGCGGTTTTGAGGAGGAGTCGGGGATGCTGGCCGTCTTGATGATCCTCATGCCGATCATCCTCATTGCCGGTGGCGCATTCGCACTCTGGCTGCAAGTGCGGGCCTGGCGGGGCGCAACAATGGTCGAGGGTTGGTCGATGACCGAGGGGCGCGTGGTCAGTTCCGACGTTGGTGTGGTCGGGGGCGACTGGCAATTACACCCGCTCTATCGCCTCTTGCGCATATTCTTGCTCTTCAGTGGCCGCTCCGTCTCCGGGCCGCGCTACGAACCGCGCGTCACCTACGAGTACACCGTCGATGGGCACGCCTGCGCGGGGCGGCGCTTCCGCATGGGGTCGCTGGCCACGACCGAGGCGGACGCGGCGCGGCTGGCCGCCGAGTACCCGGTCGGTGCGGCGGTGAGGGTCTACTACAACCCGCGCAAGCCGGCGGATGCGGTGCTGGTGACCGGGCTCGACGGGGCGAACTTCGGGATCGGCCTGTTCGGGGCGGTGGTGGTCCTCTGCATCGGGCTGGGCTTCGGGATCTGGATCGCGCGCGGCACGACGAGCCATGCCAAAAGTGTCGCCGGGGTGGCGTTCAGTCCCGATGGCACGCGCGTGGTGAGCGGCGGCTCCGACAGCATGATCAGGATGTGGGACGCGCGGACCGGCAAGGAGATCTGGCGGCAAGAGGCCGAAATCTTCCCCGTCACCGCCGTGGCCTTCAGTCCGAAGGGCGATGTGGTGGCGAGTGGGCAGAGCGATGAGTCGATTCGGCTCTGGGATGCGGCGACTGGCACGCCGTTGCGCAGGATTGAATGCCCCACGGACACGGTGAACGCGCT
This sequence comes from Chloroflexia bacterium, assembly GCA_046328475.1. Lineage (GTDB taxonomy): Bacteria > Chloroflexota > Chloroflexia > Thermomicrobiales > CADCWN01 > CADCWN01. Next base: position 28,781 of record JAXLWN010000060.1, on the reverse strand, counting down.
GGCGTTCAGTCCGGACGGCCGGTATCTGGCCAGCGCGTGCGGCTGGGATTTCAACCGGAGTGGCCCGAGCGTGGCGCTGTGGGATGTGGCGAGCGGTGGCCCGGTGCGCCAATTCAAGGGCCATCTGCGGGAGGTGAACGCGGTCGCCTTCAGCCCCGATGGGCAGACGATCGCGACCGGGAGCGACGACAAGACGCTGCGGCTGTGGGACGTGGCGACCGGCACGGAGCTGCGCAGCATCACGGCGGCGAGTTCGGTCGAGGCGGTGGCGTTCAGCGGCGACGGCAAGCGGATCGCCGGGCAAACGGTCGGCGACATTGTCGTGTGGGAGATCGCCACCGGCAAGAGCCTGGCGACGATGGATGCCTGGGTCTACGCGGTCGCGTTCAGCCCCGATGGGACCCTCCTCGCGGGTGCCGGGACGAGTATTTCGACCGAGAACCAGTTGACGCTGTGGGACAGCGCCACGGGCAAGGTGATCCGCCAATTCCCGGCGCAAGGCGACGACGTGAACGTGGTGGCGTTCGACCCGACCGGGACGCTGCTCGTCAGCGGCGGCGACGACAAGACCGTGCGGATCTGGGAAGTGGCGACCGGGAAGGAGCGGCGCAACTTCACCCGCGCGATGTGGGCCCCCTGAGCGTTCGTGCTATGATGCGCCGGTCGCGCAGAGCATGAAAGGGGGGATCTGATGCAACTCGGCTACTTCACCATGCCGCTCCACCCGCCGGGATCGGATATCGGCCTGACGATGGCCGCCGACCTGGAGCAAATCGTCGCGCTCGAACGGTTCGGCTATGCGGAGGCGTGGATCGGCGAGCATTTCACGTCGGTCTGGGAGAATGTGCCGTGCCCGGACCTGCTCATCGCGCAGGTGCTGGCGAAGACGGAGCGGATCAAGGTCGGCACGGGCGTCTCCTGCCTGCCCAACCACAACCCGCTGATGCTGGCGCAGCGGATCGCGCAGCTCGACCAGATGGCGCGCGGGCGCTTCATGTGGGGGGTCGGCTCGGGCGGCTTCCCCGGCGATTTCGAGCTGTTCGACATCGATACCGCCAGGTTAGAGCAACGCGGGTTGACGCGCGAGATTCTGGATGCGGTCCTGACGCTGTGGGATGACCCGAAGCCGGGGCTGGTGGAGCACCCGCGCTGGCGTTACCGGGTGCCCGAGCCGCAGAGCGACATCGGGCTGGAGTTGCACCTGCGACCCTACCAGCGCCCGCACCCGCCGATCGGCGTGGCGGGGATCGGCCCGCGCTCGGACATGCTGACGCTGGCGGGCGAGCGCGACTGGATCCCGATGAGCATCAACATCGTCACGCCGCAGACGTTGAAGGCGCACTGGGTGACCTACGCCGAGAGCGCGGCGAAGGCCGGGCGCACGGTGGACCGGGCGATCTGGCGCATCTCGCGCGATGTCTACATCGGCGAGACGCCGGAGCAGGCGCGGCGCGACGTGCTGGATGGGGTGCTGGGGCGCGACTGGCGCGATTACTTCCTGCCGCTGCTGAAGAAGGGCAATCTGCTGATGGCCCCGAAGCTCGACCAGTCGATGACGGACGAGGAGGTAACGCTCGAATACCTCTGCGAGAACATCTGGATCGTGGGGGATGTGGAGGAGGTGACGCGGAAGCTGCGCAACCTCTACACCGAGGTCGGCGGGTTCGGCACGCTGCTGGTGATCGGCCACGAGTGGAACCCGGACGCGAAGTGGCGGCGCTCGATGGAGCTGCTGGCGACCGAGGTTGCGCCGCGCCTGGGCGACCTGGAGATGGCGGCGGATTGAGCCGTGGCGCGCGTGCGGCGGGGGACGCCGACTGAAGTCGGCGCTAGGAGCGCAAGCCACGAAGTCCGCTGCGGCGGACTGTTCGAATTGCGCGCGGTGCTCAATTCAGTGTCGGGGAGTGCTGGAGCAAGCGGCGGGGGCGGCAATGCCGCCCTCGCCGCTGCTATGCCGCGAAGGTCGCCCTCACTCAGCGCGCGGCGCTGGTGGCGGCGCGGCGGTCCTTGGCGTGCTCGGCGAGCAGGTAGGAGCCGAGCAGCATGCTCCGCATCGCCGATTGCTACTCGCCGCCCGTGTCGATGGCTGGCAACGGAGGGCATGGGCAGATGCCAGGTGCCGTGCTACTCTGATGCCGCGCCGTGACAGGCACGCCGGGCATCGCCGTGGCGCGAGCGATCAAACATCGGCTGAATGGGAGATGCGGTGGGTGAGCGGCGGATTGCCATCTTCAACGCGGACGACTTCGGGCTGACGGCGGGCACCAACGCCGGGATCATCGGCACCTTCCGGCGCGGCCTGGTGCGCAGCGCGTCGCTGATGGCGACCACGCCCGGGTTTGACGACGCCGTTGCGCTCGCGCGTGCGCATCCCGACCTCGATCTCGGCATCCATCTCGCCCTCACCGGTGTCCGCCCGCTGCTGGCCCCCGCGCGCGTCCCGAGCCTGGTTGACGACAGCGGGCGCTTCCCCACGCTGAACGCGTGGCTCGGTCGCGCCCTCCTGCGGCGCCTCAACCCGGCGGAAATCCGCCAGGAACTGCGCGCACAGGTGCTGCGCGCCTGGAGACGGGCCTGCCCTTCAGCCACATCGACGGCCACCACCACACGCACCTGTTTGCGCCGGTGGCGCGGGTGGTGGGCGAACTGGCGCGCGAGTTCGGCATCCCGATCGTGCGGCGCGTGGCGAATCGGCGCGCGGTCGTGGCGCGGTTGCTGCGCGAGGGGCGGGGCGAGCCGGGGCTGCTCAGCCCGAAAAGTCGCTTCCTCGCGGCGGCGGATGCGCGCTGGGCGGGTGCCTTCGCCGGGCTGGCGCGCACCGACGGCTTTCGCGGCTTCGCCTTCCCGACCGATCTCGACGGTTGGGACGCGCTCGCCCGGTCGTGCCCCGAGGGTGTGACCGAGATCATGTGCCACCCCGGCGTGCATGACCCCGAGGTAGGGGCGCTGGACGGCTACATCGCGGGGCGCGAGGTCGAGTTGCGCTGGCTCTGCGACCCGCGCGTGGCCGCGATCTTCGCGTCGCACGGCGTCGAACCGGGCTCATTTGCGCACGTTGCCGGGACGAAGCGGGCCGCGCTGCGTGTTCGCTGATCGACTTCGTGGGCAATCGCGCACCCGGCCGGGATGCTCGCCGCTCACGCCAGCGAGCGCGATTCTCGCTGAACGTGACATAAGTGCAAGGCAAGAGCGGGTCCCATCGGGTACTATTCGCCCAACGCGCGACAACATTAATTTGCGATGAACATACGATGAAGCGAACCTCGCGCAGTACTTCCGACCGGTGGGCTAGGGGCGGCAAAGGAGGGGGTATGGTCGTTCGAGGTGCGCGCTCGACGTCCTGGCGGCGTATGCGCCGGGGCACCGCCGCGCTGGGCGCGGTCCTGGTGCTGGCGGTGGCACTCGCGTCCGGGGGCTTGCGCTGGCAGGCGGTTGCCGGGGCCGCGCCGCGCGCGGCAGCGGCGGGCAATGGCCTGGTGCTGCTGGCCCCCGGCAGCCTGGCGGGTCTCGTCTACGTCGATCTGAACAGCAACGGCTCCTGGTCGATGGGGGAGCCGGGCATCAACGGCGTGACGGTTACGCTGACCGGCACCGACGGCAACGGCGCGTCGGTCAATGGCCTGTTCACCACCGGCCCGGACGGGACCTACATCTTCGAGAACCTGCCGCAGGGGACCTACTACCTGATCGAGTCGCAGCCCTCCGGCTATAACGACGGCCAGGAGACGGCGGGCACCTACAGCGGGAGCCTCGCGATCAACGACATCATCGGCAACATCCCGCTGCCGGATGGCGGGGTCGGGTCGGGGTACAACTTCGGCGAACTGGCCCAGCCCGCCCAGCCCAGTCCGTCGCCGAGTCCCGCCGCGACGGGGAGCCTCGGCGGCATCGTCTACATCGACCTGAACACCAGCGGCGCCTACGACCTCAACGAGCCGGGCATCCCGGCCGTCGCGCTGACCCTCTCCGGCCTCGATTCGGGCGGCTCGCCGATCCAGCGGATCGTCGCCACCGGCCTGGATGGGCGCTACACCTTTGCCGACTTGCCCGCCGGGATCTACGCGATCGGCGAGAGCCAGCCCTCGGGGTTCAACGACGGGCAGGAGACCAACGGGACCTTCGGCGGCAGCGTCGCCAACGACCAGATCAGCGGCATCGTGCTGCCCGCCGGGAGCCACGGCACCGGCTACAACTTCGGCGAGCGCCTGACCGGATCGCCACCCAGCCCGCCCGGTGGGCCAACCCCGACCCCGACGCAGACGCGCACCCCCACCGCGACCTGGACCGCATCCCCGACCTGGACGCCCTCGCCGACCTGGACCGCGTCGGCGACCTGGACCGCGTCGCCGACGCGCACCGCGACCGCCACCGTGACCGGCACCCCGGCGACCTCAACGCCGACGCGCACCGGCACGCCCGCCACCGCGACGTTCACGCCGACGCGGACATCGACGCCGCTGGGCGGCACGGGACCGTTGCCCTCCGTCGCCCCGAACGGGATCCGCCCGCTCGACATCCAGCAGACAAACGACAAGCCATCGGCGGTCGAGGGGGAGACCGTGCGCTTCACGATCACGCTGATGAACCTGAACGCGTCGCCCGCGACCAGTGTCGTCGTGACCGATGCGCTCCCCGCCGGTCTGGCGTTGCAGGGGGTCACCTCGAACCTCGGCTCGGTCACGTTCAGCCAGAATTCGCTCACCTTCAACCTCGGCACGATGGTGGCGAACAGCAGCGCCACGCTCACCCTGACGACAACCGTCCTTGCGGGGCCGCGCCCGATTATCAACACCGCCAGCTACACGGCCACGATCGGCGGGCAGTCGTTCAGCGGCAACGCCTTCTCCAGCGTCGGCTTGCCAGCCCTGCCCGATACCGGCGACGGCCCGACCCCCGGCAACGACTCGACCGTGATGCCGCTCGAATTGCTGCTGCTACCGGCCGCGTTCCTCGCGCTGCTCTCCCTCGGCTTCGCCGCGCTCAGGCGCGCACGCTGGCGGCGCGGCTAGCGCCTCACCTTCGCTGACCAAGTGGTGCCGCACCGGGCAACATTGCCCGGTGCGGCACGTTTGCGCCCGCAGTTGGCTGGCCAGATTGCGACAAAAAGATCGGTACTATTACGGATACTTGTGTGGCCTGCGGGATGTTACTCTTTGGGGCAGATCGTCGTTCTATACGAGTGGTCACGGTACTTGACGAAGCCACGGTAGCAGGGGTGTCATGGAATGGTCCGCGCTTTTCGAACCGCCCGCGCTCCAGCTGCGCGAGGAGCGGAGCGGGGTGACGGTGCCGATCGCGGCGGGGCTGACGATCGGACGGAACCGGAAAGCGGACCATGTGCTCAACGATCCCCAGGTCTCCGGGATACACGCGCGCGTCGAGCGGGTGGCCGGGGCGCTGGTGCTGGTGGATCAGCAGAGCTCCAACGGCACCTTCGTCGGCGAGCAGCGCGTGACGCGCTGCCTGCTGGTGCCGGGGGTGCGCCTGACACTTGGTGAGACCCTGTTTGTCGTCGAGCGGCAGACCTGAATGGCGAAAAGCGGTTTGAGCGGCACTTGCAGCGAGGAGGGAGTCCGGTGAGAGCGTATTCTATTGATACCGATGGCGATGGCGATATCGACACAGTTGCCCAGGAGTACGACACGAACCACGACGGGGTCGTGGACACGGTGACCTACGCCAGCGACACCGACGGCGACGGCTACGTCGATACGGTGGAGACCGATGTCGATACCGACGGCGATGGGTATGTCGATCTGGTCGAGGTGGACGCCGACACCGATGGCGACGGCTACGTTGACTACGCGGTCATCTCGGCGGATACCGATGGGGACGGCGATATCGACGCCGTCGAAGAATATACCGACACCAACGCGGACGGCTACATCGATACGGCCAACTACGCCGAGGATACGAATAACGACGGCGTGGCCGACATCTTCGCCACCGCGTCGGACGACGACGGGGATGGCGAGATCGACAACATGCTGGCGGTGATCAATCAGAACGTGTAGCGCCACCGGGCGCGGCGCGTGATTCGTGGATTGAAATCACTTGATGAAAGAGGAGGCAGGACGTGAGCGGCTACGTGGCGGACACCGACGGCGACGGGCAGGTTGACACCCAGGTCGAGTACGCCGATACCGACGGCGATGGGATCATCGACGCCGAGGCGATCGCGACCGACGCCGATGGCGATGGCGATGTTGATTCGGTCGTCTACGCCTACGACACCGACGAGGATGGCGACATCGACGTGGCCGAGGAAGATGTCGATACGGACGGCGATGGCGACGTGGACGTGGTGACGGTGGCGAGCGACACCGATGGCGACGGCGATGTGGATGTCGTGGAGCAGTACACCGACACGAACAACGACGGCTACGCGGACACCGCCACCGTCGAAGCGGACACCAACAATGACGGCCTGGTCGATATCGCCGCCGAAGCCGATGATACCGACGGCGACGGCGACGTGGACATCTTCGCCGTGGCGAACGACGACGACAATGACGGCGACATCGACACGATGCTGACGCTGGTGAACCAGTCGAGCAGCACCGCGACCGCGCCGTCCAGCACGGCGACTGCGGCGACGGCTCCGGCGTCGTCCGACCCGAGCGCGACCAAGTAAGGGCGACCGGCGCGGTGCAATAAGCGGGCATCTGCGCGATACTTTGTCCGCACAACAGCACACGCTGTAGTAGAGAGCGACAGAGCGAGACTGTGCAGGTTGGCGGGGCGCGGCGGCGCGGGCATGGCCCGCGACTCTCCGGCCCCCCAACCTGCGATCATCAGATCATCACTGGGACGAGACAGACCGACATGAAACTGGGGATCGATTTCGGCACCAGCCTGTCGAGCGCCGCGCTTTGGCGCGACGGGCGCTTGCTGCTGGTGAAGGAGCCGCTGCGCCTCGGCTACTCCTTCCCGACGAGCGTCTACCTGCTGCCGTCGGGGGAGATCCTGGTCGGGCAGGCGGCGGAGCGGCAGCGGCTGAACGATCCCGGCCGCTACCGGCGCGAGTTCAAGCGCGTGCTGGGCGAACCCGACCCGATCCTGCTCGGCGACCGCTCGTTCCCGCCGGAAGACCTCGCGTCCGCCGTGCTGCGCAAGCTGAACCGCGAGGCGGAGAATCTGGCGGGCGGGCCTGGGAAGCTCACCGGGGCGGTGATCACCGTCCCCGCCGCCTACAAGGCGCACAAGCGCGGGCTGATGGAGCGCGCGGCCCGCGCGGCGGGTTTTGGCGAGATCGTCCTGCTGGAGGAGCCGATCGCCGCCGCGCTGACCTACACCCAGGAGGCGGGCGCGGTCCCCGAGGGGGCGATCATCCTCGTCTACGACCTGGGGGGCGGCACGTTCGACGCGGCGCTGCTGCGGCGGATCGGGCCGACCTACGAGTCGATCGCCGTGCCGCTCGGCCTGGAGCAGTGCGGCGGGATCGACTTCGACCAGGCGATCTACCGCGACGTGCGCGCCCGCTTCCCCGCCGTCGCCGAGCTGATCGCGCCGAGCCGCCGCGACCGGGACGCGCAGCGCCTGCGCGCGGCGCTGGCCGATTTCTGCCGCGACATCAAGCACCTGCTGAGCGAGGCGGAGGAGGCCGAACTCCCCCTGCCGATGGGCTTCCCGGACGAGAGTTATGCGCTCAGCCGCGCCGCGTTCACCGCGATGATCGCGCCGCACCTCGACAAGTCGCTGGCGCTCTGCCGTCAGATCGTGCAGAGCGCCAACCTGACGCTCGACGATATCGCGGGCGTGCTGATGGTCGGCGGGAGTTGCCGGATGCCGCCGATCCAGGCGGCGGTCGCCTCGCTCGGTCGGCCCGTCTGGCGCGTGGAGGAGCCGGAGTTGGCGGTCTGCCAGGGCGCGGCGCTCCACGCCAGGCTGATATCGCCGACCGCGAGCGCCGCGCCGGACCCCGGCCAGGCAACACCCGAGATCGCCCAGCCGACGCTCGTACCCGAGCAACCGAAACACTCCGCAACCTCGCCCGCGTCGCGCCCGACGCCACCGACCGGGACACGGCTGGTCCCCGCGCCGAGTGCCGACCCGGACCAGACGGGCGTGGCGCTGAACCTGAGCGACGTGGCCGTCTCGGCGCGGGGAGCGGGGCATTGCCGGACCATCGGCGAGGCGCTGCGCCGGGCCGCCCCGGGTGCGACCATTCGCGTGGAGCCGGGCCGCTACGCCGAGCGCCTGGTGCTCGACCAGCAGGTGACGCTGATCAGCGCCGATCCCGCCGCCCCGGTGGTGCTGACCGCGCCGGATGCGCCCGCGCTCGCGCTGCGCGCCGACGGTACGACGGTGCGCGGCTTCCAGATCGCCTGCGCGGCGAGCGCCGAGGGTCGGCGTGCCGCTGGTGGCTCTCTCCGCCAGGCGGCTGACGCTGGAGAACTGCGAACTGCGCCCGGGGGCGCGCGACGGCTTCGTGGCGCGCGGGGTGGAGTGCGAGGCGACGCTGCGGCGCTGCCGGATCGCCGACGCGGGCTTCTGCGGCGGGACGGTCGAAGCCGGGGCCCGGGTGACGCTGGAGGAATGCCAGCTTGCGGGCAGCGCCGGGGTCAATCTGCACGTCGCGGAGACCGGGGCGGTGGCGACGCTGCTGCGCTGCGAAGTGAGCGGCGGCCAGGGCGACGGCGTGAAGGTGGAGGCCGGGGCCGAGGCGACGCTCGATGAAGTGCCTCGTCTACGCCAACGCCGGGGCCGGGGTGCGGGTGGAGACGGGCAGCCGGGCCACGCTCCGCCATGGCGTCGTGCAGGCGAACCGCACCGGGCTGATCGTCGGCGCGGGCGGCACGATCGACAAGGGGGGCACGACCATCCTGCTCAACACCGACCGCGCGTCGGAGGTTGCGCCGGGCGGCGTGCTGCGCGAGGAATCGGCGAGCGGGATCGACCGGAAGATGCCCTCGCCGTCCCCCACGCCGGTCGCGCTCGCCGGGCCGACGTTGGATCTCGTCGGGACGCTGACCTTCAGCCCCGATGGGCGGTGGTTGGTCGGCGGCGACCGCACCGGTCAATTCCTGCTGTGGGATGTCGAGCAGCGCCAGGTCGTGCGCTCCTTCGTGCTGCCCTCGGGCCGCGAGCGCACCAAGGCGGGCGGCGTGAGCGCGGCGGCGTTCGCCCCCGGTGTGGCGCTGCTGGCGAGCGGCCACGGCGACCCGCTGGTGCGGCTGTGGGACGCGGCGAGCGGGCGCTTGCTCCAGTCGCTGCCGGGGCACCGCGCGACGGTGCGCGCGGTCGCCATCAGCCGCGACGGCAACTACCTGACGAGCGGCGGCGACGACCAGGCGATCCTCGTCTGGTGGCTGCCGACGCGCGGGCCGCTCGGCTCGCTCCAGGGCCACACCGACGCGGTCACTTCGCTCGCGCCCGGCCCGCACGAGCCGCTGCTGGCGAGTGGTTCGAAGGACCGCACCGTGCGGCTCTGGGATCTGCGCGAAGGGGCGCTCAAATTCACGATGGTGGGGCACGAGGACGCCGTGCGCGCCGTCTGCTTCGACCCGACCGGGGCTACGATCGCCAGCGCCAGCGCCGATTGCACCGTGCGCCTCTGGGATACCGCGACCAGCCGCCCCCTCCACACCCTGCGCGCCCACCAGGACGCTGTCTACGCCCTGGCCTTTGCGGGCAATGGCCTGCTCGTCAGCGGCGGCTGGGACCAGCGCATCATCGTCTGGGACACCGTCACCGGCGCGATCGTGCGCGAGTGGTCCGCCGGACCGGACCAGTGGATCGCCGCCCTCGCCGCCAGTCCCACCACCCCGCTGATCGCCAGCGCCGGAGCGGGCGGGGGCGTGAAGCTCTGGGAGATGTGAGGGGTTACGGTTTGAAAGTTCGAAGGTTCGAAAGTTCGCAAGTTCAGGCTACGGCCACCGAACCTTCGAACCCTTGAACCTTCGAACCGTCCCTTGAACTTTGAACTCGACCCGAAAGGTAAGCCATGTCAGCCACCCCCGATCGCAAGCAGCAGGTCCTCCAGCTCTACAAGGCGGCGGTGGATGCCGCCAAGGCCGGGCAGAATAGCGAGATCGAGCAGCGGCTGATGGCTGCGGGGAAGCAGCTCTCGGCCGGGAAGCTCTTTGTCGTCGTCTGCGGCGAGTTCAAGCGCGGCAAGTCGAGCCTGATCAACGCCCTGCTCGGCGAACCGGGACTCTTCCCGGTTGACGTGGACATCGCCACCAGCCTGGTGACGACGATCTCCCACCGCGCCGAGGAGCGGATCGTCGTCGCGGTCGGCGAGCGCGGGCAGGAGGAGAAGCGCCCGCTGGCGCGCGGCGAGATCGCCGACTACGTCACCGAGGGGCGCAACCCGAACAACGCCAGGCAGGCGCGGCTGATGGCGATCGAGACGCCCAACGAGAAGCTGAAAGATGGCCTGATCCTGGTGGACACGCCCGGCGTGGGCGGCTTGCAGGCGGGCCACAACGAGGTCACCTACGCCTTCATCCCCAACGCCGACGTGGTCCTCTTCGTCAGCGATGCGCTGGCACCGCTGACGACCGAGGAATTGGCCTTCGTGGGCCGGATCGCCAAACATTGCCCCAGTATCCTCTTCGTGATCACCAAGATCGACCTGAAGGGGAGCGCCGAGCGCGCGGCGATCATCGAGAACAACCGCGCCAAGCTGGCGACCGTGCTCGGGCGACGCCCGGAGGCGATCCAGATCCTGCCGGTGTCGAACAAGATGAAGCTCGACTACCTGCGCTCGGGCGAGGAGGAGGACCTGGAGGATAGCAACTTCCCGGCCTTCGAAGCGACCCTCTGGACGATGCTGCGCGAGCAGCGCGGCGACGTGGTGTTGCTCCACGCGCTGACCGAACTGGTCCGCAACCTGACCGAGTTGCAGCGCCCGTTGCAGGCGGAGAGCGCGGCGCTCGGCGATACCGCCGGGGCCGACCCGCGCGAGGTGGAGCGGCAACTGGAGGAGGCGCGGCAGCAGTTGCAGCACCTCGCCGCGAACAACGCCGAGTGGCGGCTGCAATTGACCCAGGGCTTGCAGGATATCCGCGCCGAGATGCTGGCCAATTTCCAGGATGGCTTTGTGCGGATCAAGCGACACAACGAGGGCTACCTGAACGACCCGCAGTATGTCGGCAACCCGCTGCGGCTGGTCGGCCAGCTCGAATCGGAGATCGACAGCCTGCTGACCGATCTCGGCCGCAACATCGCGACGGCGACCGGTGAGCTGCAAGTCGAGCTGGAGAAGAACGCCGGGCTGGCGCTCAATGCCTTCGAGGTCGGCTCGCTCGGCTGGCAGTCGCGCAGCGCCTCGCTCGACTGGAGTCGGCTCAAGAAGGGGACCCTGTGGGAGCGGTCGCTGGAGATGAGCAAGAACGGCAACCAGATGGGGTTGCAGGTCGGAACGATCGGCATGGTCGTCGGCGGCGCGCTCGGGATCTTCGGCGGCTTCGCCGGGGTCGGTTTCGGCGCGATGATCGGCTCGCAGCTCGGGCGCATGGCCGGGATGGCGATCAGCGCGAAGAAAGATGTGTCGCAGGGTTCGCTGATCAACCGGCCGGAGGTCGCGCGCATCACCGCGCAGTTCCTGGACGACAGCCAGCGCGACTGCAACCGCACGCTGCTGCAAGCCCTGGTAGAGCAAGAGCGCGCCATCCAGCGCGATCTGCAGGCGCAGATCGCGCGGCAGAAGGCGTCGTGCGAGCAGTCGATCCAGTCGCTCCAGGCGGCGCGCAAGCTGACGAGCGAGCAGGCGGGCAAGCGCTCGTCCGAGGTGAAGACGGCGCAGGGGCGGCTCGACCAGATCCGTTCGCGCGCCGAGGCGCTGATGGGCGAACTGATGCAGCAGCGCGACGGTGCCGCCACGGCGATCATCCAGCTGCCGGCCGCCGCACCGGCCACCGGGGCGTAGCATGTCGGCCCCGACGACCCTCCCGGAGCGCGTGGAGGCGCTCTTCACCTCGGCGCTGGCGCGCACCGCCGACCGCCCGGCGTTGGCGGCGACCAACCGCGCGCTGCGGCGGGCGCGGCGGCGGTTGCAGCAGCCGATGCGGGTGGCGATCGTCGGGCTGATCAAGGCGGGCAAATCGACGCTGATGAACGCCCTGCTGGGCGAGGCGGTCGTCGCGACCGGCGCGGTCGAGGCGACCTTCAACGTCAACTGGCTCTGCTGGGGCGAGCAGACCGGCCTCGTCGTCCACTACAAGGACAACCGCCCCCGGAGCCGAAGAGTTTTGACGAGCTGGCGGCGCTGACGCTGCGCCCGGAGGAGCACAGCGAGGAGCTGCTGAGCATCCGCTACATCGAGGTGCGCCACCCCGCCCCGGTCTTGCAGACGCTCAACCTGATCGACACGCCGGGGTTGGCCTCCTCGTTCGAGGAGGACGCGAAGAACACGCTCGATTTCCTCGCGCTGCACGGCGCGGAGCTGACCGCCACGACCGAGGCGGAGGCGGCCAACGCCGACGCGGTCCTCTACCTCTTCAGCCGGGGGTTGGCGTCGGCCGATCAGGATATCGTGGCCGAATTCCTCGGCCCCGCCGTGGGCCGCGCCACGCCGATCAACGCGATCGGCGTGCTGACCAAGGCCGACGCCTACTGGTCCGACGACGACGAGCCGCTGGCGCTCGGGCGGCGCATCGCCGGGCGGCTCGCGGCCCACCCCCAGGTCCGCCAGCTCTTCTACACCATCCAGCCGGTCTGCGGCCTGCTCGCCTTCGGCGCGAAGTCGCTGACCGATGAGGAGTTCGGCTGGTTGCAGCAACTGGCCGAAGTGCCGGAGGAGCGGCTATCGGGGCGCATCCGCGACGCGGTGCGCTTCGGCGAGCGCGAGTACGATTACATCCCGGTGCCCCCCGCGCAGCGCCGCCAGTTGATGGCCCGGCTGGGGCAATACGGCGTCTGGCTCGCCTGCAAGCTGCTGCGCGAGGGCGCGGCGACGAAGCCGGAGTTGACGACGGCCTTGCTGGCGCGCAGCGGTGCCGACGAACTGGGCCGGATCATCCAGGGGCACTTCGGCGGGCGGGCCTACGCGATCAAGCTCCAGACCGGCCTGCGCCAGATCGAGCAGGTTTTCTTCCGCGAACGCCTCGGCCTCGCGGGCGAGGACCGGCAGCTATTGGAGACGATCGCCGGGGAGTTCGAGGCGCTGGAGGCGAGCGCGCACGCCTTCGACGAATTGCGCGTCCTGCGCGACTGCTACGAGGGGCGGCTCGAACTCGAACCGGAGGAGATCGCGCAATTGCTGGCCGTCACCGGCGAGCACGGCACCTCCTGCGCCCGCCGCCTCGGCCTGGACGAAGACCCCCCCGCCGACGAGGCGACCATCGCGCGCCTGCTCGCCATCGCCCAGGAACGCCGCGCCGCCTGGCACCTCCGCGCCACCGACGACATCGGCACCGACCGCACCACCCTCGCCGCCGCCGCCGTGATCGCCCGCTCCTACGAGCGCGTCATCCACCACCTCAACACCGCCCAGCAGTTCATGCGCGCCGCCGAGTGGCACCTGCGGCTGGATGGCGTGGCGTAGCTGCTTTATGGTTGGCTGGCTGGGAATATTCGCCGTTTGAGAGAAACGAGCCCGCGCAGGCGGGCTTTGCGGCGATAGCCCTCAGCCCAAGCCTTCAGGCTTTGGGGCACGCGCCTCGGGCCTCGTGGCCGGGCAACCGTTCCGCCGCCCGAGCTACACCCCACCCACAAACAGACTGCTCACCGACGCACCATTGTGGATGCGGCGGATCGTCTCGGCCAGCAGCGGGGCGATCGAGAGGATTTGCATGTTCGGCAGGCGCTTCTCGGGCGCGATGGGGACGGTGTTGGTGGTGACGATTTCGGCGATGTCGGGCTGCGCGCCGAGTCGCTCGATGGCGCGACCGGTGAAGAGGCCGTGCGTGCAGCAAACCGCTATCCGTCCCACGTTGCGCTCGCGCAGCCGGTTCAGCAACTCCACGATCGTCCCGCCATTGGCGATCTCGTCGTCCAGCACGATCACATCCTTGCCATGCACCTCGCCCACGATCGTGTCGATCACCACCCGGTCGTCGGCGAGGCGCTGCTTGCTCCCCGCCGCCACCGGCACGCCGAGCAGGCGCGCGAACTGCTGGGCGGGCTTGGCGTTGCCGAGATCGGGCGAGACGACCACCGTATTGCCCAGGTCGCGCCCCCGAAAGTGCTCGGCGAGCACCCCGAGCGCGTTCAGGTGGTCCACCGGCACGCTGAAGAAGCCGTGTACCTGCGGCGCGTGGAGCGTCATCGTCAGCACCCGGTTGGCCCCCGCCGTGGTCAGCAGATCGGCGACGAGCCGCCCGCCGATCGAGATGCGCGGCGCATCCTTCTTGTCGGAGCGCCCATAGGCGTAGTGCGGCATCACGGCGGTGAGCCGCGCGGCGGAGGCCCCGCGCGCGGCGTCGAGCATCAGCAGCAGTTCCATCAGGTGTTCCTGGACCGGCGGGACGAGCGGCTGGATGATGAAGATATCGTTCTCGCGGCAATTCGCGTTCAACTGCACCTGGAGGCAATCGTTGCTGAAGCGGCTGATGTTGGTCTGGCAGAGCCGCAGCCCCATCTCCTCGCACACTTCCTGGGCCAGTTCCGGGTGCGCGCTGCCGCTGAAAATGCCGATCTCTCGCATCGATCCCTCTCGGTGATACTTCGTGTATATCACACACCCTTTCCCCGTGGTCACATGATAGCCTGGGGGCGAGGGGCGGGACAAGCGGCGCTCAGTCGCGGCGCTGGCAGACGTAGATCATGCGCGGGCTGGTGGCGGCGAGCGGCTGGCGATCCCAATCGCCGTAGGCGTCGCGGATGGCGAGGCCGTTGTAGTGGAGCAGCGCCTCCATCTCGGCGGGGTAGACGAAGCGGAGCGTCGTCTGCTCGGTCTTCACCCGCTCCGCGCCGCCCTCTTGCCAGCGGCGGTGGATGGCATAGGCCACGGTCTGCCTGATCGGATCGTGGCGCTGCGTGGTGGAGACGTTGACCGTCTGCCCTTGCTCATTCTCGAACGTGCGCCAGGGGATCTCAGGGGACCACGCGCCATCCGGCGTGCTGAGGTCGAACAGCGTCCCCGCGCGCGGGAAGCGCGTCTCGAACGCGAAGAGGCCGCCCGGCGCGAGGTGGCGGCGCACGGTGCCGAGCAATGCCTCCTGGTCGGCGCGCGTCAGGAACGCCTGGAAGGAGTTCCCCGTTAAGGTGATCAGCCGGAAGGTCTCGCCCAGATCGAGCAGGCGGCAATCGGCGAGCAACCAGCGGATCGGGCGCGCGGCACCCTTGCGGCGCGCGTGATCGAGCATCTCGGGGGAGGCATCGACGCCCGTCATCGCCAGCCCGGCATCGGCGAGCGGGAGGGTGAGGAAGCCGGTGCCGCAGGCGAGGTCGAGTCCGGGGCCACCCGTTTCGCGCGCGAGCGCGCCGTAGAAGGGGAGTTCCGGCCCGTCGAGGCCGTTCTCCAGGTCGTACTCCTCGGGGTCGGTGTATTCCTCGATCGGCGAGAGTTCCTGCGCCATCCCGATCCTTTCCGGTGCCGAATATAGTAGTATCGTCTGGCGGTGCCAGGCACACATGGTATCGCAGCGCCCGCAGCGTCGTCTCTCCTCTCCTGCGGTGCTTGCACGGTGTCGGACAATCGCCTCGGGAGCGGCGGGTCGCGGTCCGCGCCGCCATTGCCCGCAACGGCGGTAAATCGGGACAAAAGGGCCACCGTCAGCGCGTGACAGGGGCAGGCCCACCGCCGTATTGTCAGGTAGTATGCGCATGATTCGGGCCTGGTACGAGCGAGCGAGGGTGCAGCCAAGGTGAGCGGCAGAGCATTCCGTGTGATCCTGGTCGGCCTGCTGGGGCTGTTCGCGCTGACGGCGTGCGGCCCCGCGCTTGCCATGCCCGCCGTCACGGCGGGGTCGCCGCCGACCGGCGGCGTCCCGCTGGCGCTTCCCACCGCGACGCCGACCCCGACCGCCGTGCCAATCGCGACCCTCCGGGCGACGACAGCCCCGCCCGCTATCCGCGCGCCGATCGTCCCCACGCCGACGCGCGACACGCGCCCCGACCCGTCGCAGCACACGATCGCCGTGCTCGGCCCGCCGCCGTCGATCGCCACGATGCCCCCGGTCACGCCGACCGTCTCGGCGGGCACGTCGCCCTTGCCGATCGCGCCGCCCGTCTTCGGTTGCGCCCCGACGCTCCAGGCCTGCATCGCCGCGCTGGTGGGTAGTTACCAGGCGCTCGGGGTCGCCGGGGTGGTCGTGACCGAGGGGGGCGGCGATCCGGTCGTGGCGGTGAACGCCGACGACATCTTCGCCACCGCCAGCCTCTACAAGCTCTTCGTCCTCTGGGGCGTGCAGCGCGCCATCGCCGCTGGCGACCTGGACGACACCACGCTCCTCACCTTCACCGAGGAAGACGACGACAGCGAAGACGACGGCTACCTCCCCTGGTCCTACGGCGATCAGGTGACCGTCGCCGAGGCGCGCGAACTGATGATCACCGCCAGCAACAACTCCGCCTCCTGGCTGCTGGCGCGCACGATCGGGTGGGGCGAGATCGATCAGCTGATCCAGGCCAACGGCTTCCCCCATTCGTCCACGGTGGCAGGCATGAGCACCCCGACCGAAATCGCCGCCTTCTTCGATGGCATCGTCACCCGCACCCTCGACCGGCACCTTCGCGCAAGCGACTACGCCACGATGCTGCAACTCCTGCGCGGCCAGCTGATCAACAGCTATCTCTCGCCCGGCTTCCCGCCCGGTGCCGACTTCGCGCACAAAACCGGCAACCTCCCGGGCATCATCAACGACGCCGGTATCCTCTTCCTGCCGGGTGGCCGGGTCGTCACCATCGTGGCGATGACCGAGGGGGACGAGGAAGCCAGCTTCGCGCTGCTCTACGAGGTGGCGGCGGCGGTGTGGGCCTATTACGACCGGTAATCCGGCAACGCCAGCCTACTCGCGCACCCGCGCCCCCAACGACCGCCCCGCCCCACCCTCCACACCCGCGCCACCACCAGGCGATATACTGCCGCGACGCCAGCGCCATCCTGCCACCGGCGAGTCAGCCAGAAGGAGCACGCCGATGCACGACTACGAACCGCTCGATCTCACCGCCTGGTGCAATGCCGACGCAACGCTGCTCGGGACGTCGCAGACCCCCGCGCGCGGTCCGCAATCCTTCCACGGCCTCCCCTTCCAGATCGGCGACCCCGACTCCGCCAGCAACGCCTGTTTCGTCGCCTTCGGTCCCAACGGGCATACCGGATCCCTCCGCATCCCGGTCGGACGCACCGCGCATCGCCTGATCGTCGCCCACCGCCTCCTCGATTCGTCCCTCTACCCGGTGCGCCGCTCGGCGCACCGGTGGCCGAATATGCCTTCCTCCTGGCGAACGGCGAGCGCATCGCCGCGCCGATCCGCGAGCGTTTCGAGATCCTGGCGCTGCCGATTCCCTGGGGCGGGCACGCGTTCGACGCGGTCAACGACCAGCCGAACGGGCTCGCCGCGCCACAGCGGGCCGTGGGACCACGCCGGCCGCCGCCAGACCGAAGTGACGCAATCCCACCCGCGCGACTACGTCCTCTGGACCTGACCAATCCCCGGCCCGACCAGGAGATCGTCGCGCTGGAGATCGTCCCGCAGGGACCTCGCTTCATCGTCGCGGCGATCACGCTCGGGCACCTGGACGAAGACCCGTTCCACCGCGCCGGTGCCCGCCCGGTCAAGATCACCCTGCCGCAGCAGGCGGACGCCGCGCAGCCCTTCGACCTGACCGTCGCCGTCGATCGCGGCGTCGCGACCTACCCCTACGCCCTCCCCGCCGCCTCGCCCGAAGCCTTCCTCGCCGACGGCTTCGCCGGGTTCGGCGAGGCGCAGAATGAGGCCAGCAGCCCCGCCTACGTCGAGATCGCCGCCACCCCCTCCGCCACCGTGACCGTCTCGCGGGGCGAGGAAGTCCTCGGACAGGTCCGCTGGGGCGAGTTGGAGGCGGAGGGCACCGCCGCACCGTCATCGCGCGTGCGCCTGGAACTGATCGATCCGGGCCGCAACTGGGTCCACACGACGGTGCTCGACGACGCCACCGGCCGCCCCGTCCCCTGCCGCGTCCACTTCCGCTCGCCCGAGGGCGTCCCCTACCAGCCGCACGGCCACCATGGCCACGTCAACTCCAACCTGGGCACCTGGCACATGGATGTCGGCAGCGACGGCCGGCTCGGGCAGATCACCTACGCCTACACCGACGGCACCTGCCAGGGCTGGCTGCCGCGCGGCGAGGTGATCGTCGATGTGGCGCGCGGCTTCGAGTACGAGCCGCTCCGCGCCCGCGTGACGATCGAGCCGGGGCAGCAGCGGCTCGAACTGCGCCTCAAACGCTTCCGCGACATGGCCGCCGAGCGCTGGTTCAGCGGCGATACCCACGTCCATTTCCTCTCCACCCAGGGCAGCCACTTCGAGGCCCAGGGCGAGGATCTGCGCGTCGTCAACCTGCTGCTGTCGCAGTGGGGCAGCCTCTTCACCAACACCGAGGAGTTCATCGGCCGCCCCACCACCTCGCGCGACGGCCAGACGATCGTCTACGCCACCCAGGAGAATCGCCAGCACTTCCTCGGCCACCTCACCCTGCTCGGCGTCAAGGAGCCGATCATGCCCTGGTGCTCCGACGGCCCCGGCGAGGCCGAACTCGGCAGCACTTTGGAGGCGACCCTCTCCGATTGGGCCGACCGCTGCCACGCCCAGGGGGGCAAGATCGTCATCCCCCACCTCCCCTTCCCGAACGGCGAACCCGCCGCCCTGATCGCCACCGGCCGCGCCGACGCCGTCGAGATGATCCGCGAGGACAGTTTTAACTTCATCGAGTACTACCGCTATCTGAACGGCGGCTACCGTCTGCCGTTGGTTGGCGGCACCGACAAGATGAGCAGTGAGGTCCCGGTCGGACTCTACCGCACCTACGTCTACATCCCGCCCGACGAGGAGTTCACCTACGAATCGTGGTGCCGCAACATGGCGCTGGGGCGCACCACCCTCAGTGGCGGCCCGCTGCTCGACTTCATGGTCGATGGCGCACAGGTCGGCGACACCTTGCGCCTCCCCGCCGCTGGTGGCACGGTCGAGGTCGTCGCTCGCGCACAGTCGAACATCCCGATCCACCGCCTGGAGATCGTGCAGGATGGCCGCGTGATCGAAGCCTCGACCGACGCCAACGGCTCGCGCGAACTGACCCTGCGCGCGAAGGTGCGGGTCGGCGAGCACTCCTGGCTGGCTGCGCGCACCGGCGGCCCCGCGCTGGCCGGGTCGCTCCCCCACCACGACGTCTGGCAGCGCGGCGTCTTCGCCCACACCAGCCCGGTCTACGTCGCCTGCGGCGGCGAGTGGCGGCGCTTCAGCCCCGAGACCGCCAGCTACATGCTCACCCTGATCGACGGCTCGCTCACCTACATCCGCAAGCAGAGCCCGCGCTATCGCCCTGGCACCGTCACGCACCACCACGGCGAAGCCGACCACCAGGCCTACCTGGAGCGCCCGTTCCAGCAGGCGATCGAGGCGATCCACCGGCGCATGCACGAACTCGGGCTGCCGCACTGACGCGGCGCTCGCGCACCAATCACCAGGAGGAGCAGCGCGATGGCGGAACACAATACCAGCGGGGGGCAGCTGGCAGTGGATGGTGGGCAACCGGTCCGCACGAAGCCCTTCCCCGCCTGGCCGATCTGGGGCGAGCGCGAGGAGCAACTGCTGCTCGAAGTGCTCCACTCCGGCAACTGGGGCACGCTCACCGGCGACAAAGTGACCACCTTCGCCGCGCAGTTCGCCGCCTTCCAGGGTGCCCGCTTCGGCATCTGCGTGCCGAACGGCACGATGGCGCTGGAACTGGCCCTCCGCGCGGTCGGTGTCGGCCCCGGCGACGAGGTGATCACGACGCCCTACACCTTCATCGCCACCGCCAGCGCCGCGCTCGGTCTCGGCGCGAAGCCGATTTTCGTCGATATCGACCCCGCGACCGGGAATCTCGACCCGGCGCAGGTCGCCCCCGCCATCACCTCGCGCACAAAAGCCATCCTCCCGGTCCACATCGGCGGCAACCCCGCCGACCTCGACGGCCTGCTCGATGTCGCCAATCAGCACGGCATCCCGGTCGTGGAGGACGCCTGCCAGGCCTGGGGTGCCGCCTGGCGCGGTCGCCCGGTCGGAGCCATCGGCGCGCTCGGCACCTTCAGCTTCCAGGCGAGCAAAAACGTCACCGCCGGCGAGGGCGGCATCGTCGTCACCAACGACGACGCGCTCCACGACCGCTGCTGGTCGCTGCACAACGTCGGGCGCGTCCGGGATGGCGCGTGGTACCAGCACGAAATCCTCGGCTGGAACTTCCGCCTGCCCGAATGGTCCGGCGCGATCCTGATCGCCCAACTGGAGCGCCTGCCCGACCACATGCCCATCCGCGAGGCCGCCGCGCGCTACCTCGACGAAGCCTTCGCCGACCTCCCCGGCATCACCCCGCTTGCGACCGACCCGCGCGTCACCCGCCACGCCCGCCACCTCTACCTCGCGCGCTACGACGCCGCGTCGTTCGGCGGCCACCCCCGCTCCGACTTCCTCGCCGCGCTCCGCGCCGAGGGCATCGTCGGCGTCAGCGCGGGCTACGTGCCGCTCACCAAATCGCCCGCCATCCACCGCTCTCTCACCGATCTCTTCGGCCCCTCCGCCATCGACGAAATCGCCCCCTGCCCCGCCGCCGACCGTGCCGCCGCAGAAATCTTCTGGCTCCCGCAACACATGCTCCTCGAAGACCAGGAAGGCCTCGACACCATCATCGCCGCCATCACCAAAATCCAGACCGCCTGGCGATAGCCGCCGCGTTTCGCCATTGCTTGGCAGGTTGAAGCTCCCCCTCTCCCAGACGGTGGGAGAGGGGTGCCGCCCGCAGGCGGCGGGGTGCGGGCTTATCCCACTCACGACTCACGACTCACGACTCGACTCGCGACTCGCGCCGGAGGCCCCATGCCCCACACCACCCGCTTCACCCTCACCAATCGCCACGGCCAGCGCATCGTCGGCCTGATCGACGAACCCGAGGGCGACGCCCCCATCCCCCGCGCGCTCGTCCTCTGCCACGGCTACGGCGGCGACAAGGATGGCCGCTACCTGCAACGCATCGCCGCCGCGCTCACGGCGGCGGGCGCGGCCACCATCCGCTTCGACTTCACCAACGGTGCGGGCGAGAGCGACGGCACCCTCGCCGGGGCATCCGTCTCCGGCTACGCCGACGACCTCGACGACGTGCTCGATTTCGTCGCCCAACAACCCCGCCTCGCCGCCGCCGCGACCGCCATCGGCGGCCACAGCTACGCCGGTCGCGTCGTCCTCACCGTCGCCGGTCGCCGCGCCGGACTCGCCGCCGTCTACTTCCTCTGCGGCGTCTACGAACGCCCCGGCGAGAACCAGATGTCAGCAGTCGTCGCGCGCATCGCCGCGCCGATCGTCATCATCACCGCCGCCGCCGACCGCGAAGTCCCCCTCGCGCACGCCGAAGCCCTCGCCCGCGCCGCAGGCGACAAGATCGCCGCCTTCGAGACCATCCCCGGTGCCGACCACAACTTCCTCGCCCCCGGCACCGCCGATCACCTCGCCCGCATCATCCAGGAAACCTTCTTTCAACTGACCACCAGCCTCTAACCACACATCCCAGTCCGCCGTAGCGGACTTCGTGGCCCGCAGGCCCTTCGCCGGGACTTCAGTCCCGGAACCTCGCAATCTTGGCCCTTGACTTGCACGAGCACCGGGGGTATTAAGTGGCAGGGGCCAGACCGATCACACCCGCGCGAAGGAACGATCATGACCACGAACCACGGCCCGGTGATTCTCTTCGGCTCCGGCGAAACCGCGCGTCACGGCCGGCAGGTGCAGGAGGAAGTCCTGCACCAACGGGATATCCCGGTCAACGTCGCCATCCTCAGCACGCCCTCCGGCTTCCAACCCAATGCCGCCTTTGTTGTCGAGAAGCTGCGCGCGTTCGTCGAAAAGAGCCTCCAGAACTACAAACCGCGCATCCAGCTCGTCCACGCCAACCGCAAGGGCGGACCCGGCGATCCCGACGACCCCGAGGTTTTTGCGCCGCTGCTCGACGCCGACTACATCCTCGCCGGACCCGGCAGCCCGACCTACACCGCGCGCCAGCTCGCCGGCACGCGCACCTGGGACGTGATCCGCGAGCGCTGGAGCGCTGGTGCGGTGCTCGCCTTCTCCAGCGCCGCCGCGATCTCCCTCAGCGCGCACGTCCTGCCGGTCTACGAGATCTACAAGGCGGGCACCGATCTGCACTGGCAGCCCGGACTCGACCTCTTCGCCCACGTCGGCCTCGACCTCGCGATCGTGCCCCACTGGAACAACACCGAGGGTGGCGCGAACCTCGACACCAGCCACTGTTTCATGAGCGCCGAGCGTTTCGAGGCTCTCGCCAGACTCCTCCCCCCATCCGCGACGATTCTCGGAATCGATGAGCACAGCAGCGTCATCGTGGACGTGAATAACAACACCCCGCGGTGCGCGGCCAGGCGAAAGCGACGATCATCCAGGGCTCCGAGCGGCTGGTTGCCGGGCACGGCGAAGAACTCTCCTCGGGGAGGGGGTGCTGCAACCCCACCCGGCCGTGGCGTGAGCGACACGCCCCTCCGCATCCTCTTCGTCGCGCCCTACTACAAGCCGAACTGGGGCGGCATCGAGCGCGCCATCGACCGCCTCAGCGCCGAGTTGCGCGGCCGGGCACGCCACCGGCATCGTCGCGACCCACTACACCTTCCCGCGCCAGCACCGCGCCTGGCTGGCCGCGCGCGAGACGATCGACGGGGGATGGCGGTCTACCGCGTCCCCTCGTGGCCGCACCGCGCGCTCTTCTTCTCCGTGCCGCTCGTCTGGTTCCCGCCGCGCGCCTTCGCCACCGCCATCGACGACTTCGCGCCCGATGTTATCCACTGATCGGCGACGGCTGGTTCTGGGGCCACCTCTGGACCTCGGCGCCATCGGCAGCGCGCCGATCGTCTTCACCCTCCTTCCACCGCCTGATCCCGGCCTACCGCTGGCTCCAGCCGCTCAACATCCTGCTCTGCCGCGCCGCCGACCGCATCACCGCCCTCTCCGCCATCGAGCGGCGCGGTCTGGCGCGCACCTACCTCGCCCCGCGCCGCCGCGTGCGCCAGATCGGCTGGGGCGTGGACGCCGCGCGCGACGACGGCCAACTTCCAGGGCTGGCAGCCCGGCCGGACCACCATCCTCTGCGTCGGCCGCCTGGGTGACCACAAGGGCCAACTTCTGGCTGCTCGACCGCCTCCGGCGGTGCGCGCCCGCTGGCCCGATGCCCTCCCGCCCCTGCGTCTGGTGCTGGTCGGGCGCGACGAGGGCGCGGAGGCGACCCTGCGCGAGCGGATCGCGCGCGAGAAGTTGGCCGACTTCGTGCTGCTGACCGGTGAGGTGGACGACGCCGAGTTGCGCGCTGGTACGCCCGCGCCGACCTCTTCGCGCTCTTCTCCCGCTACGAGGCCTTCGGCCTGGTCTACCTGGAGGCGCTGGCCACGGCCTGCCCGTCGTCACCCACGCGGTTGGCGCGACCGCCGAGCTCGCCACCCCGGCCAGGGGGCAATCGTGGTCCCGCCGTTCGATGCACCAGTCGCCGAATCGGCGGTGTTCGACTTCGACGGAACGCCGCGCGACCTATAGCGCGGCGGGCCGGCACTCGCCAAGGTCATTCCTGGCCCGCCGTCGCCGCGCGCTTCGTGGAGGTTTACCGAAGCCATCGCGCGTCAGGCGGCCATACAGCAGCAGAATAGAGGGCGAGCGGGTGATGGAGTCGCTTCGACGTGGTCATCCTGGGCGCGGGCAGCGCGGGCGAGAACCTGGCGAACCGCCTGGCGCGAGCGGGGAAATCGGTGGCGGTCGCGGAAAAGCTGCGGGTCGGTGGCGAGTGCGGCTTCGTCGCCTGCGTCCCCAGCAAGGTGCTGCTCCGCTCGGCCGAGGTGCGCCAACTCCTCCGCCGCGCGCACGACCTCGGCGCGGTCGCCGCCCCATTGCCGCCCGACGACGGCGCGGCGGCCTACGCCGCCGCCGTGCGCCGCCGCGAGTCGATCGTCGCCGCCGACGATTCCTTCGGCGTGCGCCAGTTTGCGGAGAACGGCGTCACGCTGGTGCGCGGCCACGGCCATCGTCGCCTCGGTGTCGTCGCGGTCGGCGACCGCAACCCCTGGCTACATCCGACCTCGTGATCGCCACCGGCTCGCGCCCCACCTCCCGCCGCCGCCTCGGCCTGACGCCATCCCGACCTGACCAGCGACCAGCACCACCTCGCCCGAGCGCCCGGCTTCGGCTGATCGTCATGGGCGGTGGCCCGGTCGGCTGCGAGTTGGCGCAGATCTACGCCTCCTCGGCACCGCCGTCACCCTCGTGCAATCCGCGCCCCAACTGGTGCCGCGCGAATCGCCCGCCATCGCCGCGATCCTCGCCCAGGCTCTGCAAGCGAACGGCATCGATCTGCGCCTCAATGAAGCAGTGGTGCGCGCCGGGGTCGGCACCGACGGCGCGGTCCTGACCCTCGACGACGGCGCGACCTCACCGCCGAGCGCGTGCTGTGGCGATCGGCCGCGACGCGCGCGTGGCCGACCTCGGCCTCGACCTCCTCGGCATCACCCCGGGCGAGCAAGGGCTAGAAATCGACGCCCACCGCGCGGCCAGGAGCACGTCTTAAGCGGGCGGCGACGTGGCGGGCATCGAACCCTACACCCACACAGCCGCCTACCACGCCGAACCTCGCCACCAACCTGCTCGGCGAGCGCGCGCGCCGACTACCGCGCCATCCCCCGCGCCGTCTACACCACCCCCACCGTCGCCGCCGTCGGCCTCACCATCGACGCCGCACGCGAACAGGGCCACGACGCGATCCTCGCCGGAATCGACATAACCGACACCGCACGCGCCGAAACCGAAGGCGCAACCCTTGGTCGCCTCGAACTCATCGCCGACCGCAAGCGCGGCCTCCTGATCGGCGAACGCCATCGGCTCCCACGCCGACGCCTGGCTCGGCGAAGCCCAACTCGCCATCCGCGCCGCCGTCCCCCTCAGCACCCTCGGCGAAGTCGTTCGCGCCTTCCCCACCTTCAACGAAATCTACACGTCGCGCTCGATGTTGTTGAGCAACTCGATTAGTCCATATGTGCAGGCTTAGCTACAGATCAATCGGGCGCAAATGGATCGAAACATAAATTGGGACAATTTTCGTCAACAGAGGAGTCAGAGTCCTTGACGCTAAGGGTCGTTTCCGCTATAGTGGGATCGAGGAATAGAATCATCTTCTCCGAAAATCTATGGTGAGAGTAGGGAGGGGACAATGCCCCACCACAAACTTTTCACTCATCACAACCTAAATTCTAGCCCTCGCTGCTTCGGTTGGCTCTCTCCTGTAATAGTCCTTTCACTCACTCCTTTCCAACCCATTATGCCCTCTGTCCTTGCTGCAGTGAACGGTGCCGAGTTGCGGACCCATTCTGCCGACTTGCAGTCTACAACGAAGACTTTTGGCAGTACGTTCGCTCATCGCGCCCAATCCGATCTCGCTCGTGGAACCAGCTATTCAGTAAGCATGTATGCCAACACTGAGGTTGTCGGCACACAAGCCTATATTTCTACTGTCACCGTTTATCTGACATCTATTACGGGAATGTACGGCCCGGCGCTCTTCTGTTCTACACCTGTTGAACACGTACTATAACGGACATCAGAATTGTATCTTCCCGTAAAGGCAACTCTTCTCTGGACTGCCCGTTCACCTTCACGATACCTGTGAACGCGTCACGATAGGCTTTGTGGATTTGCCGGAAACGATCCAAGAATTTACAACATTCGCCGGGAGCAGCACTGATCCGGCATCGGCGCGGGCGGATCAGATCCTGCTCGCTCATGACGCATCGCCGAACCCATGGCAGGATGTGAATATTTACTCGCCTGAGTACTTCCCATCTGTGCAGCTGTACAAGCGCCAGATTACGCCTGGCGTGAGTCCGGTACTAAATCCTGGCGCAACGTTGAACTGGCCGAGATGGCCGGATTTATCACCCGGGCCATGGGTTGGGGGGAGGACCACTATAGTTCCAACTGTGATGCTCAATGGTCAGCGGTGCAACTATGCTTGGCGCTTTACCGATCAGTGTGTCAGCGGGATCGGTTGCGTCGATAATGCCCTCTGGCGCCAAGTGCTAACGTTGTCCTGGCATGGCGTTGCCAAGGGCTATGGAGGTGGCATCTTCGGGCCATTCGACGTCGTATCCAATGTACAGACAGTAGCCTTCTTCACCCGAGGGATGGTGGAGGTGGGCAACTGGGGCTGGCAGCCAGACAACGGCAATATCTACCCAAACATTCCGGCAAGTACTGGGCATCGTGCGTCGTCATCGTCGGATATTTCTACCTATGTCTATTATGCTGGGCGAGCGCCAGACGCCCCCGCGTTTGCCAGTTGGGGGGCCTGGAACTCAGGTAGTTCCCGAGCCTGGTTCGCGCGTGCGCTGTGGTATGGAGGCGATGCATCTAGCTACAGTTGCGGTGACTCTAAGACAGGCCACTGTTATGGTCGGGCGCGCTGGTACGGTGCCCGGGGTTCGTTCATCGGAGGAGATGTTTCTATCTTCGTGACGGCGCTCACTCCCGCGCCTTTCTGGGTCGATAGCGACTCGGCAATCACGAACGAAATGTGGCTTGGAGACATGTCAAACCCAAACTGCGACGGCTCACAATGCTGGGTCGAGGCGGGATATGCAGGTCTGACTCTACTCAATGATCAATGGTATTTCTGGTCTGACAATCGGCCCGGGTGGGGCTATCAAAACCATTTCCTTTGGCGTGTGCCCTATGAGGATTATGGGCATTGGGTTGATCTGAGCATCGCGCGTGATCCCAACCTGCTTGACGAGTGGAATGTTATGCTATGTGGATTCAAGTTTGGCTGTACCTACTATCGTTCCACATCAAACTTGATGTACTTAGAGGACCACACAATCGGGACGGAGCTATTGGGCAAGGAGGGGGCAAGTGCCTGGGACACGACATATTTCATTTACCCACGGTACATCTCGGGGATAGTTGGTACAGAGTATGACAAGCATTACCAAGTCACTAATGGGAGCCTAAGGCAAGACCGGCCACCGTTCGCTGGATGGGATATCTACCCATCTCCTTCGAATTACGGCGGGAGATTCTTCACTAGGTGCTGTTAGCCAGGAGAAATCACATCGCGGTGGGGCTGCCACAGCACAGAAAGTATTGATAGGTGTGGGGCTTGCGGCTGTCGCGCAACCCTGATTATGCGGCTGGCAGTAGCTCAGTGGCAGTTGGGACGTTTCCGTCGCCACCGCCAGATGATGGTACCCGTGGCCGCGATGCTTGTGCAGGAGCCGCGACCGCAGTATTCACGACGTCTCCTACGGTTGCCCGGGACTGCGCCGCCACCTACAATGCGACCGCCAATACACCACCCCCGATGCCGACAGTGCGGCCCCGCCACTCGGTACCCTGCTCTCCCGCCAACGGGGCTACCTGGTATTACCCCATCGAATCCGAATGCCAACCCGAATGAGCCAACGTTCACGTCGATGAGGCGCGCGACTATGTTCTACAAACCGGAATTCGCAGTCCCCGGCTGAAGAGCACTGTGCCACTGTCAATTGTCAAGATCGAGTTTCTCTCAAGCCAGATTGCGAGCACACGCTATCAGACCTCGATTGGATTGCCTGGCGAGGCTATTGTCTGCGTGGTCATCGCTTCCGGACACTTTTCGGTGTCAGGGCCGGATGGTCCAATTCAACTCTCCAATCAGTTCGCAATCTTTATCTTTGATGGGCGCAGCGGCAATCTGCTCGTCGAAGGCACGACCAAGTAGTGACAAGTAGTGAGTCTTGGCGGCGAAGTAATATGCCACCCCGTAATGCTGAGAATATTGGCATATTCCGACAGTTTGCAGGGCCAAAAGTGAGTCATACAGGCCACGTAAGGCCAAATAGGTTTCGTTGGCGCTTCAATTTAGACGTCGATTGCGCCGCTGGAGTGATGCGGTCAGAGCACTAACAAAGGCTGGAACTGGCCTGTGTCATTCATAGCGAGATCTCTGTCCGGCAGATAGCAAAGGTGATTATTTCGAGCCTATGGCACGTATGAAATCGCTCATCGCCAGCTTCCAACAGTCACCTCAATACCCAGACCGAGACCATTCCCGGCTTCACCATCCCACCGGCCCATCCAGCATATCCACCACAATCGTGCTCCAACTATGGTCGCGCGACCCAAACCCCTCCGCCGTGTCGGGGTGGTAATACTCGCGGAAGCCCGAGCGCTCGACCATCGCGCAGGTCGCATCCGTCAGCGTCGCGCGCAGGTCCTCAATGCCATGCACGCGCAGCCCCTCGTTGATCAGCCAATTGCTGTTGATCCACGACGGCCCGCGCCAGATGAAGCCGTGCGCGTCGCCCGGCATGTAGGTCGGCTCCCGCATCGAGACCGAGGGGACCGGGTAGCGCGCCGCGAACGTGGCCGGGTCGCGCAAGTGCGCCTCCAGCCGCGCCACCTTCGCCCGGTCGAGCGTCGGCAGCGCGATTGGCACCAGCGCCGTGATCGTCATCGTCCGCAGCGGCTGCTCATCCTTCCCCGCGAGGTCGAAGAAGCCCCCCAACTCCTCGTCCCAGCACTTGGCGACCAGCGCCGCCTGCACCCGCCCCGCCCAGGCGTCGAACTCGGCCGAGAGCGCCGCGTCGCCAGCCGTCAGGCGCGCGAGCGACTGCAACCCAAGGACATAGAAGACGTTGG